>JAJZPQ010000065.1 GCA_021811085.1 Pseudomonadota bacterium | reverse complement strand
CTCTGTTGTCCGTATTCCACGATCATGGCATCGACCGCGTATTTTTGGTTCCGGGCGAAAGCTACCTGGGGATCCTCGATGCGTTGTGCGATTTTCCCGGCATCGATGCCGTCACCTGCCGCCACGAGTCGGGCGCCGGATTCATGGCGGTGACCGACGCCAGGCTCAGCCGCAGGCCCGGCGTCGCGCTGGTGAGCCGGGGCCCGGGCGCGACCAATGCTGCGATCGCCGTGCATACGGCGCAGCAGGACGCGATTCCGATGATCCTGATCGTGGGGCAGGTGCCGCGCGCCGACCTGCGGCGCGAAGCATTCCAGGAGATCGACTATCAGCGCATGTACGGCACGATCGCGAAATGGGTGTTCGAGGCGACCGATCCGGGCCAGCTGGCGGAGGCCGCGTTCAAGGCGATCCGCATGGCCACTTCGGGTACGCCCGGGCCGGTGGTGCTGGTGATACCGGAGGACTTGCAGCAGCAAGCAGTGGCGCAGCCGCGCTGGATCGCGCAGGAACACGCGCGCAGCAAACCCGACGCGGCGACGCTGGACAGACTGCTGCGCCGGATAGCGGCGGCCGAGCGCCCGCTGATCGTCGCCGGCGGCGCGTTCGAGGCGAGCGGCGGGCGCGAGGCGCTCGCGGCCCTGGCCGAGGCGTGGAACATCCCGGTCGCGCTGTCGTTCCGGCGCCATGATCTGTTCTCGAATCTGCATCCGCTCTATGTCGGCGAACTTGGACTGGCGAATCCCAAGGTGCAGATCGAGGCGTTCCGCCAGAGCGACCTCGTCCTGGCGCTGGGCACGCGTTTTGGCGACATCACCAGCCAGGGATACAGTTTTCCCGACCTTCCCCGTCCGGCGCAGACGTTCGTGCATGCCTATGCCGACGATCATATGGTCGGACTGCATTTCGCGCCCGATTTCGGTTTGGTGTGTGATCCGGTCGAGCTTGCGCGCGCGCTTACGCCGCAGGCGAAACCGGATATCAGCCAGGCGCGCGCTGTCTGGACCAGGCGCCTCAAGGAAATCTGGAATGCGCATGCGGCCTGGCCGCAGCGCGCGGCCGCGGACGGCATCGACTTCGCGCGCGTGGTGAAGACCGTGCGCGCGCAGGCGAGCGTCGATGCCATCGTCTGCCTGGACGCAGGAACGTTCGCGGCGCCGGTATACAGGCACTTCGGCTTCGTGCCGCCGCAGCGGCTGATGTCGCCGCTGTCCGGCACCATGGGTTACGGCACGCCCGCGGCGATTGCCGCACAACTGCGCTTTCCCGGGCGGCAGGTGATCTGCATGGTGGGCGACGGCGGATTCATGATGACCGGCAACGAGATGATCGCGGCAGTCGAGCGCAAATTGCCGATCTTGTTCATTCTGTCGAACAACGGCAGCTATGCCTCGATCCGGATCCAGCAGGAACTGCATTACCCGGGGCGTGTCGTGGGTACCAATCTGTTCAATCCGGATTTCGTACAGATCGCGCGCGCCTTCGGCATGAAGGCGCAGCGCGTCGTGCGTGAGGAGGATGTGGCAGCAGCGGTCGCCGCCGGCCTCGCCGCAGGCGAACCCTATTTCATCGAGGTCCGGTCCAGCCTGGCGGTCACGCTGCCGCCGGCGCGCTCGGACTAAAAGCGCAGGATTCCGCGCAGCGCCTTGACCCCTTCCTGCACCGCGTCCGCCGGGTTGGGGGCTTGCGGCTTATCGGCCTGAGCCGGGGGCGTATCCGCCTGCGGCGCCGGCGCGGCGCCTGGATCTGCTCCGCGCTGCTGCGCCGACGGCCTGCTGCGGCGCGCGCCGCTTTCGCGCTCGGCGAGCATGGTCATCGCCGTCGATTTGAGGCGCAGTTTCACCGCCCATTCCTGTTCCCAGGTCTGCTTCGGGTCCTTCGGCCGCGGCGGATGCACCAGGTTGAGTTCGTTGCCGTAGGCGATGAAATTGAACACGGCGCCTTCGTTCTTGAATATGCCCGCCGGGACGCTGCACTCGGTGGTCTGCGGCGGCAGCACCACTTTTTCGCGGATCAGGCGTTCGACTTCCGCCGGTGCAATGTAATCCATGAGCATCTGGCCCATTTCCTGCACTTCGCTGGAAGACCAGGTCACCATGTCGTTCCTGTCCTCGCCCTGGCCCATCGCGGTGGCGAAATAGCCGGTCGCCGTGGGCACCGCCTTCCATTTCACCGCGAATGCGCCGCCCGCAGTCTTACGCACCGGCTCGAAAGCGACCGCATCCATGAAGTCGTAGCGCTCGTCCACCGAGAACCGGATTTCGGGCGAATAGTTGCCGGCGACGAGGTGATCACCGCGCAGCGATGCGGCTGCCGGGACCGGGCGCGAGTCCTCCTGGTTGGGCCAGATGCCGTAACTGCGGTTGCGTCCCGGAGACGGTCCGCGCGCCCGCGAAATGGCGTGGCTGCGGAACGCGCGTGCGGCTTCCTGCGAACTGAGCTTGGCAAAATCGATGGTCACCGGCTGGCCCGCGCGTACGCTCTCGCCGCAGCCCCAGTAGATCAGCATCCTGCCTTTAGGCTGCTGGAACTCCGGCTCCTCCTCGTGCTCGCGTACCGGCTTGCGTTCGAGGCGGGGACTGAGCAAGGGCAGTTTCTGTCCCAGTGCAAGCCCGGGCGGTATGGCGTGCTCGGCGCGCGCTTCGCCGCTCGCCTGCTGCGATGAGCCCAGTTCCAGCCTCATTCTCTTGCCGCCCTGCATCCCAGGCGGCATGAAACCGCCCATGCCCGCGGGAATATCCATCCCCATGCCGCCGGCGGTTTCTATGCTCAACCAGTACAGCGCAATCGGCGGCCGGATCTGCTGTGTTTGCGCCAGCAGTGGCAGGGGCAGGGCCGCGGCCATTGCCGCGGCAACAAGGCGTGCGTTCATAGATTACCTTTCTGAGCAGGAAGGATAAAGGGATTATGCCTCAGGTGGGCGCCGCAGCGCATCCGCAGTCCTGGCAGGCCGGATCCTCGCATCCGGATATTCAGGCGCACCGGCGGTTAAATGTCCTTTTGCCCCAGGTCAAACGGTCCGGTCTGCGCTGGATCTTCCGATTATCCACGCCCCATTTGACCTTAATCAAATTGCGGCCACGGGCTTGGCATTACATTGCATCACCCTTTTGCTGATTTCCTCCCATCCTTCTGGGCAAAAGGGATCTTGCGGGCACTCGGATTTCTATGTTCGAGTGTCCGTTTTTCTTTGCAGCGCCGAGTTTGCAAGGCGTTGCCGCGGCGGATGGCGCCTTGACTTTCATCAACACCCGTATTTCGACTCGGCACTATCCTGCTATTGTGGCGCTGCAAGCGCGAAGCTGTCGCCGGGCGCCGGTTACGCCAATGAAAGGAAATCCCATGAGCTATAAGACGATCCTGGTTCATATCGGCACCGATAAACGCTGTGCGCTGCGCGTCGAAGTCGCCTTCCGCTTGGCGCAGCAGCACGATGCCCATCTGATTGCGCTGCATGCGATCGCGCCATTTGAGCCCCCGGGTTACGTCCTAGCGGAGATGGGGCCGGCGATCCTCGAAGCGCAAAGGCATGCGATCGCAAGCGAAATGGTGCGCGTCGAGGCTGAATTCGCCAAACAGGCCGAGAAAGCCGGCATGCGCAACATCGAGTGGCGCGCAGCCATCGACGATCCGGTGGATGCGATGACCCTGCACGCGCGCTACGCCGATCTGGTGGTGATCGGCCAGACCGATCCGACGGAGGAAACGAACCCGGGCGCCGATTTTCCGGAGCGCCTGGTGCTCGCCGCCGGCCGGCCGGTGCTGGTCCTGCCCAGCGCCGGGAACTTTCCCAGCATAGGCAAGAAGATACTGGTGGCTTGGAACGCCAGCCTCGAAGCGACCAGGGCGCTTACCGACGCGATCCCGCTGCTGCAGCGCGCGGACACCGTGCATGTGATGGCGGTCAACCCGCGGCAAGGCGAGCATGGTAATGTGCCCGGCGCCGATATCGGTCTCTACCTTGCGCGGCATGGCGTGCGGGTGGAAGTGAAGACGGATCAGGGCGCCGAGATCGACGTGGGCAACGAACTGCTGTCGCGCGCGGCCGACCTGGACGCCGACCTCATTATCATGGGCTGCTATGGGCATTCGCGGTTGAAGGAATGGGTGCTCGGCGGAGCGACCCGCACCATCCTGGAATCGATGACCGTGCCGGTGCTGATGTCCCATTAGGCTGCGCAAACAAAGGGTCGGATTTGGCAGGCCCGGGGCGCGCTCCTGCCGCGGCGGGTCGCGCAATCGGCGTTAAGCGGGGACGGGCGCGCCGGGGCGGATGCGGCTGGCAGCTTTCGCGACGGACGCATCCTGTGCGAAAATTAGACGCTTTCGTACGCAAGCGGGCCTGCGTCGGTTGCTTGCACAATTCAGGGATAATCCGGGTTTCGCAAATTTCTAGAGGCGTCATCATGACCACCAAAAAGTATATCTACGCATTCGAAGAGGGCGACGGCAAGAACAAAATCCTGTTGGGAGGCAAAGGCGCCGGACTATGCGAGATGACGCAGATCGGTTTGAACGTGCCGCCTGGCTTTACCGTGACCACGGAAGCTTGCCTGGCCTACCTCGAGTCGAACAAACTGCCCGCGGGGCTCATGGACGAGCTCAAGTCGCATATGGCGGCGCTGGAAAAGAAAACCGGCAAGGGTTTCGGCAACGCCAAGAATCCGCTGCTGATTTCGGTGCGCTCCGGTTCGGCGATGTCGATGCCGGGGATGATGGATACCATACTCAATCTCGGCCTCAACGAGACCTCGCTGCAGGGACTGATCAAGCAGACCTCGAACCCGCGCTTCGCCTACGACGCGTACCGCCGTTTCATCCAGCTGTTCGGCAAGATCGCGCTGGGCATCGACGATGAGCATTTCGACGCGAGGATGACCGCGCTCAAGCGCAAGCACGGCGCGAACCTGGACCTGGATCTGTCCGCAGACAACCTGAAGGAACTCGCGGGCGGGTTTCTCGAAATCGTCGAGCGCCACACCGGCAAGCCGTTTCCGCAGGATCCCTACGAGCAGCTCGAAATCTCGATCGGCGCGGTGTTCCGCTCCTGGATGGGCAAGCGCGCAGTCGACTACCGCAAGCAGTTCAAGATCACCAAGGACAAGGCCAACGGCACCGCAGTCAACGTCTGCACCATGGTGTTCGGCAACATGGGCGCTGATTCCGGCACCGGGGTGGGCTTCACGCGCAATCCCGGCACCGGCGAGAACGTGATCTACGGCGAATATCTGACCAATGCGCAAGGCGAGGACGTGGTGGCGGGCATCCGCACACCCAAGCCGATCGCCGAGATGGAACAGGAAATGCCGGAGATCTACCGCCAGCTGGTGGAATTGCACAACCGGCTGGAGTCGCATTACAAGGAAGTCCAGGATTTCGAATTTACGATCGAGCGCGGCACGCTGTACTGCCTGCAGACGCGCAACGGCAAGATGAATGCGCGCGGCATGGTGCGCAGCTCGGTCGAGATGTTCCGCGAAGGGCTGATTTCCAAGGAGCGCGCGCTGCTGCGCATCGAGCCGCCGATGCTGGAGCAGTTGCTGGTGCCGCAGCTGTCGCCGAATTTTCACGGCAAGTCCCTGGCGCAGGGCCTGCCTGCGTCACCGGGCGCAGCCTCGGGCAAGATCGTGTTCGATGCGAACACGGCCGAGGCGCGCGGCAATGCAGGCGAGAAAATCATCCTGGTGCGCGAGGAAACCAAGCCGGATGACATCCACGGTTTTTTCAAGGCGCAGGGCATCCTCACCAGCCGCGGCGGCAAGACTTCGCATGCGGCGGTGGTTGCGCGCGGCATGGGCAAACCCTGCGTTTCCGGCTGCGAGCAGATCGTCATCGACGACAAGGCGCGCAGCGCCGTCATCGGCGAAACCACGCTGCATGAGGGCGACGTGATCACCATCGACGGCGGCACCGGCCACGTCTACGCCGGCGAGGTGCCGACGGTGGAAGCGGAGTTTTCCGAGGAAATGGCCACGCTGCTCGCCTGGGCCGACGAGATGGCGATGCTGAAGGTCATGGCCAACGCCGACACGCCCGAGGATGCGATACGTGCGCGGGAATTCGGCGCCATGGGCATCGGCCTGGTGCGCACCGAGCGCATGTTCAACAGCACCGACCGGCTGCCGATCATGCAGGAAATGATCCTGTCCGAAACGGTGGAAGAGCGGCAGGCGGCGCTGGACCGGCTGCTGCCGATTCAGCGTTCCGATTTCACCGGCATCTTCCGCGCTATGAAGGGGCTGCCGGTGACCATACGCCTGCTCGATCCGCCGATGCACGAATTCCTGCCCACCGCGGCGCAGCTCGAGCTGGAGATTTCGCAGCTGCACCATCTGCGCGACACGATCAAGGGCCTGGAGGAACTGCCGGACACGCTGAAGCTGCTCAACCCGAAGCTGTACCAGCAGTATGCGGACGGCCTGACCAAGCTCATGGGCGGCCTGCAAGCGTTCAAGGAATCGCATCTGGAAGAGGACGTCATCGGCAAGAAGGAAGCGACCCTGAAGAAAGTGCGCGCCTTGGCCGAGGTCAATCCGATGCTGGGGCATCGCGGCGTGCGCCTGGGCATCTCCTATCCCGAAATCTACACCATGCAAATCAGGGCGATTCTCGAAGCGGCCGCGCTGTGCGCGCGGGAAGGCCTCGAAATCTATCCCGAAATCATGGTGCCGCAGGTCGCAACCGTGGAGGAACTCATGCGCATCCACGGCAAGGTGCAGCGCGTGCACAAGGAAGTGGAACTGACGCACGGCATCAGCGTGAAATTCAAGTTCGGCTCCATGCTGGAAGTGGTGCGCGGCTGCCTGCGCGCGGGTCGCATGGCGCAGGACGCCGAGTTTTTCTCCTTCGGCACCAACGACCTGACCCAGGCCACGTTCTCGTTCAGCCGCGAAGATGCGGAAAACAAGTTTCTGCCCGACTATCTAGAGACCGGCATTCTGCAGGACAACCCGTTCGAGGTGCTCGATATCAAGGGCGTGGGGCAACTCATGAAAATGGCGGTCGAGAGCGGACGCAAGACGCGGCCTGAGCTCAAGGTGGGCATCTGCGGCGAACACGGCGGCGACCCGGCTTCGATCCATTTCTGCCACAGCATCGCGATCAACTATGTGTCGTGCTCCGGTCCGCGCGTGCCGATCGCGCGCCTGGCCGCGGCGCAGGCGAAGCTGCAGGAGGGGAGTTACAAAAACGGCCTGAAATGAGCGCTCGGATGCGTTTAGGTTCCGTGACAAGGCCGTTGTGTTACGGTCCGATTTAGGGGAACACGAGGGGAGATATCCCCTCGTATCGTGAATAACTTATAAGCGCGCGTGGCCTGGTTCGTCTACCTGATCGAGTGCAAGGACGGCAGCATTTACACGGGCATCGCGGTGGATGTGGCGGCGCGCTACGCCGCGCACGTGAGCGGCAAGGGCGCGCGCTATACCCGCTCGCATCCGCCGCGGCGCCTGCTCGCGGCGATCGAATATGCCGATCGCTCGGCCGCCTCCAAGGCCGAATACCGGATCAAGCGTTTGTCCCCCTTGGAAAAGCGCGCACTCGGCCGGCAGCAAGCGGCCGGATAAGTGCGAGCGGACGCCCATGCTGCATATCTCCCACAGCGTCGCGATTCCGGACGCAGAAATCGAGCTCAGCGCCATCCGCGCCCAGGGCGCAGGCGGGCAGAACGTCAACAAGGTGTCCAGCGCGATCCATTTGCGCTTCGACATCGGCGCATCGTCGCTGCCGGTCGCATACAAGGAGCGCCTGCTCAGGCTGCACGATCAGCGCATCACCAAGGACGGCGTGGTCGTGATCAAGGCGCAGCAGCACCGCAGCCAGGAAATGAACAAGGAAGAGGCGCTGCAGCGCCTGCAGGAACTCATCCTCAGCGTGGCGGTGCTGCGCAAAAAGCGCAAAGCGACCCGCCCGACGCGCAGTTCGCAGAAAAAGCGCCTCGACAGCAAGACCAAGCGCGGCGCGATCAAGCTGATGCGCGCTCGAGTCACGGATTGAGCCCGGAGGCGGCCGCCGGCGCCGGCGCCGGCGCCGGTACGGGGCGGCGCGGCTAGGCAAATTGGCGGCGAAAGCGCGCCAGGCCCAGCGCAAACAAGGCGATGCCGATCGCGGCCATCGCGGCCACCGACTCCCATAGCAGGCCGATACCCGCGCCGCGCAGCAGGATGCCGTAGGCGACCTCGATGAAGTGGCGCAGCGGCGACAAGTACATCAAGCTGCGCAGCCAGGCCGGCATGCTCTCCATCGGCGTCCAGGTGCCGGAGAGCATGACGATAGGCATCACCATCAGCAGCACCACCAGGCCGACCTGGGCCGAATTGCGCGCAAACGTCGCTGCGACCAGCCCCAGTCCGGCATTGGTAAACGCGTACAGCGCAGCCAGCAGGAAGAACAGCGGCACGCTGCCGACGAAAGGCACGTGGTACAGCGGTTGCATGATGCCGAATATCGCCACCGTGGTGCCGCACAGCATGACCAGCATCATCGACAGCAGCTTCGACAGCATGATCTGCAGCGGCGTCAGCGGCGACACCAGCAGCTGCTCCAGCGTGCCGCGCTCCTTCTCGCGGATCATCGCGGCCGCCGGAAGCAGGATGCAGGCCACGGTGACCATGGTCAGCAGTTCGGAAATGGTGTTGAACCACTTGTCGTTGAGGTCCGGGTTGTACCACACGCGCACCTCGTTGCGGATGGTGGGCAGGTTGCGCGGGTCGCCGCCGGCGCGAATGATATTGCGCTGCACCTGCGCCTCCGAGAAACGGGCGACGATGCGCGCGGCATAGCTCGAGGCCAGGTAGCCGGTGTTGGCCTGGCTGGTATCGATCAATGCCTGCACGTGGGCGGGCCGCTGCCGCCGCAGCGATTCGGCGAAATCGGGCGGAATGTCGAGGATCATGCGCGCCTCGCCGCGGTCGAGCAGGCGCAGCGCTTCGGCCGCCGAATCCACTTCGCCCGCAAGGCGAAAGCGCGGCGGCTGGAAGCTGTAGATCAGGTCGCGCGAGGCGACGCTGCGGTCCGCATCGTGCACGCGCACCGGCGAATCGCGCAGTTCGTTGCTGGCGCCGCCCGCGGCGATGATGATGTTCGCCGTGAAAATGTAGACGGTATAGATGAACAGGGCGCGGTCGCGCAGCAGCTGCCTGATCTCCTTTAGCGACAGCACCGCGATCTGCTGCAGCCAGATGCGCGCGAGGCTCGGGAAGTCCGTGGCCGGGCGTTTCATGTGCGCGTGCGCTTGCGGAACAGCAGGTAACACAGCATGAATACGGCGAGCGCGTACAACGCGAACACCAGCAGCTGCGGCCACAGCGCCTCGAAGCCGATCGCCTTGAGGAAGGCGCCTTTGACCACCTCGTTGTAATACATCGCCGGAAACGCATGCGCTATCGCGTAATTGCCGCCGCTGAGCGCGCTGACCGGCGTGATCAGCCCGGAAAACTGGATCGAGACGATGATCGACATCACCAGGGAAATGATCATCGCCGCCTGCTGCGTGCGCACCAGCAGGGAAATCAGCAGTCCGAGCGCGGTGGTGCACAGGATATAGAGCAGCGTCGCCACGCCGAAAAACGCGAGACTGCCCTTGAACGGCGTGCCGAAATACAGCGTCGCCAGCAGCCACAGGATGACCGCATTGATGCAGGAAATGGTCACGCTGGGCAGCAGCTTCCCGACCAGGAATTCGGCGCGCGTGATGGTGGAGGAGTACACGTTGTAAATGGCGCCGGTTTCTTTCTCGCGCACCACCGACAAGGCCATCAGCAGCGGCGGAACCAGCATCAGGATCAGCATGATCAGCCCCGGCGCGACCGACCAGATGCTGCGCACCTCCTGGTTGTAGAGATAGCGCACCTCGAGTACGACCGGATGCAGCAGGTCGGCGACACGCTCCGGCGGCAGGCCCAGGCGCCGCGCGAGATAGCCGCTGCGCACGCTCGTGTTTGCGGCCAGGTTGATCGCTTCGACATAGGCCTGGATGGTGCGGGTGGACGTGGCGAACGTGCCGTCGATCAGCGTTTGCACCTGGGCCGCGCGGCCCGCGCGCAGCTGTTCGGCGAAGCGCGGCCCGATCACGATCACCAGGCGCAGCTTGCGCTGCGCGAGCAGCCGGTCGGCGGCATCGGCATCCGGCAGATAGCCTTTGAAGCTGAAGTAGCGCGACTCGATGAAATGGTGCGCATAATCGCGCGACAGCGGCGTGTGGTCTTCGTCGACCACGGCAAAGGCGATGTTTTCGATGTCCTGGCTCATGCCGTAACCGAACACCAGCATCAGCATCACCGGCAGCAGGAACGCGAGCAGGAAATAAATGCGGTCGCGCAGGATTTCGCGCCATTCGCGCTGCGCCAGAGCCAGTACGCGCGCGAGGTTCATTGCAGCGTCCCGCCGCGTTCGAGCAGCGTCACGTAATGCACGAACACGTCCTCCATCGACAGGGGTCTGCGGCCGATGTGCGCAACGGCAATGCCGGCGCCCGCCAGCATCTGGCGCAATTGCGTGCCGGCAGTATCCGGATCGCGTGCGAGCAGGTGGATGTGCTCGCCGAATAGCGCAGCATCGGGATAGCCGGCGCTGCGCAGCAGCGCGAGCGCCTGCAGCACCGGGCTGGCGCTGATTTCGAGCAGGCTTCCGGCTTCTTCGGTCACGCGCCGCTTGAGCTCGGCCGGCGCGGCATCGGCGACGATGCCGCCGGCGTACATCAGCGCCAGGCGGTCGCAGTGCTCGGCTTCGCTCATGTAGTGGGTGGTGACCAGAATCGCGACGCCGTCGATGCGCGACAGGCGAAACAGGATTTCCCAGAACTGGCGCCGCCCGACCGGGTCGACGCCCGACGTGGGTTCGTCCAGAAACAGCACCTGCGGACGGTGCACCAGGGCGCAGCCCAGTGCGAGGCGCTGGCGCAGGCCCATCGGCAGGCTGCCTGCGGTTTCGTTCTCGTAGCCGGCGAGGCCGCCGTTGTCCAGGGTCCAGGCGAGCCGCTCCCCGGCCTCGCGCCGGGTGAGGCCGTAGATGCCGGCAAACAGGCGCACGTTTTCCACCACGGTGAGATCGGTGTAGAGCGAGAACGCCTGCGACACATAACCGATGCGCTGCTTGATTGCGCGACCCGCGTGGCGCATGTCGATGCCGCCGACGCTGCCTTCGCCCGCACTCGGGGGGAGGATGCCGGTCAGCATTTTGATGCAAGTGGTCTTGCCGGCGCCGTTGGCGCCGAGCAGGCCGAAGATTTCGCCCCGGCTTACGTTGAAGCTGACGCGGTCGACTGCGCGAAATTCGCCGAAATCGCGCGTGAGCCCGCGCGCTGCGATCGCGTTGCCGTCAGCGGCTGCAGCCATAGCGGCCAGCGGAGCCTGCACTGCGGCGGACATCGCTCCCGCATGCGGGTCCTGCTGGCGTAGCGAGGCGATGAACACGTCCTCGAGCTCGGGCTCGGTGCTGAACATTTCATGCAGCGCAATATCGGCCAGCGCCGCGCGGATTTCGCGCTCGGCCGCAGTCGCGTCGCGGTCCTGCGCGAACACATGGATCCATGCGCCGAGCGCCTGTACTTGCGCAAATACGCTGCGCAGGCGCGCGAGCGCCTCGGCCTGGTGCTCGGCGCGCAGCTGCACCGCGACGCCGGGTACGCGCCGGCGCAGGTCTTGCGGCCGGCCTGCGGCAAGGATGCGGCCGTCGAGCATCAGCGCCAGGCGGTGAAAGCGGCTGGCTTCGTCCATGTAGGCGGTGGAGACCAGTGCGGTGGCGCCGCGTTCGTGCAGGATCTCCGACAGGATCAGCCAGAAATCGCGGCGCGATACCGGATCGACGCCGGTGGTGGGCTCGTCGAGGACGATGAGTTCGGGCTCGTGTATCAGCGTGCACACCAGGGCCAGCTTTTGCTTCATGCCCCCGGACAGATGCTTCATCGCGCGCGAGCGAAAGCGCGCGAGCCGGGTGATTGCGAGCAGTCGCTCCTTGCGCTGCGCCAGTTCCGCGGCCGGCACCAGGCGCAGCCTGGCGAAAAAATCGATGTTTTCCTCGATCGATAGTTCGGGATAGAGGTTCAGCCCCAGGCCCTGGGGCATGAAGCCGAGGCGGCCTTTTACCCGTTCGGCCGCCGCTTCCGAATCGAGCTGGATGCCGAACACCTCGAGTCTGCCCGCGTCGAAGCTGAGCACGCCGGCAACGGCTTTCATCAGGCTCGATTTACCCGCGCCGTCAGGCCCGATCAGGCCGTAAATTTCTCCGCGCCGTACCTCGAGGCTGACTTCTTTGACCGCGCTGCGCCGGCCATAGCGCTTCACGAACCCAGCTACGCGCAGCAGCGGTGCCTCGGCCGCGGCTACCAGCGCGGCTTGGCCCACGCTGCATCCTCCTTCCAGCGGATCATCGCGTCTGCGGGCAGTCCAGGAGTGAGCTTGTGCCCGGGGTTCTGGTCGAGGTAAAGCCGCACCTCGTACATCAGTTTCACGCGCTCATCCGGGGTCTGCACCTCTTTCGGCGTGAATTCGGCGCGCGAACCGATGTAGCGCACGGTCGCGGCGAACGGCTGGTCCGGGAACGCATCGCTGTAAATCTGCGCGGCCAGCCCGCGCCGCACTTTGCCGATCTCGCGCTCGGGCACGAACAGCTTCAGGTACAGACGGTCCAGATCGACCAGCTCGAAAATCGGCGCACCCGCCGTGATCACTTCGCCGCTATTGGCGAAACGGCTGGTGACGACGCCGGCGGCAGGGCTGGCGAGTGTGAGATCATCGAGCGCGCTTTGCGCTTCGTCGCGCTTGGCTTCGGCCACAGCCAGGGCGCCCCGCGCCGCGGCGAATTCGGCCTCGCTTACGCGTACGCGCTGCGGGCCCAGGCGCGCGTCGTTGAGCGCCTGGCGTGCGCGTTCCAGGCCGGCCAGCGCCGCATTGCGCTCTTCCTGGTGGTTTTTCAAAGCGAGTTCGGCGCGCTCGACGAATTGCGGCCCGACGAACCTGTCCGCTGCGAGCTTTTTGGCGCGGCCAAGATCGCGCGCGTCCTGCGCGCCCGCGGCTTCGGCGCGCGCCAGATCGGTCTCGCCTGAAGCCACGCCGGCCTCGCTTGATGCGATCGCGTGCGGGACCGAGCGCCGCAGCAGAGCGAGCGCGGCGCGCGCGGCATCGGCGCGCGCCTGGGCCGCCTGGATGTCGGCTTGCGCCTGAGCCAGGCGCGCACGCGCAATGCCGTCATCGATGCGCACCAGCAGCTGTTTCGGCTGCACGCTGTCGCCTTCGCGCACGCCCAGTTCGACGATGCGTCCGGCGGTCTTGCTCGCGATAATGATGCTGTCGCCTTCGATTCTGCCATTGGCCTGAATCAAACCGTCCGGGATGCCGCGCCGCGCTTGCGCCTGCCACAGGAGCAGCCCGGCCGCGCCCACGAGCGCCGCCGCCAGCGCAAAGCGCAAAGCGAATGTCTTGCCGATGTTCAAAGGAATCCCGCAAGCATGTGGACCCGCTGCCGCGATGCAAGTCGCATTCAAGTTTCGCATGCGCGATTGCCCCGCGTTTGACGCAGATCAAAAGAGCTTGGCAGGTGCTGCGGTAAATGATGCAGAATGAGCGGTCTGCGGCTCGCGCCGCAGGCGCGCTTGGCAGCACTCCAGAAGGAGGTGGACAGATGAGCATGCAGGAACGCATCGAAATCCGTGACCTGGATATCTATGCCGTCAGTGACAAAGGCGAGGCGGAACTGAAGCGCGGGTCGACCGAGCTCTCGCACGCGGCGCTGGAATTGCTGGTGTTGCTCGACGGCCAATCGAGCATCGCCGACATAACGCAAAGAACCAAGGCGCTTTCGCCCGAGGAAATCCGGCGCACGGCGCAAATTCTGGCGCAGGACGGATACATCAAACTGGCCACCCTGGAACAGGAACTCAATATCGACTTCAGCTATTTCTTCGCCGGCCAGCCTGTGGCCGAACCCTCGGCGGAGGAGGTGGAGCGGGCGCGCGGCGAATCCGAAAGCGGCACGGCGGCGCTGAAGCTCAACGGCTATTACGTGAGCATCGCGCGCAACGCGGCGCGGAAAATCGAACCCGCGAGCGCAGCTGGCTATTCGGTGCTGGTAGTGGAGGACGACCCGGAACTGCAGCGCGCGCTCAAATTCCTGTTGACCATGGAAAAATTCCTGCCGCGGCTCGCAGGCAACAGCAATGAAATCCTGGCGGCGCTGCGCGGTCAGCCTTTGCCCGACATGGTATTGCTCGACATCGGGCTGCCCGATACCAGCGGTTTCGACGTTCTCGCGCGCATGCGGGCGCATCCGCAGCTGAAGCCGATTCCGGTCATCATGCTCACCGGGCAGGCGCAGCGCGAAGACGTGATGCGCGGGCTCGCCGGCGGAGCGGACGGCTACATCACCAAGCCGTTCGATCGCGATGTCCTGCTCACGGGTATCCGCGCCGTGCTCGGGCTGCGCTAGCCGTGGCGGCTGCGAATGCAACGCCGGCTATCGGCGCGCAAACGATGATTCCACGCAGCGGCGTGTTCGCAACAGCGCTCGTTGCGCTCGCGCTGGGCTGCGCCGCACTGACGGGGGCGCGGGCGGCCGACGCGGAGCGCGGCAAGGTCCTATACGAGACGCGCTGCGGCGCCTGCCATGAAAGCAGCGTGCATCAGCGCCATGCGCGCAAGGCGAAATCGTTCGCGGGCGTGCGCGCGGAGGTACTGCGCTGGAGCGAGCAGGTCGGGGGAATCTGGAGCGCGGACGAGATCGACAGCGTCACGCAGTATCTCAATCGGCGTTATTACGGCTTCCCCTGCCCGCAGGACATGTGCAAGGCCGATCAGGCCTCGCTTGCGCCAACCCCAAGGTATTGAACATGGCTGAAATCACCGGCGGCGAGGCCTTCGTACGCATGCTGCAGCTGCACGGCGTCAAGCATATCTTCGGTTTGTGCGGCGATACCTCGCTGCCTTTTTACGATGCACTGTACCGACTCGACCACGGCATGCAGCACGTGCTCACGCGCGACGAGCGCTCCGCGGCCTACATGGCCGACGGCTATGCGCGCGTGTCCGGCCGTGTCGGCGTATGCGAAGGGCCGAGCGGCGGCGGCGCGACCTACATCCTGCCCGGCGTAGTCGAAGCCAACGAGTCCTCGGTCCCGCTGCTGTGCTTCACCTCGGACATTTCGGTGTCGGCGCGCGGCCGCTACGCGCTCACCGAACTCGATCAGCGGGCCCTGTTCAGACCGCTGACGAAATGGAATACGGTGCTCGACGCGGGCGCCGATATTCCGCGCGTGCTGCGCCATGCGTTCAAGCAGATGACCAGCGGCAGGCCGGGCGCGGTGCATATCGGCCTGCCTTATGACGTACAGAAGCAGATGGTCGATGAAGCCGAACTCTGGGGCGATGCGAGCCTGAATCAGGTTCCGGCGCGCCGCAGCTGCGCCGATCGCGCGGCGATAGTCGAAGCAGCCGAACTGCTCATCGCGGCAGAGCGGCCGCTGTTCATCGTCGGCGGAGGCGCGGTGATCTCGGGCGCAGAGCAGGAACTGATCGCCTGCGCCGAACGTCTCGGCGCCGCGGTCGCGACCACCATCAGCGGCCAGGGCGGCATCGGCGACGGCCATCGGCTCGCGTTGGGCGTGGTCGGCTCGAACGGCGGTACGCTGCCCACACGCGCGGTGGTGCAAGCGGCCGACCTGGTGGTGTTCGTGAGCTGCCGCGCCGGGTCGGTCACGACCGAGCGCTGGCGTTATCCGGCGCCGGGCAAGAACAAGGTGATCCAGCTCGACATCGACGCCGCGGTGATCGGCGCCAATTATCCGGTGGCGGTGGGCCTGGTCGGCGATGCCAAGCTCACGCTTGCCGCCTTGCGCGATGAACTGGACGCTGCCGGAGCGCGGCCGCGCGCCTGGGGCGAGGAGGCGGTGGCGGCGGCGAAGCGCGAGAAGTTTGCCGCGTTTCGCCTGCTCGCGGAATCGAATGAGTGCCCGATCCGGCCGGAGCGCGTGGTGGCCGAGCTCAACCGCCTGCTGCCGCCCGATGCGGTCGTGGTCGCCGATCCGGGCACGCCTTGCCCCTATTTCTCCGCCTATTACCAGAACCAACTCACCGGGCGACATTTCATCAGCAACCGTGCGCATGGCGCCCTGGGCTATTCCATGGCTGCCGCAGCCGGAGCGCATTTCGGCAGGCCGCAGGCGAAAATCGTCTCGGTCATGGGCGACGGCAGCTTCGGTTTCACCGTCGGCGAGCTGGAGACCATTTGCCGGCTGAAAATACCGCTGGCGATGGTGGTCATTTCGAATGCGAGCTACGGCTGGATCAAGGCCGGGCAGAAGTCCGGCTTCGGCGAGCGCTATTTTTCGGTCGATTTCGCGCGCACCGACCATGCGGCCGTGGCGAGCGCGTTCGGCGTCAAAAGCTACCGCGTGGAAGACCCGGCGAAGCTGGGTGAGACGCTCAGGCTTGCGCTCGAGGCGAACGAGCCGGTGCTGGTGGACGTGCTGTGCCAGCCGCTGCAGGACGCGAAGGCGCCGGTGAGCGAGTGGATCGCCTGAGGCGCGCCGATTTCATTCCTGTGAAAACTGCGGAAATGCTTGCGGTGCCTGGGCCGCGACGCGATAATCCCGGCTGCGGCGCAGGCAGCGCGCAGCGCCCCTCCTTGACTACCAACCCGGCCCCATCATGACCCATATTCCGGCTTCAACCGCACTTTCGCGTTTTCGTGTCCTCGATTTATCGCGCGTACGCGCCGGCCCGACTTGCGTGAAACAGCTCGCCGATTTCGGCGCCGACGTGATCAAGATCGAATCTCCGCCCGGAGTCGATGCGAACGAAAACATGGGCGGGCCGCGCAACGGTCCCGATTTCCAGAATCTGCACCGCAACAAGCGTTCGATCACGCTGAATCTGAAGCTGCCCGAGGGGCGCGAGATATTCGCGCGTCTGGTGCAGAACGCGGATGTGGTGGTCGAGAATTATCGGCCCGACGTCAAATACCGTCTGGACCTCGACTATGAGTCGCTCAAGGCGATCAATCCGCGCATCATCCTTGCGAGCATTTCCGGTTTCGGCCAGGACGGCCCCTATGTTGCACGGCCCGGCTTCGATCAGATCGCGCAGGGCATGAGCGGGCTGATGTCGGTCACCGGCCGGCCGGGCGAAGGCCCGATGCGCACCGGCGCGGCAATCGCGGACGTGAGCGCCGGTCTGTACGCCGCGCTCGGTATCCTGACCGCGCTGCTGGAGCGCGAGGCGTCCGGGCAGGGGCAGTGGGTGCAGTCGTCGCTGTTGATGTCGGGCATTGCCTTGCTCGATTTTCAGGCGGCGCGCTATCTGATGGAGGGCGAAGTGCCGCCGCAGGTCGGCAACGATCATCCGACCAGCATGCCGACTTCGGCCTATACCACGGCCGACGGCTACATCAATGTCGCCGCCTCGGGCGAGGGCATGTGGCAGCGCCTGTGCCCGGCCGTCGGGCGTGCGGAACTGCTCGAGCGCGCGGAATTCAAGGGCGCGGCCAATCGGGCGAAGAACCGCAAGGCGCTGAATGCCGAACTCAACGCTGCCTTGAGCGCGAAGAAAAGCGAGGAATGGATATCGCTGCTCAACACGACAGGCGTGCCCTGCGGGCCGATTTACAGCATGGATCAGGTGTTCGCCGATGCGCAGGTGCAGCATATCGGGGCGGCGGCGAAACTGAAGCATCCGCTGCTGGGCGAAATACGCGTGGTGAACCAGGCGGTCGGACTGTCGCGTACGCCCGCGACCATGGCGAGCGCCACGCCCGAGATCGGCCAGCATACGGACGAAGTGCTGGCCGAGGCCGGTTACAGCGCCGCGGACATCGCGGCACTACGCAAAAACAAATCCGTCTAAACAAGGAAGCTCATGGCTGAACTGATCACGCGCAAGGAAAATGCCGTCGGCTGGGTGATTTTCTCCAATCCGACCAAGTTCAACGCGGTCTCGCACGACATGTGGATGGCGCTGCCCAAGGCCATCGCCGATTTCGACGTCGATCCCGAAGTGCGGCTGATCGTCATTACCGGCGACGGCGAAAAGGCTTTCATTTCCGGCGCCGATATTTCGCAGTTCGAAAAGGCGCGCGGCAGCGCCGAGGCGCAGGCGATCTACAACCAGGCGGTCGTCGACGCCTACGAGGCGCCGGTGCTCTGCAGCAAGCCCGTGGTGGCCAAGATTCGCGGCATTTGCATGGGCGGCGGCCTCGGGCTCGCCGCGGCCTGCGATGTGCGCATCATCGCCGAGGACGCCCAGTTCCGCATGCCCGCGGGCCGCTTGGGGCTGGGCTACAACTACACCGGCATCCGGCGCTTCGTGCAGATGCTCGGCGCCGCGAACACCGCCGATATATTCTTCTCCGCGCGCAAATTCAACGCTGCCGACGCGCTCGCCATGGGTTTCGTCAACCGCGTCGTGCCGCTGGCCGATTTCGATCGCGAAGTCGCGGCCTATTGCGAAATGGTGGCGGAGAACGCGCCGCTCACCTTGGCCGCGGCGAAGTTCGCGATACGCCAGACGGGCCTCGATCCGGATGCGCGCGATCTGGACCGGGTCGCGCACATGATCGAAACCTGCTTCAACAGCGACGATTACCGCGAAGGCCGGCGCGCCTTCATGGAGAAACGCAAACCCAGCTTCAAGGGCAAATAGCCGGCCAGGATGGCCTAGCGGCAGACCAGCACCGGTATCTTGCTGTGCACCAGCACCTTCTGCGTTTCGCTGCCCAGGACCAGCCCGGATAGCCCACGCCGTCCGTGCGAGGCCATCACGATCAGGTCGCATTTCTTCTTTTTCGCGGCGTCGATGATGGCTTCGTAGGGGCTGTCGCTGAGCGCGTGGAACACCGTGCACGGCACTTTCTCCACTTCCGCCTCGACTTCTATCATCGACAGGAATTTGCGCGCCTGCTGTTGGGTGAATTCCGCCTGTGCCTTGGCCGAGGGCGCGCGCAGGATATAACCGTCGCCGTAGTAGGTCGAGCCCAAATCGGGTGCAGCGTAAAACCCGGTGATTCTGGCCCCGACTGCCTTGGCCAGCTTGACCGCCTGCCTGGCCGCCTTGATCGAAAGCTTGGAACCGTCGGTCGGAACGAGGATGTGTTTGAACACGTTTGTCTCCTTTCGCGTTGATCTGCCCGTGAGCCGGCGCCGCCCGGATTCTCCGCCGTTGCGCAGGCGGCAGCTATACCAGCTTAGTGCGGCGGCCCGCCGGCAGATTGATCGAAATCAATTGCAGTCGTGATGCAGGCAGCGGCAGAACCTAGTCTTCGGTGTTGACGCTGCGGATGGTGACGCCGCCGGATTTTTCGTCGTGTTCGAGCTTGAGCAGCTTTCTCGCTTCGGCTTCGTCGAGCAGCTTGCCGAAGGAGCGAAAGCCGTAAAAGGCCTCGTTGAAACCGGGATTGCGCCGCTTGAGCGCCTGCTTCACCATCGAGCCCCAGATCTTCTCCTCCTCGCCGCGTTCGGCGATAAGCGCCTCCACGGTTTCCATGACGATGTCCAGCGCCTCCTGCTTCTTGTCGCTTTCCTCATGCGGCGGGCTCTTGGCGCTGCCGCCGGCGGCAGCTTTGGGCGCGGCCTTCTTGCGCGACTGCTTTTTCGCCTTCTCGCGCGCGAGGTCGTCGTAATAGATGAATTCGTCGCAGTTGGCGATCAGCAGATCGGAGGTGGAGTTCTTCACGCCCACGCCGATCACGGTCTTGTTGTTCTCGCGCAGCTTGGACACCAGCGGCGAGAAATCCGAGTCGCCGCTGATGATGACGAACGTGTCCACGTGCGCCTTGGTGTAGCACAGGTCCAGGGCATCGACCACCATGCGGATGTCGGCCGAGTTCTTGCCCGACTGGCGCACATGCGGGATTTCGATCAGTTCGAAGGCGGCCTCGTGCATGGGCGCCTTGAATTCGCGGTAGCGCTCCCAGTCGCAATAGGCTTTCTTGACCACGATGCTGCCTTTGAGCAGCAGTCGCTCGAGCACCTTGTTGATGTCGAACTTGTCGTACTTCGATTCGCGCACGCCGAGTGCGACGTTCTCGAAATCGCAGAACAATGCCATGTTGACGTCGGCTGCTGCGCTCATGCGGATCTCCGGTGGGTTGTTGTCGCTATGCTAGCGCGGAATCGGTGGCGGCGGGCGGGTGCGGCCCGTCGGCCTTGCGGATCCAGACGGCGGTGTCGTGGAACACCGCGCCGCCGTTGGGTTGGCCGGCTTCGGCGCCGATCAGCGCGTTGATGCCGACGCCGCCTGCGAAATCCGAGTTGGGCCAGATGCTCTCGACCACGATCACGCCCGGCTGCAGGCCGTCGAAGGCCTTCGCATGCAGGCGCACGCTGGCGCGGCGGTTGCCGATCAGGATGCGCTCGCCTGCGGCGATGCCTAGCCCGGCGCAGTCGGCGGGATGGATCAGCGCGCTCGGGCGCTGCTCGCGCCGGCGCGAGCCCGGCGTCTCGGTGAACGTCGTATTGAGGAAAGAGCGCGCCGGCGCCGCCACCATGCGAAACGGGTGCTCGGCATCGGCTTCCTCGATCACGGCGTAATGGTCGGGCAGCGCGGGCATGCCGGCGCAATCGGCGCCGAGCTTGGACCAGTCGGGCTTGAAATGAAAACGTCCGTCGGTCTGGGGAAAGCCGCGGATGAAATGCGCCGCGTCGAAATCCGGCTGCAGGTCGATCCAGTGGACCTGCTGCAGTTCGTCGAAGCCGGGATAGCCCGAAGCCTCGAGCGTGCGGTCGATGATCTCGCGCGCGCTCAGCGCAAATCCGGGATGCTCGGCGCCCAGGCGCTGCGCCAAGGCGCAGATCACTTCATGGTTGGAGCGCGCTTCGGCATAGGGCTCGATGATCTTCGGGCCGAGCTGCAGGTGCGAATGGCCGCCGGACTGGTACAGGTCGTCGTGTTCGACGAAGCTGGTCGCGGGCAGCACGATGTCGGCCAGCCGCGCGGTATCGGTCAGGAATTGCTCGTGCACGCACACGAACAGGTCGCCGCGCCGGAAACCCCGCTGTACCTTGAGCACCTCCGGCGACACCACCACCGGATTGGTGTTCTGGATCAGCATCGCGGTCACCGGCGGGCCAGCGCCGAGGTCGCGCTTGTCGCCGCACAGTATCGGGCC
>JAJZPQ010000064.1 GCA_021811085.1 Pseudomonadota bacterium | reverse complement strand
CTGCCGTCCAGCAGCGGCTTCATCAATGCCGGAAACAAGGGCTCGGTCGCCGCCACCAGCACCATCGCCAGGATAGACAGGGCGAACATGCGCCAATAGGGTGTTACGTAGCGCAGCAGGCGCAGGTACAGGACCCGGCTTTCGGTTTCGGAGACCGCCATTAAGTGGACCGCATCATAGTGGGAAAATGTGTAATTATATCAGAGTCATAAGTCCGAACCGCCAGTCTGCGCGAACTTGCCCGCAAAGCGCAATGCGTTAGCGCAGTTTGGCCCGCAGCAAATCCGCATACAGCTGCGTCAGGCGTTGCGCCATGTGCGCGAGCCCGTAGGCTTCGACTTTGCTGCGCGCGGCGGCGCCCATGCGCTGCGCCTGCCCTGGCGCAGCTGCCAGATTCAGGCAACGCGCGAGTTCGACCACGTCCAGCGGATCGCGGCAGACGTAGCCCTGCACTCCGCTCTCCACGAATTCGGCGGCGCCGCATTGCAGGCTGGTGATGAGCGGCAGGCCGCAGGCCATCGCCTCCAGCGCGGCATTGGGGAAGGGGTCGTAGAGCGTGGGCAGAACAAAACAGTCCGCCATGCCGTACCAGGGTTTGACGTCGGCCTGGCCGCCGGTGAAATGCACGCGCGCGGACAGTCTGGCCTGCTCCGCTACGCGGCGCAGGCGCGCAAGCTCCTTGTCCGCACCCACCACCACCAGATGCGCGTCGCGCACGCCGGAGAGCGCGCGCAGCAGTTGCGGCAGGCCTTTGCGCCTGAAGCCCGAACCGACGAACAGGAACACCATGGCCGCGTCTGCGATGCCGAGTTCTTCGCGTTTGCGTTTGCGCCAGGCTTCGCGCAGGCGCGGATGAAACGCATCGAGATCCACGCCGCTGTAAATCACATGCAGCTTGGCCTCGGCCAAGCCGAAATGCCGCCGCAGTTCCTCCTTCACCATGTTCGAATTGCAGATCACGGCGCGCAGGGCGGCGCTGTGGAACAGACGCTTTTCGGCTGCGAGGGTGTACCAGTGATAGGGATTGAGCGTAAGCGCAATGCGTTCCCACAGCCCGGCCGCGCGCCTGCGGTTGGCGAGCCACTGGCGATGCACGCCGTCCCCGGCGCGGTAGACGTCGCAGCAGCTGATGCGCTCGTGCGACTGCACCAGGTCAAAGCGATGCGCTTTGACGGCAGCGCAGACGGCGCGGGCAAAGCCCCAATCGCGCCACACCCGGCCGATATAGAAAGGGTTGCAGCGCAGCAGGCGCCAATCCTTGTGTGCGCCGGCCGCCTCAGGCGATGGCGCTTCCGACCACGCGCGCGCAAGCAGCGTCAGTTCCACGTCCTCGGCGGCGAGCGCAGTCAGCGCGCGCTCGACGAAGCGCTCGGCGCCGCCGTAGGGGTTGTAGCGCTGGCGTACCAGGGCAATTTTCATCGCGCCGCCGCCCTCTGCCTGCATGCCTGCTCAAGCCGCCGGCTGCGGCGCGTGCGCAGAACCATCAGTGCGGCTGCAGTGCCTGCACCGCCTGCAGCACTGCGGATACGGGCAGGGTGCTGAGGCATTCGCTCAGCTTGCCGCCGCCGCAGCCGTCGTTGCCGCAGGGGCGGCAGGTATGATCGGACGCGACCACGCGGTGCGGCACCTGCCACGGGCCCCAGTTGAACTCGCCGCTGGGACCGAACAAGGCCACCACCGGCGTCTGCACCGCGCTGGCGACATGCATGGGCGCGGAATCGACGCCGATGAACAGCTTCGCATTGCGCGTGAGCGCGCCCAGCTGCTTCAGCGTGAGCTTGCCCGAGACGTCGGCGAAGGGCGTCGTCGCGAGGGCGGCGATGCGCCGGATCAGTTCGAGTTCCGCCGCATCCGGGGCGGCACTGACCACCACGCGCTCTCCCAGCGCCTGCAGCTTGTCGATGAGCTCGGCGGTTTTCTGCGCCGGCCAGCACTTGAATTGCCAGCGCGAGGCGGGGTGCACATGGATATAGCCGCCGCGCGCGAGCCCGTGCTCGCCGAGCAAGCGTCCGACTTCGCGTTCGGCCTCGTCGCCGGGCACGAAACTCAGGCCGCGCTCTCCCTCCCCGGGTTGCACGCCGATGCGGCGCAAAGCATCCAGATTCAGTTCCACCACATGGCGCCGCCCATTGCTCGGCAGGGGGTACAGATGGCTGAAACTGGCCTTCCACCAGGCATGCGCCTTGGGATAAGCCGCGGCGACGCGGTAGCGTGGAGCGAGCAGGCGCGCGAGCCAGGCGCCGCGCGGATGCTCGGTCAGATGCAGCAAGAGATCGTATTCGCGCTCGCGCAGCTGCCGCAGCAGGTCCCATTCGGCGCGCGCCTGCTCGCTCCAACCCAACGCCTTCCAACCGCGGTCCACGCCGAACAGCTGCGACAGCGCCGGGTTGCCGGCGAGCATGGCCGCAGTATCGGCATAGACCAGGGCGTCGATTTCCAGATGCGGCGCATGCGCTTTGAGCACGGAGAAAACCGGCGAGGCGAGCAGCACGTCGCCGTGGTGGCGCAGCTTGGTCACCAGAACGCGGCGAATGTTCTTCAAATCGACGCCGTCTTTCAGCATGGCATCACAATAGCAGAGAACCCCAGGGTGGAGAACCCTAGCGCAGCTCTGCGAGCAGCCGCTCGATATTCAAATGCTCCGTCATCGCATCGGCCAGGCGATCGATGCTCGCTTCGCGTAATGCGTTGTAGTCGAGCGGCAGTGGACGTTCCAGGCCGGCCCACGCGAGCAACGCGACGCAGGCTTCGGGTGCGTCGAACAGGCCATGCAGGTAAGTAGCCAAAATCTGTCCATCTGCCGACTGCGCTCCGTCACGACGGCCATCGTCGAGCTCGATCGCCGCACGCGCGAGCGCCGGCCCGGTCGAGACGCCCATGTGGATCTCGTAGCCTGTAACGCGCGCGCCGGAGCCGACGAGCCGCCCGCCTACCTGCTGCAAGCGCTTTTGCGGATCGAGCGTGGTTTCGAAATCGAGCAGGTCCAGTCCCGGCCGACTGCCGGCCGCGCCCTCCAGGCCATGCACGTCGTTCAGCCGCGTGCCGAGCATTTGCATGCCTCCGCAAATGCCGATCAGCTTCCCACCGTAGCGCAGATGCCGCTTAATTGCGGTTCCCCACCCCTCGCGCAGCAGCCAATCCAGGTCGGCTTGCACGCTCTTGCTGCCCGGCAGAATGATCAGATCGGCGTGAGGAATGCGCATGCCCGGACCGATGAAACTGAACTCGACTTGTGGATGCGCGCGTAACGCGTCGAAATCGGTATGGTTGCTGATGCGCGGGAACACTGGCGCGATCACGCGCAACTGTTGTCCGTCCATTTTTTCGCTTTGCTCGGACTGGATCGCGTCCTCGGCATCCAGATGCAGCCCGTGCAAATACGGGAGCACGCCGAACACCGGCTTGCCTGTCTGTTCTTCGAGCCATTTGAGGCCCGGCAGCAGCAAGCCCATGTCGCCGCGAAAGCGGTTAATGATAAAACCCTGTATGCGCGAGCGCTCGGAAGCAGACAGGCATTGCAGCGTGCCAACAAGGTGTGCGAACACACCGCCGCGGTCGATGTCGGCCACCAGGATCACCGGGCAATCGACCGTCTCGGCGAACCCCATATTGGCGATGTCGCGATCGCGCAGATTGATCTCGGCCGGGCTGCCCGCGCCCTCCACCAGCACGCAGTCGTACTGTGTCCGCAAACGGCGGTAGGACTCAAGCACTGCCGCCATCGCGCTTGACTTGTACGCGTGATAGGCGCGCGCATCCATGTCGGCGAGCGCCTTGCCATGGATAATGATTTGTGCGCCTACGTCGGAATTCGGCTTCAGCAGCACCGGGTTCATATCCGTGTGCGCAGGCACACCGGCCGCCTGCGCCTGCAGCGCTTGCGCTCGACCGATCTCGCCACCCTGCGCGGTTACGGCGCTGTTCAATGCCATGTTCTGCGGCTTGAACGGCGCCACGCGCACGCCGCGGCGGCGCAGCACCCGGCAAAGACCCGCGACCAGCGTGCTCTTGCCGGCGTCCGAGGTCGTGCCCTGCACCATCAATGTTCCGGCGATCCGCTTCTGTCCCATGCCTATTTCGCCGCCTGCACCCAACGCGTCACATTACGCTCGAGTTGCGCGAGTCCTTCGGTGATAGCACCGGGCCCCGGCGAAAGAATATCGGCCGACTTGATCTCGTAGAGCTGATGGTCACGCACCGCTGGTACCGCGTCCCAGCCGGGCCGGGCCCGCACCTGCTCGGGACGGAATTTCTTGCCGCACCAGGAGCCGACGATGATGTCGGGCGCGCGCCGGATAACGTCGGCAGGATCGCTGATGACGCGATCGCGCGCCGCCGGGCGCTGCGATTCCTCGGCGTAGCAGTCCGTGCCACCTACCGCCTCGATGAGTTCCGAAACCCAGCGTATGCCCGAGATCAGCGGATCGTTCCATTCCTCGAAATAGATCCGCGGACGCCGCGAAAGCTCGCGCGCGCGCAGCTGTGCCGCTTCGAGCCGATGCTGCAAGTCGGCGACGAGCCGCTCGCCAGCCTGCGACCTGTCAACCAGCGCCGCAAGCGTGCGGATCATGCCCAGAATACCAGCGAGGTTGCGTTGATTGAACACGTGTACCTCTACCCCTGCACGTATCAGCTCGCGCACGATATCGGCCTGAAGGTCGGAAAAGGCGATGATCAAGTCCGGCTCGACCGCCAGGATGCGTTCGATTTTTGCGCTCGAAAATCCGCTCACCTTCGGCTTCTCCCTGCGCGCCCGCGCCGGGCGTGTGGTGAACCCGGAAATCCCGGCAATGCGATCTTCAGCGCCGAGCAGGTAGAGCGTCTCGACCGCTTCCGTCGACAGGCAGGCGATGCGCCGGTAGCTCATTTGGGCTGCTTCGCGCGCGCCTTATCGAGGTCTTCGCACAGTTGCTGCGCGCCCTCGAGCATGCGCGGCGTGGGACGGCTGATGAGATCGGCCGGAATAAGAAAGAAATTGTTGCGGGCCGTCGCCGTGAGATGCGGCCATTGTTTCCAGCTTTCCAGCCCGTTCCGCCTGTTCGCGTCGATGATGGCAGTGCCGATCGCCTCCGGATCGGCATCGAGCACCGCTTCGATCGAGACCACCGGCACCAGCGGCTTCAGATCGGCGAACACGTTTTGCCCGCCGCATAGCGTGATCACGTCGTTGATGATTTGATTGCCATTGATGGTCATGAGGGGTTTTTCCCATACTTGATAGAACACTCTCACCGGCGGACGGCCGGCATAGCGCGCGCGCAGTTCGGATTCGCGCGCCAAAAATGCGCGCGCCACCGGCAGCGCAACCGCTTCGGTACCGGCCAGTCGGCCGAATTGCTCGATCGAGCGCGCAATGTCGGGTAGCCGCTGCGGCTCGTTGTAGAACACCGGAATGCCGAGCTTCAGCAGCTTATCCAGCTGGCGCTGCGCGTTGCCGTGCAGCCAGACCACGATCAGATCGGGCTTGAGAGCAACGATGCGCTCCAGATCGAGCTGCAGGTTGTTGCCGACGCGCGGGATGCTTTTCGCCGCCTCGGGGTAATCGCTGTACTCGACTACGCCAACAATGTGCCCGCCCGCCCCGGCGTCGAACAGCAACTCCGTGACGTGCGGCGCAAGGCTGAGGATGCGCCGGGCCGGGCGTGGCAGCGTCACCACCCGGCCGTTGTCGTCGGTAAGGGTGATCCCCGCCATCGCCGCCGCGGCGCCCAGCCAAAGCGCCATGCCAAGCACCAGACGCGAACTCACGCGCATTGCACTTCCTTCCATATGACGAGCGCCTGTTCCAGCCGGCACCAATCCGTTTCGTCGCGGGGCAGGCCGATCCGGACACCGCCGGAATCGCCATCCTGGATCCAGCGCGTCAGAATCCCCTGTTGCGCGAGCGCGCGGTGCAGCTCGGCGGCATGCGCGTGCCGCCACCACTGAAACAGCGCCGTGCCTTGGGCGGCAATTCCGGCGCACGCCAGCAGCGCATGTAGTCGCCGCCCGGATGTGATCAAGGCGGCACGCGTCCGCGCCTGCCAATCCCGGTCCAGGAGCGCCGCAATGGCGGCGAATTGCGCCGGTCCGGCCACGCTCCAGGGCCCGAGTTCGTCCCGCAGCGCGCGCAGCAGGGTACGGTCGGCAGCAACGAAGCCCACCCGGGCGCCGGCAAGCCCAAAAAATTTGCCCAGCGAGCGCAGAACAATGAGCCCGGGCCGCGACGCGAACGTAACCAGGCTTGCATGCGGCATGATATCGATGTACGCCTCGTCCACAATCAGCCAGCCGGCGTGCGCGGTGAGCCTCGCATGCCACTCGAGCAAGCGATCGGGCTCAATGTACTCGCCGCCAGGGTTGTTTGGATTGCACACGATGAGCACATCGGTCTCGGCGATTCGCGCATCGAATTCGCGCGGCGGGACCGCCTGCACGGCGTGGCCTTGGCGCTTCCACGCATGCGCATACTCGTTGTAGGTCAATGCAGCCAGCGTCACCCGCGAATGCGGCCGCAGCCGCGGCAGCGCCTGGATCGCCGCTTGGGTACCGGCCACCGGCAGCAATTCCACGGCCTGATAGTACGCGCATGCCGCACGCAGCAGCGGCTGGGCATCGCCGGGCAGACGCTGCCAGACTCTTGGAGACACCGGCGGCACCGGGTAACCCATGGGATTGATCCCAGTGGAGAGATCGAGCCAGCGCTCCTCGGGAATGCCGTATTCCCGGCAAGCGCGCGTCAAATCGCCGCCGTGCTCAAGCATGGTTGTTCCAGAACGCGGACAGCGCGAGCACGGCAAGCCCGAGTGCGGCAATCCATGCGGCGATTCCAGCGAACACGAGCCGCAGGGCGCGACCGATGTCCGCTGCGCCGGGCGTGTTCCCGATGCCCAGGCGCGGACGTTGTTCCAGTTGACCGTAATAGCGGGCCGCGCCGCCCAGCTCAAGCCCGAGGGCGCCCGCCCCGGCAGCCATCACCGGCCCGGCATTGGGGCTTTCCCAGGCGCGCGCCTGCGCGCGCCAGCAGGCGAGGCCCGTGCGCGTATTGCCGAGCAGTGCGTAAGTGAGCGCAGTCAGCCGCGCCGGCACGTAGTTCATCACATCGTCCAGCCGTGCCGCGGCCCAACCGAAATGAAGGTAACGCGCCGTCTTATTGCCCCACATCGCATCGAGCGTGTTCACCAGGCGATAAGCGATCACGCCCGGAGCGCCGGCTAGCGCGAACCAGAACAGCGCCGCGAATACCGCGTCGTTGCCGTTTTCCAGCGCCGACTCGACTGCCGCACGCGCCACCGCCGGCGGCGCAGCCTCGCGCAGGTCGCGCGTGACGATGCGCGCACCGAGCGCGCGGGCGCGGTCCAAGTCGCCGGCGGCGAGCGCAGCCTCGATCGGCTGGGCGTGCTGCCACAAACTTTTCGCACCGACTGCGAGGTAGAGCGCCGCGACGCTGACCGGCGCCGCTGCCCAGGCGGGCGCATACGTTGCCGTCGCAGCGGCGGACACCGGCACGCCCACCGCCGCGAGCAGAGCGAACACGCCGTACAGACGGCATTCGACCGCCCCGCCGGCAGCACGGTTGAACCGCGATTCGATCCAATCGGCCAATCGGCCGAATGCCACCAACGGATGCGCGCAACGTGGCTCGCCGAATGCCGCGTCGAGCGCGAGACCGGCGCAGGCGAGCCAGAACACCTCGGCCAGATTCAATCCCGCCAGCATGCTAGATCGCTCCCTTGGCAAGCACCGGACAGCCCGCCACCATCCATACGACGCGCCCGGCCAAGGCCGCGATCGCCTGGTTGAGGCGCCCGGTCTCGTCGACGAAAAAGCGATTCAGCGCGCCCAGCGGCACCACGCCCATGCCGACCTCATTGCTGACCGCGATCGCCTGGCCCGGCAGCGTGCGCAGCGCGTCGAGCAAGTCGGCGCGCTCGGCGGCGAATACCGTGCCGGGCTCGATCATCGCGACTTCACCGCTGCCGGGATGGTCGGCCAGAATCAAGTTGTTGAGCCAGAGCGTGAGGCAATCGATCACCAGGCAGCGATCGGCGCGCGCGTGCGCACGCAGCGCCGCGCCTAGCGCGAGCGGCTCCTCCACCGTGACCCAGTCCGCGGGCCGACTAGCACGGTGAAGGCGGACGCGCTCGCCCATTTCGGCATCGCCCGCCCATGCCGTGGCGAGGTAGACGACCTGCAGGCCGCTTTGCGTGGCGAGCCGCTCCGCGTAGCCGCTTTTACCCGAGCGCGCACCCCCTGTGATCAGGGTGATCATGCCGGCTTCTCCGGTGTGGTGCGCTCGTTCCAATAATCGGTGAACACCAGCTTGTCCAGATCGCTGCGCTGCGCCCAGTTCTCCATCTCCAGCATCGGCCGCGGGTAGAACTCGCGCACATGGCCCAGGCACAGCACCGCGACCGGTCGGCTGCCTTCCGGCATGCGCAACAGCGCGCGCAGGGCCACGGGGTCGAACAGCGACACCCAGCCCATGCCGATTCCTTCGGCCCGTGCCGCGAGCCACATGTTCTGGATGGCGCAGGCCACCGAAGCGAGATCCATCTCCGGCATGGTGCGGCGCCCGAACACATGCTCTTCCCGCCGGTCGGCGAGCGCTGCCACCAGCACTTCACCGCATTCGAGGATACCTTCGACTTTGAGGCGCATGAACTCGTCGCCGCGTTCACCGAGCACCTTCGCCGTAAGCACGCGCTCCTCTTCAACCAAAGCATGGATGGCGCGGCGCAGCGCGCGATCCGTGATGCGCACAAAGCGCCACGGCTGCATGAACCCCACGCTTGGCGCGAGATGCGCGGCGGCCAGCAGGCGCGCGAGGACTTGCGGGTCTACCGGGTCGGTCAGGAAATGGCGCATGTCGCGGCGTGCTGCGATGACGTGGTAGACCGTGTCGATCTGCTCGCGGCTGAACTCGCTCATACCGTCCCCGTCAGCAGCGCCGCCACGGCTACCGGATTGGATGGAAAGTAAGCGTGCAAATAGGAGGCGGTGATCGCGCCGCGCCGAAAAACGCACTCGCCCGTACCCAGCCGGCGCGGCGTGCAACGCCACACCGGTTCAAGCGGTGTGTCCAGCAGCGAGTAATGAAAGCTGTGGCCGCGCAATTCGCCCTGCGGCAGCGCGAGCGACTGCAGGCCGAGTGCGGCGAGGCGCTCGCGCATCCTCACTTTGCCGGGCAAAAGTCCGGCCATCGCATGTGCAGTACCGTCCAGCGTAGTGAGCGTATCGAACAACACCATCATGCCGCCGCATTCGGCGAGCAACGGCCTTCCCGCCGCAGCGAAGGCGCGTATCGAGTCCTGCCAACGGCGGTTGCGGGCAAGCTGAGCTGCATGCAGCTCAGGGTAGCCTCCGGGCAAATAGAGCGCGTCGGCCGCGGGCACCGCATCATCGGCGACCGGCGAAAAGAAAATCAGCTCGGCACCCATCGCAGTGAGGCAATCGATATTGGCGCGATAGAGAAAGGAAAACGCGGCGTCGCGCGCCACCGCGACGCGCCTTCCGGCAAGCAGCTGCGGGGCCGCGGGCGTAGCGTACGGAGTGAATTTCACCGCGGGCGGCAGCGCGGTGTAGGCGCTTGCCCCGACGAGATCCGCAAGCGCATCAAGCATGGAAGTCAGTCCGGCTAGCTCGTCCGCCTGTACCAGACCCAGATGGCGCTCGGGTAACGAACGCGCTGCCTGGGGCAGCGCTGCCAGCAACACAATGTCGGGTGGCAGGCTCGCGACCAGTATGCGTGCGTGGCCCGCACCCGCGACGCGATTGGCGATCACGCCGGCGAACGGCACCGCCCGATATTCCTTGAGGCCCTTGGCCACAGCACCGAAAGTCTGCGCCATGGCGCCGGCGTCGATGACTGCGGCCACCGGCAAGTCAAAGGTCACAGCGAGATCGGCGGCGCTGGGTTCGCCGTCATGCAAGCCCATCGCGCCCTCCACCAGGATCAGATCGGCATCGCGCGCCGCCGCGGCGAGCAGCGCGCGCGAGTCTTCGGTACCGACCATCCAGCAGTCGATGTTGTAGACCGGCGCGCCGCTGGCCGCTTCGAGTATTGTCGGATCGATGAAATCGGGCCCGGTCTTGAACACCCTGACGCGTCGCCCCATACGCGCGTGATAGCGCGCCAGCGCCGCCGTGACCGTGGTCTTGCCCTGACCCGAGGCGCAGCCTGTGATCAGCAGCGCCGGGCAGGAAACGGCGGCAGCGCTAGCCATTGAGATACTCCAGACGCCAGACGCCTCGCCCCGCACCGCCGGCGTGCAGCAAATTGATGCCGCCGTAGTCAAGATCGATTTCCGGGTAGCGCTTCGGTTCGAGCCGCAGGCAACGTGCTAGTGCAGCGCGGATCGGTCCGGCATGTGTCACCACCGCGACGTGTTGCGCGTCGCACGCAAGGATCCCCTCCAGCGCCAGGCCAACGCGCTCATAGAGTTCACGATAGGTCTCGCCGCCCGGCGGCGGCACGTTCCAGTAATCCACAGCCCAGCGTTCGCTCTCGCCGCGGCCGATCGTCTCCCAGCGCCGCCCTTCCCACTCACCGAAGCCCAATTCGCGCAGGCGCGCGTCGGCCACGGGCGCCACGTCGACGCGCGCTGCTATCGTTTCCGCCAAAGTGCGGCAGCGCGCCAGCGGGCTGGTCCACACCGCCTCCACCGGCGGCAGGCGCGCGGCGACGGCGGCGCAATCCTCGACGCAGGTCGGCGCGAGGGGCACCTCGAGCTGGCCGTAGCAGAGGCCGGCTTCGATCTGCGGCCGAGTATGGCGTATCAAGTAGAGATGCATGCGAGTAGCGCCAGATAGAAGCCGATCTCGGTGATTTGCTGGACGGCGCCCAGGCAATCGCCGGTGTAGCCCCCGATGCGGCGGTAAAGATACCGGGCTGCCGCGAGCCGCAGCGCGAGCGCCCCGGCCGCGCCCGCCACCCCCGCCGATCCCAGCCATGCCAGCGGCGCCAGGGCAAAGAGCGCAGCGCAGGCGAGTCCGACGGGCGAGATATTTTGCGCGACGGGTTTGGCGCGCGCGCTGTCGTCGTCGCGCACGTAGTGCTGAGTCGCCATGACGCTCACCGCCATGAAACGGCTGAAGGCATGCGCCGCCACGGTGATTCCAAGAAACCGGGCAGAGGGCACGGCGGCGAGCGCAGCAAACTTGAGCGCGAGGCCAAGCACCAGGCCAAGCACGCCGTAGCTGCCGATGCGCGAGTCTTTCATGATGGCGAGAATCTGCCGCTTGTCCCAGCCCCCGCCGAAACCGTCGCAGGCGTCTGCCAGGCCGTCCTCGTGAAAGCCGCCGGTAAGCAAGACGCCGGAAATCATCGCCAGCAGCACCGCGAGCGGCTGCGGAAACACGGAGATCGCGAGCAGATACGCCCCTCCGGTGATCAGGCCCACGAGGATGCCGACCAGCGGGAAATAGCGCGCGGCATCGTTCAGCTGGCGCTCGGAATAGCCGGTCCAGCGCGGCACCGGCAGGCGCGTGAAATACTGGATCGCGGTGAGTACCAGGCGCGACTGATCGGCGAGCAGGCCCATCGTGAACCTTCAATCGTCCTTTTCGCTCACGCCGGCCTCGGCAAAGCTCGCCATTTCGTTGAGGAACGTCACCGCGGATTGCACGATCGGGTAGCACACCGCCGCGCCGGTGCCCTCGCCCAGGCGCATATCGAGCGCGAGCACTGGCTCGGCGCCGAGCAAGTCCATCATGCGTCTGTGCCCTGCCTCGGCCGAGAGATGCGCGAATACGCAATACTCGAGCACCGCGGGATGGAGCCGGCTCGCCACCAGCAGCGCGCTGCCGGCGATAAAGCCATCCACCAGAATCACCATCCTCGCCTCCGCTGCGGCGAGGAAGGCCCCCACCATCATCGCGATCTCGAAGCCACCGTACTCGGCGAGCGCTTCGAGCGGCGCCAACGCACCCGGACGGCGCGCAGAGGCACGCGCGAGGATCCCCTGCTTGCGCGCCAGTCCCAGGTCATCGACGCCCGTGCCGCGCCCGACGCACTCGGTGAGCGGTATGCCGCCGACGCGATGCAGCAACAGCGATGCCGACGCGGTGTTGCCTATGCCCATCTCACCGAAGCCAATGACATTCGTGCCCTGCTGCGCGCATTCGCGCACGAGTTGCGCGCCGATGCGGATGGCCTGTGCGCACTGCGCGGTGCTCATGGCCGGCTCGCGCACATAGTTGGCGGTGCCAGGTGCAATCTTGCAGTTGCGCGCACCGCCCTCGGGCGGAAAATCGTGGTTCACTCCGGCGTCGATCACCTGAACCCCCATGCCTGCCTGTCGCGCAAGCACATTGATCGCTGCGCCCCCCGAAAGAAAATTGTGCGCCATTTGCCAGGTGACTTCCTGCGGAAACGCGCTGATGCCCTCGGCCACCGCACCATGATCGCCGGCGAACAACAGGATTTGCGGTCGCGTCAGTTGTGGGGATAGGGTTTGCTGAATGAGGCCGATCTGCAGCGCCAGCGTCTCCAGCCGACCGAGCGCGCCCAGAGGCTTGGTCTTGTTGTCGATCTTGTCGCGAAGCGCAGTCTCGATAGCGCGCGAGGGCGCCGAAATAGCAAAACCGACGGGTTGATCCTTTGCTTTAGTAACGTTCACCATTCCACTCCTTTTTGTGCGCGGATGCCTTGTTGAAATGCGTGCTTGGTCTGCATCATCTCTGTAACGGTGTCGCCGGCCGCGATGATCTCGGGCGGCGCGGCCCGCCCGGTCATCACCACATGCTGCAACGGCGGCCGCGTGCGCACATCGGCCAGCACCTCGCGCACGTCGAGATATCGATACTTGAGCACGATGTTGATCTCATCCAGGAGGACCAAACCGAAGCGCGGATCGGCCAGCATGCGTTGCGCGCGGGCCCAGCCGGTTTCGGCCTTCTGGATATCGCGTTCGCGGTCCTGGGTCTCCCAGGTGTAGCCTTCGCCGGCGATGCAAAATTCCACTTCATCGGGAAAGCGCCGGAAAAATTGCTCCTCGCCGGTCGGAACCGCGCCTTTGATGAATTGGACCACGCCGACCTTCATGCCGTGGCCAAGCGCCCGCGCCACCATGCCGAAACCGGAACTCGATTTGCCTTTGCCGTTGCCGGTCACCACGATGATGACACCCGCGTCGCGCTGCGCCGCGCGCATTTTTTCATCGACCACCCGCTTCTTGCGCTGCATGCGCGCCTTATGGCGCTCGTCGATGTTCCCGTCTTTGTCGTCTGAGAGCATATTCACTCCGGAATGAACAGGGTTCGCCCGGCCGTTTCGAGACGCGCCACGCGGTGGCCGAACGCGTACGATAAGTCGTGCTCGGTCATCACTTCGCCTATGGGTCCCTGCCGCACGCTTCCATGCGGCGTGAGCAGCAGGGCGTGGTCGGCAAAACGCGCGGCTAAATTGAGGTCGTGCACCGTGAACAGCACCGCTTTGCCGTGCTCGCGCGCCAGCTTGCCAAGATGCTCCAGAACCAACACCTGATGATGCAAATCGAGATGCGCCACCGGCTCGTCGAGCAAGAACAGCGGCGGATCCTGGACCAGCAGCGCCGCCAGTGCCACGCGCTGGCGTTCGCCGCCCGACAGGGTCAACACGTCGCGCTCCTCGAATCCCGCAAGGTCCATTGCGCGCAACGCAGCACGGACAATCTCGCGGTCGCCCGCGCCCTCCCATTGCCAGCGCCCAAGATACGGATGGCGCCCCAGCAGCACGATCTCGGCGACGCTCGCGCTGAAGGCATCGTGCGTCGTCTGTGGCAGCAAGCCGCGTGCCTGCGCGGCCTCGCCCGGTGGCCAGTCCTCAAGCGCCCGGCCGGCCAGTCGCACCGAGCCGCCTTGCGGCTCTCGCAACCCCACCACGGTATGCAGCAAGGTCGTCTTGCCCGCCCCGTTCGGACCGAGCAGGCACCACGTCTCGCCGGAATTGAGACAGAAGCTCAGCTCGCGCACCAAGATTCTCCCGCCCGCCGCCAGCGCCAACCCCCGCACTTCGAGCAGCGGCACGCTCACGTCGCCGCCTCCTTTTCTGCCGTGACAGTTTCACATCCGCACTGTCGGCGGCCGAAGGCATTCGCGGTCGGTCGCATCCCCATTGCATCGGGCCCCTGCTCCCTGCTCATGCCTTCCTCGGATTGCGCATCAACAGGAACATGAACGCCGGCACCCCAAACAGCGCCGTGATGACCCCCACCGGCAACTGCAACGGGGCGAGCGCAGTGCGTGCCACGGTATCCGCCGCAACGAGCAGTGCGCCGCCCGCGAGCGCACTGGCTGGCAGCAATACGCGCTGATCATTGCCCAACAGGAGGCGCAGCGCATGCGGTACCACCAGTCCGACGAAGCCGATGGTGCCGGCGGTCGTTACCGCCAAGGCCGTCGCGATCGAGGCGACCAGATAAATCGTATAGCGAAGCGCCGCAACGCGTACGCCGAGGGCGTGCGCCAGCGCCTCGCCGCGCAACAGCACGTTGAGGTCGCGTGCCGCCGGATAGATTGCAGCGAGGCAAACCGCGAGCGTCACCAGGGCGGGCGCCCAGGATTCGGCGCCGTTCAGATCGCCCATAAGCCAAAACAACATGCCGCGCAACTTGGCTTCGGGCGCCAGCGTGAGGATCATGGTAATGAGAGCCGACCATCCGGCGGCAATGATCACGCCCGTGAGCAACAGGCGCGGCGAAGCATCCAGCGCGCCGAACAGCTGCTGGCGCGCGAAGTCCCGTCGCGCCAGCGCGAACACGAGCACGATTGCCGCGAGCGCGCCTGCCGCCGCGCCGAGATTGACGAACAGCGAACCCAGCCCGGCAAGCATCGCGCCCAACGCACCCACCGCCGCGCCGCCGGACAAGCCCAGCACGTACGGGTCGGCGAGAGGATTACGCAACAGCACTTGCATCAGGGCGCCGGCCAGCGCCAGCAGCCCCCCGGCTGCGAACGCGGCGAGCGCGCGCGGCAGGCGCAGCTTGAACAGGATCTCGCCGGCGACGCTATCGCCGGGAGCGGCGAGCGCCCGCAGCAGTTCGAGCGGCGCGAGGTGACTGCTGCCGCTGGCAAGAGCGAGCGCGAACGCGGTGAGCGCAACCAGCGCAAGCACCAGCCAGATGAGCATCGCGCGCCGCAAGCCCCCTCCCTACTGCTGCCAATTGAGCGAGACAAACAGTCCGCGGCCCGGCGTGTTGTAGCCATGCGCGACCTGGTAGTGCTCGTCGAAGGCGTTCTCCAAGCGTGCCGCGATGTACGTGTTTTTCGTCACCGCATGGCGTGCGGTCAGATTGACCACCTTGTAGCCGCCCAGTGTCACCGGCGCGCCGCTGACGATATTGTTGTCGGGTCGCGCGCTGCCGACGATCGCTTCGGCGCCGACGCGCCAGCCGGAAAGCGTGGTATTCACCACCAGGTTGCCGAAATTCTTGCCGCGGCGGCGCAACTGTGCCCCGGTCGCGGTGTCGACCGGGTCCTGCACCGTCAGGCTAGCCCGCATATCCCAGTTGTCGAACTGCCCCGTGTAGCTCATCTCAGTGCCCCCAACCCGTGCGCTCGCCACGTTTTCCGGCAGATAGGTGAACGGCGGCGCAACCAGTACGGTCTGGATCAGGTTCCGGTACTGAGTGCGGAATTCGGCCACCCGCAGCAGGTGACGGCCCACGGCGTACTGCAGTCCCAGCTCGTTGCTCTGGGTCTTCTCGGCTTGCAGCTTGGGGTTGCCAAAACCGGGGTAGAACAACTCGTTGAAGGTGGGTGCCCGAAATGCACTCGAGCGCATGGCCGTTACTTTCCAGCGCGCGTTGATATCGTAACCGTAGCCTGCAAGCCAGGTGTCGGCATCGCCGAAGTCCGAATAACGGTCACGGCGGGTGCTTGCCTGAAACTGACTCGCGCCAACGCGGCCATTGTATGCAAGCATCATGCTGCGCACATCCCGGGTGGTATAGGCGTAGGCGGTGGTACTATCCACCCGCTGCTTCTGCTCTTCCAGGCTGGCAGTCACGACATGCTCCCTAGCCAGGCTGAAATCGTTTTGCCACTGGTATTGCGTGTTCTTGGTGTTGAACCGCGTGGGCGTCCCGCCGTTCGTAAAGGTCTTGGACTCGTCTGTGCCCTGCGCGATGGATAGATGCGACTTCCAGAAAGAGTTGAACCGGTTGTCCGAGTAGAGCGCATAAGTCGACAAGGTATCGTTCAAGCTGTCGCGTTCAGCCGGTATGCCGAAAGCGTTATCGAATTGGACCTTACCGGCGCTTTGGTAAGCGCGCAGCCCGATCTCGTGGCCTTCGGCAAGGCGATGCGCGATCTGGCCTGAAACGCTAAGGTTGTGGTAGCCGTCATTGTCCGGATTGGCTTTGGGCGCCTGCTGCGTGTTGATCGCCGAAAAACCATTGGTCTGGAACTGCGAAACATTCAGGCTGAAGCGTGTGTCCTCGACGCTGCCGCTATAACCGGCCGAGGCGCGATGGGTGCCGCGCGAGCCGGCCATCATCTGCGCCTCGGCATGCGGCGTGCCGCGCCCCTGTTTGGTGAAAATCTGGATTACACCGCCGATGGCATTGGCGCCGTACAGCGCCGAGACGTTGCCGCGCACGATCTCCACCCGCTCGACCTGGTCCAGCATTACGTTCTCGATCGAAGTGGTGCCAAGCGTGGCTGAGCCGACGCGTACGCCGTCGATCAAAATCAGCACCTGATGGCCATCTCCACCGCGCATGAAAACGCTGCTCGAGGTGCCAATACCGCCGTTTTGCACGAACTCGAAGCCGGCTTCGCGGGCCAGCAGACTGGGTAGATCGATGGCCTGCGATTCGCGAATATCTTTTTGCGTGATTACGGTGGTATGGGCAATGGTGTCGGTCAACTGTTGGTCGAGCCGCGAGGCGGTGACCACCACCGCGTCTTCTTGTGCAAATGCCTGCGTCGCCAGCGCCAGCGTAATAGCGGAAATAAATGATTTAAATTGCATGACTTTCCCCCGCCGCCAGCGTCCCCGCAGGCGGCACAACAAAACAATAAAGGAAACGCGGGGGAATTCAGAATCGCAACCGGCGCACCGCTTCCCCGCAGTGTTTCCACCTGTCGCGCAAGGCCGGTCTCCGGGCTCGTGGGATTGGATCTGTCGCCTTCCCGCAAGCGCGAGCTTGCAGTGGCGTAGAGACAGACCCGCGCTCACCTACCGTTGCGGGGGCAGCACAGGCTTTCAGCGTAGCTACACGCGGCACCTGTTTCCCGTTTCACCCGCCTGCGGGAAGCGCTGGCGGACACCTCGAACGAGTGCCGCAATATTACACGCTATCGGCCCCGGCTGCCGCCCCTGCACCGACAGAAGGGGCGGGGCTGGAAATTCCGCGCAGACTCAACGAAATAAGCCGGCTTATTCATCATGGAAAGAGCTTTGAGAGTTGCCTGTTATTACTTGACTTGGCACAATTTTTGAAATTATAGTGCGGTGATGGACGCGGAATTCGACACACTTGACGGCAAGATCGATCAGTTCTTGCAGCTGTGCCAGCGCCTGAAGAGCGAGAACAAGGAATTGAGGCTGCAATTGGTATCGGCACAGAACGACGTCAAGCTGCTCGAAGGCAAAGTCGATGGCGCCAAGACCCGCCTGGAGGCGCTGTTGCGTCAGATGCCGGAATGAGCACCAAACCCAAGACCCTGGACGTCAGCATCATGGGGCGCAGCTACCGCGTGACCTGCGCCGACGACGAACGCGAGGCGCTGCTCGCCGCGGTTGCCTATGTCGATAAGAAAATGACCGAAATCAAGGCGGCGAGCAAGGTCGCCGGCACCGAGCGCATTGCCGTCATGGCCGCGCTCAATATCGCCAACGAATTGCTCTCAATCAAGCTCGGCAGCGGCTTTGACATCGCAGAATTAAAGCGTAGAATGAATTTAGTGCAGTCGAAGCTTGATCAAGCGTTGTCGCAACAGGATTCTCTGTTCTAGATCGCGCCCGAACGGGCCAGACCGCAAAAAGTTTCCCTGCGATGCTCGTTAAGGCCATATATTCCTTGAACCAATATATGTGCTGAGGTCGCAAACCACAGCGCCGCTTTTGTGCGCGTCCCTTCGCCTCGTGCGACGGTGGACGTACCTACGGCGGCCGGAATGCGACCACTCTGGACTGCAGGTTCAGAGGATGCGGGTCTGACGGCATTTGCGGGGAATCCAATACCTCATCGATCGCTGTCCGCATCTCAGACAGAATCGCAGACCGAATCGCAGACGCGGGGTCTGCGATTTTTGTTTGTAGGGCGCCCGCCGCAAAGATCCTGACCATGCGCTACTGGCTGATGAAATCCGAGCCCGACGAGTTCAGCATCGACGACCTGGCGCGCGCGCCGCGGCGCGGCAGTCCCTGGTTCGGCGTGCGCAACTATCAGGCGCGCAATTTCATGCGCGACCAGATGCAAGTCGGCGACCAGGTGCTGTTCTATCATTCGAGCTGCGCCGAGCCGGGCATCGCCGGCCTGGCCGAGGTCTGCACCGCGGCCTATCCGGACGAAACGCAATTCGACCCGAAGAGCAAGTATTACGACGCCAAGGCCACGCGCGACCGCCCGCGCTGGGTCAATGTCGACGTGCGCTTCGTCGGCAAAACGCGCCTGCTCGGCTTAGCCGAACTGCGAGCGCACCAGGAACTGGCCGGAATGCGCCTGCTCGCGCGCGGCAATCGCCTGTCGATCACGCCCGTGGATCCGCGCGAATGGAAATTCATCACCACCAAACTGCTCAAATAAAATGACCAAGCCGAGAAACGACACGCTGCTGCGCGCGCTGTTGCGCCAGCCCACCGCATACACGCCGGTATGGCTGATGCGCCAGGCCGGGCGCTACCTGCCGGAATACAACCAGACGCGCAGCCGCGCCGGCAGTTTTCTCGGCTTGTGCAAGAACCCGGGCTACGCCACCGAAGTCACGCTGCAGCCGCTGGCCCGGTTCGAGCTCGATGCGGCCATACTTTTTTCGGACATCCTCACCGTGCCCGACGCCATGGGGCTGGGACTGTATTTTGCCGAAGGCGAAGGGCCCAAGTTCGAGCGGCCGCTGCGCGATGAATGGGCCATACGCGATCTGGCGGTGCCCGACCCCGGCGCCGAGTTGCGCTATGTGCTCGACGCGGTCAGCGAAATCCGGCGCGCGCTCGGCGGCAGCGTGCCGCTGATCGGCTTCTCCGGCAGCCCGTACACGCTGGCCTGCTACATGGTGGAGGGAGGCGCAAGCGACGATTTCCGCACCATCAAGACCATGCTCTATGCGCGCCCGGACCTGCTGCACCGCATCCTCGATATCAACGCGCAAGCGGTGACCCATTACCTCAATGCGCAGATCGAGGCCGGTGCCCAGGCGGTGATGATCTTCGATACTTGGGGCGGCAACCTGTCGCACGCAGCCTACCGCGAATTCTCCCTGGCCTATATGCAGCGCATCATCGCCGGGCTTAAGCGCGAGCACGCAGGCGCGCGCATTCCGGCCGTCGTGTTCACCAAGGGCTGCGGCAATTGGCTCGAAGACATCGCCGCGATCGGTTGCGATGCGGTCGGCCTCGATTGGAGCGTGGATCTGGCGCAGGCGCGCGCGCGGATCGGCGATCGTGTTGCACTGCAAGGCAACCTCGACCCGGCGGTGCTGTTCGCATCCGCAGACGTGGTACAGCGCGAAACGGAAAAGACCCTGGCCGCTTTCGGCCAAGGCAACGGCCATGTATTCAATTTAGGTCATGGCATTTCGCAATTTACCGAGCCAGAAAAAGTCAAAATTCTCGTCGATTGCGTGCATCAAGCCAGCGCGCGCTACCACGGCGACAGCGCCAAACTCGGCGCCAGCTAAGGATTTCTGCCCGGTCGGCAAACTTGACTTATGCACAACATCGTGCTCCCCCGCGGTTTTCCTAGCGGAAACCGCGCCTCCCTGGGGAGCTGTTGCAACGCAATGTTTCTAAACGGATATATGCCTAGCCGCAAATTTGAGCAGCAGGAGAAATTCCTTTCGGCAAAGACGGTTACAGCCAGATTACAAACTTATTCACAAAGTTACCCACAAAAATTGTGTACAACCGAAGTTCCCCTTTGGCAATAGGGTGATGCAGCAGTTTCGAGATAATTCGCTTCAAAATTCTCGCGTAGCTTGCGCCGCCGAAATTTTTTCCTTTGACGGCGCATGAGCATACTGCACGTCGCGCTCGACCTGCCCGTGCCGCGCGTGTTCGATTACAGCTGTGACGCGGCCGGCGCCGACGATATCGGCATGCGCGTACTCGTACCCTTCGGCAATAGACGCGCAGTCGGCGTGATCGTCAGCATCGCCGACACATCGGAGGTGGACAGCGCAAAGCTGAAGCCTGCCGTGCGCGTTTTGCGCGAGATCCCCGCGCTGGGACGCGATTGGCTGGAGCTCGTGCATTTTTGCAGCGGCTATTACCACCGGCCTCTGGGCGAAGTCATTTTCAATGGCCTGCCGCGCCAGCTGCGCCAGGCGAGCCCCGCACCGGCGCTCAGGCAGGCGATCGCGTACCGCGTGAGCAGCAGCGGGCGCGAGGCTTTGGCGCAATTGCCGGCCCGCGCAAAAGTAAAGCGCGCGCTGCTGCAAATGCTGCTGCAAGCGGACTGCACCGAGGAGTTGCTGCTGGCGCAAAGCGCGAGCGCGAAAAAAGCGCTGGCCGAACTCGGCGGCGCCGGCGGGATAGAGCGCTATGAGCCTGCACCACAGCCGCACGCAACCCGTTTCGTCGAAAAGCTGCCGCTCAACGCCGAGCAGCAGCAGGCGCTGCAGCAAATCGAAAGCGCCGGACCCGGTTACGGCGTGTACCTGCTGCACGGCATTACCGGCAGCGGCAAGACCGAGATTTACCTGCGCCTGATCGCAAGCGCGCTCGCGGCAGGCAGGCAGGCACTGGTGCTAGTGCCGGAGATCAACCTGACACCGCGCCTGATGCAGGAGTTCGGCGAACGTTTTCCGGATACGCCGCTGGTGAGCCTGCACAGCGGCCTCGCCGACGGCGAGCGCACGCAGCACTGGCTGCGCGCGCAAAGCGGCGCGGCGGGGATCGTGCTCGGCACGCGGCTTGCAGCGTTCGTGCCCATGCCTAAGCTGGGGCTGATCGTGGTGGACGAGGAACAGGACGCATCGTTCAAGCAGCAGGACGGCTTGCGCTATTCGGCGCGCGACGTGGCGATATTCCGCGCGCGCCAGCTGGGAATTCCCATCGTGCTCGGCTCGGCCACGCCGGCGCTGGAAACCTACGCGCATGC
>JAJZPQ010000063.1 GCA_021811085.1 Pseudomonadota bacterium | reverse complement strand
ACCAGTGCCGCCCAGATGGAAGCAGCGGCCCCCGGGTTCGAACTGGGGCGATTTCGGACCCGACGACCAGCGCGGCCGCATGAATCTGATCACGCCGCAGAAAGTGCTGCAGGGCGTGGCCGAAGTCAAAACCGGGCAGCGTTTCTGCCTGTCGCTGCCGCTGGATTACCCCGGCGGCAACAAGGTCAACGCGCGCCGCCTGCCGCCGCGGCGCTTCGCCACGGCGCGCTCGGGCCGCGCCAACTTCAATTTCCTGCTCTCCGGCGAAAACCCGCTGCATACCGACGTAGTGTGCGATGACGGGGTGCTGCTGTGGCTGCAATATTCGACCCAGTGGGACAGTTTCGCCCATGTGGGTGCGCAGTTCGACGCCGACGGCGACGGTGTGGCCGAGACCGTGTTCTACAACGGCTGGCGCGCGGGCGAGCACATCGCCGCGCCGCAACACAAGGAGCTGTCGCCCTGGGGCTGCTATGAGGGCAGCGAGGCGAGGCGCCTGGGCATAGAGAACATGGCCGAGAGCTGCGTGCAGGGGCGCGCGGTGATGATCGATTTGTACGCGCATTTCGGCCGCTGCCGCAAGGCCGTGGGCTACGACGAGCTGATGCGCGTGCTGGAGGCGGATAAGGTCGAAGTCGGAACCGGCGACATGGTGTGCTTGTATACCGGCTGGGCCGATGTGATCCTGGAAATGGGGCGCGAGGTCGAGGTGAAGCGGCTCGATGCGGCCTACCTCGGCCTGGACGGACGCGACGCCAGGCTGCTGCAATGGATCACGGCCAGCGGCCTCGCCGCGCTGATCGCCGACAACTACGCGGTCGAGCTGCTGCCGGCGCGCGAACTGCCGGGGCTGCACCCGGCCATGCCGCTGCACGAGCATTGCCTGTTCAAGCTCGGCGTGCATCTGGGCGAGATCTGGTATCTCGCCGAACTCGCGCAGTGGCTGCGTGCGCATGGGCGCAGCCGCTTCCTGCTTACCGCGCCGCCGCTGCGGCTGCCCGGCGCAGTCGGCTCGCCGGCGACGCCGGTGGCGACGGTTTAATCGAAATCTACCTGGAATGCGGCTATGGAACTGAAAAACGCAGTGTGCATCGTCACCGGTTCCGCCAGCGGCATCGGCGCGGCGAGCGCGATCCTGCTCGCGCGCAAGGGTGCACGCGTGCTGGTCAACTACAGCAAGAGCGAGGAAGCCGCGCGTGCGACGCTGAAGGCCCGCCAGGCCGCCGGCGCGCAGTCTGGCGGGGAGGCGCTGCTGGTCAAGGCGGACGTGGCGCAGGACGCCGACTGCTGCCGCCTGGCGCAGGCGGCATTGGATAAATGGGGCCGCATCGATGCCCTGGTCAATAACGCCGGTGCGACCAAGTTCGCCAATCATGCGGACCTGGATGCGCTTTCGGCCGAGGACTTCCAGCGCATTTACGCGGTCAATGTGATCGGCGCCTACCAGATGGTGCGCGCCTGCGCGCCGGCGATGAAAAAAAGCGGGCGCGGTGCGGTGGTCAACGTGTCGTCGGTGGCTGGCAAGAGCGGCGGGGGATCGAGCATGGCCTATGCTGCGTCTAAAGGGGCGCTGAACACGCTGACCGTATCGCTCGCGTACTCGCTCGGACCCGAAATCCGCGTCAACGCGGTCTGTCCAGGACTGATCGACACCAAGTGGGTGCGCGATGGCTATGGCCCGCGGTTCGCGGCCATGGAGAAGCTCTATCGGCAGGGGACGCCGCTGGGCCGGCCCGGTACGCCTGAGGAGGTCGCTGCCGTGATCGTCTGGTTGATTGAAGGCGCGGATCTAATCACGGGCGACACGATCATGGTCGACAGCGGCAGGCACATGGGCCTGATTCCACCCAAGCTATGATGCACGACTGTTCCTGGAGCCGGGCATGAAGCTCAACAAGCTCGGCGAGAGCGGGCTGCGCGTTTCTGAAATCTGCCTCGGCACCATGACCTGGGGCGAGCAGAACAGCGAGCGCGACGCGCAGCTGCAGCTCGATTTCGCGCGCGATCACGGCATCAATTTCATCGACACGGCGGAGATGTATCCGGTGCCCCCGAGCGCGCGCACGTACGCGCGCACCGAGACCTATCTGGGTGCCTGGCTGCCAAGGCAAAAGCGCGACCAGCTGATAGTTGCAAGCAAGGTGGCCGGCCCGGGGCGGCGCGACTGGGTGCGCGGCGGGCGCACCGAGCTCACGCGCGAGAACATCAGCGGGGCGCTGAATGACAGCCTGAGGCGGCTGCGTACGGACTACCTCGACCTGTACCAGATTCACTGGCCGGGGCGCAATGTGCCCATGTTCGGCGTGACCCGCTTCGATCCGGGGAAGGAGGCGCAGGCGATTCCTGTCCTCGAGCAGATCGAGACCATGGCCGGACTAATCAAGGCGGGCAAGATCCGCCATTACGGGCTGTCCAACGAAACGACCTGGGGCCTGTGCGAGTTCGCGCGCGTGGCGCGCGCGCACGGCTTGCCGTCGCCGCTGACCATCCAGAATGCCTACAGCCTGCTGAACCGCATGTTCGACGGCGAGCTGGCCGAGGCGAGTTTCCGCGAAAAAGTGCCGCTGCTCGCCTATAGCCCGCTCGCGATGGGCATGCTCAGCGGCAAATATGCGGGCGGCGCGATGCCGCCGCGCGCGCGCCTGGCGCTGTTCGCCGATTTCGGTGAACGCTACAAGCGCGAGCTTGCGCGCACCGCGGCCGAGGAATATGGCCGGCTCGCACAAAGCCGCGGCCTCAGTCCGGTGGAAATGGCGCTGGCGTTCGTGCGCACGCGCTGGTTCGTCGCCTCGACCATCGTCGGCGCGACCGATCTGGCGCAGCTGAAGCAGAACATCGACAGCGTCAAAGTCGAACTCGATGCCGAGACGCTGTCCGGCATCGACGCGATCCACCAGCGCTACCCCAATCCCTCGGCCTGATCCCGCGCGCACTATCATGGCCGTCACGCGATCATCCACGCAGGCCGACATGGACGCGACGCAGGAGCGGCAGCCGCAGGTATTGCCGCTCGCCGGCGTGCGCGTGCTCGAGTTCGTGCACATGGTCATGGGGCCGTCCTGCGGACTGGTGCTCGCCGACCTAGGCGCCGAAGTGATCAAGATCGAGCCCCCCGAGGGCGACAACACGCGCCGCCTGACCGGTACCGGCGCCGGCTTCTGGGCCACTTACAACCGCAACAAGAAAAGCCTGGCGCTCGACCTCAAATCGCCGCAGGGCCTGGAAATCGCGCATAAGCTCCTCGCGACAGCGGACGTGGTCACCGAGAATTTCCGCGCCGGCACCATGGACGCGCTCGGCCTGGGCTACGCGCAGGTGAAAGCGCTGCGGCCGGAGATCATCTACTGTTCCTTGAAAGGCTTCCTGCCGGGGCCGTACGAGCAGCGTACCGCTTTGGACGAAGTGGTGCAGATGATGGGCGGCCTCGCCTACATGACCGGCCCCGAGGGCCGCCCCTTGCGCGCAGGCGCCTCGGTGAACGACATCATGGGCGGCATGTTCGGCGCCATCGCGATCCTCGCCGCGCTGCACGAGCGAGCGCGCAGCGGCCGCGGCCAGTATGTGCAAAGCGCCTTGTTCGAGAACAACGTGTTCCTCGTGGCGCAGCACATGATGCAATACGCGGTCACCGGCAAACCCGCCGCGCCCATGCCCAGCCGGCTTTCCGCCTGGGCCATCTACGACGTATTCGACACGGCCGACGGCGGGCAACTGTTCGTCGGCGTGGTCAGCGACACGCAATGGAAAGTCTTCTGCGAGCACTTCGATATGCATGAACTTGCCGCCGACGCCACGCTCGCGACCAACAACCAGCGCGTGCATGCGCGCGAGCGCATGCTGCCGCTGGTGCGCGCGCGCTTCGCGCGCATGAGCAAGGCCGAGCTGATGCAGGCCTGCGAGCGTGCCGGCCTGCCTTACGCCCCCATCGTCAAGCCGCAGGAGCTGTTCGACGACCCGCACCTGAATGCATCGGGCGGCTTTACCGAAATCACGCTCGCCGACGGGCGCACGGTCAAGACACCCAAGCTGCCGTTCGAAATGGACGGCCGCCGCTTCGGCGCCGAACTCGATGTCCCCTTGCCCGGCAGCCATACGCGCGAGCTGCTCGCCGGGCTCGGCTACGCCAGCGGCACGATCGACGGTTTGCTGCAACAGGGCGTGGTCGCCGTTGCGACCGCAGCCCCATTGCGCGGCGCTAAGGAGGATTGAGCATGAGCTGGAGCGCGCCCGCCCCCGTACTTGAGACGCGGATTTTCAGCGTGCTGCCGGCCGAATTCCGGTGCGCGCGCGTAAGCGCATGGTCCGAGGCGAACAAGGGCGGCGCCGCCCCATGTAAAATGGGCTCATGGCGGAATCGATAACCCTGCTCCTGCTCGCCGCGCTGATCTGGCTCTGGTTCGACAGCATGCGCGCGCGCGAGCGCGCACTGGCGCTGGGCAAGCGCGCCTGCGAGCGCGACGGCCTGATGTTCCTGGACGAAACGGTGGAGTGCGTCGCGCTCGGCTTCGCGCGCAATGCCGACGGGCGCCTGGCGCTGCGCCGCACCTATGGCTTCGAATTCAGCGATACCGGAAACAACCGGCGCAGCGGCAGCATCGTCATGCTCGGCGGAGAAGTAGAGTCGCTCTACACGGAGCCGTTCCTGACCCAATGAGCAAATGGGTCGAAGGGACGGTGGTAGCGCAGAGGCATTGGGGCGGGCTGCTGTATTCGCTGCAGGTCGACGCCGAAGTCGCGCCGTTCCGGGCCGGCCAGTTCACCAAGCTCGCGCTTGCGGTCGACGGCGAGATGGTCGGGCGCCCTTATTCCTTCGTCAATGCACCCGCGGCGCGGCCACACGAGTTCCATTACGTGGTTCTGCCCGAGCACCCGCTGACGCCGCGCCTGTGCCGGCTCGAAACCGGCGATGCGATCTATCTCGCGCCGCAGCCGGCGGGTTTTCTGACCCTGGAGGAAGTGGCGCCGGGAGAACATCTTTGGCTGCTCGCCACCGGCACTGCGCTCGGGCCATTTCTGTCGATACTCGGGTCCGAGGCGCCATGGCGGCGATTTCGCCGCGTGGTGCTGGTGCACGCGGCGCGCCGCAGCGAGGAACTCGCCTACCAGGACCGAATCGGTGCCCTGCTGGCGCAGCGTGCGGCGCAATTCGTGTTCGTGCCGGTCGTCAGCCGCGAACACAGTGCGTTCGCGCTTCACGGGCGCATTCCCCAGGCGATCGAAGACGGGCAGCTGGAAGCCAAGGCGGGCCTCAAACTCGATGCGCAGATCTCGCGCGTGATGATTTGCGGCAATCCGGAAATGGTCGCGGATACGGTGCATGCGCTGGAGCGGCGCGGGCTGAAGAAGCACCGCCGGCGCGACCCGGGGCAGATCAGTGTGGAAAACTACTGGTAGGTGCGCATGAGCCGCGACATCCTGCATTTCTCGCACGCCAACGGCTTTCCTGCCGCCTGCTACCGCAAGTTCTTCAGCTGCCTCGAGCCCGATTTCCGCATCGGCAGCATCAACTGCATCGGCCACGACCCGGCTTATCCGGTCACCGACGGCTGGCCGCACCTGGTGGCGCAACTGATCGACCATCTGAGCAGCCATTACCGTGCGCCGGTGGTGGGGGTGGGGCACTCGCTCGGCGGCTATCTCACGTTCATGGCCGCGGTGCAGCGCCCGGAGCTGTTCAAATGCATCATCCTGCTGGATGCGCCGATCATCGGCTATTTCAAGGGCGGGGCGCTGGGCATGGCGAAGCGCCTGGGCCTGGTCGATCGCATCACTCCCGCCCACGCCACGCGCGAGCGGCGCAGCGATTGGCCCTCGCTCGAGGACATGGTCGCGCATTTCCGCCGCAAGAAAATTTTCCGCCATTTCGACCCCGACTGTCTGGCCGACTACGCCGCGCTGGGCACGGCGCGCGAGGGCGGCCGCGTGCGTCTGCTGTTCGACCCGGAAATCGAGTACCGCATTTACCGCAGCGTGCCGCACGATCTGGTCTATTACTGCAACCGCCTCAAACTGCCGGCCGGTTTCATCGGCGGGCGCAACTCGGACGTGCTGCGCCAGGTCGGGCTCGCGCATACGCGGCGCGCATTTCGCGTCCGCCGCATAGAGGGCGGGCACCTGTTTCCGTTCGAGCGCCCGCAGGCGGCGGCGGAGGCGGTGCGCCAGCTTGCGGCCGAGTTGCTCGCCGCCTGAACTGCGCCAGGCCGTCGGGCCCATGTGCTGAATATCAACAGACCCTGGAAACGACAAGGGCGGCTCGAGGCCGCCCTTGTCGTTTGAGGTAGATAGGCTTTACTTCAGGTGCTTGCTGACCAGCTTGGTCATCTCGAACATCGACACCTGCTTCTTGCCGCCGAACACGTCTTTCAGCTTGTCGTCGGCGTTGATCATGCGCCGGTTCTTGGCGTCTTGCAGCTTGTTCTTCTTGATGTAGGCCCAGATTTTCTTCGTCACTTCGGTGCGGGGCATTGCACCTGCGCCGATCACGGCGCCGAGCGAGGCGCTCGGGGTCATCGGTTTCATGAATGCCGCATTTGGCTTGCGCTTAACTTTTGCTTTTACCGGCTTCTTGCTCGCAGTTTTCTTGCTTGCGGTTTTCTTGCTTGCTGCTTTTTTCTTTGTGGCCATGAGTTTCCTCTCCTAAGGTGATTGACGGCGACTACGCTTGCCCTTGTACGGAACACGCAGCGGCAGAATGAATGAGCCTGTGGAATTTGTCAATCGGTATCGCGTACGGAATTGCCAGGGGGGAGCGTCAATTTCATGGTGCGTCGGCGCCCTGTCTTTTATAATCCGGCCTGTCCTGTAGCCGGGCTCCCGTGCCTCGCCCGCCGTCTTGTGCGGCGCACGGCGCCCCGTTCAATGGAAAACGCCAAGAAAAACGTTGCCCTGCTCGCCGGCTGCCAGGCGATGCTGCTTACCAACAACGTCACCCTGATTTCTCTGGCCGCGCTGGCCGGATTCTCGCTGGCCGAGAACAAGATGCTGTCCACGCTGCCCGCGACCGGCTATGTCGTGGGCGCGGCGCTGGCGACGCTGCCGGCCTCGTTTTTCATGCGGCGCTTCGGCCGCCAGACGGGTTTTCGCGTCGGCACGTCCGTGGGAATTGCGGGCGCCGCCCTGTGCTGTCTGGCGCTGTGGCAGCAAAGTTTCTGGCTGCTGTGCGCGGGGGTACTGGTGCTCGGGGTCTACAACGCGTTCGGCCAGTATTACCGCTTCGCTGCCGCCGATGTGGCCAGCCACGAATTCAAGGCCAAGGCGATTTCGCTGGTGCTGACCGGCGGCCTGGTCGGCGGCATCATCGGCCCGGAGCTGAGCAAGCATACGCGCGGCCTGTTCCCCGTGCCTTTCCTCGGCGCCTATGCCTCGCTCATCGTGTTCTGCCTGATCACGCTGGTGCTGCTCGCCTATATTCGCATTCCCGCGCCGAGCGTGGCCGAGCGCCACGAGCCGGTAAGGCCGATGAGGACAATCGTGGCCCAGCCCGCCTTTCTCGTCGCGGTGACCGGCTCGGCGCTGGGCTACGGCGTCATGAACCTGCTGATGACGGCGACGCCGCTGGCAATGGGGCTGTGCGGCCTCCCCTACAGCTCGGCCGCACTGGTCATCCAGTGGCATGTGATCGGCATGTACGCCCCCTCGTTTTTCACCGGCTCGCTGATCAGGCGCTTTGGTGTGCTCAGCGTCATGTTCGCCGGCATGGCGCTGGAGACGCTGTGCGTCAGCATCGCCCTGTCCGGCTCGCTGCTGGCCAATTTCTGGTGGGCGCTGCTGCTGCTCGGGGTCGGCTGGAATTTTCTCTACGTCGGCGGCACCACCCTGCTCACCGAGTGCTACCGCGTCTCGGAAAAAGCCAAAGCGCAGGGCATGCACGATTTCCTGGTGTTCCTGACCACGGCGACGTCTTCGTTTTCTTCCGGCCTGCTGATGAACCGCAATGGCTGGCAGATGCTCAACTATGCCGCCTTGCCGGTGCTCGCCGTGATCGGAGCGGCGATCGCCTGGCTCGCGCTGCAGCGGCGCGCCGCCGTCGCGGTCTGAGCACTCAAGCGGCCATTTCTTGAAAGGGTAGCCATGCCAGTCGATCCGCAGATGCAGACCGTCATAGAGCGCGCAGCCAAATCCGGGTTGCCGCCTTATTACCAGGTGAGTGCGGCCGAGGCGCGCCGCCTGTACAAGGAGACGCGCGCGGCGCTGAGCCCGGCCGTGCCGGAGGTGGCCGAGACGCGCGACCTCGCTGCGCGCGGCCCGGCCGGCCCGATTCCGCTGCGCCGGTATCGCGGCGCAGGCACGGCGGCCGATGTGCCGCTGCCGCTGCTGGTCTATTTTCACGGCGGCGGCTGGACCATCGGCGACCTGGATACGCACGATATCGTCTGCCGCACGCTCGCGAACAAGGCGCGCTGCGCGGTCATCGCCGTGGATTACCGCATGGGGCCGGAGCACAAGTTTCCCGCGGCGGTGGACGATTGCGTCGCCGCCACGCGCTGGGTCGCCGAGCAGGCGGCGGCGCTGGGCGTGGACCCGGCGCGCATCGCCGTGGGCGGGGACAGCGCCGGCGGCAATCTGGCCGCCGTGGTGGCGCTCACGTTGCGCGACGCGGGCGGGCCGCCGCTCGTGTTTCAGGCGCTGGTCTATCCCGCGACCGACCAGCGCATGGATAGCGCATCGCACCAGAGCTTCGGCGAAGGCTATCTGCTCACGCGCAACAATATGCTCTGGTTCCGCGGCAACTACCTTGCGCCCGGCGACTACGACGACTGGCGCGCCTCCCCGATCCGGGCGGCCGATCTCGCGCGCCTGCCCCCGGCGCACATCATCACCGCGGGCTATGATCCGCTGCGCGACGAAGGGCGCGCCTATTCCGACCGCCTGGTCGCGGCCGGGGTGCCGGTGCTGTATGAATGCTTCGAGGGCATGGCGCACGGCTTTCTCACCATGGGCGGGGTGGTTGCCGCGGCGCATCATGCCCTGTACCGCCTGGGGCAGAGCCTGGCGCAGGCGTTCAAGCCGCCGCGTGAGTAGCGCCGCGCCTTTTTCAATCGCAGCGACGAGCTGATGCGCGCGCTGCATCGCGCCTTCGATTTTCTCGGGCAGCACGCCACGCTGTTCCTCGCCGGCGGGGTGCTGCTCGGCCTCGCGCTGCCGCAGCTCGCCGCGCTGGCGCGCCCGCTGCTGATCCCCGCTCTGCTGATTCCGCTGACCATTGCGCTGGTGCGCCTGGACTGGAGCGCGCTTGCGGCCTACGCGCGCCGCCCCGGATTGGTGGCGCTGATCACCGCCGGCCTGCTGCTCGCCTCGCCGGTGCTGATGTGGCTCGTGCTCAAAGCCGTCAGCCTGCCGCCGGCCCTCGCGCAGGGGCTGACGCTGATGGCCGCGGCCTCGCCTATCGTCTCCTGCGCCGCGATCAGTCTGATCCTCGGGCTGGACGCGGCGCTGGCGGTGGTGGTCATCGTGGTCACCACCGCGCTGATTCCGTTTTCCCTGCCCACGGTCGCGCTGGCGCTGCTGGGACTCAAGATCGACATCGATCTGCACACGTTCATGCTGCGCCTCACACTGATGGTGGGCGGGGCTTTCGCCGCGGCGCTTGCGCTGCGGCGCCTGGTGCCGCGGCAGACGCTGCAGGCGAACGCGCGCATGCTCGACGGCGCCTCGGTGGCGACGCTGGTGCTGTTCGCCCTCGCCATCATGGACGGCGTCACGGCGGTGGCGCTGTCGCGCCCAGGCTACGTGCTGCTGGTCACGCTGTGCGCCTTTTGCGCGAACATCGTGCTGCAGTGCCTGGGCACGCTGGCGGCGCTCAGGCTGGGCATGCGCTCGGCGCTGACCGTGGGCCTGATGACCGGCAATTGCAATATGGGCCTGGTGATGGTGGCGCTCGCGGACAAGGCCCAATTCGATGTCATCGTGTTCTTCGCCATGGCGCAGATCCCGATGTACATGCTGCCGGCGCTGTTGTCTCCCGTGTACGGGCGCCTGCTGGCGCGGCAGCGCTGAGAAACGGGACGGCAGGGCGTTTCTTGTGCACAACCGGTGATTGCGCGCTGCGCGCAACAATCGCGCTACAATCTGCGCTCCCGGTCGCAGAACTTCCCATGGGCGCCAAACGTCCCTCACCTGGCATAGAGCGCAAAGTCGTCAAGGCCGCCTGCCCGCACGACTGTCCCGATACCTGCGGCATGCATATCAGCGTCGAGAACGGCGTCGCGGTCAAGGTCGAAGGCGCAAAGGACATGCCGTTCACCCAGGGCACGCTGTGCACCAAGGTCGCGCATTATCTCGAACGCACCTACTCGAGGGAGCGCGTGCTGTATCCGCAAAAGCGGGTAGGCGCGAAGGGAGAAGGGAAGTTCGAGCGCATTTCCTGGGACGAGGCGCTCGATACCATCGCGGCGAAGTTCAGGCAGATCGCCGCGGTCGAGCCGCAGGCCATCCTGCCCTGCAGCTATGCGGGCACCATGGGCATGGTGCAGTACGGCTCGATGGACCGGCGCTTCTTCCACAAGCTCGGCGCCTCGCTGCTCGAGCGCACGCTGTGCTCTTCGGCGGGCAAGGTGGGCATGAAAATCACGCTCGGCGCCGGAGTGGGCATGGACCCCGAGCGCTTCGACGAGGCGAAGCTGATCCTGATCTGGGGCTCGAACCCGATCGTCTCCAACCTGCATCTGTGGTCGCGCGTGCAGGAGGCGAAGCGCCGCGGCGCCAGGGTGGTCGCAATCGATCCCTACCGCAGCCTGGCCGCGGCCAAATGCGATCAGCACCTGGCGCCTTTGCCCGGCACCGATGCGGCGCTGGCCCTGGGGCTGATGCATGTGATCATCAACGAGGGCCTGTACGACGCCGATTACGTCGAGCGCCATACGCTCGGTTTTGCGCAGCTGCGCGAGCGGGTGCAGGACTATGCCCCGCATAACGTCGCGGCGATCTGCGGCCTCGAGGCCGAGGCGATCGCGGCGCTCGCGCGGGAGTATGCGCGTACGCGGCCGGCGGCGATCCGGCTCAATTACGGCATGCAGCGGCATTCGGGCGGCGGCATGGCGGTGCGCACCATCACCTGCCTGCCGGCGCTCACCGGCCACTGGCGCGATGCGGCCGGAGGCGTGCTGCTCTCGACCGGCGACTGGTATGGCATGAACCATGCGGCGCTCGAACGCGCGGACCTGATTCCGAACCGTCCGCGCACCATCAACCAGTCGGCGCTGGGCGACGCGCTCACGGCGGCCAGGCCGCCGGTGCGCGCGATCTACGTCTACAACAACAACCCGGTGGCGGTGTGCCCGGACTCGCGCAAAGTCATCGCCGGGTTCCGGCGCGAGGACCTGTTCACCGTGGTGCACGAAATCTTCCTGACCGACACCACCGACTACGCCGACATCGTGCTGCCGGCGACCACGCAGCTCGAGCACTACGACGTGCACAAGTCCTACGGCCATCTTTACCTGCTCGCGAACAATCCGGCGATCGCCCCCGTGGGCGAGGCCAAGCCCAACAGCGAGGTGTTCCGGCTGCTCGCGGCGCGCATGGGTTTTACCGAGGCCTGCTTCCGGGATTCGGACGAAGACATTTGCCGCCAGGCGCTGGCATCCACCAATCCGCGCATGGCCGGCGCCGACTGGGAAGCGCTCAAAGCGCAGGGCTGGCAGCGGCTCAAGCTGCCGGCGCGCTTCGCGCCGTTTGCCGAGGGCAATTTCCTCACGCCCTCGGGCAAATGCGAGTTCTGGAGCCAGACCGCGCTGGACATGGGCATGGATCCCTTGCCGGTTTACATCCCGCCGCGCGAATCGGCGCAGAGCGCACCGCAGCTGGCCGAGCAGTATCCGCTCGCGTTCATCTCGCCGCCGGCGCGCAACTTCCTCAACTCGTCGTTTGCCAATCTGCCGTTCGCGCTCAAGGAAGCGGGCGAGCCCTACCTCGACATTCATCCTGGCGACGCCGCGGCGCGCGGTATCTCCGAAGGAGACGCGGTGCGCATATTCAATGGCCGCGGTTCCTTTGTCACCAAGGCGCGCGTGTCCACGCGCGTGCGTCCGGGCGTGGTGGCGGCTCTGTCGGTATGGTGGAAGAAACTTTCCCCCGATGGCCGCAATGCGAACGAAGTCACGTCGCAGGCGCTCGCGGACATGGGCGGTGCTGCGACGTTCTACGATTGCCTGGTCGAAATCGAGCGCGTGGGCGCGAACTGAGCCGGTCCCCGGGCACTAGGCGAGCGCGAGGGCCTGCGTGCCTCCTAAGCATGTCCTGCGCGGGACATCCCCCCCGCAGCAGACGTTCAGCCGCGGCCGAATCCGCCGCCGTGCATCCACGGCCTATGCATGCCCCTGGAGTGCTGATTCAGCACCACGTCCGCGACCTTCTGCTGCTGCGGTGATAGCGCGGCATAAAGCGGCTTCTCCACGGTCAGGAGCTCGTTGATCCGAGTAACGGCCGCCGCATGGAACGACTGCGCCCGCTCCAGGCGCTCGATCGCGCTGGGCCGCTCGTGCGGCGCGCGCCGGGCTGCCTCTGCGCGCCGCGACTCGAAGCGCTGCTCCATATCCTGCGCAAACTTGCGCACGAAACTGGCGTAGGCGTCCCACTGCGGCTGCTGCGCATCGGTGATTTTCAACGCCGTCCTGACGTAAGCCAAGCGGGCTTCGACGCGCTCGGTGGGACGGCTGAAGGGGCGGTCCGCAAATCTATGCATCGGAGCGGATGCTGAGCGCTGATCCGCCTGCGGCCCCGGTTGGGCAAAGGCCGCGGTAGCGGAAAATGCGGCGATGCAGACGGTCGCCAGGGTGGTGCTGAGCAGTCTATTCATGAATGTCTCCGAAGTTGACGAAATAAGGTTTGGCAATGCGCCACGGCGGGAAAGTGTGAGACCGGCTTCATCAGCGCGCGGGCGTCGCCGGAACGGCCTGCCAGTCCGTGGTACAGCGCGCTACATAGGGATAGTAACCAGCGGGCTTGGGGCAGTAGTACCAATATTGCGGCGGGTTCGCCGGCGCCGGCGGCGGCGCTACGACCACCGGGGGCAGATATGGGTCGGGGTAGGGATAGACGGGCGCAGGATAAAAATACCAGAGCCCGCCGACGATCCACCACCATCCGAGGCGCCCCAAGTGCCGCCCGTGATACCAACTTCCACCGCGCCATCGTCCGAAGTCGTGCTCGTGGAAGCGGTGTATGTCGCCGCGCCAGACTTGGTGCCGTTCGCGTTCGGGCCCGCGGCGATGGCCACGTTCGTCCGCCGCGGCCGGATGAACCATGGCCGGCAGCGCGATCAGGACTGCGGCCGCGATGCGCAGGGATTTCATAACGAACTCCCGCCCGGCAATGGCGGCTTTCATCGCGCGACCCCCGGGGGCGGCGGCGGCGGGTAACCCGGAGGCGGAGGAGGTGGAGCAGGATAGGCGCTCGCGGGCGGCGGGCTGTACTGGCGTGCAGGCGCCATCTGGCCGGACACGGGAACGCGCTCGCCTTTCGCGTACATGCACTGGATGTAGGCGTTGTCGTAACGGTGCTGCGCGCCATAGCCGGAAGCCTGGCCGGCGTTCGCTCCGGCGGCGGTTCCCGCCAATAATCCGACGCCTGCGCCTACGCCGGCGGCATCCCGTCCGCCCATGGCCGCACCGGCCGCCGCACCGACCGCGGCGCCGAGCGCGGCGCTCTTCACGCCGCTATCGACGGCGGCATCGTTCGCTGTCGTGCCGCCGATCTGGCTTTGCGCAAATTGTCTGCAGACGGCATCGTCGTAGCGAAACTGCTCGAAGCTCTTGCCGCTTCCCGGCATCACCATGACGCTAGGGCCGGTCGGGATCGTCGTGCAGGCACCGAGCAGCAGCAGCGCGGCAAGCGGAGAAAGACGCATTAGCTTGGGCATGATCGCATGTTCCTTTCGTCTAACGCGCAGGCGGTCGCGCCGGCACGCGCTGCCATCCGGCCGGGCAGTCGCTCACGTAGGGGTAATAGGCTTGCGCCGCCGCGCAGTAGTACCAGTCCGCCTGAGCCTGCGCCGCACCCTGCTCCACATATACCGGCGGTGCGGAAGGTGCCACGACCACCGGCGGATAGGCATAGGCGGGATAGGCATACGCGGGATAGGGGTAATAGGGTGCCGGGTAATAAGCCGGCCCATAGATCGGCAGACCGAGGGAAATGCCGAAGCGCACATTCCCGCCGTAACCATGACCGTGACCATAGCCGTGGCCCCAGTGCTCGGCCATGGCGGAACCGCTCGCCAGCAATCCGGACATTAGCAGGGCCGCAGCCCCGGCCACCTTGATAAAGGTTTTCATGTTTCGCCGCTCCTTTGCTACACAGGAGTTCAGGCTAACAAGTTCAACGCGCCAGAGTGGTAAGCAATTGTTTCAATTTGTAAGCTGTGCCGTGCTGCAGGCGAGGCTGCTGCGGCGCTTTAACTGCTCCCGAGTTCCCCGCGCACGAGCGCCGCGCCAGCGGCCAGGGCCTTGAGCTTGCCCTGCGCGACCGCGCGCGGCAGCGGCACCATGCCGCAGTTGGTGCAGGGATAGAGTTTCTCCGGCGCGACATACTTCAGCGCGGCGCGCACGGTCTGCGCGACTTGCTCCGGCGTCTCGACCTGTTCGCTGGCGACGTCGATCGCGCCGACCATGATGTCCTTGCCTTTGAGCAGGCCGATCAATTCCAGCGGCACCCTGGAGTTGGCGCATTCGAGCGACACCTGGTCGATTTTCGATTTCGCGAGCAAAGGGAAGGTCGATTCGTACTGGCGCCATTCCGAGCCCAGGGTTTTCTTCCAGTCGTTGTTGGCCTTGATGCCGTAGCCGTAGCAGATGTGCACCGCGGTCTTGCATTTGAGTCCGGCCGCCGCGGCCTCCAGCGTCTCTACGCCCCAGTCGCGCACCTCGTCCATGAACACGTTGAATGCCGGCTCGTCGAACTGGATCACGTCGATGCCCAGAGCCTCGAGCTCGCGCGCCTCGGCGTTCAGTATCTTGGCGAACTCGCGCGCGAGTTTCTCGCGGCTGCGGTAATAGCCGTCGTAGAGCGTGTCCACCATGGTCATCGGGCCAGGCAGCGTGAATTTCACCGGGCGGTCAGTCTCGGCGCGCAGGAACCGGGCGTGTTCGCCAAAGATCGAGCGGGGCCGCGCTACCGGGCCGGTCACCATGGGCACGTCCGCATCGTAGCGGTTGCGGATGCGCACCGTTTTCTTGTGCTGGAAGTCCACGCCTTCGAGGTTCTCGATCAGGGTGGTGACGAAATGCCGGCGCGTCTGCTCGCCGTCGCCGACGATGTCTATGCCCGCCTGTTCCTGGTCACGCAGCACCAGGCGCACCGCGTCCTGCATGCCTTCGGCCAGCGCTTCGCCTTCGAGCAGCCAGGGCGCCCACAGCTGCTTGGGCGCGGCCAGCCAGGCGGGCTTGGGCAGGCTGCCGACGATGGTGGTTTTCAAGATGGGGTGGTTCATATGCAAGCTCCGAATCTGATTGAGGCGTAAGTATGCACCAGCCGCCGTCGCTTGGGCATGCAGCGCCCGACGCCGGTGGGTTCTGCTCCCGCAACGCGCGATTTGACAGCAGCCCGGCAAGTTTTTATCGTGGCGGCGCGGAGCAACCAAGGGGGCGGCGATGAGCATCCAGGCGATGAACCACTTTACCGTTTTGGCGCGGGACTTGGCCGCGACCAAGGCTTTCTATATCGGGCTGCTCGGGCTCCAAGACGGACCGCGTCCGCCTTTCGATTTTCCCGGAGCCTGGCTCTACGTCGGCGACCAAGCGGTGCTGCATATCATCGCCGGGCGGACCGTGCCCGATCCGCCCGCGGGCGTGCTCGACCACATGGCGTTCAGCGCCGTCGACCTGCGCGGCACGGCGGCGCGCCTGAAGGAACATGGAATCGACTATGTCCTGCGGCGTCAGGCCGGCAATGGGCCCTGGCAATTGTTCTGCCACGATCCGAATGGCGCCAAGGTGGAACTCGACTTCTCCCCCGACGAGGCGGCACCGGCGGCGCATTGAAGCGTGCGTCCGTTTTTCGATTAACATGGCGGCACATTCGATGAGGAGCGGTGATGGCTAAGACCGTGGACTATTATTTTTCGCCGATTTCGCCCTGGACCTATTTGGGTCATGCGCGCTTCGCCGACCTGGCGCAGCGCCACGGCGCGAGCGTCAAGGTGAAGCCGGTCGATTTCGGCAAGGTGTTTCCGGTGTCGGGCGGCCTGCCGCTGGCCAAGCGCGCGCCGCAGCGCCAGGCCTATCGCCTGGTCGAACTCAAGCGCTTTCGCGACTACCTCAAGCTGCCGCTGAATCTGCAGCCCAAGTTCTTCCCGGCGCCGGCCGATCTCGCGGCGCAGTTCATCGTCGCCGCGGGCCGCGCCGGCGGCAGCGCTGCGGCGATGGCGCTCGCCGGCGCGATCTTGCGCGCCTGCTGGGCGGAAGAGCGCAACATCGCCGATGCCGAAACCCTCGCCGCGATTTGCCAGGAACAGGGTATGGACGCGGCCGCGCTTGCGGCCGCGGCGCAATCAGATGCGGTCAAAGCCGAGTACGCGGGCTATACGCAGGAGGCCATCGCGCGCAATGTGTTCGGTGCGCCGAGCTACGTCATCGACGGCGAGATTTTCTGGGGCCAGGACCGGCTCGATTTCGTCGAGCGCGCGCTCTCCGCCTGACACGCTTAGAAGCGGCCGCCGAGCTCGTAATAGGCGATCTTGGCCAGCTCCAGCAGCACGTTGCGCGCCGCGCTCTGGTTTTTCCACCAGGCCTGAGGGAAAGGGTCGTAGCTGGTCGCGATCATGCGGATGTCGGCGGCGGGCAGGGCATCGGTGAAAATCATGCGCGCGCGGCGCAGATGATAGGGAGAGGAAACCACGAGCAGCCTGGGTGCCTGTTTGGCGAGTAGGGCGCGCGCGGCCCGCGCCTCCGCTGCAGTGCTGATCGAATCCTTGCCGAAGAATTGGATCGCGGCCGCAGGAACACCCTTCTTCAGCAGCACTTCGCGCACCACGTCTTCCTCGCGCGGAAAGGGCAGGCCTGCTTCATCGAGCAGGCGATACTGGTTCTCGCGCGCCGGCACGCTGACATAAACCACGCGTGCGTAGCCCCGGCGATAGAGATCTGCCGCCTCGAATGGACGCGAGAAATCGCCGCCGAGCACCAAAATCGCGTCGGCTTTCTGCGGTTGGTCGGCGACGCTGAGCCAGTCGCCGACGTAGCGCAGGCCGACCACTGCGCCGAATGCGGCCGCAACCAACACGCTGAGCAGAAATAAACCGCATTTTTTGGCACAATGCATGATGATCAATCGCTTTGAGTTCAGCAGTGCGCCAGTTTGCGCATGAGTTGGGAAAATTACAACGGGCCATTTCGGATTTGCCGAAATGGCTCCTCATTTAGGGGAGCATGAGGGGGAGGCGTCCCGAAGGTCTCGATCCCCCTTGTGGGGAAAGTCCCCGTAGGGGATATCCCCTCATAGTCATGAGTACAAGAATTAAAGGTTTGCTCGCCCGGCGCCGCGCCAGCGTCGAGGTGAGCGAGGAAGGCGGCGTGCGTTCTTTGCATCTGGGCGGCGACGCGATCCAGAGCTCGATCCGGCTCGACCGCCCGGACGAACTCGCGCTCGACTACACGCGTGCGATGATGGCTTTCCTGCTGTTTCAGCCGCTGCCGCGCGAAGTGCTGATGATAGGCCTGGGCGGCGGCTCGATGGCGCGCTATATCCACCAGCGCATGCCGGCAACGCGCACCACGGTGGTCGAGATCAACGCCAAGGTGCTCGCGGCAGCGCGCAGCATGTTCCACTTTCCCGCGGACGATGCGCGCCTGCAAGTAAAAATCGCCGACGGCGCGGATTACGTGCACGCGCACGCGGAGTCAGCCGATGTGTTGCTGGTCGATGGCTTCGACGACGGCAAGCAGCCCGCCGCGCTGTGCAGCCAGTCGTTCTATGACGACGCCTATGCGCTGCTGCGCAGCGGCGGCGTCATGGCGGTCAATTTCATGGCCGAAGAAAAAAAGCTCGACGTATACCTGCAGCGCGTCGAAAAAAGCTTCGACGCGCGCGTGATCTGCCTGCATGCGGCCGATCGCGTCAACCTGATCGCCTTCGCCTTCAAGCAACAGCCGCGCGAACTCGCCTGGGCGGAGCTCAAAAAGCGTGCGCGCGAACTCAAACAGGCACACGATCTGCCGCTTGCGGAATTCGTCACCGGGCTGAAGGAACTCAACCCGCATACGCGGGCCAAGCTCAAGCTGCGCTCGGCCGCAGCGGCCTGAGGCGCGTCGCGCTATCCCTAGACTGCAAGCGCTGTTCTGATTTTTTTTGCGATTGCGGCCGGCGTTCCGGCCACGTCGATGCGCAGCGCGTCCTGCGGCTGTTCCAGGATGGCGAATTGCGAATCCAGCAGACCCGGGTTCATGTAATGCCCCTTGCGGGCGGCGAGGCGCGCGCGTATGAGCTCGGGTTCGCCCTCTAGAAAAACGAAGCGCGCTGCGGCGCAGCCGCGGACGAGGCGTTCGCGATAGGCCTGCTTCAGCGCCGAGCAGGCGAGCACCAGCTGCTTGCCCTGGCTTTCGTGCTCGAGCAGCAAGGCGTTGAGGCGTTCCAGCCAGGGCCAGCGGTCGGTGTCGGTAAGCGGCGTGCCGCTTTTCATCTTGGCGACGTTCGCCGCGGGGTGGAAGTCGTCGGCATCGTGAAACGCCCAACCCAGATCTTGCGCCAGCAGGGAACCGACTGTGGTCTTGCCGCAGCCGGTCACGCCCATCAGGATGAGGATCACGATTTCCTGGATTTGCTCACGGCGCGGGCACCCCGTACGCCGGCAGACTTGACGGCGTGGCCACCGAAACTGTTGCGCAGCTGCGCCAGCTGTTTCGCGCCGTAATCGCCCTTGCCCTGGCTCGCGAGGCGCATCGCCAGCGCCAGGCTGATCACCGGCGCCGGCACCCCCAGCTCGACCGCTTCGATCGCAGTCCAGCGGCCCTCGCCCGAGTCGGCCACCACCGGCGCGATGCCTTCCAGCGCGGCGTCGCGCTTGAGGTTATCGGCGATCAAGTCGAGCAGCCAGGAGCGCACCACGCTGCCGTGGCGCCACAGCTCGGCCACCGCGGCGGTATCGAGGCCGAATTCGGATTTGGCCGCAAGCAGGGCGAAGCCTTCGGCGTAGGCCTGCATCAGGCCGTACTCGATGCCGTTATGGATCATTTTCACGTAATGCCCGGCGCCGCTGGGCCCGCAATGCAGCCAGCCTTTGGGCGGCGCAAGCAGTTTGGCGCAGGGCTGCACGCGCCGCACTGCGCGCGCCTCGCCGCCGAGCATGATGGTGTAGCCGTTGGCGAGACCCCAGACGCCGCCGGAGACGCCGGCGTCGACGTAAGCGAAGCCGCGCGCGGCGAGTTCCGCCGCGCGGCGCATGCTGTCGCGATAATGCGCATTGGCGCCGTCGACGATCACGTCGCCTTTTGCGAGCAGCGGCGTGAGCCGCGCGAGGATGTCTTCGGTCGCCTTGCCTGCTGGCAGCATCAGCCAGAGCACGCGCGGTGCCTTGAGCGCCTGCACCAGCGCCGCAAGATCGGGCGCGAGCACGACGCGGCGTTCGCGCGCGAGCGCGCGGCGTGCAGCCGCGGCGCGATCCCAGGCGACGACGCTTGCGCCGCCGCGCGCGAGGCGGCGCGCCATGTTGGCGCCCATGCGCCCCAAACCGATCATGCCTATGCGCGGCTTCATACCGAACGCTGCGCCTTGTCTTTCTCGTTCTGCGCCTTGATCAACGCGCGCGCGTTTTCCCATTCTGCGTCGCCCCAGCTCAACATCTGCGTGAACGAGCCGCCGTTGGCCTGCCAGCCGGCGCCGTCGAGGGCGATGGTCTGGCCGCTGAGCCATTCGCAGCCGTCGGCCATGAGAAAACAGGCGAGGTTCTGCAGCTCGGACATGCGCCCGTAGCGACCCATGGGATTCGCTTTCGAAGCGTCGCGCTCCTTGCCGTCCTTGCCCGGATACAGGCGCTTGCCCGCGCCCTCGGTCGGGAACAGGCCCGGCGCGATCGCGTTCAGGCGTATGCCGTAGCGCCCCCATTCGACTGCGAGCGACTGCGTCATGGCATGGATGCCGGCCTTGGACATGGCAGAGGGCACGACGAAAGGCGAGCCGGTCCAGACCCAGGTGACGACGATCGATATCACGCTGCCTTTGTCTCCTCCCTTGATCCAACGCTTGCCCACTGCATGCGTGGTATAGAACGTGCCGTGGAAAACCGTGTTGGCGATGGCGTCGAAGCCGCGATGCGACAGGTCTTCGGTGCGGCTGATGAAATTGCCGGCGGCGTTGTTCACCAGACCCGTGAGCGGTCCGCCGTCGTTCCAGATCGACTCGATCATTTTGTCCACGCTGTCGGCGTCGCGGATGTCGATCGCGTGGGTCTTGACCGATCCGCCGCGCTTTTGCCTGAGCTCTTTCGCCGTCTGCTCCAGCACTTCCCTGCGCCGGCCGCAGATGTAGATGTCCGCGCCCAGCTCCAGGTATTTGTCCGCCATCTCGCGCCCGAGGCCGGTGCCGCCGCCGGTGACGAGGATGCGTTTGCCGCTGAACAATCCGGGTTTGAACATAAGGTTCCTTTGCGACGAGTTTTCGCGAGCGCATGCCGAGCGCTCGCAGCGGGCGAACGCCGCAATCTTACCGCATCGGCCGGGGGCGAAGCTGCGCGAGCCCAGGGCGCCGGCGGCGTAACTTGCGCCGCATGCCGCGGGCGCAATGGCGCGCTGCGCTGATTTTGCTGCGGCTACTTCTTTTCCGACCAGAGCACGCCGCCCGAGGCCCAGTCGGATTTCTTCACGTCGCGCAGGATGATTTCCACCGCGGCCGGCTGGCACTTGAGCACGCGGCAGGTTTCGCGCGTGATGGCTTCGACGAATTCGCGCTTTACTTCAGGGGTGCGGCCTTCGAACATCTCGACTTGGATCAGGGGCATTGCATTTCTCCATCAACGTAACGGGTCAAAAAAGTTTAGCTGCACCAAGAGCGTCTGGTCGAGGTGCGCAAGGCGCAAGGATAGTGCGCCCGCAGGCTGGCTACAAGCGCGTATCTCCCTCCGGTCCCGGGCTTTGGCCGCCCGGGCGTGCTAGGATTGCGCTCGGGCGAAACGCAATCACGAAGAGGAAGCGGGTATGGAGCAGTTCATCGGCACCAAGCCGGTGGCGGAGAAGCAGCGCTTCGACGTCGCCCGCCTGGAAGCCTATATGCGCGCGCATGTGGACGGATATTCCGGGACGCTCGAAGTCGAGCAGTTCAAGGGCGGGCAGTCCAACCCGACCTACCGGCTCTCCGCCGGCGGCAAACGCTATGCGATGCGCGCCAAGCCCGGGCCAGCGGCGAAGCTGCTGCCCTCCGCCCACGCGGTGGACCGCGAATTCCGCGTGATCAGCGCCCTGGGCAAGACCGCCATTCCGGTGCCCAAGACC
>JAJZPQ010000062.1 GCA_021811085.1 Pseudomonadota bacterium | reverse complement strand
GGAAATTCATTTCGATGTGGCCCGACTGCGCCTCGAGCTTTTCCATCATCTCGCCCAGCATGCGCTTGAATGTGTCGACCGAGATCTCGCGCTCGTGTGCATTCAGGATCTCGACGAAGCGCGACATATGCGTGCCTTTGAAATGATGCGGCAGGCGCACGTACATGTTGAAACTGGCGACGGTGTGCTGCACGCCGCCCGAACGCTCGCTCACCTTGACCGGATGACGGATCGACTTGATGCCGACCTGGTCGATGGCGAGCCGGCGCGTGTCTTTCGAGCTTTGCACGTCGGCGATAGTCACCGGGTCGCGGGTATTCATGAGGGAATCCTTCCGTGGACGGTCGCGGCGCAGGCGCCGCGGTAGATGCGCCATTTTACCATGATCCCCAGGCGCGGCCGGCGCTCAGGGCCCGCCTCGACACGAGGGGATCCAGGTGGGAACGGAAGGGTCCCGCCCCTTTCTTGGCCCCTCGCGCTCCCCTAAATCAGGCCGTAACAGAATGACTTTTGTTACGGGTTCTTAGACGGCGAGACGCGCCCTGATCGCGGCAAGCAGCCCCGCCCGGTCCAGGCCGACTTCGGCCAGCAGCACGCCGGTATCGCCGTGATCGACGAAGCGGTCCGGCAGGCCCAGGTGCAGCAGTTGCGGCGCCAGGCCGGCTGCGGCCAGACATTCGGCCACGGCGCTGCCGGCGCCGCCCATGATCGAACCTTCTTCTACCGTCACCAGCAGCTCGTGCGTGCGCGCCAGCTGTTCCACCAGTGCGTGGTCCAGAGGCTTGACGAAGCGCATATTGGCGAGCGTCGCGTCGAGCGCCTCGGCCGCCTCGAACGCGCTCTGGAGCATGCTGCCGAAAGCCAGGATCGCGATCCTGCTGCCCTGGCGGCGCAGCTCGCCTTTGCCCAGCGGCAGCGCCTGCATTTCCGCGCGGATTTCCACCCCCGGACCGCTGCCGCGCGGATAGCGCACCGCGGCCGGCGTATCGAGCTGGAATGCGGTGTACAGCATTTGCCGGCACTCGTTCTCGTCGGCGGGCGCCATCACGGTGAGATTGGGAATGCAGCGCAGATAGGCGAGATCGAATGCGCCATTGTGCGTAGCGCCGTCGGCACCGACCAGCCCGGCGCGATCGAGCGCGAACACCACGGGCAGATTCTGGATCGCCACGTCATGGATCAGCTGATCGTAGGCGCGCTGCAGAAAAGTCGAATAAATCGCGACCACCGGCTTCACGCCTTCGCAGGCGAGTCCCGCGGCAAACGTCACTGCGTGCTGCTCGGCGATGCCGACGTCGAAATAACGCCCGGGAAATTCCCGCGCGAAGCGCACCATGCCCGAGCCTTCGCGCATCGCCGGCGTAATGCCGACCAGACGCGCATCCCGCGCCGCCATGTCGCACAACCAGTCGCCGAAAACCTGCGTATAAGCCGGCTTTCCGCCCGACTTGCCGGCCACGATGCCCGCGTCGGGCTGGAACTTGGACACGCCGTGATAGAGCACCGGATCGGCCTCGGCCAGCTTGTAGCCCTGGCCTTTCTTCGTCACCACGTGCAGGAATTGCGGCCCTTTCAACTCGCGGATGTTCTTCAGCGTCGGAATCAGCGAGTCCAGGTCGTGACCGTCGATCGGGCCGATATAGTTGAAGCCGAATTCCTCGAACATGGTCGAGGGCACCACCATGCCCTTCGCATGCTCTTCGACGCGCTTGGCGAGTTCCCATAACGGCGGCACCTTGCCCAGCACACGCTCGCTCGCCTTGCGCGCCGCACCGTACAAACCTCCGGACAGAAGCCGTGCCAGGTATTTGTTGAGCCCTCCCACCGGCGGCGAGATCGACATGTCGTTGTCGTTGAGCACCACGAGCAGATCGGTATCCATCACGCCGGCATTGTTCATCGCCTCGAACGCCATGCCGGCCGACATCGCCCCGTCGCCGATAATCGCGACCGCGCGCCTGTCCTCCCCGCGCAGCCGGGCCGCCTGTGCCATGCCCAGCGCAGCCGAAATCGAGGTGCTCGAGTGCGCGGTGCCGAACGTGTCGTATTCGCTTTCCGAACGCCGCGGAAAACCGGAAATGCCGCCGTGCATGCGCAGCCTGGCCATGCCCTCGCGCCTTCCGGTGAGGATCTTGTGCGCATAGGTCTGGTGGCCGACATCCCACACCAGCCGGTCACGCGGGGTATCGAACACATAGTGCAGCGCGATGGTGAGTTCCACCGTACCCAGATTGGACGACAAATGCCCGCCGGTCTGGCTCACCGATTCGATGATGAAGGCGCGCAACTCATCCGCGAGCTGCGCCAGCTGACGCCGATCCAGCGCGCGCAGTTCGCCCGGACTGTTGATGGTTTTCAGCAGCTCGTACATCGCCGGATCGTAATCCTGTTTGCCGCGCGGCTCATGCGCTTGTTCGCTGTTCACATTGGACTTTGTAAAATTGCTGCCGCTCTAGAACTTGCGCAGCACGATGAAATCGGCCAGTTCGCGCAGGCGCGCGGCCTTCGCACCGAACGGTGACAATGCTGCGTGCGCCTCGGCACGCAGCTCCTCGGCCAGGGCACGCGCGCGCGCCAGCCCCAGTATGCTGACATAAGTCGGCTTCGCCTGCGCGACATCCTTGCCGGCGGTTTTTCCGAGCGTGGCAGTGCTCGCATCGCAATCGAGCACGTCGTCCACGACCTGGAACGCAAGGCCCACGGTCTTGGCATAGCGTTCGAGCCGCTGGAATTCGTCCGGCGCGAGCCCGCTGCCGCAGCGCGCCCCCAGCACCGTAGCGGCGCGAATCAGCGCCCCGGTCTTGTGGATATGCATGAGCTCGAGCTCGGGCAGGCTGAGCGCCTTGCCGACACTGGCGAGGTCTATCGCCTGGCCGCCGGCCATGCCGCGCGAGCCGCTTGCGAGCGCCAGGATCTTCAGCATTTCGATTTGCGCGCCCGGGCTGTCCGCCAGTACGTGTTCGGCCAGAATCTGGAACGCGAGCGGCTGCAGCGCATCTCCCGCGAGCAAGGCGGTCGCCTCGTCGAATTCGACATGGCAAGTGGGCTTGCCCCGGCGCAGCACGTCGTCGTCCATGCACGGCAGATCGTCGTGGATCAGCGAGTAGGCATGGATCATTTCGACTGCGGCCGCCACGACTTCCACGCGCGCCGGATCAGCGGCAGCCAACTCGCCCGCAGCGAAGCAGAGCAGCGGGCGCACGCGCTTGCCGCCGCCGAGCACCGCATAGCGCATGGCGCGATGCAGACGTTCCGGCGCGATCTCCGGCGCGGGCAGGAAACGCTGCAATGCGGCTTCCATGCGCGCCTGAATCGCAGCCATCCAGGCGGCAAAATCACTCGTCTTGTTCGGCACCAGGGAACGCTTGGAGAGTATTGGCTTCGAGCATCTGCACCTGCTGCTGCGCCTGCGCAAGCTTGGCTTGGCAGTATTGCGCCAGTTCCAGGCCGCGTTTATGTGCGGCCAGGGATTGCTCCAGGGAGAGCTGCCCCGATTCCATGCTGGCGACGAGCTTTTCCAGCTCGGCCAGCGCGGCTTCGAAGCTTGGAGACTCGCCGCCGGCGGAAGCTGTCTTGGGCGACTTGGACATGATGTCGATAAAACCTTACAAAACGAGAAAATAGCTGAACTCGACCCTGCCAGTCAAATCAAAAACACGGTAAAATTATGAAATATTGGCCTTTTGCCGACTGAATTGCTGTGCGCGTCGCGCACCGGTCAAGCGAGGTTAAGTAATGTCCGACATCGCCAACCCCTCAAAACTCAAGCAAAGCAGCCCGCAGCTCCCCGTCTCCTGGTATTTCGACCAGCAGACGCTCGAGCTCGAGCAAAAGCTGCTGTTCGAGAGCGGCCCGGGCTATATCGGTCACGAGCTGATGGTGCCCAACGAGGGGGACTACCACAGCCTCGCGTGGATGGACCATGCCAAGCTGCTGATCCGCAATGCGCAGGGGGTCGAGCTGCTGTCCAATATCTGCCGCCATCGCCAGGCGATCATGCTCGAAGGTCGCGGCAATGCGCGCAACATCGTCTGCCCGCTGCACCGCTGGACTTACGATACGCGCGGCGAACTGCTGGGCGCGCCGCACTTTCCCGATAATCCCTGCCTCAGCCTGCCGAAGACGCCGCTGCAGAACTGGAACGGGCTGCTGTTCGCGGGCAAGCGCAACGTCGCGCGGGATCTCGCCGGCCTGCGCGAACGCGCGGACCTGGATTTCTCCGGCTATATGCTCGACCGCGTGCACATTCACGAGTGCAATTACAACTGGAAGACGTTTATCGAGGTCTACCTCGAGGATTACCACGTCGTGCCGTTCCATCCCGGACTGGGCAATTTCGTCACCTGCGACGACCTGGAGTGGCAATTCGGTGAACGCCACTCGGTGCAGACCGTCGGCATCAACAACCGCCTCGCCAAGGCCGGCAGCGCGACCTACGCGCGCTGGCACAAGGCGGTGCTCGACTACTACCAGGGCGAGATTCCGCCCCACGGCGCGATCTGGCTCACGCTCTACCCGAATATCATGATCGAGTGGTATCCGCATGTGCTGGTGGTGAGCACCGTCCATCCGCGCGGGCCGCAAGCGACGACCAACGTCGTCGAGTTCTACTATCCCGAAGACGTGGTCCTGTTCGAACGCGAATTCATCGAGGCCGAGCAGGCGGCCTACTGGGAAACCGCGATCGAGGACGACGAGATCGCGCTGCGCATGGACCGCGGCCGCCGGGCGCTGATGCAGCAAGGCATCAGCCAGGCCGGGCCGTACCAGTCGCCGATGGAAGACGGCATGCTGCATTTCCACGAATACCTGCGGCGCGAACTGGGCAAGCCTGTCTGACGCCCCGCGTAGCGGCGGCCAGCGCTCAGCTGGCGCACCTGCAGCCATCCAGAACATTTCGACGAGAGCATTTATGCCGCATACCACCTTGGTCAGCACCGCAGAACTCGCAGCGCACCTAGCCGACCCCGCGTGGCTGGTGTTCGACTGCCGCCACGATCTGGCTAAGCCGGAATCCGGCGCGCAGGAATACGCAAGCGCGCACATTCCCGGCGCACGCTTCATGCACCTGGACCACGATCTCTCGGCGCCTGCCACAGGCAACAACGGCCGCCATCCTCTGCCCGATCCGCAGGCCTTCGTGCGCACCTTGGCGGGCGCGGGCGTCGACGCGAGCAAGCAAGTCGTCGCCTACGACGCGCAGACCGGCGTGTACGCCGCGCGGCTGTGGTGGATGCTGCGCTGGCTGGGACATGAAAACGTCGCCGTGCTCGACGGCGGCTACGCCAAGTGGACGAAGGAAGCGCGGCCGGTGAGCACCGCCGTGCCACCGCCCGCAGCGGCTCAATTCGTCGGCCAGCCGCGCGCCGTTCCGATAGACGCGGCCGATTTACTGAAATCGCTCGGCCGCCCCGGCCGCGTGCTCATCGACGCGCGTTCGCCCGATCGTTTCCGCGGCGAAAACGAAACGCTCGACCCCATAGGCGGCCGCATCCCGGGCTCCGTCAACCGCTTTTTCCGCGAAAATCTGGATGCGGCCGGGTGCTTCAGGCCTGCAGCGGAACTGCATCAGGCCTTCTCCGCCCTGCTGGGCAAGCTGCCGCCGCAAGCCGTCGTGCATTCCTGCGGCTCCGGCGTGTCCGCCTGCCACAACCTGCTCGCGATGGAAATTGCCGGTCTGCCGGGGTCGCAGCTGTACCCGGGATCCTGGAGCGAGTGGTGCAGCGATCCCGCACGCCCGATCGCAAAGGGCTGAAGCGCTCGCTCGCCGGGGCAAGCGCAGCGCCCCGCCCTCGCGCGCACTAGTCAGCGCAGGTCCATGCTCGCCGATCTGATCCTGCTCGTCCATTTCGCGCTCGCCGCGTTCATCGTCCTGGGCCTGCCGCTGGTGTGGCTGGGCGCCTGGCGCGGCTGGAACTGGACGCGCAATCGCGCCTGGCGCTATGCGCATGCCGCAGCCATCGTCGTCGTCGCCGCCGAAGCCCTGGCTGGCAGCGTCTGCCCGCTGACGCGCTGGGAAGACGCCTTGCGCGCCGAAGCCGACGCCAGAAGCTTTGTCGGCCGCTGGATTGCGCAGCTGCTGTACTACGACTTCCCCGAATGGGCCTTCACCCTGGCCTATGTCGTCTACGCGCTGGCGACGCTGGCGAGCCTGCGCCTGATCGCGCCGCGCGCGCCTTCCCGCGCCGGTCGATAACAGGCTAGAATTTTGACCCTATGACTACCAGCCATCCGGAACAGCAGTATCTCGACCTGCTGCGCCACGTGATCGAACAGGGCGCGGAAAAAAGCGACCGCACCGGCACCGGCACGCTGTCGGTGTTCGGCTGGCAGATGCGGTTCCCGCTGACGCCTTTCCCCTTGCTCACCACGAAGAAGCTGCACCTGAAGTCGATTATCCACGAGCTGCTGTGGTTCCTGCAGGGCGATACCAACGTGCGCTACCTGCGCGAACACGGCGTGAGCATCTGGGACGAGTGGGCCGATGCCGACGGCGAGCTCGGGCCGGTGTACGGTTACCAGTGGCGCAAGTGGAAAGCGCCCGACGGGCGTTCGATCGACCAGATTGCGCAGCTGATCGAAGGCATCAAGAAGAATCCCGATTCGCGCCGCCACATCGTCAGCGCCTGGAATCCGGCCGATATCGAGCGCATGAAGCTTCCGCCCTGCCATGCGCTGTTCCAGTTCTATGTCGCAAACGGCAGGCTTTCCTGTCAGCTGTACCAGAGAAGCGCCGATTTGTTCCTCGGCGTGCCGTTCAATATCGCGTCCTACGCCCTGCTCGCCTTGATGGTGGCGCAGGTGTGCGGGCTGCAGCCGGGCGAGTTCGTGCATACGCTGGGCGACGCGCACCTGTACCTCAACCACCTGGATCAGGCGCGCGAGCAGCTTGCGCGCGCGCCGCGACCATTGCCGCTGATGCACCTCAATCCGGCGGTGAAAGACATCTTCGGCTTCCGCTACGAAGATTTCCGTCTGGAGGGCTACGAGCCGCATCCTGCGATCAAGGCGCCGATCGCCGTCTGATGCCGCAAGCCGCACCACTGTGATCGAGCCGGCCAGCCCTGCGCAGCACTGCGCGCCGCCGGCGCACACCGCCTGCATTTGCCTCATCGCCGCGCTGGCGGCGAACCGCGTCATCGGCAAGAACAACGCCATGCCCTGGCACCTCCCCGCCGATCTCAAGCGGTTCAAGGCGCTGACGCTGGGCCATCCGGTGCTCATGGGCCGCAAAACCTACGAATCCATAGGCAAACCGCTGCCGGGGCGGCGCAACCTGGTGATCACGCGCAATCGCGACTACAGGGCCCCGGGCTGCGAGGTGGTGCACTCGCTCGACGCCGCGCTCGCCGCCTGCCCCGGCGCGGACGTGATTTTCGTCATCGGCGGCGCCGAACTGTACCGCCAGGCGCTGCCGCGCGCGCAGCGCCTGGAGTTCACCGAAATCCATGCCGAGTTCGATGGCGACACCCGCTTCCCGCGGTTTGCGTCGGACGAGTGGCGCGAAACCGCACGCGAATGCCACGGCGCCGAAGCCGGCGCGCCCTTCTCTTACGATTTCGTGCGCTACGAGCGCATCGCCTGAGGATGCGGTCCGGCTGCGCCCGGCTCATATACGGCCGCTTTGTGCGCAAATTCGACGGGACGTGCCGCGTCGACCTGAAACGAGGCCTTAATTCTTTTGCACGGGCAGTCCCTTGTCTGGTATAATGCAACTGCAGGAATGTAAGGCAGTGGAATTGCTGGTCCGTCGTAGCCGCGTTAGCGGTACTCCTCAGGTCGTCGTTTTCCTCCCTGTAGTTCTCGCATTCGGGCGCAAGCCTATTTCAATTTTTATCTAGGAATAATAGACATGAGTACAGGTACCGTTAAATGGTTCAACGACGCCAAGGGTTTCGGCTTCATCACTCCCGACGGCGGCGGCAAGGATCTTTTCGCGCACTTCTCGGCGATCCAGGGCAATGGCTTCAAAAGCCTGCAGGAAAACCAGAAAGTGAGCTTTGACATCACCGCCGGCCAAAAAGGCGATCAGGCGATCAATATCAAGCCGGTTGAGTAATCAACAGGACTGAGTGAAAAAAGCCCGGGCAACCGGGCTTTTTTTCGCCTGCGCGCCGCAGTCGGGGTTGGCGCGGCGACTTACCGGCGGCGCGATCGCGCTACGTTTGTCGCACGCAATCCACGTAATAACGCCCGTCTTCACCTTTCACCAGGCCGTGAATATCGGTCTCGAATCCCGGGAAGCGCGTGTTGAAATCGCGCGCGAACTGCAGATAGCGCACGATGGTGGCATTGAAGCGCTCGCCCGGGATCAGCAGCGGAATGCCGGGCGGATAGGGGGTGACCAGAACGCTGGTGACGCGGCCCTCCAACTTGTCGATTTCGACCCGGTCGATCTCGTGGTGCGCCATCGCCGCGAACGCATCCGAAGGCTTCATCGCCGGCTGCATGTCCGACAGGTACATCTCGGTAGTCACGCGCGCCACGTCGTTCGCCCGGTACATGCCGTGGATCTGTTCGCACAGGTCGCGCAAGCCCAATTTCTCGTAGCGCGGGTGTTTCTGACAGAATTCCGGCAGGGCGCGCCAAACCGGCTGGTTCTTGTCGTAGTCGTCCTTGAACTGCTGCAGCGCGGTCACCAGCGTATTCCAGCGGCCCTTGGTGATGCCGATCGTGAACATGATGAAAAACGAATACAGCCCGGTCTTCTCCACGATCACGCCGTGCTCGGCCAGATACTTGGTGACGATGGCCGCCGGAATGCCGGTCTTGGCGAACTTGCCCGACACGTCCAGGCCCGGGGTGATGACCGTGGCCTTGATCGGATCGAGCATGTTGAACCCGGGCGCCAGATTGCCGAAGCCGTGCCATTTGTCATTGGCCTTGAGCACCCAGTCCTCGCGCGAGCCTATGCCCTCGGCGACGATTTTCTCCGGCCCCCACACCTTGAACCACCAGTCCTTGCCCCATTCGGCATCGACCTTGCGCATGGCGCGGCGGAAATCGAGCGCCTCCAGGATCGACTCCTCCACCAGCGCGGTGCCGCCGGGCGGCTCCATCATCGCCGCCGCCACGTCGCAGGACGCGATGATCGCGTATTGCGGCGAGGTCGAAGTGTGCATGAGATAGGCTTCGTTGAAGGCGTGGCGGTCGAGTTTCTGCGTCTGCGATTCCTGCACCAGGATCTGCGACGCCTGCGAAATGCCCGCGAGCAGCTTGTGCGTCGAGTGCGTGGCGAAAATGATCGAATCCTTGGTGCGCGGGCGGTCGCGGCCGATCGCGTGCATGTCCTTGTAGAACTCATGGAACGTCGCATGCGGCAGCCAGGCCTCGTCGAAGTGCAGCGTGTCGATGGAGGAATTCAGGGTCTGTTTCAGCATCTCGACGTTGTAGACCACGCCGTCATAGGTGCTCTGGGTTATGGTGAGGATGCGCGGCTTTTTGCGCTTTGCCGCGCGCGCGAACGGATTCGCTTCGATCTTCTTTCTGATGTTCTCCGGGCTGAACTCCTCCAGCGGGATCGGGCCGATGATGCCCAAGTGGTTGCGCGTAGGCGTGAGGAACACCGGAATCGCGCCGGTCATGGTAATCGCGTGCAGGATGGACACGTGGCAGTTGCGGTCCACCACGACGATGTCGTCGGGCGCGACGTTCGCGTGCCATACCATTTTGTTCGAGGTCGAGGTGCCGTTGGTGACGAAAAAGCAATGATCTGCACCGAAGATGCGCGCCGCATTGCGCTCGGAGGCCGCGACCGGCCCGGTGTGGTCGAGCAGCTGCCCCAGTTCGTCCACCGCATTGCAGACGTCGGCGCGCAGCATGTTCTCGCCGAAGAACTGGTGGAACATCTGCCCCACCGGGCTTTTCAGGAACGCCACCCCGCCCGAATGCCCCGGGCAGTGCCAGGAGTACGAGCCGTCCTGCGCGTAATGCACCAGCGCGCGGAAAAACGGCGGTGACAGCCCGTCGAGATAGGCGCGTGCCTCGCGGATGATGTGGCGCGCGACAAATTCAGGCGTGTCCTCGAACATATGGATGAAACCGTGCAGTTCGCGCAAGATGTCGTTCGGCACATGGCGCGAGGTGCGCGTCTCGCCATAGAGGTAGATCGGAATGTCGGCATTGCGAAAACGGATCTCCTCGATGAATGTACGCAGATTCAGCACCGCCGGATCGAGCTCCGGCCCCGGCGTAAACTCCTCGTCGTCGATCGACAGGATGAACGCCGAGGCCCGGCTTTGCTGCTGCGCGAATTGCGACAGGTCGCTGTAGCCGGTCACGCCCAGCACTTCCATGCCCTCTTCTTCCAGCGCCTTGGCCAGAGCGCGGATGCCCAGTCCGCTCGTGTTCTCGGAGCGGAAGTCTTCGTCGATAATGACGATGGGAAAGCGGAATTTCATTCGGTTCTCCGTAAATCGGAAAGAGTAAGCGCCTGCGATGCAGGCAGTGGGCTCAAGCGGGAATCAATCGCGCAAATGCAGGCAGGCGGACCGCCTGAATTGCGAAACCGGGCGCGCCGCGCGCATGCACGGCTGGATCAAAGCGCGGGGGAAATGGAAGTGACGGCCACTATGCGGGACACCGCTGCGGTCCCGCCGCAGAACCGGGGGACCTTCCCCCCGGGGGGGATCGAGATCTTCACAGCGCCCCCGGAAGGGGACGCGCATCGGTGTCTGCGTTCCCACTAGGACATAGGCGCGCGCAGGACAAAACACGCGTCCGCGGGCCGGAAATAGGGACTGCTGATAGTGCTATTCACTGTGGCGTGAGAACCCAAGGCAATTTCGGCCGGATTATACGCCCCGAGCAATCGAGCGCAATAGCCGATGGCGTTTTCCCCGGCACCGGCAAGAACATGCCCTAAACCGCCCCCGGTACGCGCCATTTGATCAGCGCAACTTTCAGCGCATCGTTCACGCCCAGGCAGGCGAGCATTGCAAAGACGAAAATCGCGAGCGTCTGCCACCAGACCAGGGGCCTGAGGCCCGGCAAGTCGACGACGGTCAGGAGCGTGCCTGCGAGCACTTCGGCCGCAACGGCCGCTATGAGCGCCCTGCTCGGCAGCGTCGCCCACAACCAGCGGCGTTCGCGCGCGGACACGATGGAGAATGCGGCACTATGCGAAAGTGCCGGCCCTGCCGATGGCGGCGTGCTCAGGCGCCTGCGATATTCGGCCCGGCGGGAGGCGTACTGTTACCGCGCGCGTCGTGCCACGCGTAGAACTCGCGCATGGGCATCGGCCGCGCGATAAGAAAGCCTTGCGCCATGTCGCAGCCCATTTCCGCGAGCAGGTCGAGGGTCGCCTGGTCTTCCACGCCTTCGGCAATGGCCTTGAGGCCGAGATTGTGCGCAAGCTCGATGGTCGAGCGCGCGATCACGCGCGAGCCCGCGTCGGTCAGCATCTTGCGCACGAACGACTGGTCCACCTTGACGGCATCGACGGGCAGCCGTTGCAGATAGGCGAGCGACGAGTATCCCGTGCCGAAGTCGTCGATGTGCAGTTCGAATCCGAGGTCGTGAAGCCTGACCAGCACCGCGCGCGCGTTTTCAGGATCTTCCATCAGGGCGCCCTCGGTGAGTTCGAGCGGCATGCTCGCCGGCGCGATGCCCCAGGTGGTGCATAGTCCGGTGATGCGCTCGATCAACCTGGGATCGCGCAGATTGCGCGCGGAAAGGTTGACCGCCAGCGGCAGCGCCAGCCCTTTTTCCGCAAAATCGTGCAGGTTCCGCGCCGCCTCTTTCACCACCCAGTAGGTCAGCGGTTTGATCAGGCCGGTGCGCTCCGCGATCGCAATGAATTCCCCGGGGGAGATGGCGCCGAGTTCGGGGTGCGTCCAGCGCGCCAGCATTTCCCCGCCGCAAAGCGCGCCCGACGCGACGTCGATTTTCGGCTGGCAGTAAAGCACCAGCTGGTCGGTCTCTATCGCGCAGTGCAGATCCCGTGTCAGCGCGAGGCGCCGCACCATTCCCTGCTCGCTATCCTGCGCCGGAAAAGCAAACCCCGTTCCCGCTTTCTTGGCCGCGCGGATAGCGGTGTCGGCGCGGCGCATCAGGAGGCCGCCATCGGCGCCATGCCCAGGATAGAGCGCAATGCCGACGCTCGCCTGCAGCTCCACCGAAAAACCGGAGAGTTCGAACGGCTGGGCCAAGGCGCCAAGGACGCTGTCGCTGAAGCGCGCCGCGGCGTCGGCATCGGTCGCGGGCAGCACGATGGCGAATTCATCGGCGCCGAGCCGGGCGAGGCCGGCTGCGTCTGCGGCGAGCTCGCCCAGGCGCGCTCCGATCAGTCGCAGCACCATGTCGCCCTGGTGATGGCCGAAGGCTTCGTTGACTTCCCGGAAGCGTTCGATATCGATAATGAGCAAGGCCACGCTGCCGCGCTGTTGCTGCGCGTCGGCGATAAGCTCGTCCAGGCGCCGGCGCAGCCAGGCGCGGTTCGGCAGGTCCGTAAGCGCATCGTGGTACGCGGCGTGCTCGATCGCGGCGGTGGCGCGCGCGTGCTCGGCGCGCAGCCGCAGCGTGCCGATGCCGAATCCGAGATCGTCCGCAAGCTCTTCGAAGAGCGCAACTTCCTGTTCGCTGAAGGCACCGGGATCGGTGGCGTAAATGGTCAGGTTGCCGGCGACGTCCCCATTTATTTTCAGCGGCAGGGCGAGAATCGACGCGATTCCGTACTCGATCGCCTTCGCGCGCCAGGGGACAAGGCGGGGATCGCTGTCGATATTGGTCGATACCGCAGGCTTTCGCGTGCGGATCGCGGTTCCCGTCGGCCCGAGGCCGAACTCGGTCTCGGACCATGTGACCGGCAGATTATCGAGGAAGTCTCCCCCGATTCCGGCATGCGCCATGGGGCGAACCGTTTTGTGCGGATCCTGCTCGGCGTAGCCGACCCAGGCCATGCGATGGCCGCCCTTCTCGACCACGATACGGCACATGTCCTGCAGCAGCGCGTTTTCTTCCGTCGCGCGCAGCAAAGTCCGGTTCCCGGCGCTCAACGTTTTCAACGCGCGGTCGACGCGCTCGATCTCGCGCATCCGGCTCTCCAGGGATTGCGCCATGTCGTCGAAGGCGTGGCCCAGTTGTCCCAGCTCGCCGGCATCCTCGCGCAAACCGGCGCGCGCCTGCAGATTCCCCGAGGCGAGACTTGTCGCGGCCTGGGCCAGCGCCCGCAGCCGGCGCAGCACGAGCACGTCGCTGCCGAACCAGGCCAAGGCAGATATGAGCAATGCCGCCACGCCCATCAGCAGCAGGTTGCGCACGAGTGCGCGGTCCTCGGCCGCGTGCGCCACGCTTTCCGGTATGCCCATCCCGACGTAGATACCCTGGAGGTAGGCGCTGATCGGAACAAAGGAGAAAATTCTGCGCATGCCGTCGAGCGATACGAGATCGATGCTCGCTTCGCCGCCGTTGGCGACGACTTTGCTGAATGCTGCGTTGCCTCGGAGCGCTGGTTTGCCCACCCAGGGTCCGCCTTGAGGGTAACGGGCGAGGATCGTTCCGCCGCTGTCCACCACGGTCAGGACCGAATGCTCGGGCAGGCGGCCAGCCGCCAGCATCCGGCTGAGCCACCCAAGATTCTCGGCTAGCGCCAGCACCTCCTCGACTTTTCCCGCCGCATCGAGGACCGGATAGGCAAAGACCAGCACGGCCTTCCCGGTGATCCTGCCGATCTGATACGAGCCCACCGCAAAGTCCTTCTTCGCCAGGGCACGACGAAAGAAATCATCGCCCGCGGCGTTGCCGGGGCGGTGGTCGGGCACGGCGCTGCAAAACCGCTCCCCGTTGGGCCGAAACACCAGCAGGTTGGCGTAACCTGCGTGACGCCTGAGGATCTGCGCCAGGATGCGGTGGCAGGCCTCGGCCGAACCGGCAACGCGGAGTTCGTGAGCCCGCGCCAGTTCGACCAGGAATTCCCGATTCTCGGCAATCAGCGCGTCTTGCTGATACGAGGCCATGATGGCCAGGCGGTGCGCGTCCCGTCGGACTTCGGCTCGCAGCGAGCGCCGGTGCTCGATGCCCGAATAAGTGATGAGAACGAAAGCCGGAACGACGGCCAACAGGACCAGAGTCAATAAACGCGCCCTTAGCCCGGAGAGCTTTACGGACATACAATTTTCCCTCATACGGCAGGCGTGACCCTGCCGCAACGTTACGCGGTTTCTGGAACACGCCAGACCGCCAAATGCCGCTCTTTACCTGTTCTGTTGAAAAATTCGAATTTCCACGGGCAGCCAATTCTCGTTGGATGCAATTGCAGGCGGAGATACCGTTCAGCTTCCGCTTGCAGGTGGATTATAGGTCCTACGTGACGTTACCGGCCTACGCCGGGAGTCCTCCCGTACAAAACGTTCCGGGTCGCCTGTCGAAGCTGGAATTTTTCTGAGTTCGGCCAAAACGGAGTTTTTCGACAAAATATACCAAAACTTATGACCCTCTACCCGCGGCGCGGCGGGCCGCGCGCCGCCCTTGCGCGCGCGTCGGCGCGGATTGTAACGATCGTTCGCGGCCACAGGCCTTAGCCGCTACCGTTACTTATTGTCGGCGGGGTTCGCACGGTGAGACCGCGGTTCCGAGCGGAAGTTCCCGCCCGCGCGATCCCCGCTCCAGCGCGCGCAACAACACCGGCGTCGCCAGCGGCAGCAGGGTGAGGATCGCAGCGAACGCGGTCAAGACGATCCGGGCGCACGCGGTTCTTGCCGGCCTCGATCAGCTCCCGAGGAAAAGGCATCCCGCGAAACAGATCCGGCGCCAACCCTTCCAGGCGCACGATGCCGTTGTTGCCGCTGCTGATGATGGTATCGCCGATGCGCCGGAGTAGTCCGGAGCCGGGTATCGGCTGTTTCCAGATACAGCTTGTATTGGTCCTACGGCGGCCTTCATCGTAATCCGCTCCCCGCACGACGATGGCCCCGACCCTGCCGATGCCGACTCGCCAGCGCGGCCACCGAATGGGGATTGGATAAGGCCGCCGCAGGGCGGTACCTGCCTTGCCAGCATGGTTTTTGGTTTAAGGATCGTTTAAGAGTAAGTCGCGATACTGCATTCCGCGGGCAGGCGATCGCGCCGTCCCGACTCATCCGAACCAGGGGGGTGAAATGAAGCGCGGGACGAGCAACCATTGGGTTGGCCCATCGGATCGCTTGGCGCCGGCAAGCAGGCATGGCGCCGCTCGATTCGACTGTCGACTCACGAATACCCATCACGTTTTGCAGCAGCCGTTTCGCCGCTCCGGGCTTGTTGACCTTGCACCAGCGTACAACGTTAAGGTGCATCATTTTTCGCGTCCACTATGACTCGCGCGAAACAGGTTCAATACACCATAGGAGAACTGGGGCGGCATATGCGACTGCCGGTCACAACCCTGCGCTATTACGAGCGCGCGGGCCTGCTGCAACCGGACCGCCGCAGCGGCGCCAGATATCGGATTTACAGCGATCGCGCAATCATGCGGCTGACCGCGATACGTCGAGCACAGAAGATGGGTTTTTCCTGTCGCGAAATCCGCGAATTGCTGAAGCTCGACACCAACATGAGGAATTCATGCCCTGCGGCGCACCAAATCTGCCAAGCCAAACTTACCCAGCTCAGGGATCGAATTGCGATGCTTCAGAGCGCCGCACGTGAATTGCAGCGGCTGAGCAAGGCATGCGGGGGCGACAGACCCGACAGCCGTTGCGCGATTCTCAGCGGAATTTTCGAGATGGCGATAGTCCGCAACCGCAGTCCAGCCGAAACGGCCCGATGAGCGCCCCTCCCGCGCGTAGCGCGCGCAGGCAGGCCTGCGACGAGCGCGCGGCGCAGCGCACGGAAAGACGCGTTTCGATTGTCATTGCCCAGGCATGCGCGGCGCTTGCGGCCGGCCTCGGGATCGTCGCACTGCTGGGATGGATTTGGGGACTGCCCTTGCTTGCCAGTTTCGGGGCGGACTGGATACCGATGCCGCCGAGTACCGCGCTGGTGTTTGCACTCTGTGGAAGCGCGGTCTGCTTCGCTGCGCGCGCGCAGCCTGGGCGGGCGGCGTCGCGAATAGCCATGGCGATCGGGGCAATCGGCGCAATCCTCGCGCTGCTGCTGCTCGTTTTGTCCTGGACCGGCATTTATCTCGAGGCGGAATACCTCGGCTTCACCATTGCCGGCACGCTAGGCGGGGCGCGGGTCGGACACATGTCGCCGGTGACGGCGCTGTGCTTCGTGCTCGCCGGCTTGTCGCTCGTGGCCACGCTTGCGTCTTCGCGCGACCGGCACGGACTGGCGATGGCGGCTTTCTGGCTCGCCAGCTTCGTGCTCCTTGCCGGCACCGTGTTCCTGCTCGCCTACCTCTTCGGCTCGCCCCTGCTCTACGGCAGGGAGTTCATACCGCCCGCGTTCACGACCAGTCTCGCGTTCACGGCGCTCGGCGCGGCGCTGCTGGCGCTTGCCGCACCTCGCGCCTGGGCACCCGAGCAACAAATCGATGCGGCGACGGTGCGCGCCTCGCGCGCATTTGTCCTGGTATTCGCATTGCTGACCGCGGGACTGGTCAGCGTCGGCGCCTTGTATTTCCGCAATCACGAAAAGTGGTACCGGCAGCAAATTGAGCGCCAGTTGTCCGGCATTGCGAAACAGCAGGTCGGCGAACTGGTGCGCTGGCGCGAGAATCAGCTCGCCGACGCGAAGGTCCTTTCTCGCAGCCACGCTTTTTCGGCACTGGTGAGGCGCGCCCTTGGAGACCCGCGCGACGCGCAGGCGCGGGCCCGGCTTCGGGGCCGGCTGCGGGAAATCCGGGAGGCCAAGGGCTACGGCGCGGTCTTTCTGATAGACGCGCAAGGCCACGCAAGAATCTCGATCCCGGATAAACCACTCGCCGCCGACGCGCTGAGTCACGCGCGCGCAGCCCTGCGCTCGGGTCAGACGGGCTTTCTGGATTTTCACCGGGATGAACCCGCAGGCACGCCCGATCTGTCGCTCCTGATCCCGATATCCAGCGCAACCAAAGGCGGCCGGCCTATCGCCGTCGTCGTCCTCAACTGCGACCCCGGCCGGTATCTTTATCCCGCGCTCGAGCACTGGCCCGTGCCCAGCCGCACCGGCGAGACCTTTCTGGTGCGCCGCGACGGTAACGACGTATTGATCCTGAACGAGCTCAAATTCCGGAGAAACGCAGCCCTCTCGCTGCGCTTTCCCCTGTCGCAGTCGGAGCTGCCCGTGGTAAAGGCCGCACTGGGGCAGGAAGGCCTCGTCGAAGGCGTGAACTCGAACCGGGATCGGGTGATCGCTGCCGTGCGCGCGGTGCCCGATTCCCCGTGGGTCCTGGTTGCGCGTATGGATAGCGCGGAAATTTTCGGACCGATCCGCGAAGAACTGTGGCTGACTGCGGGTCTGGTCGGGGCGCTGCTCCTCGCCGCCGGCGCAGCCACGGGCCTCATCTGGCGCCACCAGCGCGTGCGTCACTACAAGGAGCGGCTCCGGGCGGCAGAGGCGCTGCGGGCAAGTGAATCGAGCTACCGGCAACTGTTCGAGGCGAATCCGCATCCGATGTGGGTGTACGACCTGGAGACCCTGCGTTTTCTCGCGGTGAACGACGCCGCGGTGGCGCATTACGGCTACAGCCGGGACGAGTTCCAGGCCATGACCATCGCCGACATTCGCCCGACAGAAGACATACCGCGCCTGCTGGAAAGCGTCGCCCGTGTCGAGGAGGGCAAGGTCCACGAAGCGGGTGTCTGGCGCCATCGCAGGAAAGACGGCACGCTGATCGACGCCGAGATTCGGTCGCACGTACTCGATTTCGGCGGGCGGCGCGCCGGGGTGGTGCTGGCCCACGATGTTACCGAGCGCCTAAGGGTAGCAAATACGTTGCGACAAATCGAGGTGCGCTTCCGCGCCACCTTCGAACAGGCCGCGGTAGGCATGGCCCATGTAGGCCTGGACGGCCGCTGGCTGCGCGTAAACCAAAAGCTGTGCGACGTCGTCGGGTACACGCGCGAAGAGCTGCTTACGCACAGCTTCCAGGACATCACCCATCCGGACGACCTCGAGCGCGACCTCGCCAACGTGCGCCGCTTGTTGGCCGCGGAAATACCTGCCTACTCGATGGAGAAACGCTATTTGCGCAAGGACGGCGGGATCGTGTGGGTCAACCTCACGGTCGCGCTGGTGCGCAAGGAAGACACCGAGCCCGATTATTTCATTTCGGTGATCGAGGACATCGCCGCGCGCAAGCGGGCGGAGACGGCGCTGCAAGAAAGCGAGGCGCGCTTCCGCGGGCTGTTCGACCAGAACCCGCTGCCGATCTTTGTGCTGGACAAGCAAACATTGAGATTCCTCGTCGTCAACCAGGCCGCGATCGACAAATACGGCTACTCGCGCGAAGAATTCCTGGCGATGACCATTCTCGACTTGCAGTTCCCCGAGGACCGCGCGCGTGTCGACGCCGAGTTACGCCAACAATACGCACATGGTCCCGACGAGACCGTGCACCACGATCGCCGGCATGTCACCAAAAGCGGGCGGATCGTATTCGCGAGCATTGTGGCGCAGCCGCTCAAGCTCGGTAACCGTCAGGCGAGGCTGGTATCGGTGAGCGACGTAACCGAGCGCATGCGCCATGAGAACGAATTGCGCCTCCTGAACGAGGTACTGGAGCGGCGGGTCGAGGAGCGCACCCGTGCGCTGCAGGAGGCCAATCGCGAACTGCAGGCGTTCTCCTATTCGGTGTCGCACGATCTGCGCGCGCCGCTGCGCGCGATCGACGGCTTCAGCCGGATGATCGAGGACGGTCACGCCGTGCAACTCGGCGAGACCGGCCGGGAACTGTTTGCACGCGTGCGCGCCGCCGCCAAGAGGATGGGGCAGCTGATCGACGATCTGCTCATGCTGTCGCAGATATCGCGGCAGGCGATGCGCCTGGAACCGGTCGACCTGTCGGCGCTGGCGCGGGATGTAGCGGCCGAATTGCAGACCATGGAACCCACGCGCCGGGTGGAGTGGATGATCGCACCGGACGTGACTGCGGAGGGCGACACGGGACTGCTCCGGGTGGCGATACAAAACCTAATCGGTAATGCCTGGAAATACAGCTCCAAGCGCGAGGCGGGGCACATCGAATTCGGCGTTACCGAGGAACACGCGTGCCGCGTGTATTTCGTGCGCGACAACGGCGCGGGCTTCGACATGGCCTATGCCGCCAAGCTATTCGGCGCGTTTCAGCGGCTGCATACGGCCGCGGAGTTTCCCGGCACCGGCATCGGCCTTGCGACCGTGGCGCGCGTCGTCCGCCGTCACGGCGGCCAAATATGGGCGGAAGGACAGGTGGGGGTAGGCGCCTGCTTCTATTTCACGCTCGGTGCGGCGCGGCAGGGATCGTGACCCCGGGCGCCATTCGTGAATCTTCCGAGGCGGAGCCGCCCTGCGCAAACGGTAGAATGAATGCCATGCGCAGCTTCCTTCCAGGTCGTCAGCTCCGCCCGTTCGTCGTGGCGCTGGCCGTCTTTCTGTTCGCCGCCGCCGCCGCGGCGAGCCTGATCCGGCATTTGCAGCAGGATGACCTTCGCGAAGAGCGGACGCGCGTCTCCAAACTCGCGGGCGACCAGGCGCACGCGCTCAAGGGCAACATCGAACGGGCCTTGTCCGCCACCTATGCCCTGGCCGCCCTGGTGCATCAGGGGCACGGCGTAGTCCGCGACTTCGCGGCGGTCGCGGTACGCCTCCTGCCCCTGTACCCCGGCGCGGACTCCCTGCAGCTGGCGCCTGGCGGCGTAATCCGGAATATCGCGCCGCTGGCCGGCAACGAACGCGCCATCGGGCACGAGCTGCTGCGCGACCCGGCGCTCACCGGAGCCGCCTTCGACGCCTGGGATACCGGCAAGCTCACCCTCGACGGACCGTTCGATCTGATTCAAGGAGGCGTGGGCGCGGTCGGGCGCCTGCCGGTATTTCTCGACGATGCCAAGGGCAAGCGGTCTTTCTGGGGATTTGCCAGCGTCGTGATCCGCTTTCCCGAAGCGATCGAGCCCTTCGGCTTGCTCGAACTGGCGAAACTGGGCTTGGCCTACGAGCTGTGGCGCATCCACCCCGCCACCGGGCGAAAACAGATCATCGCCGCATCCCCCACCGCGCCGGTCGACCCGGTCGAGCGCGCCGTGCAAGTGCCCAATGCGACCTGGACCCTTAGCGTCGCGCCCGTCGAAGGCTGGCGCGAAAACCCCCTGGATTTCGCGCTCGAGACCGCGCTGGGCCTGCTCTTCAGCCTGCTCCTGGCTTACCTGGCGAAGCTGCTGGTCGACTTGCGGGCGCATGAACGGGGGCTCGAAACCTTGGTCGCGCAGCGCACCGCCGAATTGCGCATGCGCGAGCAGGCCTTGCGCGACAGCTCGGAGAAGCTGCGCGTGTTTGCCGACAACGTCCCGGCCATGACCGTTTCCTGGGATGAGAAGCTGCATTGCCGCTTCGCCAACAGGCCCTTTACCCAGTTTTTCGGCTTTACCGCAGAGACTATCCTCGGCAGGCACCTGCGCGAGGTGGTCGGGGAGGAGGCGTACCGCGAAATCGAAGGCTATTTTGAACAAGTACTTCGCGGAGATCCGGTCACCTACCAAAGGATACGCAAGCTTGCGCACGGCGAACCCCGCCATCTCGAGGTCAAACTATTGCCGCATGTCGGTGACCAGGGGAATATTCTGGGCTGTTTCGCGGTGACGACCGACATTACCGAGCACAAGCTGACGCAGGAGCGCATCCAGCGTGTCGCGCATAATGACAGCCTGACCGGCCTGCCGAACCGCTTGTTGTTCAACGACCGGCTGAATCAGGCGATCAGCCTCGCCAAGCGCGATTCGCGCCAGTTCGCATTGCTCTACCTCGACCTGGACGAGTTCAAGCCGGTCAACGACACCCTGGGGCACGCCGCGGGCGACGAGCTGTTGCAAGCTGTCGCCGCGAGAATCCGGCAACAGGTACGCGAATCCGACACGGTCGCGCGCATCGGCGGCGACGAATTCACCGTGATCCTGCCCGACATCGACCAGCGCGAAGAGGCCGAGACGGTTGCCAGGAAAATCATTGCTGCGCTTGCCGCGCCGTTCCTACTGGGCAATCAGAAGCAGAGCGTCGAAATCGGGACCAGCATCGGTATCGCCGTCTATCCGGCAGACGCCCGGGACGCGGATGCGCTGATCAATGCCGCCGACACCGCCATGTACGGCGCCAAGCAAGTGAGGGGCAGCTTTCGGTTTTACAAGGCGTAGACATGCCGAGATCGGCTTGGAGCGGCACGCGTGCACATGTACCTGTCGCTCGCAAAGGCCACCCGATAATGCCGCGCTGAGCGCACAATGGCACTATCGCATTAGATGCCGTCGTTCGCCGCTGCCAAAGCCTCCCCCGGGTAGAGCGGGCTGATGTGGCGCTATCGCCGAGGGACGTTCATGCAAAAAATTGAATTCGGATTGAATCGGGAATTCGTGCAACTCAACCAGCTGCTGAAGCTGACCGGCTTGTGCGACAGCGGCGGCGCAGGCAAGGCGCTGGTGGCCGGCGGCGGCGTTTCGGTGG
>JAJZPQ010000012.1 GCA_021811085.1 Pseudomonadota bacterium | reverse complement strand
GCGTGCGCGAGATCCTGGTCGATGAAGGCGATATGGTGCAGGCGGGACAGACGGTCGCGCGCATGGACACCGACAGCCTCGCGTCGGAACTGCGCCAGGCCGAGGCGCAGGTGAGGCGCAGCGAGAACGCGCGCGCCACGGCGATTGCGATCGTGCGCCAGCGCCAAAGCATGCGCGCGAGCGCCGAGGCCGTCGTCGCGCAGCGCAAATCCGAATTGGCGCTGGCCGAGACCGAACTCAAGCGCTCGCAGGATCTGGTGGCGCGCGGCTTCATCACGTCGCAGAAGCTCGATTCGGACCGCAGCAGGCGGGAAAGCGCCCAAGCCGGCTTGGCGGCGCAGTCGCAGGTGTTCGAGGCGGAATCCGGCATCGTCGCGGCGCATTCGCAGGTGACCGAAGCCGAATCGGCGATCGAGGCCGCGCGCGCCGCCGTGGAACGGCTGCAGGTGGAAATCGCCGACGCCAGCCTGAAGGCGCCGCGCGCCGGGCGCATCCAGCACCGCGTCGCGCAGCCGGGCGAAGTGCTCGCAAGCGGCGGCAAGGTGCTGACGCTGATCGATCTCAGCGACGTCTACATGAATTTCTTTTTGCCGGAATCCACGGCCGGCAAGCTTGCGATCGGCGCCGAAGCGCGGCTGGTGCTCGACGCGGCGCCGCAGTACGTCATTCCTGCGAGCGTGAGCTTCGTCGCCTCGGAGGCGCAGTTCACGCCGAAGACCGTGGAGACCAGCACCGAGCGCCAGAAGCTGGTATTCCGCGTGAAGGCGCGCGTGGCACCGGAACTGCTGCAGCGCTTTCCGGCCCGGGTAAAGACCGGATTGCCCGGTGTGGCCTACGTGCGGCTGGGCGCCGATGCGCAATGGCCGAGCCAGCTGCAGGTCAAGCTGCCGCAGTGAGCATTTCACTGGAACGACAGTCGCCGCGGCAACCGGTGGCGCGGCTGCGCGGCGTGACGCACCGCTATGCTGCGGTAGAGGCCCTCAGTGCAGTGGATCTCGATCTTCCGGCCGGCTGCGTGGTCGGCTTCATCGGGCCGGACGGGGTGGGCAAGTCGAGCCTGCTCGGCCTCGTCGCCGGGGCGCGCGCGGTCCAGACCGGCAGCGTGAACGTGCTCGACGGCGACATGGCCGATGCGGCGCATCGCCGCGCCGTGTGTCCACGCATCGCCTACATGCCCCAGGGACTGGGGCAGAACCTGTATGCCACGCTGTCGGTGTTCGAGAACGTCGATTTCTTCGGGCGCCTGTTCGGTCACGCGCGTGCCGAACGCGCTGCGCGTATCGCCGAACTGCTGCAGGCAACCGGGCTCGCGCCCTTCGCCGACCGGCCCGCCGGCAAGCTCTCCGGCGGCATGAGGCAGAAACTCGGCCTGTGCTGCGCGTTGATCCACGACCCGGACCTGCTGATCCTCGACGAGCCGACGACCGGCATTGATCCGCTGTCGCAGCGTCACGCCGTTGCCCGTCGATCTGGTTACGCGCATGCAATTCAATCCGAACCTGACCAGCAGCTGGTTCGCTTCGGTGATGGAAATCATCAACAACATCACCATGCTGAGCATGGTACTGGCCGGAGCCGCGCTGATCCGCGAGCGCGAGCACGGCACCATCGAACATCTGTTGGTCATGCCGATAACGCGGCTCGAGATCATGCTGGCCAAGATCTGGGCCAACGGGCTGGTGGTGCTGGTGGCCGCCGCACTGTCGCTGTACCTCGTGGTGAAGGGCGCGCTCGGCGTGCCCATCGCGGGTTCGCTGTCTTTGTTTCTGTGCGGCACGGTCATCTACCTGTTTTCGTCCACTTCGCTGGGCATCCTGCTCGCGACGGTGGCGCGCTCGATGCCGCAATTCGGGCTGTTGCTGATCCTGGTTCTGCTGCCGCTGCAGATCCTCTCCGGCGCATCCACGCCGCGCGAAAGCATGCCGGCCATCGTGCAGTACATCATGCTGTTTGCGCCGACCACGCATTTCGTCAGCTTTGCGCAGGCGATCCTGTATCGCGGCGCGGGACTGGACATAGTCTGGCCGCAATTTCTCGCCACTGCTGTCATCGGCGCGCTCTTCTTTGTCGGTGCATTGGTGCGCTTCCGCAAAGCGATTACCACCCAGCTGAGCTGAGCAGACGCTGCGCGGCCTGCGCAATGTGTGACGAATCCGGTCCGGCGGCTGGCTTGGGGCTGTGCGTTGGTTCAGATGACTGTTTGTTGACCAAACTCATGATGCGAGCAAAGCCGAACGCTTATTTTAGTTGGCGTGAAGCCCTGGTCCGGCAACCCAGCCAACCGACATTGCGTCAAAACGCAGGAATTCCAACACGCCGGAAACCGGCGGATGCAGCGATTTCCATCTGCCGCCTGGTGTTGGAGAGAACCTTCAATCACGCCTGGAGATACGTCAACATGAAATCATCGAAGAAGACCATTCCTGTCGTCGCGCTTTTGGCAGTCGGCCTGGCGCTGTCCAGCCCGATGTCTGTCACGGCGCAAGAGCTTGACGGGCCGATTGCGGCTTGCCTAAAAGCCTGGGGCGATCATCCTTTCGGGAAGACTCCGCAATTCAAGACCTTGGGTCCGGCGGTCAAGGTGTTTGGAATAGGGACCAACATTGGTGATACCGAGCCCACCAGTTCCCCGGTCCTGGTACTGATCAACCCGATCGTCAATGTGATGGGCGAATCCACCATCGAGTTGTTGAACCCGAATGCCTGGTATTGCCTTCGAACGACGGTCAGTGTGGTGGGCAGGGTGAACATCCGCGCCAACTGCAAGGCGCAATTGGCCGAAACCTCCGCTGGGAATACGCTGCTGGCCAACAGCAGCGGAAACCGGGCGCTGAAGGACCTGAATGTGACGGTCATGGGTTCCGTCTCCATTGAGCGGCCTTGCAGTTGACCGTCGGCGCATCGACGAACGATGAGTCGTTGCGGGCTCTTCCGTCCGGGGATTGGGCGACATTCGAAACGGCTGCCCGAGGTAACCCGTAGCGGCGATTGCTTAGCGCCCGGTCAAGTGCTACCCCCATGACAAAAATCAACAACCTCCTGAAATTGTCCTGATACAAAACTGCATAAACGACGACTGACCGAGGCGAGACATGGCAAGCAATATCAAGGGGACCCGGACTGAAAAGAATCTGCTCGCGGCCTTTGCCGGCGAATCGCAGGCGAGGAATAGGTACACGTTCTTCGCGGGTGCCGCGCGAAGAGATGGGCTGATGCAAATCGCGGACATTTTCGAGGAGACTGCAGCGCAGGAAAAGGAGCACGCCCAACGTTTCTTCAATTTCCTTGCTGGCGGTGACGTCGAAGTCACGGCGACTTTCCCGACAGGAGTGGTTGGCACGACGCTCGAGAATCTCAAGGCCGCTGCCGCCGGCGAAGAACACGAATGGACAAGCCTGTACCCGGATTTCGCCGGAGTGGCGCGCGAGGAAGGCTTCAAGGATGTGGCGCTCGCTTTTGAACGCATCGCCATCGCGGAGAAGCAGCACGAGAAGCGCTACCGCGATCTCGCGAACAACCTCGAGCAAGGACGCGTGTTCAAGCGAAACGGCACCGTGACCTGGCGCTGCCGCAACTGCGGTTACCTGCATGAGGGGCCGGAGGCCCCGAAGCTGTGCCCGGCGTGCCTGCATCCGCAGTCGTATTTCGAGCTGCTGGGCGAGAACTGGTAGCCCGATCGTGGCCTGCTGAACCGTATTGAATCCGAACAATGCCAAAAAGAGAGCAATCACATGTCAAATTTCGCTGTAGCACTGAGGCAGGAAATCACGCGGCTCGCTCGGCGAGAGGCGCGGAGTCTGACCAGGTCCCTGCACAAAGCCTCATCCCAGTTTCGCCGGGATATTGCCGAGCTGAAACGGCAGAACGCGAAGGCCCGCGCTGAAATCGTCCGCCTTCAACTTCAGGCCCCCCAGGGTGGCGCGGCCCCGACCGCCGAAGGCGCCGTCGAGAACATCCGCTATTCGGCGGCGAGCGTGAAGGCGCAGCGCAAGCGGCTTGGCCTCTCGGCTGAGGCCTTCGGGAAGCTGGTGGGCGTGACCGGTCACACCGTATACAAGTGGGAACATGGTGCGTCGCGGCCGCGCCGCAGAAAGTTGGCGGCCATGGCCGCGGTGCGGGGCATCGGCAAGACGGAAGCGAACGCGCGGCTGGGCGGGCTGCAGGGGAAGCCTGCCTCAATGCGAAAGAAGGCGGTCGCAAATTAGCGGAATTGAGGCCGAGGCGAACCGGACCCCAATTGCGATTGCGGCAAGGGAGCGCGTACCGCCGCGTCGCATGGCGCGGCTAGGCTCACGCGTCTGCTCATTCCTCTTTCACTTGTAGCGCCTCAACCCGAACCTTCGCCGTGCCTTGGGCGTAAAACCCAAGCTTCTTGGCGGCTCCCATGCTGAGATCGATGATCCTCTGTCCCGACTTTGCATTGTGCGCACTCGGAAACGGTCCGCGGTCATTCACCCGAACGATGACCGATTTCCCGTTTTCAAGGTTTGTGACTTTTGCAAACATGGGGAGGGGCAGGTACTTATGCGCCGCGGATAAGCCGCCGGGATTGAACGCTTCGCCATTTGCGGTCATTCTGCCGCTCTCGTAGCCATACCACGATGCCAGTCCTTCCTCTTTGTAATTCTTTGCCTTCTCGACCGACATGGGTACGTACCGGGTTCCGCCGACCACATAGGGCGCGGTTTTTACGCGGTCCTGCCGTATGGCTTCCTTGACCGGAAGACCATCGATGCTCTGGATTTCGTCGTGGGTCAATGCCCAGTCGATCGGTGCTTTGACTACTTCGAAGGTATATTCGCCGATTTTGTAGATCACTTTTGTCGTGCCGGCGACGACGACATAGGTTTTTTTTACGACCCAGACGCTTCCTTCCACCACGCCTTTGGCTGCGTGATAAGGCACTGTGATCACCGCGCAGCCGCCGGACAGTGCGATGGCCACCGAGCAAACAAGAACTAACGCGAGTCGTCGCATGGCGCAATCTAGCATGCTGCAGGTACACCGGCCCGCCGCGAAAAAAATCGGAGCGAGCGCGGCGCGGCGCCGCAGCGGCATTCCCGTGGGCAGTACGTGGCCGATTGTGTCTGCCAGCCAGGGCAACAGCCGTACAAAATCGTGATAACGGTCAATAAGCACGACAAGTCAGTTGGGTACATTCAAATCGCATCCCGGTAGGGAAGCTGCCGCGCGCTTTTCGATTGAAGGAGTTCTGCCATGGATCTCGCCCGATTGCCTCTCGCCATTCTTGGCGTGTCGCTGTCTTTCGGCCATAGCGCTCTGGCCGCTGACCTGGCACCGGTCAATACCAATATCGCTGTACCGGCTCCTGCGTCTTCCGCTAAGGGATCAGCGTTGATCGAGCGCGGCCAATATGTGGCGCAATTAGGCGATTGCGTCGCCTGCCATACGGCCGGGCCGGCGATGGCGGGCGGACGCGAGCTTACGACGCCCCTGGGCACGGTTTATTCGACCAACATTACCCCGGACGCCAAAACCGGCATCGGCAAATATACCTTTGCGCAATTTGATCAGGCCATGCGCAGGGGCGTGGCCGCGGACGGGCACAACCTGTACCCGGCCATGCCGTATCCCTCCTACGCCAGGATAAGCGAAGACGACATGCGCGCCTTGTATGCCTATCTGATGCAGGGTGTGGCACCGGTCAATCAGCCCAACAAGCCGGCGCAGATGCGCTGGCCGTTCAGCATGCGTTGGGGCTTGTCGTTCTGGAATTGGGCGTTCCTGGACGATGCGCCTTTCACGCCTGACGCGGGCAAGGATGCCGTCTGGAACCGGGGCGCCTATCTGGTGCAAGGCTTGGCGCATTGCGGTTCCTGCCATACGCCGCGCGGTATTGCGTTCCAGGAGAAGGCCATGAGCGACGCAGGCTCCAATGGCAAATACTATCTCGCCGGCGAAACGGTGGAAGCGTGGCGCGCGCTCAGCCTGCGCAATTTATGGGCGGTGGAGGACACCGCCCTGCTGCTGAAAACGGGACAAAATCGCTTTGCCACGGTCTCCGGCAATATGGCGGAGGTAATTCATCTCAGCACCCAGCACTTTGCCGATGCCGACTTGACGGCCATCGCCACCTATTTGAATTCGCTGCCGCCGGGCGAGCACGATCTGCCCATGCCGGCGGTGCCGGTGCGCGCCGTTGCTGCGGCGATTCCCGCCAATCTGTTTACGACCCGCGGCGGTCTGGGTTATGTGCAATTCTGTGTCGATTGCCATCGCCAGGACGGCGCAGGGGTAAAAGGGGTCTTTCCCGCGCTGGAGCGGAACCCGACCGTTCCGGCCGCCGATCCGGCCACCTTGCTGCATATCGCTCTGACCGGCTGGAAAACGGCGGAAACCGCCGCGCATCCGCGCGTCTACACCATGCCGGCCTTTGCCCGGCTGTCGGATCAGGAACTGGCTGAAATCCTGAGCTTCGTGCGCAGCAGTTGGGACAATGGCGCCGAACCGGTGAGCGCGTCTCAGGTGAAGAAGATGCGCGCACAGCTCGATCCCAAGACCGCCGATTCCTCCAAATTCGAGACGCCGCGTCTGGCGGACATGCTCGCCAGCGCCAATGCCGGGCAGCTGGTTCGCGGCATGCGCCTGCATCTGGAGACCAAGGCGCTCCTGCCGCAGTACGTCGGCAACTCCCTGAACTGCACCAGCTGCCATCTCAACGCGGGTACCGTCGCGGATGGATCGCCCTTTGTCGGCATATCGGCCTTCTTCCCCAGCTACGCCCCGCGCGCCGGCCGGGTCATTACGCTCGAGGACCGCATCAATGGCTGCTTCCGGCGCTCCATGCACGGCAAGCCGCTGCCTGCGGATTCAGCCGACATGAAAGCCATGGTGGCGTATTTCGATTGGATGAAAAAGGAAACCAAGCCGCAGGACAAAGTCGCCGGGCGCGGCGTGGGCAAGGTGGATATGGCGATCAAGCCCAATTTGGAAAACGGCAAACAGGTGTACTCGGCGCAGTGCGCGGTGTGCCACGGCAAGGACGGCGAAGGACTGAAGCAGGCCGACGGCCGCGTCATCTACCCGGCGCTGTGGGGCGATGATTCGTTCAACATCGGCGCCGGCATGGCGCGCACCTATACCGCGGCGGCCTTTGTCAAACGCAATATGCCGGTCGGGTTCCAGGAGAAATTCCCGCTGGGGCAAGGCGGGCTGTCGGAGCAGGAGGCCGTGGATGTCGCGGAGTATTTCACGCACCAGCCGCGCCCGGATTACCCGGACAAGGTCAAGGATTGGCCCAAGGACAAGAAGCCGGCGGATTCGCGCTACTGAGACCGCACTATGCGCGGTAACACACCGACAAGCAATTGGGGCGCAAGGCACGATGGCAGTTGCTGTGGAGCATCTGCCTGACGCTACCGGCGCAAGGCTCCATTGGCTCTCGAGGGACAACGCCATGTCATCTCCCAAGCCCATACAAATCATATTGGCCCGGCAATTGGCCAGCAGCCTCGCCACGCCCATCCTCATCGTGGACACCGATGGAACGCTCATTTACTACAATGAGCCGGCCGAGGTGATTCTGGATCAGCGCTTCGACGAAACGGGCGAGCTGCCCGCCGACGTATGGAGTGCGCGCTTCGCCCTTGCCGACGAGGCGCACCAGCCCATTGCGCAGGAAGACCGGCCCATGATGATGGCGCTGTCCGAGCGCAAACCCTACTCGCGGACGGTGTGGATGCGCTGCGGGCACCGCGAGTGGCTGAATGTGAACATCACCGCATTTCCGCTCCTCGGCGAGGAACGCCAGTTCCTCGGCGCGCAGATGATATTCTGGGAAATTTGAAATGCGGGTCACCCTGTGGGGTACACGCGGCTCGCTCGCCACGCCCGGCGCGGAGATGGCGCGCTACGGCGGAAATACCTCCTGCGTCGGCGTCGTCGGACGCGAGGGCACGGTGCTGGTGCTCGACGCAGGCACGGGTATCCGTCCTCTGGCAGCAACTATTCCGGAATCCTTGCGCCGCGTCGATATACTGCTGACGCATCTGCATATGGATCACATTCAGGGGCTGGGATTTTTCGCCCCGCTCTACCGGCCCGACGTCGAAGTGCATATCTGGGGTCCGGGCAGCGCCACGTTGCGATTGCAGGCACGCCTCATGCGCTATCTTTCGCCGCCGCTGTTTCCGGTGAATCTGTCCGAACTGCCGTGCAAGCTGACGTTTCACGATATCTCCTCCAGAGAGATAGACATCGGGGAATTCCACGTCTGTTCCGCGCTGGTGTGTCACCCCGGTCCCACGGTGGGGTACCGCATTGCAGCGCCGGAGGGGGCCATATTGACCTACCTGCCCGATCACGAGCCCGCGCTTGGCGTGCTGCGCTTTCCCTCTCTCCCGCGCGAGTGGACATCGGGCGGGGCGCTCGCTGCGGGCGCGGATTTGCTGATTCACGACGGGCAATACAGCGCCGCCGAGTACACCGGCCACTGCGGCTGGGGACATAGCTCGCTCAATCAAACGCTGGACTTTGGAACGCTGACCGAGGTGAAGCAACTCGTGCCGTTTCACCACGACCCCGACCACACCGACACCGACCTCGACCGTCTGATTGCGCAGGCGATTGAAGAGACGAAGCCTGGCTATCAGATCACGCCCGGAAAAGAAGGCACGACTTTTGAACTGTAGGGGTTACATCGGTTGGTTGCGATCAGGACGTGCGCATCGCACCGATGCCGGCGAGACCCCGCGTTGATTTTCCCCGTTACGTGCGCTGGCAGACATACGCGCCGAGGAAGATGTCCGACAATTATGCGGCGGACACAAGGGGCAAGCGGTGCTTGCAGCGCGGTGGTTTTCCGGGGTGCGATGGCGGGCGGTGCGGCCATCGCGGTGCACATTGATCCGGCAGATAAAGGAACGACTGTGAACAAGTTCAACATCAATGCGATTGCAATTGCGATCGGCTTCGCCTTCAGCGCCGGTGCGATGGCGCAAACCTTGTCGAAAGACGAATACAAATCCGCGAAGGAGGGCATTGCGGCCGAGTACAGGTCCGCCAAGGCGGCCTGCGGATCCTTGTCCGGCAATGCGAAGGACATATGCAAGGCCGAGGCCAGCGGCAAAGCCAATGTCGAGAAGGCGGAACTCGATGCAAGGTACAAGCCCTCGGTGAACGCCCGCTACCAAGTGCGCGTCGCCAGGGCGGACGCCGATTACGCGGTGGCCAGGGAAAAATGCGATGACGCGGCCGGCAATGTCAAGGACGTCTGCGTCAAAGAAGCGAAGGCGGACGCGGTAGCCGCCAAGGCCGACGCGAAGGCGCAGATGAAGAGCGCCAATGCGAACGACACAGCCGCCGCGACCTCGGCCAAGGCAAACAGCAAGGCGCGCGAACAGGGTGCTGATGCGCGCAAGAACGCGGCCTCGGACAAGCGCAATGCCGATTACGCCGTGGCCAAGGAAAAGTGCGATGCCTTTGCCGGCGACACGAAAGCCAATTGTCTGAACGAGGCGAAGGCAGACTTCGGCAAGTAAGACAAGGACGCCTCAATCCACAAGGAGGTAAAGATGATGAACGTCGGTAGGACCGTCAGTGCAGCCTTGGTCTTGGCTGCGTTGCTTGTAGGGCTATCCGGTTGCCAGAAGCAGGAAGGCCCGGCCGAGCACGCCGGCAAGGAGGTCGACAAGGCGGTAGAGAAGGCCGGACAGCAGATCGAAAAAGTCGGTGAGAGCATCCAGGATGCGGCGAAGGGCGAGAAGAAGGACAAGCAGTAGTCGACGCAGTACGCGCCACGGCGACGATCAGAAGTGAACTTCACGCGCCCGACTGATATTCCCGGCCGGAGCGGGGCGCATGATTCCGCCCAGCTATTGGAAAAGGCGCGTGCCGACACCGATACGGTCCTGAAGGAACTTGGATCGGAGCTGGGCGGCCTGAGCCAGACGGAAGCCGCTACTCGCCTGAAGCAGATCGGGACGAACGAGATTGCGCGGGAGAAGCGTCAATCGGCGCTGATGCGCCTTCTCGGCAATATCAAGAATCCGTTGGTCCTGCTGCTCGCGGCGCTGGGCCTGCTCTCCTATCTCACCGGTGACCACCGCGCAACAGCGGTCATTTTCGTGATGGTGATATTGGGGGTGGTGTTGCGCTTCTTCCAGGAGATGCGTGCCGATCACGCGGCGGAGAAGCTGCAGGCCATGGTCAGCAACACCGCGACCCTGGTGCGCGGCGGCAAGGAAGAAGAAGTCCGGCTCAAGCTGTTGGTGCCCGGCGACATCATCCGGCTCGGCTCTGGCGATATGGTCCCGGCCGATGTGCGTGTGCTCTCCGCCAAAGACCTGTTCCTGAATCAAATGGCCCTTACCGGCGAAGCCCTGCCGCTGGAGAAGAAGGCAGCGCCTGCATCTGCGGACGTTCACAATCCGCTGGAGCTGCCCAATATCTGCTTTCTCGGCTCCAACGTCGAGAGCGGATCCGCGACTGCCGTAGTCATCCATACCGGCGACCGGACCTACTTTGGATCCCTGGCCGCCAGTATCGTCGGGCAGCGCCAGTTGACCAGCTTCGACAAGGGCATCAACAAGTTCACTTGGTTGATGATTTATTTCATCGCTGTGATGGTTCCGGCGGTGTTCCTCATCAACGGCCTGTCCAAGCACGACTGGATGGAGGCGTTTCTGTTCGCCATGGCCGTAGCCGTCGGGCTGACCCCCGAGATGCTGCCGATGATTGTGACCGTCAATCTGTCCAAGGGCGCGCTCGCCATGTCCCGCAGGAAAGTGATCGTCAAACGGCTGAACGCGATCCAGAACTTCGGGGCGATGGACGTGCTGTGCACCGACAAAACCGGCACGCTGACCCAGGGCAAGATCATTCTGGAAAAACACCTGGACGCGAACGGCGACCCGAGCGAGAAGGTGCTGCACTACGGCTACCTGAACAGCTACCACCATACCGGGTTGAAGAACCTGCTCGACGCAGCGATCCTCGACCATGAGGAACTGGAACAACGCCTGAAGGCGAGCGAAAAGTACCGCAAGATCGACGAGATCCCCTTCGACTTCGTGCGGCGCCGGATGTCGGTGGTGGTGGAAGACGAAACCGGATTGAACACGCTGATATGCAAGGGCGCGGTGGAGGAGGTGCTGAGCCAGTGCACGCGGGTGGAGGTCAAAGGCGAGATCATCGAAGTTCTGCCCGAACACGACGCCAAACGCCGGCAGTTGGCGGACGATCTGAACGGCCAGGGCTTTCGTGTAATTGCCTTGGCTTACAAGCAAATGCCGGGCTCGTCAGATGAGCCGGTGTACTCGGTCAAGGATGAGTCGGACCTGATCCTGCTGGGCTTCCTCGCGTTCCTCGACCCGCCGAAGGACAGCGCCAGCGAGGCCCTGAAGCGGCTTCAATTGCTGAGCGTGCACGTCAAGGTTCTGACCGGCGACAATGAGATTATCACCGCCTATATCTGCAAGGAGGTGGGCATGCCGGTGGAGAATCTCCTGCTTGGCTCCCAGGTCGAGGCGATGAGCGAGGCCGAATTGGCCGCAGCCGCCAACGCAACCAGCGTGTTTGCGCGACTGGCCCCGGCGCACAAGGAGCGCATCATCCGCGCGCTCCAGAGCACCGGACACGTGCTGGGGTTCCTCGGCGACGGCATCAACGACGCCCCGGCGCTGAAGGCCGCCGATGTGGGCATCTCGGTGGACAGCGCGGTCGATATCGCCAAGGAGTCGTCCGACATCATCCTGCTCGAAAACAGTTTGCTGGTGCTGGAGCAGGGGGTGCTGGAAGGCCGGCGGGTGTTCGGCAACATCGTGAAATACATCAAGATGGCGGCGAGCTCGAACTTCGGCAATATGTTCAGCGTAGTCGGCGCCAGCGCGTTTCTGCCGTTCCTGCCGATGCTGCCGATCCAGGTGCTGATCAACAACCTCCTCTACGACTTCTCGCAGACCACGATTCCCACCGATGAAGTGGATAAGGAGTGGCTGATCAAACCGCGCCAGTGGACGATAGACAAGATCCTGCGCTTTATCTTGTTTATCGGCCCGATCAGCTCGATCTTCGATTACCTGACGTTCTTCATGATGCTGTATATCTTCAACTCCTGGAACGATCCGGCTTTATTCCATACGGGCTGGTTTGTGGAGTCGATCTTCACCCAAACCTTGATCATCCACATCATTCGCACCAACAAGATCCCGTTCATTCAAAGCCGGGCCAGTTGGCCGCTGATCCTTACGTCCCTGATTATCGTCGCGGTCGGCGCCTGGCTGACGGTTTCACCCGTGGCGGACACGCTCGGGTTTGTTTCGCTCCCGCCGCTGTACTGGCTGTATCTGGCCATCATGCTGCTGGGCTATGCGATTCTGACGCAGCTGGTGAAGACCTGGTTCATTCGCCGGTTCGGCGAATGACGGTGGCTGCGCGCGTTGCGCGGGCGGGCGCCTGAGAATGCAAAAATGAAGGGCGGCATGCGCTGCCGCCCTTGTTTTGCTGTTCGCCGCTATTAATTCTTCGGCGCGTCGCCTTTGCCCCCGGTTCCGCCGCCGCCGCCGCCGCCGGCCGCGCCTGCGTCATCCTTCTTGTGGCATTTCACGCAACTGTCCGGCGCCTTGACGCTGAAAGCCTTGTTGCCGTCATGGCAGGTGCCGCAGAACTTGCCGTCGTTCATTGCAGCCATGTTGATCTTGTCGCCGCCTTTTTTCATTTCGAACAGCTTGGGCTTGCTGTGGCAGTCGGCGCATTTCAAGCCTTTGTCCGCATGTGCCTTGCCATCGAATGTCACCTTGCCCATGGGGCTGGCAAACTCCACCGTCTTGCCCGGCGGAACCGCCATAACGTTCCCGATCGACAGCGTGAGCGCCGCGAATACCGCCAATATTTGCGCGAATTTCATCGTGTTACCCCAGTTAAGTAATTGATCATCAAAAGACACCTTGGTTGACGCAGCAACTGCCGCACCGGTTGGCGCTGCAGGGGACCAGATCGACTCTTGCATGCTGAGTCACGGAATGAGCATAGGCCGTCAACGGTCGCGCCGCGGTGCGCCAGCACACATAGGGCGAAATTAACGCTCCAAGGTGCGGGGGGCTCAGCGACGGCCGCTGCGATGGCGGGCTTTTTCGGCCAGCCGATGCCGCTCGTGCAGCAGGCTGGCCGCATCCGTTTGCGGCGGACGCGGCCACGAAGCCAGCGCGCGTTTCACGCCTGCGTGCGCCATCGCGACATGGGGATCGTCGTGCAAGTAGGGCCAGTAGCGCTGCGCAAAGGTGTCGCCTGATGCGGGCAGGCTCGGTGCCGCGATGAAATGCTCGACGGCTGCACGCACGGCAGTCGACATCTCCGCCAAAACCGGCGGATCCGCGTCGCGCACGAGATCGATATCCACCATCAGCTCCGACAGTCCGCGCAACCATTCGAAGAACGGGTCCGTCGTGAGCAGGCCAGCTGCTCGACCGGGCTGAGCGCGACGCCATGCTCCCGCTCGTAATCCCGTCGCGCGCGTTCCATCAGCGCGCGATGCAGCTCGCGCAGCGCGTAGGCAAGCTCTTGCCAATCAGCGGTGGCAGTCATTCCTGACCTATTCGGTCGAACCTGGTTACTCCCAATCGAAATATTATACGAACAGTTGGAGCGCGCATTCCCGCCGTTTTCTCGCCCCCGCGGCGCCCGTGTTCTTCAGTGGTGGTGCGGCAGCGGCGGCTCGGGCCGGTGCCAGATCAGCTCGCCGTCTCGATACACCTCGCGCACGCGGTGGTAGGGCACCGAATGCACCAAGCCGTCCGCCGCGATCGCCTCGAACGAGCTACGGCAGTCGCTTGCGAACTCGATGCGCGCCAGCGGCACTTTCACGATCTGCTTATCGACGCGGTCGTAATAGCCGACGACGATTTTAGCGTGTTCGAATGCGGGGTCCCAGCGGATGCGGCTGAGCAGTTCCTGAATCGGGATCATGCCGCCAAGCCGCCGCGAACATCGGCGTCGTTCAGTGTGCTGCTTGATGTTCCCGGGTCGGCCATTGCACGCGCTCCAACGCGATCTATATTGAATTCCAGGCAGGTCTCAGCTTTGATTCTTATCAAGACCATCGCTTCCGCGGTGGGTAAGCTGGTGTTGTCCGCCGCAAGGCTTTGACCTCGAATAAGGAGCAGCGCATGGCCAAGCAAGTGGTTCAGGTAGGCGCTCCCGATCCTGAGCGCAGGACCTCGCCGATTCTGGACGGGTACGAAGAGCTTTCGCTCGACATGGAACTCGAAGCGGGCACCTGCTACTTCAACGATACCGCCTACCCCATAGGCACTTATGTCCTGAGCGGGGACGAGTTGCTGCATGGCGAGGAGCGCGGCGTCTGGGTGCGCAAGGGCGAAATGCGGCCGAACACTCCGGAGCAATAGCCGGCTCGGCGCAAGGGCAGGGCTAGCGGCAGCCGGGGCTTGGCGCATGGATGCTTCGACCGTTCTTTCCAGCACCAGCTTTAGCGCCAGAGCTTTGCTGCTCGGCGAGCGCATCGACCTGCGCAGCCGTTTCGCCGGCGAAGCCCTTGCGCGCAATCCGCTGACGGTGCCGGTCAGCGGCGGCGGCGCGGCCGTATTGTTCCGTTACGGCGCCGTGGTCTTGTTCGATGTCACGCCCGCCGCGCAGGCCGCATTCCTCGAACAGGTGCTGGCGCTGGTCTGGAACCGCTACGACAAGCCGGAAACCGAAGACGTTGCGGTGCGCATCGATCCGCAGGTGCGCGAGGGCATGCAGGGCGATGCGGTTTATTTTGAGGCTATGTCCGTCGAGCGCTTGCAGTTGGTGGCCTCGGTGCTGAGCCAGAGCGTGGCGCTCGCGATGTACGAATCGCGCGTGGCGCAGAATTTCGACCGTATCGAGCCGCTCGCGCGCAACCTCGAGCGCGACGGCCGCATTCTCGCGAATTCTTCCGAATTGCTCAGGCATATAGGCGCGATGCTGCTGTCCGAGCAGATGATGGTCGGCCGCGTGGAAATCAGCGAAAAGCCGGACACGCTGTGGGAACACCCGAGTCTGGAAGGCCTGTATCTGCGCATGGAGGGCGAGTTCGAAATCCGCGAACGCTATGCGGCGCTGGAGCGCAAGCTGAACCTGATTTCGCGCACGGTGCAGACCGTGGCCGAACTGCTGCACAGCAAGCGTTCGCTGCGGCTCGAATGGTCCATCGTGGTCCTGATCGTGATCGAGATCGCGCTTACGCTCTACACCATGGCCACCAGCGGCGGGACCTAGCGCCCATCCGGATCGAGCAAGCGGCGCGGTTTCTATGCTGCTGCGGGCTTCGAACGCTGGAGCGCGCGCAGCCGCTCGTACAGTTCGCGCTCTTCGCGCGTAAGCCGCTCCGGCACCCGGACTTCAATGCGCAAGTACAGTTCGCCATGGCGCGCATTGCCGAATTCGGGCAGACCTTTTCCCTTGAGCCGCAATACCGCGCCGGGCTGAGTTCCGGGCGGTATGCCGACGCTGGCCGAACCGCTCAGCGTCGGCACCTCCAGCGTGGCGCCCAGCACCGCATCGGTGAGCGAGATGGTTTCCTCGCGCAGCAGGTCGGCCCCGGCGCGCTCAAAGCGCGGATCGCGCCGCGAGCGCACGACCACGAACAGATCTCCGGTCGTGCCGCCTGCCTCCGGGCTCGGCATCCCTTTGCCCGGAATGCGCAGCGCCATGCCTTCCTCTACGCCTTGGGGGATTTTGACCGTGAGTTCCTCTTCTTTCTCCACTTCGCCGCTGCCGCCGCATTTCGGGCAGGGGCGGTCGATGATGCTGCCGCGACCGCGGCAGGCAGGGCAGGTGCTGATCTGCTGTATCAGGACATGCTCTTTTTTTTCCTGCTGGCTGCGGGTGATGCGGCCGCTGCCGCCGCATTGCTTGCAGGTGCGCGCTGCGGTCCCGCCTTCGGCGCCCGTGCCATGGCAGGCCGCGCAGGCGGCCGGACGACCGAGACGAACCTTCTCCTCGCCGCCGCTGGCCACTTTTTCCAGCGGAACGAAAAGATCCACTTCGATGTTGGCGCCGCGCGGCGGACCCCTGCGGCGGCGGAAAAAACCTTCGAACGGACTGAACCCTCCAAAATCGAAATTGAGGCCGCCGAAGATATCCTCGAAATTGATGCCGCCGAACAAATCCTCCTTGCTGAAGCCGGCCACACCGGCGAATCCGCGCGCATCGTATTCGGCGCGCTTCTTCGGGTCGGACAGAACCGCATAGGCCTCGGCGATGCCTTTGAAGCGCTCCTCCGCACCTGGCTCCTTATTCCTGTCCGGGTGATATTTCAGGGCGAGATTGCGGAAAGCGTCCTTGATCGCCTTCTCGTCGGCGTTTTTGGAGACGCCTAGCACCTCGTAATAGTCGCGCTGGGCAGTTGCGGAAATGGCGGCGCTCCCGGTTCGCGGCCTTACTTGTGCTCTTCGTATTCGGCATCCACCACCTTGCCGCGCGGCCCGGAGCCGCTGGGGCGCGCCTGCCCGCCGGGCTCGCCCACATTCGGCTGTGGCTGCGGCCCATCCCAGCGCGTTTCCGCATACGGACCGCTTTTCGGCGCCTGTCCCGATTGCGCATAGAGCACTGCTCCTGCCTCTTTCAGCAGTTTCTTCAGCGCTTCGGCGCGTTCGCTGGCGAGCGCCACGTCTTTCTTGAGCAGCGCCTCCTTGGTCTCGCGCGCGGCGCTCTCGATGCGCCGCTTCAGCTCATCGGTGAGTTTGTCGGCGAAGTTCGCCAGCATTTTCTCGGCCTCGTAGCAGGCGGCGTCGGCGGCATTGAGTTTTTCCGCATCCTCGCGCCGCTTCTTGTCCGCGTCGGCGTAGCGCTCGGCGTCCTGCACCATGCGCTTCTTATCCTCCTCGGACAGCCGGGTGGAACCGCTGATGCTGATGGACTGCGATTTGCCGCTGGCCGTATCGCGTGCGGAAACGCTGAGTATGCCGTTGGAGTCAATGTCGAAGCTCACTTCGATCTTGGGAATACCGCGCGGCGCCGGCGGCAGACCGTCCAGATTGAATTCGCCCAGGCTGGTGTTGTCTCCCGCCATCGGCCGCTCGCCCTGGAACACATGGATGGTGACGCTGGTCTGCATGTCGGCAGCGGTGGTGAACGTCTCGCTGCGCTTGACCGGGATCGGCGTGTTGCGCGCGATCAGCGCGGTGGCGATGCCGCCCAGCGTTTCCACACCCAGCGTGAGCGGCGTCACGTCCACGAGCACGATGCCGCCGACTTCGCCCGCGAGCACGCCGGCCTGAATCGCGGCGCCGGCGGCGACGCATTCCATCGGGTCCACGCCCATCTCCGCCTTGCGTCCGAACAGCTCCTCGAAATACGCGCGCACCACGGGCATACGCGTCGGTCCGCCGACGAACACCACGCGCCCCACGTCGCGCGGGGCGATGCCGGCATCGTGCAGGGCCTGTTCCACCGGGGCGCGGCAACGCTCGATCACCGGCCGCACCAGGCGCTCGAGTTCGGTGCGATTGAGGTCCAGTTCCAGATGGCGCGGCTCGCCCTGCGCCGCAGCGAGATAGGGCAGGCTGATATGGGTGCTCATGCTGGTGGTGAGTTCGATCTTGGCGGCTTCGGCGGCTTCGATCAGGCGCGCGGCGGCCTTGCGGTCGTTGCGCACATCGATGCCGGTAGACATCTGGAAGCGTTCGGCGAGGTGCTCGAAAATGCGCTGATTCATGTCGGTGCCGCCGAGTTGAGTGTCGCCGCTGGTGGCTTTGACCTCGAACACGCCTTTGCCGAATTCCATGATGGTGACATCCAGGGTTCCGCCCCCGAGGTCGATCACCACGATGCGCAGTTCCTCGCCCAGGCGGTCGAGGCCGTAGGCGAGCGAGGCCGCAGTCGGTTCGTTGACCAGGCGCACTACTTCCAGGCCGGCGATGCGGCAGGCGTCCTTGGTGGCGGCGCGCTGGTTGTCGTCGAAATACGCAGGCACGGTGACGACCGCTTTCTGCACCGGCTCGCCCAGGAAAGCTTCCGCGTCGCGTTTGATTTTCTGCAGCAGGAAGGCCGAGAGCTGCTCCGGCGAATACTCGCGCTCCCTCAGGCGTATGCTTTCGCGCCGGCCCATCCTGCGCTTGAACGCGCTGGCCGTGCCTTCCGGGTTAGCCGCGGCCTGTCGCCGCGCCGGCTCGCCCACCAGCATCTGGCCGTCCGCCGTCAACGCAACGTAGCTGGGGAAGGCCTTGCCGCCGATGCTGATGCCTTCGGCGCTGGGAATGATGACCGGACGCCCGCCGCGCAGTACCGCAGCGGCGGAATTCGAGGTGCCGAGATCGATGCCGATGATGGCCATAAACGCTCCTTGCCGGCCGTATGCGCGCAACCGCGCGTGCCGGCACAGATACATTGAAGCGATTCCGATGTCCGAGCAGTGTGACTTTGATCAAGGAACACTGAAATCGGGCGTGCGGCGATCCGGCGCGCTGCACTTCGCCGGATGGCGCTGGCCTACGGGGCGCAAGGAATGCTGCAGGTGACAGCCGACTAGACTGCCACCACTTCGATATCGGGTTCTATCGTCCGCAGCAGATGCTCGATGCCGACCAGCGTACCCGACAGGGAGCTGGGGCAGCTGCCGCAGGCCCCCTGGTAATGCACGGTCAGCCGGTTGCCTTCGAGCGCGAGTACGTGCAGGTCGCCGCCGTCGCCTTGCAGGTAGGGGCGGATCTGCTCGTCCAGAAGTCCGTTGATCATATAGAGGCGTTGCTGATCGTCGGCGCTCATTTCGCTCATCGGGACCGCGGCGGCCGCGGAGGCGAGCTGAGCGGATTGCTCGCTCGCCGCCGGTGCTGCGCGGACCCGCTCTGCGACCCGGCGCAGCAGTTCCGGCCAGTCGGCGCGGCCGTCCTGGGTGACCGTGAGCCAGTGGTCGACGTAGAACACGTTGGTCACGTGCTCGATGTCGAATATCGACGCCGCCAGTAGATCTTCCTCGGCCTCGCGCGCATTGTCGTAGGAGCGCGCGATGCCCCAGGTGAGCGGCTCCTTGAGGATGAACTTCTTCGCGTTCGGATTCGGCGTGTCTTCGATGTCGGCTATTTTCGGCATGGCAAGCTTCGTTTACGCATCGCCGATCGGCGCGTGCATCGGGTCATTGTCGGATTCGGTCGAAGTATCCGCGACCGAGTGCAGCGCCGCATGCAGCGTGTGCCAGGGCAGGATCGCGCATTTGACGCGCGTGGGCAGATCGCGCACGCCGGCGAACACGGTGAGCCGACCGAGATGGTGCGCCTGTGTTTCGGTGTCGAGCTGGCCGGTCGCCATGTCGCGAAACTCCTGGATCAGGGTTTCCGCATCCTGCACCGTCTTGCCCTTGACGTTCGTCGTCATCATCGATGCCGACGCCTTGCAGATCGCGCAGGATTCGCCTTCGAACGCGATTGCGGCGATGCGGTCGGCCTCGACATTCAGTTCCACGTGCAGATGGTCGCCGCACAGCGGGTTGTGGCCTTCGGCCTTGTGGCTCGCCTGCGCCAGCGCACCCCAATTGCGCGGTTTGCGGTTGTGATCGAGGATCACTTCCTGATACAGCGATTTCGGGTCGGACATCAGTAAAATACCTTCAGGAAAAAACTTTTTGCACCTTGGCGATGCCTGCAGCGAGCGCATCGACTTCGGCCATGGTGTTGTAGAACGCAAAGGAGGCGCGCGAGGTCGCCGGCACCTTGAAACGCTGCATCACCGGCTGCGCGCAATGATGGCCGGTGCGTACCGCGACCCCGTCTTCGTTGAGCAGCGTGCCCACGTCGTGCGGGTGCACTCCGGCCAGCGTGAACGAAAGCACCGCGGCCTTGTCGGCGGCGGTGCCGATGATGCGCAGGCCCGGCAAGCGCACCAGCTTTTGCGTCGCGTAATCGAGCAAGGCGCGCTCATGTGCGGCGATCGCGTCCATACCTATGCCGGTGAGGTAATCGACGGCGGCGCCGAGGCCGATCGCGGCCGCGATCGGCGGGGTGCCGGCCTCGAATTTCTGCGGGATCACGTTGTAGAGGGTTTTCTCGAACGTCACCGACAGGATCATGTCGCCGCCGCCCTTGAACGGTTGCATGGACTCGAGCAGGGCCGCCTTGCCGTAGAGGACGCCGATGCCAGTCGGTCCGCACAGCTTGTGTCCGGAAAATGCGTAGAAATCGCAGTCGAGATCCCGCACGTCGACTTTCATGTGCGGCGCCGCCTGCGCGCCGTCGACCAGCACCGGGACGCCGCGCGCGTGTGCATAGGCGATCATGCGCTTGACCGGATTGACCGTGCCAAGGGCATTGGATACATGCGCCACGCCGACCAGCCGGGTGCGCTCGTTGAACAGCTTCTCGTACGCGCCGAGCTGCAGTTCGCCCGCGTCGTCGATCGGCACGACGCGGATGTTCGCGCCTTTCTCCTCGGCCAGCATTTGCCAGGGCACGATGTTCGAGTGATGCTCCAGCGTGGTCAGGATGATTTCGTCGCCGGCGCCGATGAATTTGCGCCCCCAGCCGTGCATCGCGAGGTTGATCGATTCCGTGGTGCCGCTGGTGAAAATGACTTCGCGCTCCTCGCGCGCATTGACGAAGCGCGCCAGCTTGCGCCGCGCTTCCTCGTATTCGGCGGTGGCGATCTCCGACAGCGTGTGCACCGCGCGGTGTATGTTCGCGTGCTGGGTGCTCTGGTAGCGCACCAGGCGCTCGATCACCTGCTGCGGCATCTGGCTCGAGGCCGCGTTGTCCAGATAGACGAGCGGCTTGCCGCCGGGGCTGGTGTTGAGAATGGGGAAATCGGCGCGGATGCGCGCGATGTCGAGCACCGCTGCGCCGGCGGTCGCGAGCGCGCCTTGGCGCGCGCTCACGGCCGCTGCTCCGTCTGCGCCAGCACCGAGGCTTCCAGGCGCTGCCGAAGCGAGGCCACGGGGATGCGTTCGATGACTTCGGCGCCGAAGGCGTAGGTGAGCAGATTGCGCGCCGCGGTCTCTGACAGGCCGCGGCTTTTGAGATAGAACACTTCGTCCACGTCGAGCTGGCCCACGGTCGCGCCGTGCGCGCATTTCACGTCGTCGGCGAAGATCTCCAGCTGCGGTTTGGTGTCCACGCGCGCTTTGCCGCTGAGGAGCAGGTTGCGGCTCGATTGCGCGGAATCGGTGCGCTGCGCCCCGGCGCGCACCATGATGTTGCCGTTGAACACGGCATGCGCCGCGCCGTCGACGATGCATTTATGCAGCTGGCGGCTCGAACATTGGGGCAGGGCATGGTCGATCAGCGTATGCGTATCGGCCAATTGCCGGCCGCCGATCAGCGCGAGTCCGTCGATGCTGCACTCGGCGCCTTCGGCCGCGAGCAGCACGCCGAGGTTGTGGCGCGAGATGCGCGCGCCCAGCGCGACGCTGACCGCATGATAGCGGCTCGATCGCGCCAGCGACACCGCGCAGTTCGCGATATGGAAGGCCTCGGCGCCGTCGCGCTGCACGCGCACATGCTGCACCTGCGCATTGGCGCCCAGCGCAATTTCGGTCACCGCGTTGGTGAAATAGGCTTCGTCCTGCAGCGCGACGTAATCCTCGACCAGCGTGAGCTTGCTGCCGGGTTCCGCAACGATCAGACAGCGCGGGTAGCTCGCCGCGTGCTTGCGCGTCGCGATGAACAGCAGGTGCACCGGTGCCGCCAGCGCCAGTTCGCGCGGCACGACGATCAGCGCCCCGTCGTGGAGGAAGGCGGTATTGAGCGCGGCGAAAGCGTTGCGCTCGAATGCAGCGAGGCGCCCGAGCTGCGCCTGCACTGCCGCGGCGTGGCTGGTGAACCCTGCGCCAAGATTTTCTACCGCGATGCCGCTGCGGTTGAACGAATGCTGGGGTGCGTAGATGCCGTCGACGAACACCAGCCGCGCTGCGGCTTCGCCGATTGCCCATGGTTCGATTGCGGCCGGCGCGAGCGGCTGCGCCTCCTGCGCCGGCTGGAAACTAAACTTGGTCAGCGGCGAGATGTCGGTGAAGCGCCAGTCCTCGTCGCGCGTGGTCGGCACGGTCAGCGCGGCGACCCGATCGACCGCGTTCGCTCGCAGCTGGTTCAGCCAGGAGAGCGCGCTCGCGGGCGGCTGCCCTTGCAGCAGGCCGTCTAAATAGCCGGTGGCGGTATTCATGCGCTGGCGCGGGCGTTCGCCTCGGCTTCGGCGCCGACCCAGTCGTAGCCGCGGGCTTCGAGTTCGAGCGCGAGTTCCTTGCCGCCGGTCTTGATGATGCGGCCCGCTTCCATCACGTGCACGTAGTCCGGCGCGATGTAATTGAGCAGGCGCTGGTAGTGCGTGACCAGCACGATCGCATTGTCCTTGTTGGAAAGCTGATTGACGCCGCCGGCGACGATCCTGAGCGCGTCGATGTCCAGACCGGAATCGGTTTCGTCGAGGATTGCAAGCTTGGGCTCGAGCAGTGCCATCTGCAGGATCTCGTTGCGCTTTTTCTCGCCGCCGGAAAAGCCTTCATTGACGCTGCGGCCGAGGAAGTCCGGATTCATTTCGAGCAGTTTCATTTTCTCGCGTACGAAATCGTCGAATTCGAGCGGATCGAGCTCGTCCTTGCCGCGCTCGGCCTGCACCGTGTTGTAGGCGAGCCGCAGGAACTGGCTGTTGGCCACACCGGGGATCTCGATCGGGTACTGGAAGCCGAGGAACACGCCTGCGCGCGCGCGCGCCTCGGGCGCGAGTTCGAACAGGCTGCGGCCGTCGAACTCGACCTCGCCGCCGGTGACGACGTAGGCCGGATGGCCGGCCAGCACCTTGGCGAACGTGCTCTTGCCCGAGCCGTTTGGCCCCATGATCGCGTGCACCTCGCCGCTCCGGACCGTGAGTTCCATGCCCTTGAGGATTTCGGTGCCGTTGACGCTCGCGTGCAAATCGCGCACCGCGAGCAGAGTCTTGCTGTCCTGATAGATCATCCTACGCTTCCTTCGAGCTTGAGGCCGAGCAGCTTGGTCGCCTCGACCGCGAACTCCATCGGCAATTGTTGAAACACGTCCTTGCAGAACCCGTTGATGATCATCGACACCGCCTCCTCGGCGCCGATGCCGCGCTGGGCGAAATAGAACAGCTGATCCTCGCCGATCTTCGAGGTCGAGGCTTCGTGCTCGACCTTGGCGCTGGGGTTGTTCACCTGGATATAGGGAAAGGTGTTGGCGCCGCAGTGCTCGCCGATCAGCATCGAATCGCACTGCGAATAATTGCGCGCGCCGGCGGCGGTGGGCGCGATGCGCACGAGGCCGCGGTAGCTGTTATTCGAATGTCCGGCCGAGATGCCCTTGCTGACGATGGTGCTGCGCGTGTTCTTGCCCAGATGGACCATCTTGGTGCCGGTGTCGGCCTGCTGGTGATGATTGGTGAGCGCCACCGAATAGAATTCGCCGATTGAGTTCTCGCCGCGCAGAATGCAGCTTGGATATTTCCAGGTGATCGCCGAGCCGGTTTCGACCTGGGTCCAGGAGATGCGCGAATTCACGCCCTTGCACAGGCCGCGCTTGGTGACGAAGTTGAATATGCCGCCCAGGCCGTTCTCGTCGCCCGCGTACCAGTTCTGCACCGTGGAATACTTGATGTCGGCGTCATCGAGCGCGACCAGTTCCACCACCGCGGCATGCAACTGGTTGGTGTCGAACTTGGGCGCGGTGCAGCCTTCGAGATAGGACACCGACGCGCCCGCCTCGGCCACGATCAGCGTGCGCTCAAACTGGCCCGATTCCTGGGTATTGATGCGGAAATAAGTCGACAAGTCCATCGGGCATTTGACGCCCTTGGGAATGAAACAGAACGAGCCGTCGGTGAATACTGCCGAGTTGAGCGCGGCGTAGTAATTGTCGCCGACCGGCACCACGCTGCCGAGGTACTGGCGCACGAGTTCGGGATGCTGGTGCACCGCCTCCGAGATCGAACAGAAGATGATGCCGACCTCCGCCAGCTTCGCCTTGTAGGTGGTCGCGACCGATACACTGTCGAAAATCACGTCGACCGCGACGCCGGCGAGCTTCGCACGCTCGTTCATCGGCACGCCGAGCTTCTCGAACGTGCGCAGCAATTCGGGATCGATCTCGTCCATGCTGGCGAGCGCCTTCTTCGGCTTGGGCGCCGAGTAATAGCTGATCGCCTGGAAGTCGATTTTCGGGTACTTCACGTTGGGCCATTGCGGCTCTTCCATCTTGAGCCATTGGCGGTAGGCATGGAGCCTGAATTCAAGCAGCCACTCGGGCTCGTTCTTTTTCGCCGAAATCAGCCGGATCGTGTCCTCGCTCAGCCCCTTGGGCGCGACATCGGATTCGATATCGGTGACGAAACCGTGGGGGTAGGGCTGGTTGACCAGATTTTGCAGTGTTGTGCTCATCGCGCTTCCACAAGCATGATTGTGCATCCTGCGGCCGGGAAATGCCCAGCCGACACGGCTACTACTGTTCCGAAGGCCGATTCCATATCAAAAACTCATTAAATATCAGATGGCTAAGCATTGTTCAAGGAATACACGAGTAATTTGATCAACTATACAATACCCGACCGAATCAGTCAACTATGGTGCGGCGTCCTGTGCAATCCAATCGAGCCACATGTTTCTGTAAGCCGCTTCAAGCGCGCGCGCGAAACCCGGGTAGTCCATCAGCGGCGACGCAGCGTAGCGCTGGCGCAGCTCCGCGCGCAGTCCCGCCAGACGCGGCAGGTCCAGCGCGAGTTGCGCCGCGGCGCTCACGTACTCTGCGCCATCTTGGGCGATCAGTTCGGGCAGGCCCAGATTCATCAGCATGCTCGCGCTCTGGCGGCTGGCGACGGTCTCGCCTGCGAGGGTGATCACCGGCACGCCCAGCCATAAGGCTTCCAGACTGGTCATGCCGCCGCAAAAGGGGAAGGGATCCAGCGCGATATCGATTTCGGCGTAGCTCGCCGGGGCTTGGTCGACTGGGACGAAGCCGCGCAATTCCAGTCGCGAAGGTGCGATGCCGTGACGCGCGCACAACTCGCCAAAGCGCGCGCGGTTGGGCGCGTCGTCCAGCGCTGCCGCTTGCACCAGCAGCCTGGAATGCGGGACGGCGCGCAGCACCTCGCTCCACAGCGCCAGCACTTTGTCGTTGAGCTTGGCGAGATTGTTGAGGCAGCCGAAAGTCACCTGCCCCAGTCTGTGCGCGGGCAGCGGGCCGACCGCGGGCATGTATTCCGGCGGCAGATAGCAAAAGCGCGTGTGCGGCAGGCGCAGCAGGCGCTCTACGTAATAGCGCTCCTGCCCCGCGGGCGAGGACCAGGGATCGCTGAGGAAATAATCCATGGTGGCGAGGCCGGTGGTGTTGAAATAGCCCAGCCAGCTCACCTGGATCGGCGCCGGTTTTCTGGCGAAGGCGAGCAGGCGATTGTGCGTGGTGTGGCCGGCCAGATCGACCAGGATGTCGATACCATCGGCGCGTATCTGTGCGCACAGCGCGTCGTCGTCCATGCTCACGATATTGCGCCAGCGTCCCGCGAGCGACTTGAGGCGCAGGGTGACGACGTCCTCGCCGGCAAAATTGTAGTAACAGCTCGACTCGATGCGGCTGCGCTCATGCGCCGCCAATATGGGTTCGAAAATCGCGCTTACCGGATGGCGGCGCAGATCTGGCGAAACGTAGCCTACGCGCAGGGGCCTTTGCGGCGCGCGGTTGCGCTCGAAGCGCATAGGTCTTGGGTAATGCACCGCCGCCACCCGTTCGGCCCAGCGCCGGTGCTCGGCCGCCGATTGTTCGGGCGTACACTCCGGGTCGTAGTTGAGGCAGGCGAGCACGCTCGCGAGCGCCGCGGGAAAATCCGGCGCCAGCCGGTAAGTTTCGCGGTAGTGCAGTATCGCTTCGGCCATGCGCCCAAGCTGGTTGTAGCAGTTCGCGAGGTTGTTGTGCGCGCCCGGTATAGCCGGTTTGAGCGCCAGCACCGCCTCATAGTGCCCCGCAGCCTCGGTCCAGTGCTTGCGCTGCTGCAGGCAGTAGGCGAGTGCGAGCCTGGCCTCGTCCGGATCGTCTGCTTCCTGCCACGCCTCGCGCAGCAAGGCGGCGGCCTCATCGTAACGCTCTGCCGCGGCCGGATCGGCGTCGGCGCAGCGGATCAGCGCGCTTGCGAGCGCGTTGCGCACCGCGGCCGTAGGCTGCAGTTCCAGCAGCCGGCGCAATTCAGCCGCGGCTTCGGCGTGGCGGCCCGCCTGCGTGAGCGCGTGGGCGAGATTGCTGCGGGCGGCAATGTGGGCCGGATCCAGTTTGAGCGCCGCGCGAAAGCTTTCTGCCGCCTCCTGCGGCCGATCGAGCGCAGCCAGCGCATTGCCCAGATTGAAGTGGTAGATGGCTTTGTCGCCTTTTAGCGCGATGGCCGCATTGATTTGGGCGACCGCCTGCGCATGCTCGCCGCGCTGGTGCGCGATAAGGCCGAGCAGGTGCGTGGCATCGGCATCGCGTGCGTCGGAGCGCAGGATCGTGCGATAGCGCTGCTCGGCACCGGCAAGATCACCGCTTTCGTGCAGCCTGATCGCCGCCTCCAGCTCCGCGGCGCTGTCGCCTAACCACGTCTGCAGCGAGCGCAACAATTGCATGGGACCCTTATTGCTTATGCTGCGCGGAGATGATCTGCAACAGCGGCGCAAACACTTTGGGCGTGCCGGTGACGACGTTGCCGCTGTCGAGGTAATTGCTGTCGCCGTTGAAATCGCTCACCAGGCCGCCCGCTTCCAGGATCAACAGGCAGCCGGCGGCCATGTCCCAGGGGGCGAGCCCCATTTCCCAGAAACCGTCCAGCCGGCCGGCGGCGACATAGGCTAGATCGAGCGCGGCGGCGCCGGCGCGGCGCACGCCCGCGGTCTGCCCCATGATCTTGCGCAATGCGGGCAGGTACGCGTCGATGTGCGCCATCTCGCGGAAAGGATAGCCGGTGCCGATCAGCGCATCGTCGAGCTGCGCGCGCTTGGAGACGCGCATGCGCCGGTCGTTGAGGTAGGCGCCGTGGCCGCGCGTGGCGGTGAAAAGTTCGTTGCGCCCGGGGTCGTAGATCACGGCCTGGGTCAAGATGCCCTTGTGCTGCAGCCCGATCGAAACGCAATACTGGGGGAAACCGTGTATGAAATTGGTGGTGCCGTCCAGCGGGTCTATGATCCAGACATAGTCCGACTTGCCTTGCGCGCCGGACTCCTCTGCTAGAATCGCGTGGTCCGGAAACGCTTTCAACAGCACCTGGATTACCGCCTGTTCCGCCGCCTGGTCGACTTCGGTGACGAAATCATTGTGGCGCTTGGTCGAAACAGTCAGGGCGTCCAGGTCCTGCGCGGCGCGGTTAATGATGGCGCCGGCGCGCCGCGCGGCTTTCACCGCGATATTGAGCATGGGATGCATGTGATGTGGGGTCTTAGGTTCGCGGCCTGCGCGCAAGGTCCGATTTTAATATGAGCGCAGAGCTGCTGTCGCGAATTCGTGTGGTGTTGTCGCGCACGACGCACCCGGGCAACATAGGCGCGGCGGCGCGCGCGATGAAAACCATGGGCCTTTGCTCGCTCTACCTGGTCAGTCCGAAAAAGCCGATAGATGCCGAGGCCGAGGCGAGGGCGAGCGGGGCGGTGGACGTGCTGCATCGTGCCCGCGTGTGCGCGAGTCTCAGCGAAGCCTTGCAGGGCACGGTGTATGCGCTGGCGGTGAGCGCGCGCCGGCGCGAACTCGCCTACGTATCGGCCGATGCGCGCAGCGCGGCGCATAGCCTGGTCGCAGCGGCGCAGGCGGGCGAGGTCGCCCTGGTGTTCGGCACCGAAATGTCCGGCCTGACCAATGAGGAGATACTGCAATGCAGCGCGGCTGCGCACATCCCCGCCGAGCCGGGCTATTCCTCGCTCAATCTGGCCGCAGCGGTGCAAGTCCTGGCCTACGAGGCGCGTGTGGCGGCGCTGGCCGGGCAGCCACTGCCCGCGGCCGAAGCGGCGCCGGCTAGGCATGAAGACGTGGAGAATCTGTATATCCATCTGGAGCAAAGCCTGCTCGCGAGCGGTTTTCTCGACCCGGCCAATCCCAAGCGTCTGATGCCGCGTCTGCGCCGGCTGTTCGGCCGCACGCGGCTGGAACAGGAAGAGGTGAACATCCTGCGCGGTATGCTGAATTCGTTCGACAAAAATACTTGACTAAAAAACTAGGGATTAGTAAAATGTATCATGTGAGCGCAGCGATTAGGTTGAACTGTTTTATTTTAAAACAGTACGTTGAAGTTGATAGTTGATAAAACAGATTAACATCGTATCCGAGCTCAATCGAACAGGAGACTGGGGGTTCCCAGGCACGCTTATGTTCAACAGCATCCGTGAAGACATCGCCAGCGTATTCGACCGCGACCCTGCCGCGCGTTCCACCTGGGAAGTCCTGACCTGCTATCCGGGCTTCCATGCGCTGCGCATACACCGCGTCGCCAATTGGCTCTGGCACAGGAACCTGCGCTGGCTGGGGCGGCTGGTATCGCATATCGGGCGCTTCCTGACCGGGATCGAGATTCATCCCGGCGCCACCATAGGCCGGCGCTTTTTCATCGACCACGGCATGGGTGTGGTGATCGGTGAGACGGCAGAGATCGGAGACGACGTCACGCTTTATCACGGTGTGACGCTGGGCGGCACCTCCTGGAACAAGGGCAAGCGCCATCCGACGCTCAGGAACCGCGTGGTCATCGGCGCCGGCGCCAAAGTGCTGGGGCCCATCATAGTCGGCGAGGGGGCGAAAATCGGTTCCAACGCGGTGGTGGTCAAGGACGTACCGCCGGGCGCCTCGGCAGTCGGCATCCCGGCGCGCTTCATACTCGACGAACAGGACAAGTCGCGCGAGGAAAAAGCGGCCAAATTGGGTTTTTCGGCCTACGCCGTTACGGCCAAGGCGGCCGACGATCCGCTGGCGAAGGCGTTGCAGGGCCTGCTCGATCATTCGATGGAGCAAGACCATCGCCTGGAGCGACTGCAGCAAGACATCGAGGCGCTCAAGGGGCGAGCGGAAGACGACCGTGCCGTCACCGAGCGTTTTGCTCCGGGCAGGCTGCGCGCCGCGGGGGATAAATAATAGTTGATCGATTTAGTCAAGTTTGGCTATACTTGACTTACCTTATCGGGTATTAAGCCGGAGACCATTATGCGACTGACCACCAAAGGCCGATTTGCCGTGACCGCGATGCTGGACTTGGCTTTGCGCCATCAGCAGGGGCCAGTGACTCTGGCCGGCATCGGTGCACGCCAGAGCATTTCGCTGTCCTACCTGGAACAGCTGTTCGGCAAGCTGCGCCGGCATGCGCTGGTCGAAAGCGTGCGCGGTCCCGGCGGCGGCTACTGTCTCGCGCGCCCGGCCGAAAAGGTATCGGTCGCGGATATCATCCTCGCCGTGGATGAGCCGCTGGACGCGACCCAATGCGGTGGCATGGAAAACTGCCAGGAAGACAAGCGCTGCATGACGCATAACCTGTGGGCTACGCTGAATGACAAATTGTACGAATACCTGAACTCGGTCACGCTGCAGGACCTCGTGAACGAGCAACTCGCGAAAGGCGGCAATGTGACCGTGCTGATGGACCGGCGTCCGGCAGCGCGCAAGGTTGCCGCGCTGCCGGCCTGAACCCTACCGATTCGATTGCACAGTAAGCCGATGAAATTACCGATTTGCCTCGATTACCCGGCGGCCACGCCGGTCGATCCGCGCGCTGCCGCCGGTGAAAATTCATTGTTCCATCCTGGCCGAGGACGCGATCGAATCGGCCATCGCCGATTACAAAGCGAAGCACGGATTGGCTGCGGACGAAAACGCTGCCGCCGCGGTGCAACGCGCTGACTGAGGTTGCCATGCCTGTTACCCTGACTGAAAAAGCGGCAAAACACGTTTCCAACTTCATCGCCAAACGCGGCAAGGGCGTAGGCCTGCGCCTGGGCGTGCGCACCACCGGTTGCTCCGGCATGGCCTACCAGCTGGAGTATGCGGACGCCATCAATCCGGAGGACGCGCTGTTCGAAAGCCACGGGGTGAAGGTGATCGTGGATCCGAAGAGCCTGCCCTTCCTGGAAGGCACCGAGCTCGATTTCGCGCGCGAAGGTTTGAACGAAAGCTTCAAGTTCAAGAATCCGAACGTGAAAGACCAGTGCGGCTGCGGCGAGAGCTTTAACGTTTAGGCTTATTGAAGGCCGCGGGTCTCCGGGCGCGCTCGCGCATTCGTCGTCGCTGAGCGATCCTGATTCGCGCATAATCGACTCCCAGCAGGATCATTTCCAGCTAGCCGGTCTGAACCCGGACGCCGGGCGGGCGGCGACACACAGGGGGAAAGGATGCGTAACGCGTACTTGCACATCGGCATGCTGGCAGCCGCCTGTATCCTGCCGCTGCAAAATGCAGCGGCGGGCGAAGCCGCCGCCGGGCAGCCGCTGCTGCACGCAGTCGCCGCGGCAGTGAATGCGGCTGAACTGAAGTCGACGATAAGTACGCTGGTGAGTTTCGGCACCCGCCACACGTTGTCGGATGTGCGTTCCGACGCGCGCGGCATCGGCGCGGCGCGGCGCTGGGCGCAGGGGCGCTTCGCCGATTTGTCGTCGCAATGCGGCGGCTGCCTCGAGGTCGTCACGCCGTCGCAGACCTTCAGCGGTCCGCGCCTGCCGCAGCCAACCGAAGTGATGGACATTGTCGCGATCCAGCGCGGCAGCGGCGATGCGAACCGGGTGATCCTGATAACCGGCCACCTCGATTCGCGCGTCTCCGACATCATGAATTCCACCGGCGACGCACCCGGCGCCAACGACGATGCATCGGGCGTGGCGGCAGTGATGGAGGCGGCGCGGGTATTGTCGAAACAGCACTTTCGCGCCACGCTGGTCTACGCCGCGCTGTCGGGCGAAGAGCAGGGCCTGTATGGCGGCAAGGTGCTGGCCGAGTACGCACGCAAGCAAGGCTGGCAGGTGGAAGCCGACCTCAACAACGACATTATCGGCAACACCCATGGCGAAGACGGCGTGCGCGACAACACCACGGTGCGCGTGTTCTCCGAAGGCACCAAGGCGCTCGAGACGCCGGCACAGGCCAACCGCCGGCGCTACAACGGCGGCGAGGTCGATTCGCCGTCGCGCAACATCGCGCGCTTCATGGCCACGCTGGCGCATCGTTATCTGACCAATCTGCGGGTAAAAATGGTCTACCGCACCGATCGCTACGGTCGCGGCGGGGACCAGGTGGCGTTTCTCGATCTAGGCTTCCCCTCGGTGCGCCTGACCGAGGCGCACGAGGACTATACACGCCAGCATCAGGACCTGCGCGTCGAAAACGGCGTGCGCTACGGCGACACGATAGAGTTCGTCGATTTCGACTATCTGGCTCAAGTGACGCGACTGAACCTCGTTACGCTGGCCGCTCTGGCCAACGCGCCTGCGCCACCCAAGGGGGTCCGCATCGCCGGCGCGGTAACGCCGAACACCACGCTGAGCTGGCAGCCACAGCCGGATGCGGCGGGCTATCGCGTGTGGTGGCGCGATACCACCGAGCCGCAATGGAAATACAGCCGCTACGTCGCGGCCGATGCGGCGCAACCGGACCGGCTGACCTTGAACAACGTCGTCATCGACGATTGGTTCTTCGGCGTCTCCGCCGTGTCGGCCGACGGCTACGAATCGCCAGTGGTGTTCCCGGGCGACCCAGGCGCATTCTGAGTTTCACCGCCGCGCCAGCGGTACTGCCAAGAGCGCTAGACTGAAATGCGAGCCGTCAGTCGATCGATGAACTAAAATCGTATCTACCTTGGTAACGCGCCGGCATATCCAGCATGCCTCTGATCGAGTGGAATGACAGTCTCAAATTGGGCGTTGCCGTAGTCGATCGGCAGCACCAGAGACTGATAGAAATCATCAATCGGCTGTATGACGCCACGATGGAAGGCAGAGGCGCCGATGTAATCGGCGAAATCATGGATGAGCTGATCGTCTACACCGCGACGCATTTCAGCATGGAAGAGAAATATTTCGCTCAGTTCCACTATGCGGACGCGGAGGAACACAAGCAGGAGCACGATGCGCTCATCGAAAAGGTCACTGCCTTTGTCGATGCTTTTGAACAGGCGCCGGCCGCATCCAGAGCGGCGCTGGCCAAGGAATTGCTGCAATTTCTGCAGATCTGGTGGCGCTATCACATGATGGATACCGACTCGAAGTTTGTCGCGCTGTTCAAGCAGAAAGGCTTGACCTAGGCGGCGACAGCCAGCAGCACTCGCGGTTTCGCCCGCGTCGGCTCAGGCAAACAAATTGAGCACGCCGTCCAGGCCGCAGTGGTCCAGCGCGTAATCGGCCTGGCTGCGCGCCACCGGTTTCGCGCGGTAGGCGATGGACACGCCGGCTTCGGCCATCATCGCGAGATCGTTGGCGCCGTCGCCGATGGCGATGACCGCGCTGCGCGCTATGCCCAATGCATCGCGCCGCGCGCGCAATGCCGCCGCCTTACCTTCTGCATCCACGATGTCTCCGATCACCTTGCCGGTGAGGCGGCCGCTCTCGATCTCGATCACGTTGGAGGCGCTGTAGTCCAGTCCGAGCCGGGACTTCAGGCGCTCGGTGAAAAAGCTGAAGCCGCCCGATACCAGCAGCGTCTTGATTCCGGCACTGTGCACGGCCGCAAGCAGAGTCTCGGCGCCGGGCGAGAGCCGCAGGCGTTCTGCGTACACACGCGCGAGCGCCGTCTCGTCCAGGCCCTGCAGCAGGCCGACGCGGCGGCGCAGGCTTTGCGCATAATCGAGTTCGCCCGCCATGGCTGCGGCGGTGATCGCAGCGACTTCGGACTTGACGCCGGCGAGGTCGGCGACTTCGTCGATGCACTCGATGGTAATCAGCGTGGAGTCCATGTCGATCGCGAGCAGCCGCATGTCGGCCAGTCTTCTGTTCTCCGGCACGAAACCGAAGTCCAGGCCCGCGCGGGCGCAGAACCCGGCGATGCCGGGATGCGGCCGCGCGTCGCGCAGTTTCCAGGCCGCGGGTCCCAGGCGCTCGAACTGCTGCGTGCCGGACAATTGCGCGATCTGCTGCAGATCATGGTCGGCGACGGCTGCGCCCTGGATGATCAGATTCATGCTCTGTCCGCCACCGCGGCGGCTGTGTCGCTCGGTGCAGGCGGCATGGCGCCGTGCAGGATCTTCAGCGATTCTTTCACTGCGCGCGCGCGTGCCGCCAAGCCTTCGCTGGGTGTCTGCACCCTGAGTTTGCTCGGCCCCGACAGTTTCCAGTGGCGCTGCCGCTGCAGCAGCTGCATGAAGCGCGCCCCGTCCAGCGGCGGCCGTTCGACGAACTGCAGCGCGATCGCGTCGCTGCTGGCATCGATGCGCGCCACGCCCAGTTCGCGCGCGGCGATGCGCAGGCGGTGCGATTCCACGAGCGCCTGCGCCGCTTCGGGCGCAGGGCCGAAGCGGTCGATGAGTTCTTCCTGCATCGCATCGAGTTCATCCGCGGTCTCGCAGTTGGCGAAGCGCTTGTACAGCGTCAGCCGCTCGTGCACGTCGCTGCAATAGTCGTTGGGCAGCAGCGCCGGCAGATGCAGATTGATCTCGGTGGTGATCGCGAGCGGCGCGGACAGGTCCGGTTCGCGTCCCGCCTTGAGCGAGCGCACCGCGTGGTTGAGCATGTCGGTATACAGGTTGAAGCCGATTTCCTGCATTTCGCCGGACTGCGATTCGCCCAGGACCTCGCCCGCGCCGCGGATTTCGAGGTCGTGCATGGCGAGAAAGAATCCGGAGCCGAGCTCGTCCATCATCTGTATCGCCTCGAGGCGCTTCTTCGCCTGCGCCGAGAGCGTCTCCTCGCCGTGGGTGAGCAGGTAGGCATAGGCCTGGTGATGCGAGCGTCCGACGCGGCCGCGCAACTGGTGCAGCTGCGCCAGGCCGAATTTGTCGGCGCGGTTGATCAGCATGGTGTTGGCGGTCGGGATGTCGATGCCGGTTTCGATGATGGTGGTGCATAGCAGCAGGTTGTAGCGCTGCTGGTGGAACTCGCGCATCGCGCGCTCGAGCTCGCGCTCGCGCATTTGCCCGTGCGCCACCACGATGCGCGCCTCGGGCAGCAGCTTGGCGAGCTTGGCGTGCATGTTCTCTATGGTCTGCACTTCGTTGTGCAGGAAATAGATCTGCCCGCCGCGCTTCAATTCGCGCAGCACCGCTTCGCGGATCACGCCCGCGCTCTCGCGGCTGACGAAAGTCTTGATCGCGAGGCGCTTCTGCGGCGCGGTGGCGATGACCGAGAATTCGCGCAGGCCTTCGAGCGACATCGCCAGCGTGCGCGGGATCGGCGTGGCGGTCAGCGTGAGTACGTCCACCTCGGCGCTCAGCGCCTTGAGCGCCTCCTTCTGGCGCACGCCGAAGCGGTGCTCCTCGTCGATGATCACCAGGCCCAGGCGGGCAAACTTGATGTCGCGTTGCAGCAGCTTGTGCGTGCCGATGGCGATGTCGACCGAGCCGTCGGCGAGACCTTTCACGTTTTGCGTCTGCTCCTTCGCCGTGCGAAAGCGCGACAGCTGGGCCACCTTGATCGGCCACTGGTCCGCGATCTGCGCGAAGCGGTCGGAAAACGTCTGGAAGTGCTGTTCGGCAAGCAGGGTGGTCGGGGTGAGCACGGCAACCTGCTTGCCGCCGCAGACCGCGACGAAGGCCGCGCGCAGCGCGACCTCGGTCTTGCCGAAGCCCACGTCGCCGCAGATCAGGCGGTCCATCGGCTTGCCCGAGCACATGTCGTCGACCACGGCGCGTATCGCAGCCGCCTGGTCCGTGGTCTCCTCGAAACCGAAGCCTTCGGCAAACGCATCCAGATCGTGCTGCTTCACCTCGAACTGGTGTCCCTGCCTGGCCGCGCGGCGCGCGTACAGATTCAGCAATTCGGCGGCGGTATCGCGGATCTGCTGCGCCGCTTTTTTCTTGGCGCGGTCCCAGTCGCCGCTGCCGAGCTTGTGCAGCGGTGCCTGCTCCGGCGCCACGCCGCTGTAGCGGCTGATCAGGTGCAGCTGCGCCACCGGCACGTAGAGCTTGTCGGCTCCCGCATACTCCAGATGCAGGAACTCGGTCTCGCCTTCGCCCAGGTCGAGATTGGCCAGGCCGAGGTAGCGGCCGATGCCGTGCTGGGCGTGCACCACCGGGTCGCCGATGCGCAGCTCCGACAGATCGCGCACCATGCCCTCGACCGAAGTCGCACGCACTTCGGCGCGTTTGCCTGCGCGCACGGTGCCGGCATAGAGCTCGGCCTCGGTGACGATGCAGAGGTTCTCGGCAGCGAGCGCGAAGCCGTTGTACAGCGGACCCGTGCCGAGCATGCAGCGCGCGCTCGAGGCGAGGAATTCGGCGAAGCTCGCGCAGGGCTCGGGCGTGAGCCTGTACTCGGCCAGGTACTGACTCATGGTCTCGCGCCGGCCCGGCGATTCCGCGAGCAGCAGCGCGCGCGCCGGCGTGGTCGCGAGGAAGTCCTTCAGCTTGGCGAGCGGATCGGCGGCGCGGCGCTCGACCGCAAGCGGCGGCAGCGCGGCGGCGCGCAGTTCGCCTTCGGCCGCGGCGCTCTCGTGCGGCGCGCTGATATCGATGCGCGCGAAATTCCTGGCGGCGATGAAGAATTCCTCGGCCGGCAGGAACATGTCGACCGGGGACAGCAGCGGCTGCGAACGGTCGCCGCTGAGCAGCTTGTAGCGCGACTGGGTATCTTTCCAGAATGCGTCTATGCTGGCCGCGACGTCGTGATGCAGGCACAGCGTGGCCTCAGCGGGCAGGTAATCGAAAATCGTCGCGGTGCTCTCGAAAAACAGCGGCAGATAGTATTCGATGCCGGCCGGCGCGATGCCGTTGCTGACGTCCTTGTAGATATTGCTGCGCGACGGATCGCCCTCGAAGGTTTCGCGAAAGCGCGCGCGAAAGCGCGTGCGGCCGGCTTCGTCCAGCGGAAACTCGCGCGCCGGCAGCAGACGCACTTCGTTGACCTTGTATATCGTGCGCTGGGTATCGACGTCGAAGGTGCGGATCGACTCGATCTCCTCGTCCAGCAGGTCGATGCGATAGGGCAGGGCGCTGCCCATGGGAAACAGGTCGATGAGCCCGCCGCGCACGCAGTATTCGCCCGGGGCGACCACCTGGGTCACGTGGCTGTAGCCGGCCAGGGTCAGCTGCGTGCGCAGCTGCGGCAGGCTGAACTTCTCGTCTTGCTTGAGAAAGAAGGTATAGGCGGCGAGATAGGACGGCGGCGCCAGGCGGTAGAGTGCCGTGCTCGCCGGAATCAGCGTGAGATCGCAGCTGCCGCGCGTGATCGCATACAGCGTGGCGAGGCGCTCGGAAATCAGGTCATGGTGCGGCGAAAAGCTGTCGTAGGGCAGCGTTTCCCAGTCGGGCAGCAGGTTCACCGCCAAATCGGGCGCGAAATAGGGAATCTCCTCGCGCAGCCGCTGCGCCTCCAAGGCGGAGGCGCACAGCACGATCAGGGGCTTCGCCTGCTGCGCCAGGCGCGCGACGGCCAAAGCATCGGCGGAGCCATGCAGCTGGGTATAGCGGCGCCTGTGCAGTGTTTGGGTCGGGGGGCTGGTCATAGAAAAAAAGAAACCCGCGGGCGCGACTCAGTGCGGTGCGCCACCGGGGCAGGCGATTCGGCTGACATCATAGTTTCACTAAGCTGTATTATAACGGCTTCGGCAGCTATTTATTACGGAAAAACAATGACGTCCGAGCAGTTTTTCGGTCTGATTCCGGCGGCGGGCGCGGGCGAACGCATGGCGCAGGCGAAGCCCAAGCAATACCTGGAGCTGCTCGGCCGCCCCATGCTCTACCACAGTGTCAAGGCGCTGCTTGCGGATCCCCGGATCGTCACCGTGTTCGTGGTGCTCGCACCGGCGGATCAGGAATTCAAACGCCATCCCTGGGGTGAATTCGGCGAGCGCGTCGCGCCGTTGTACTGCGGCGGCGCGACGCGGCACGACAGCGTATTGAACGGCCTGGTCGCGGCTTCGTCCACGCTGGAGCCCGATGATTGGGTGCTGGTGCACGACGCGGCGCGGCCCTGCCTCGCGCTGCGCGAATTGCAGCGCATGCTGGATGCGCTCGCCGGCGACGAGGTCGGCGGTATACTTGGCGTGCCGGTCGCCGATACGCTGAAGCGCGCCGATGCGACCGGCCGGATCCAGCGCACCGAAGCGCGCGAGCAGTTGTGGCAGGCGCAGACGCCGCAGATGTTTCGCCATGGTTTGCTGCTCGAGGCCCTGGGCCGAACAGCCAAATTGAGCGACGAGGCCGGCGCGGTCGAGGCCCTGGGGCTGAAACCGAAGCTGGTGCAGGGCTACAGCACGAATTTGAAAGTGACTTATCCCGAGGACCTGCAGTTGGCGCAAACCATCCTCACCAGCCGGGGGGCGCAAGCATGCGAGTAGGGCAGGGATTCGACGTTCACGCCCTGGTGGCGGGGCGCAAGCTGATCATCGGCGGCGTGCTGATTCCCTACGATAAAGGCCTCGAAGGGCATTCCGATGCGGATGTGCTGCTGCACGCGCTGTGCGATGCGCTGCTCGGGGCCGCGGCCATGGGCGATATCGGCATGCATTTTCCGGACAGCGACGCGCGCTACAAGAACGCCGACAGCCGCGGGCTGCTGCGCGAGGTCAGCACGAAGGTGCAGGAGGCGGGCTACCGCATCGTCAATATCGACGCCACGATCATTGCCCAGGCGCCGCGCATGGCGCCGCATATTCCGGATATGGTGAACCACATCGCCGCGGATCTCGGCCTGTCGCGCGGCCAGATCAACGTCAAGGCGACGACCACCGAACGCCTCGGCTTCACCGGACGCGGCGAAGGCATCGCGGCGCAGGCCGTGGTCCTGCTCAATTGGGCGGTCTAATTCGGGTTGCATCTGAAAAGCCTTTATACTTATGCTCGGCTCCGAGCCAGCCACCCGCACCGCCCCGATGTTTTTTGAGGATAAGAGCGCTTTGACCAAGAAATCCAGTTTCAGCTACGAACAGCTGCTCGCCTGCGGCCGCGGGGAGATGTTCGGCGCCGGCAACGCGCAGTTGCCGCTGCCGCCGATGCTGATGTTCGACCGCATCATCTACATCAGCGAAAAAGGCGGCGCCTACGGCAAGGGCGAAATCGTCGCCGAACTCGACGTGCGCCCGGAACTCTGGTTTTTCGCCTGCCATTTCCAGGGCGATCCGGTGATGCCGGGCTGCCTCGGGCTGGATGCCATGTGGCAGCTGATAGGTTTTTACCTGGGCTGGATGGGAGGCAAGGGGCGCGGACGGGCGCTGGGCTGCGGCGAAGTGAAGTTCAGCGGCCAGGTGTTGCCCAGCGCCAAGAAGATTACCTACCGCATCAGCATGAAGCGCGTGATTTTGCGCAAACTGGTGATGGGTATCGCCGACGCCGCGATGGAGGTCGACGGTCGCGATATCTATGCAGGCAAGGACCTGCAGGTGGGGCTGTTCACCTCCACCGACGGATTCTGAGGGTAGCGCCATGCGTCGCGTCGTCGTCACCGGAATGGGCATCGTCTCCAGCATCGGCACCAACAAGGGCGAGGTGCTGGCCTCGCTGCGCGAAGGCCGCAGCGGCATCGAGTTCAGCGAGGAATACAAGGCGCTCGGCTTTCGCTCGCAGGTGTACGGCCCGGTCAGGGTGAAGCGCGAGGAATTGATCGACCGCAAGCTGTTGCGCTTCATGGGCGACGCAGCGGCGTTCACCTATATCGCAATGGCGCAGGCGATCGCGGATTCGGGCCTGCCCGAGAGCATGGTTTCGCACGAGCGCACCGGGCTGATCGTCGGTTCGGGAGGCGGCTCACCGCAGAACCAGGTCGAGGCGGCCGACCTGATGCGGACCAAGGGCGTAAAACGCATCGGTCCCTACATGGTGCCGCGCTGTATGTCGAGCACCACTTCGGCCTGCCTTGCGACGCCGTTCCGCATCAAAGGCATGAACTATTCGATCAGTTCGGCCTGTTCCACCAGCGCGCACTGCATCGGCAACGCTTTCGAGCAGATTCAGTGGGACAAGCAGGACATCGTGTTCGCCGGCGGCGGGGAAGAGGTGCATCCCTACCTGAGCATGCTGTTCGACGCCATGGGCGCCTTGTCGTCGAAGTACAACGCCACTCCGGCCAGGGCATCGCGGGCCTACGATGCGGACCGCGACGGTTTCGTGGTCTCCGGCGGCGGCGGCGTGGTGGTGCTGGAGGAACTCGAACACGCGCGCGCGCGCGGCGCAAAAATCTACGCCGAGCTCGTCGGCTATGGCGCGACCTCGGACGGCTACGACATGGTGCAGCCGTCCGGCGAGGGCGCGGTACGCTGCATGCGCATGGCGCTGGCCGGCGTGGATACGCCGGTCGATTACCTCAATACCCACGGCACCAGCACCCCGGTCGGCGATCCCAAAGAGCTCGAAGCGGTGCGCGCGGTGTTTGGGGACAGGCTGCCGCTGATCAGTTCGACCAAGTCGCTCACCGGGCACGCGCAGGGCGCCGCCGGCGTCACCGAGGTGATCTATACGCTGCTGATGCTCGAGCACGACTTCGCCTGCGTCTCGGCCAACATCGAGACGCTCGACCCCGCCGCCGAAGGCATGCCCATCCTGCGCGAGCGCGTCGACAACGCTGGCCTGAACACAGTGATGTCGAACAGCTTCGGCTTCGGCGGCACCAACGCCTGCCTGGTATTCCGCCGCCTGAAGAACTGATCGGATGGAGCGCGCCGCAACCGAGCGGCTGTTCTTCGCGCTCTGGCCGGACGGCGCTCTGCAGGGCCGGCTCGCGGCCTGGGCCAAACTGGCGGCCGGCCGGGGCCGCGCGATGCGGCGCGAGAACCTGCATCTGACGCTCGCTTTTCTCGGCGACACCGAAGCGGCCCTGCTGCCGGAAATCAAAGCACTCGCCGCCTCGGTGCAGTTCGATCCGATCCGGCTGCCGCTCGACCGCGTCGGCTACTGGAAGCACAACCGCATCATCTGGTGCGGCGCGAGCGAGGAGCCGCAGACGCTCAGCGCTTTGGTCGCAGACCTGCGCGCACGCCTCAGCGCGGCCGGGATACGCTACGATCCCAAGCCTTTCGTGTCGCATGTGACGCTGGTGCGCGACGCAGCGGGCCTGCCCGAGGCGCCGGCATGGGCTCCGCTCATCTGGGAAGCGGCGGATTTCGCACTGGTCGGATCGGTGCGCGTAGAAGCGCGCGTCACTTATCAGCTGCTGCAGCGCTTTCCTGCAAAGGCAGGCTGACCGGGAAGACCGCGTCAGCTGCCCGGTTGTGCGGTCTTCTCGCGCATGGGCAGGCTGACACAATTGGCGCGTCATCCGCCTGGCTGCGGCTCCGGCCGCAGCGGCAGGCTGACGCGTGCGATCAGGCCGCCGCCTTCGCGCGCGAGCAGTTCCAGGCTGCCGCCGTGATGGCGCGCGATGCGATCGACGATCGCCAGTCCCAGCCCCGAGCCGCCGCTGCCGCTGCGCGCCTGTTCCAGCCGCGTGAACGGCTGCTTGAGGCGCTCGGCTTCGTCCTGCGGAATGCCGGGGCCGCGGTCGAGCACTTCCAGGATCAGCTTGCCGCCTTCGCTGCGCGTGGCCACGCAAATTTCCTTTTCGCCGTAGGCGAGCGCGTTGTCTACCAGGTTGGAGATCAGGCGTTTCATGCCCAGGCGGCGCAGCGGTCGCTGCGGCACCGGTTCGAGCTTGGATTGCAGCGCATGGCCCAGCCGCTCCTGATGCTCCACCACTTCGCGCGCCAGGGCTGCGAGGTCGGTGGGCTCCAGCGGCTCCGCGCTTTCGTCGCGGGCGAAGTCGAGGAACTGGCCGATGATGGAATCCATTTGCGCGATGTCCTCGATCATTTCCGCCTTGTCTTCGCTCGTGCTCATTTCGGTGGACAGGCGCAGGCGCGACAGCGGCGTGCGCAGATCGTGTGACACGCCGGCGAGGATCAGCGCGCGGTCGGCATCCAGGCGCGCGAGGTTTTGCGACATCTGGTTGAACGAGCGCGCGAGCGTCTCGATTTCGGCCGGACCGGATTCGGGCAGCGGCGCCGGCGTCTTGCCCTTGCCGATATCGGAAGCTGCGGCGGCCAGCGCCTTCAGCGGGCGGTTGATGCGCGATACGATGAGCCAGGCGCCGACGAGCGACAGGAGCAGCGCAAGCACGGTCCAGCCCAGCCATTGCCATGGAAACGGCCGCTCCACGCGCTCGCGCGGCAGCATCACCCAGTACTCGTCGTCGTCGATGTGAAAGCTGATGAAGAAGCCGCGCTGTTCGCCCAGGCCGGAGGCGAAGCGGGTGTCCTCGCCCAGGCGCCGCCGGACCTCCGCATGCAGCATGTGCGCGAACGGAACGTCGGGAGACGGGGCAAGCTTGTCGCCGGGGTCGGCCGGATAGACGCGTATGCCTTCGCGTTCGGACAGCTCGGACAGCAGCTCGCGCCGTTTGTCCGGCTCCGCCGACAGCAGGGCAGCGTGGGTGAGGTTGACCACGCTGACGACCATTTGCGCGAGTTGGCGCACGCGCGGTTCGCGCTCGTAGCTGCGCAGGATCTGAAACCAGGCTGCGGCCGAGATCACCATCAGCAGGCTGATCAGCAGGAACGAGCGCCACAGGAGCGTGCGCGGCAGCAACTTCATTGGACTTCCTTGTCGCTTCGCGCCAGGGCCAATTCGAAAATGCGGCCCTCGGGGCGGCCCGTCGGACTCACGCCTTGCCGTCCGGTACGAATACGTAGCCGAAACCCCAAACGGTCTGGATGTGCACCGGATGCGCCGGATCGGGCTCGACCAGCTTGCGCAGGCGCGAGATCTGCACGTCGATGGCGCGGTCGAACACTTCGTATTCGCGGCCGCGCGCGAGCTCCATCAGTTTGTCGCGCGACAGCGGCACGCGCGGATGCGCGAGCAGCACCTTGAGCAGCGCAAATTCGCCGGTGGTGAGCGAAATGGTATTGCCTTCGCGCGTGAGCGAGCGCGTGGCCAGATCGACCGTCACCTGGCCGAAGCTCATGGCGCCTTCCTCGGGCGCGGGCGCGCCGGGCGGAGGGGGCGCGGTACGCCGGCGCAGCACCGCATGGATGCGCGCGACCAGCTCGCGCGGGTTGAACGGCTTGGCCAGGTAATCGTCTGCGCCCATTTCGAGGCCGACGATGCGGTCGACGTCATCGCCTTTGGCGGTGAGCATGATGATCGGGATCATGTCCTTGGCGCCGCGCAGGCGCCGGCACACCGACAGCCCGTCCTCGCCCGGCATCATCAAATCGAGTACGATCAAGTCGAAACGCTCGCGCGCGAGCAGCTTGTCCATGGCCGCCGCGTCCTGGGCGACGTGCACGCCGAAGCCCTGTCCGGTTAGGTAGCGGTTGAGCAAATCGCGCAGGCGCAAGTCATCGTCGACGACCAGAATTTTCGTTTTTGCTGTAGTCATGGCCGTATCGTAATCAAAACTGCAGTGGGCTAGGGGGTGATCGGTAAGAAACCGTGTCAAGCCGGCTGTAGCTTACAATTTATTACAAATTGCATGCCGGCACTCATACTTTCAGTACGCTGGCGCGCTAGTATGCGTCCACGGATCAATGATTTGGAGGGGCCGGGCATGAAATGCCTGAATAGCGTTTCCTGTGTACTGCTCGCCGCGGCCTTCGCGCTGCCGGCGGGGGCATTCGCGCAGGGAATGGGGTTCAGGCTCCCGGTCCAGGACCAGCGTTCCCAGCCGGCGCCGCAGCGCGGCGCGGAGCAGCCCATGCCGCAGCGCGATATGCGCGGGATGGGCGAAGGCGAGCGCGGGCGCGGCCGCATGAGCCCGGAGGAGCGGCGCCAGTTGCGCCAGGACATTCAGGATGCGGGCAAGGACATCTACCGTGCCCCGCACCAGGGGCGCGGCGGGGACCAGCGGCGCTCCGGACGCAGATGAGCGCTGCAGCGAGCTAGTGCAGCTGCTGTGCCGGCGCGGACTTGCGCTGCTTCAGCGCAGTGGCCAATTTCATGTCGGCGGCCAGGATATGTTCGCGCAGCCATAGGCTGAGAAAGTCGGCGACGGCGGGCGTGTTCATCCTGCCGCCTGCATCCTGCATCTCCTTCAGCTCGACCAGCTGCTTGATCAGCTTGGTGTGCTCGGCACGGTGCGCAAGCGCGGCGACGTACTGGATGCGCGCCATTTCCGCTTCCTCGCGCGCAAAATGCTCCCCGGTATAGGCGATCAGATGCTTCATCGCCTTGCTCACCTGGGCGTTGCCCTGGCCGCTCTGCATGGCTTGGAAAAAGGCGTTGACCAGTTCGACCAGCTTGCGGTGGTCGCCGTCGATCAAGCTGCTGCCGGTGGTCAGGTCATCGGTCCAGGCGAATTGCGCCATGAGTTTCGCTCCGTCACTCGTGCAGAGGAAATGCGGCTGCGGCTAGGCGCCGACATGCCGCCACTGAGCTGCAGAGAAAATTCTGCGCGCCTCAGGCGTACGGCTTTTGACTTGAGTCAATTTAATTCGATTCAGCCGACCCGGCGCTGCACGGCCGCCCCCCGCCTCGGCCGAGGCGGGGAGATGACTGCAGCCGTGGTGCTCAGCCGAGCGCGGGGTAGTCGGTGTAGCCCTTGGGCCCGGGCGTATAGAAGCTGCTGAAGTCCGGCACATTCGTCGCCGCGCCGGTTTTCCAGCGCGCGACCAGATCGGGGTTGGCGAGGATGGGCCGCCCCACGGCGACCAGGTCGCATTTGCCCGCGGCCAGATCGCTTTCGGCGCGGGCGGCATCGTACCCGCCGGATAGGATCAGCGCGCCCTTGAATGCGCTGCGGAACATCGCTTTGATCGAATCCGGCACCGGCGGCGCGCCCATGGGCGAGTGGTCGACGAGATGGACGTAGAGCAGCGCGCGCGCGCTGAGCTCGCGCGCGAGATAGGCATAATCGGTCTCCATAGCCTCGTACGCGGGCATGTCGTTGAACACGCCGAACGGCGACAGGCGGATGCCGACCTTGTCGCGGCCGATGGCCTTGATCGCCGCATCGGCGACCTCGAGCACGAAGCGCGCGCGGTTTTCGATCGCGCCGCCGTAGGCGTCTGTGCGTTGGTTCGAATTCGGGCGGATGAACTGCTCGAGCAGATAACCGTTCGCGCTGTGCAGCTCGATGCCGTCGCATCCTGCCGCCACGGCATTCCTCGCCGCCTGCGCGTATTCCTCCATGGTCGCCTGGATGTCCGCCGCGCTCATCGCCTGCGGCGTCGCGTTCGGCTTCATGCCCTCGGCATCGGTGTACATTTCCCCGGCCGCCGCCACCGCCGAGGGCGCGAGCACGCGCGCGCCTGCGGGCAGGTTGAGCGGGTGCGCAATGCGCCCGCAATGCATGAGCTGCATGAATATCTTCGCGCCCTGCGCGTGGACGGCTTCAGTGATACGCTTCCATCCCGCGACCTGCTCCGCGGAAAACACTCCGGGTATGCGCGGGTAGCCCAGCCCGTTGGGCGAGGGCGAGGTACCTTCGGTGATGATGAGGCCGACACTGGCCCGCTGCGCGTAATACTGCGCCATGAGTTCGTTCGGAACATTGCCGGCCGCGCGATTGCGCGTCAGCGGGCACATGACCAGGCGATTTTGCAGCGTGAGCGGTCCAAGCGTGGTTTTGGAGAAGAGTAGCGACATGAAGGCTGTTCCTGAAATTTGGTCTGGTTAGTTTGCGGACAAGAAAATTATCGGCACGCGCAATGACGTTTGCGCGTCGCTCGCGGGCGGCTTTTGATGCCGGAATGACGATCGCGCGGCCCGGCGCCGAATATACCTGAATAAGTCAGTCCGAGGGTGATCGGCCGGGCGTCTGAAGGCAATTCGCCATAATCGTGCGTGAGTCTTGCCGACGCGGTAAACTATTTCCAGATTTGGCATGTTTTTGTTTCCATCCAGTTTATTCAACCTAGCCTTGAGCGTTTTCACAAACGCCTGATGTCGCGGTAAATATGGGGTGCCATGGATCCGGCAAGACAGGTCACGGTTCTGTTCGCCGACGTTAGCGGCAGCACCAAACTGTACGAATCGGAAGGCGACGAAACCGCCTTGCAGGCGATCGCACTTTGCATCGATCGGCTGCGGCAGGCCGTGGAATCTTCAGGCGGGCGCGTGGTGAAGACAATCGGCGATGAAATTATGGCGGTGTTTTCGACGCCTGACGCGGCGGCCAGCGCCGCAGGCAGCATGCAGCATGCAATCGATGCGCTTCCGCCGGTGGGAGCGACGAAGCTCGGCGTTCGGATCGGATTTCATTGCGGAACCGTAATCCAGCGCGACAACGACATCTTCGGCGACACCGTGAACCTTGCCGCCCGGCTGGTCGAACAGGCAGCCAGGGGCCAGATCATCATTTCGCGCGAAGCCTCGGACCGGCTCGGGCCGATATTTCGCAGTTTCAAGCGACCCTTGTACGCGATCCATGTCAAGGGCAAGGCAGAAGAAGTCGGACTGTGCGAACTCATCTGGCGCCATGCCGACGACCAGACGATGTCCGTAAGTGCGCGCACGAATGCCAATCCGGGGCCACTGGTGCTGCGTCTGAAGTACCGCGACCGCGAAATCATCTGCCGGCGTGAACGCGACTCGGTCACCATGGGACGCGACCCGGATTGCAGCCTCGTCATCGCCAATAATATGGCATCACGCAAGCACTGCATCATCGAGAGGCGCCTGGACAGGTTTGTCCTTGCCGATCAGAGCACGAACGGAACTTATGTCACGGCCGAGGGCGGTGCCGAGATCTTGCTGCAGCGTGAGGAATTCAGACTTGGCAAGCACGGATGGATCAGCGTCGGTCAACCGCGAGCGGAGGCTGGGGAAGCCGTAGAGTATTTCTGCAGTTAAAATGCGCATGCGGGCGCCGCCGCTGCGTGCCGGCGCGGCTTGAACCGCTTGCCAACGCTGCGGGATTCAAGGATGCTACGCAGCTTCGAGTGCATTTAATTCGCGCAAAGCCATGATTCAGACTACCCTCGGCCGCTACCGCATCCTCGGTGAGTTGGGCCACGGTGCCATGGGCACGGTCTATCGCGCTCATGATCCGCTCATCGATCGCGAAGTCGCCATCAAGACGCTGCATCCGAATCTGCCAGAGGAGGTAGTTGCCGAAGTGCGCCAGCGATTCCTGCGCGAGGCGAAATCCGCCGGGCGGCTGAACCATCCCAACATCGTGACGATCTTCGACGTCGGCGAGCAGGACGGCGTCGCCTACATGGCGATGGAACTCCTGGAGGGCAGGTCACTGCAGCAGATTCTTGCCGAGTCCCCGCGCCTGCCGTTTCAGACCATAGCAGACGTGATAGCCCAGATTGCGGACGCACTCGATCGTGCGCAGCAACTGGGTATTGTGCACCGCGATGTCAAGCCGGCGAACATAGTGATTTCGGCGTCGGGGCACGCCAAGCTCACCGACTTCGGCGTGGCTTACGTGCCGGCGTCTACGATGACGCAGACCGGTACCATGATCGGCTCGCCCCGTTACATGTCGCCCGAACAGGTGCTTGGCCTGCCGATCGATCCGCGCTCGGATATTTTTTCGCTCGGCGTGGTGCTGTACGAAATGCTGGCCGGGCGCGCGCCGTTCGTTCGGCCCGGCGACAGCACGATCTTCCCGCTGATCAACCGAATCGCGGCGGAGCCGCATCCTCCGGTCACGCAACTGGACCCGTCCATTCCCGCGGCATTCGAAGTCGTCCTGTGCAAGGCGCTGGCGAAGAAACCGGAGGATCGCTACCAGCGGGCGGGCGAAATGGCGAATGACCTTCGCAATCTGCGCAGCATCGGGCAGCCGTCCGCTGCGCCTGCTCCGGCCGACGACGAAAAGACCATGGTGCTCGCGCGCGGCACGCAGACCATACAGCAGCAGGATGCGGATACGGTCGTCCTTCCTCCGGGGGCGCAAGCAACATCGCCCGCTTCGAAAAAGGATAGCGAATTCGTTCTGGACCTGGAAACCTTCTCCCGTAACTTCGAGGCGGAGGAGCAGGCGCGGCTGCGGGCGGAGGAAGAGGAGCGCCGGAAGAAGGCGGAGGAACTGCGCCGCAGGAGCGAAGCCGACGCGCGCAGGATCGAAGCATTCATGCGCCAGCGCGAGAGCGCGGGCCAGAGGGGCGGTGCCACGTCCGACACCGGATTGCGCCGGGGCGCACTCGATCTGCTGAAGAAGAAATCCTCTATGCGCCCGTCCGAGGATGCGGCGGCGGTAAAGAAGGACAAAGCCAACGCCGATCTCGATCAAAGCATGCGTGCCGCCTTGCACTACTTCGCCGAGGTTGGCAATGAGTTGAACGTCGTGCAGCCGACGGCGGAGCGCCCGTACGATTACGTCTTCCTTGGGCGCCTGCCCGCCGTAAAGCTATCCAACGCATTTGTCGATCTGCGCATACGCAAGATCAACGGGAAGGATCACGGCCATCACTTGTTCTTCAAGTTCCGGGTCCAGCCTGCAACCCCGGCGAAGGCGACCCTGCTCGGGCCGGACGTTGCTCGCTGCGTCGAGTTTCTGAAGATGCTGAACATCGCTTTCGACGCCAAGACCGAAGCAAAGAGCGATTTCGGGCAGGTGACGCGCGCGACATTCGAGGTTTCCGCCGCGCTTCCTTGCGAGGTGCACATCCGCGCAGACTACGATAAGTTATCCGTCGAGATCGAACTGGTCAACGTCCGGCGCCCTGGGCGAGTCCGCTGCCAGGTCGAGCCGAAGGCGCTTGACGAGGTAGTGGACGATCTAGCCCGCTATATACTCGGAATCGACGACGATTTTGAAAAAGTGCTGGACCGCCGCTGAGCCATCATCGCATCCGCCAAGGCCGCAGCTGAAGCAACCGCGTTTGATGTGCAAGACTGGCGAGCTCAGTTCAGATGTTTCAGCAACAAGTTCCAGAACCTCAGCCGCAGCGCAAGTGTCGAGACGAGAAGATACTCGTGCAGGCTGTGCGCGCCGTCGCCGTCAACCCCCAGGCCGTCCAGCGTCGGAATGCCCAATACCGCAGTGAAGTTGGCATCGCTGCCGCCGCCGGTCATGGGCGCCTCCTCCAGCGCGAAGCCGGCCTCGGCGGCCCAGGTCCGCGCACGCGCAAGCAAGCCGGCGACTGCATCGGTCCTGACCATGGGCGGGCGGTTGAGTTCGACGTCGATGTCCAGCGTCACGTCCGGGCCCACGGGCTTCAGGGCGCGCATCTTCGCGAGAATGTCTTCAGCGGCCTGCATGTCGGGCACGCGAAAGTCCACCATGGCCTCGCACTGCGACGGCACGGTGTTGCTCACTGCGCCCCCCTGGATCGTGCCCACGCTGACGGTGATGCCGCGCGCATAGTCGGTCATCGCCTCCAGCGCCAGCACCTGGTGCGCCATCTCGCGGATGGCGCTGCGGCCCTGTTCGTGTTGCACGCCTGCATGCGCGGGCCGGCCCTGGACCTTCAGGCGTAGCAAGCCCGTGCCTTTGCGCGCGGTGACGCATTTTCCGCCGTCGGCGCGCGCCGGCTCGCACACCAGCGCGTAGCGGGCTTGCCTGGCGTAGCGTTCGATCGCTGCGCGCGAATGGTAGCTGCCCGTTTCTTCGTCAGGCGACAGCAAGAAATCGACCGGCAAGGCGGTGGAACCGGGGGCGGACAATTGGCCCAGCGCGGTGAGCGCGAGGTAAATGCCGCCCTTCATGTCGTAGCCGCCGGGGCCGTACAACCTGTCGCCCTCGATGCGGCACGCGTTCTGCCGCAGCGTGCCGATCGGATGCACGGTATCCAGATGGGCGAGGATGAGGATGCCCGCGCGGGCATCGCCGGCGGCCCGGTTGCTGATGTGCAGCAGCGGACCGGTCGCATCTCCCAGTGAACTCGCCTGTGCCGCGAGCCCCGCAGCCCTGGCGTGTTGCTCCACCATGGCTGCCATCGCGGCGATACCTTCAGGCGAACTCGAAGGCGATTCGCAGCGTATCCAAGCCTGGATGCCGGCGGCAATCTCGGTCGAGGTGGGTGTGGGTGGCATGGGTTTTCCTTGATTTACTTGGAGAAGAAAAGAAGTTATGCCGACCGGATTTGTTTCTGGCCAATGAAGTTCGAGTCCTGGGCGGCTCCCCAAAGAGGACTCGAACTGCGCCGGCAAACTGCACGAAGCGGTTGGACGTACAGATACAAATAGGCTGGAGAACGGCCCTGCAAGCCACTCTCCAGCCATTCACCTCGCGTGCGCGAGCGAATATTCGTGCGCTCAATCCACCGAAGCGCCGGACGCCTTCACGGCGATTGCCCACTTCGCCGTCTCGGCAGCGATGACTTTGCCGAAATCGTCGGGCGTCCCGGGGATGGGGGCGCCGCCGAGTTCGGCCAGGCGCTCGTGCATTTTCGGATCGGCGAGCGCGCGGTTCACTTCGGCGTTGACCTTGTCGATGATCGCGCGCGGCGTGCCCTTGGGCATGCCGATGCCGAACCACGCGGTGGCCTCGTAGCCGGGCACGGTTTCGCCGACGGTGGGCAGGTTGGGCATCGACGGTTCGCGCTTGGCCGAGGTCACGGCGAGCGCACGGATGCGGCCACCCTTGATGTGCGGCGCGGAGGAGGGCAGGTTGTCGAACAGCACCTGCACCTGGCCGGCAATCAGGTCGGTGATCGCGGGGCCGGCGCCCTTGTAGGGCACGTGCGTCATGTCGCAGCCGGTCATATGTTTGAACAGCTCGCCCGAGAGGTGCACCGAGGTGCCGCTGCCCGAGGAGGCCATATTGATCTTGCCCGGATTCGCCTTGCAGTAGGCGATGAACTCGGCCACGGTCTTCACCGGCAGCGAGTTCGTTATCTCCATCACATTGGGTGTGCGGATCAGGCCGGCCACGGGCGCGATGTCGCGGATGAAGTTGAACGGCAGCTTCTTATAGAGCGATGCGTTGATGCCGTTGGCCGGGTTCACCAGCAGCATGGTGTAGCCGTCAGGCGGTGCATTCACGACCGCCTCGGTGCCGATGTTGTTGCCGGCGCCGGGTTTGTTCTCGACGATGAACTGCTGTCCCATCTTCTCCGACAACCATTGCGCGATGATGCGCGCGAGCACGTCCGTGGTGCCTCCCGGCGGATAGGGTACGATCCATTTCACCGAATGCGCGGGGTAATCGGCGGCGGATGCGCTGCCGATGCCGGCCAGGGCGGTGAACAGGGCGATTGCGGCAAAACGGGCGAAGCGTGACATGGACTTGGCTCCTTGGTTGCGGGTTTGTGATAGGAATCTGCGGTGTCGGTGATGCGTGGATTCGAGGACGTAATGCGGCAGGGCTTGTATTGAATAGTACCTCATGTCAGCATCGCCTGGATGCGGCCCGCGACGCGATGAAGCTCATGCGCCTGTTGAAAGTATAATCGTCCCGTGACTCACATACTGATCGTCGACGACAGCGAGCCGGATCGCGAGCTGCTCAAGTTGCTGCTCGAGCTCAATGGCTACCGCGTGACGGTTGCGGGCAACGGGGTGGACGCGCTGGCTGCAGCGCGGAGCTGTCGGCCCGATGCTATCGTCTCCGACGTTGCGATGCCGAAAATGGACGGTTTCCTCTTGTGCCATGCCTGGATGCAGGACGCAGAGCTCAGGACTATTCCATTCATTTTCTATTCGGCCAATCTTACGCTGGCGAAGGACGAGCAGGTCGGCAAAGCGCTAGGCGCGGCGCGTTACCTGATCAAACCGATGCAGCAAGAGAGTTTTTTGCGGGAGCTGCGCAGTGTATTGCAGCAATGAGACGGGCACGCGCGCCCGCGAACATGACCCATCCGGATGCGCACCGTCACGCATCGCCGGGCCGGCGCGGTGCCGATCGGTCAGACGTGCGAAAATGTAAATGTTTGCATTGCCTAGCGCCGAAACGACATGAACGCAACCTCGGAAGATGACGACCTCGAGTTCGCTCAACTGTTCGAAGGCGCGCCGAAGACGCCGCCGAAACCTGCACCGTCATTGGCCAAGGCCACGGAAGCGCAGAGAAAGGCGGTAACCGAGGAAGCCGCCAAGCTGAAGCAGGCGGGCTATTGCATCAACATCGTGCGTCCGGCGACACGGGTCGCCCCTCTCGCGCCCGGTGCCAAGCGTTATATCCTGTGCATAGACGACGACGTGCCCCTGGTGCAGATCCTGGCACGGAAGCTCACGCTGGACGGCTATCAGGTACGCACGGCATCCGATCGTCAGGCCATACTGGCCGAATTGCAGAAGCTGCCGTCGCCCGATCTGATACTCCTCGATGTGGGGCTGCCGGGAATGAGCGGCTTCGAAATTCTGGAAAAACTGCGCAAGCATCCCAAGCTCGGCTCGGTCCCGGTGATCCTGCTCACCGGCCACGCAAGCCCGGAAGACGTGCTGCACGGCATGACCAGCGGCGCCGACGGCTACGTGTCCAAACCGTTCCAGTTCGACGCTCTCGCGCTCGCGATCAAGACGGTTCTCGGAATGCAATGACCACGAGCGCAATGCTTGGCCGCGGCGCCAGTCGCGGTTTTCTGCGCCTGCAGTGACAAAAGTCAAGCCGGGCCGCCTCCGGCAGCGCAGCATCAAAACCTGAATCAGGCGCCAAGCGCATGCGTACGGGCTGCTGCGCTATGCGTCGATCCCGACGCGCATACCGACCATGGGGCTACCAGAGAACAGACAGGAACGGCCGAGGCTGGCACTGCATCTGAGCATCGTGCTTGCGCTCAAGTTCGCGCTGCTCGCGCTGCTGTGGTACCTGCTGGTGCTGCCTTACCGGGTGGAAATCGACGCGCCGGCCATGGGCGAGCGGCTGACGCAGGCTGCGCCGCCATCCAATCTAAAGGAGCAGGCATATGATCGATCCGACCGTCGTTGAGCTGTCGCGCGCGCAATTCGCCGCCGTCGCGATGTATCACTTCCTGTTCGTGCCGCTGACGCTGGGTCTGGCGTGGCTGCTGGTGATCATGGAGTCGGCCTACGTCATGAGCGGCAAGGAAATCTACCGCGACATGACCAAGTTCTGGGGCAAGCTGTTCGGCATCAATTTCGCCCTGGGCGTCACCACCGGCCTCACCATGGAGTTCCAGTTCGGCACCAACTGGGCCTATTACTCGCATTACGTCGGCGACATATTCGGTGCGCCGCTCGCGATCGAGGGCCTGATGGCGTTCTTCCTAGAGTCCACCATGGTGGGACTGTTCTTCTTCGGCTGGAACCGGCTGCCCAAGGCCGGGCACCTCGCCGTCACCGCACTGATGGCGCTGGGCACCAATCTGTCCGCGGTGCTGATCCTGATCGCCAACGGCTGGATGCAGGATCCGGTCGGCTCGGCCTTCAACCCGGTCACCATGCGCATGGAACTGGTGGACTTCGCCGCGCTCGTATTCAATCCGACCGCGCAGGCCAAATTCGTGCACACCGTGGGCGCGGGCTATGTCACCGGCTCGGTGTTCGTGCTCGGGATTTCGTCGTGGTACCTGCTGCGCAATATGCACATCGAGTTCGCGCGCCGCTCGTTTCGCATCGCCGCCGCGTTCGGCTTGGCGTCGGCCGCCTGCGTGATCGTGCTCGGCGACGAGTCCGGCTACGCCATGACGCCGTCGCAACAATCGAAACTGGCGGCGATCGAAGCCATGTGGGAGTCCGAGCCGGCGCCGGCGGGACTGACGCTGGTAGCGTCGATCAACGAGGCGGAGCAGAGCAACGACTGGGAGATCAAGGTTCCGTACGTGCTGGGCCTGATCGCCACGCGCTCGGCCAACACCGGCCTGCCCGGCATCCGCGAAATCCGCGCGCACAACCGCGAGCGCATCAAGTCGGGCATCGAGGCGGTCGCCGCGCTCGAGGCGATGCGGCGCGATCCGCACGACAGCGCAGCCAGAGAGCTGTTCAAGGCGCATCAACAGGACATGGGCTACGGCCTGCTGCTGCGGCGCTACACGGAAAACGTGCGCGCGGCGACGCCCGAGATGATCGAGCGCGCGGTGTTCGACTCGGTGCCCAAGGTCGCGCCCTTGTTCTGGGGCTTCCGCCTGATGGTCGGCCTCGGGTTTTCTTTCCTCGCGCTGTTCGCGCTCTCGTTCTGGTTCGCGGTGAAAAACGAATTCCGCCAAAAGACCTGGCTGCTGAAATGGGCGCTGTACGGCATGCCGCTTCCCTGGATCGCATCGCAACTGGGCTGGTTCGTCGCCGAGTACGGGCGCCAGCCCTGGACGGTGTTCGGCCTGCTGCCGACGCATATCTCGGCCTCGTCGCTGTCGGCGGCGAATATCTGGGGCTCGATTGCGGCCTTCGTCGGCTTCTACACCCTGCTGCTCGTGGCCGAGCTCTACCTGATGTTCAAATATGCACGGCTCGGACCGACAGCGCTGCAAGGTTACGCAGCTGCGGCCGGCCGCAGCGGCACCCCGACTTGAGGAGATACGATCATGTTCGATTATCTGACCCTGAAACTCATCTGGTGGCTGCTGGTGGGCGTGCTTTTGATCGGCTTCGCCGTCATGGACGGCCATGACATGGGCGTGGGCACGCTGCTGCCTTTCCTGGGCAAGGACGATACCGACCGGCGCGTGATGATCAATACGGTCGCGCCGCACTGGGACGGCAACCAGGTCTGGTTCATCACCGCCGGCGGCGCGATTTTCGCGGCCTGGCCGGTGGTGTACGCCACCGCGTTCTCGGGGATGTACTGGGCGCTGCTGCTGGTGCTGTTCGCGCTGTTTTTCCGTCCGGTCGGCTTCGACTACCGCTCCAAGCTGCAGGATGCACGCTGGCGCTCGGCCTGGGATTACGGCTTGTTTGCCGGCAGCGCAGTCCCGGCGCTGGTGTTCGGCGTCGCGTTCGGCAACCTGTTCCAGGGCGTGCCTTTTTATTTCGACGACAGCATGCGCTCGTTCTACACCGGGTCGTTCTGGGCGCTGTTGAATCCGATGGCGCTCCTGTTCGGCGTGGTGAGCCTGTCGCTGCTGACGCTGCAGGGCGCGACGTTCCTTGCGCACCGCACCGAGGGGCCGCTGCAGCAGCGTGCGCTCAAGGCGGCGCGCCTGTTCGCGCTCGTGCTGCTGGTGGCGTTCTGCGCCGCCGGCTTCTGGGTGTCGCGCATCGACGGCTTCGTGATCAAGTCGATCGGCGACGTGGGTTCGGCGCTCAGCCCGATGATGAAGGTAGTGGCGCGGGAGCAAGGCGCGTGGTTCGGCAACTACCAGAAACTGCCGCTGCTGTGGCTGATCCCGGCGCTGGGCTGCGCCGGCGCGCTCGGCGTGATCGTGCTCGCGCGCCGGACGCTGCTCGCTTTCGTCGCGTCCTCGGTCGCCTGCCTCAGCGTGATCCTGACCGCCGGGGTGGCGCTGTTTCCGTTCGTGCTGCCGTCTTCATCGACGCCCGCGGCGAGCCTGACGGCCTGGGACGCGTGCTCGAGCTACACCACGCTGAACGTGATGTTCTGGGTCGCCGTGATTTTCACGCCCATCGTCCTCGCCTATACCGGCTGGGCCTATCACGTGATGGCGGGCAAGGTGACGCGCGAATACATCGTGGGCAACGACAAGTCGCTCTACTGAAGCGGATACGGAGGCAAGCATGTGGTATTTCACCTGGGTACTGGGTCTGGGCTTCGCCGTGCTGCTGGCGATCCTGAACGCGCTTTGGTTCGAGGATCAGGACGCGCGCGACAAGGAGTAGACGCGGTTCGGCTGACCGCGCGGTAGCGGCAGGGCAGGGCCGCAGCGCGGCAAGTTGACTAGGCTTGCTGGCGCAGCATGCGCTTCAGGATCTTGCCGGTCGCGCTCTTGGGCAGTTCCTTGACGATGTCGACGCGCGCCGGGGTCTTGTAGGCGGCGAGCTTTTCCTTGCACCAGTCGATCACGTCTTCCGGGCGCAGCTGCGCGCCGTCCTTGAGCACCACTGCGGCGCACACGCTCTCGCCCTTGAGCTCGTCGGGCAGGCCGTAGACCGCGACTTCCCTGATCTCGGGAATCTGGTACAGGTAATGCTCCACCTCTGCCGGCCACACCTTGAAGCCGGACACGTTGATCATGTCCTTCACGCGGTCGACGATGAACACATAGCCTTCCTCGTCCATCCTGCCGATGTCGCCCGAATGCAGCCAGCCGCCGCGCAGCGCCTGTGCCGTGTCCGCGGGCTTGCCCCAGTATTCCTTCATCACGCCGGGGCCGCGCATCACGATCTCGCCCCAGGTGCCGCGCGGCACTTCGCGGTCGTTCTCGTCGAAGATCTTCACTTCGAAATCCTCGATCGCGGTGCCGACGCTGCCGAACTTGTGCTTGGACACGTGGTTGTAGGCGGCGCAGGGCGAGCATTCGGTGAGGCCGTAACCTTCGTACACGGGGTGACCGTAGGTCTCGGTCCAGCGCCGCGATATCTCCTGCGGCATGGTCGCGGCCGCGGAAAAGAAGTAGCGCACCGAGGCGAGCTTCTCCTTGGGCACGTTGGCGCCGAGCAGCGCGATGTAGATCGTGGGTACGCCGAAGAACATGGTGACGCGCTGGCGCTCGATTTCGGCCAGCACCACGTCAGGCACGAAGCGGCGGAACAGCACCAGCGTCGCGCCGGCGACGAAGCCGGCGTTCATGATGTAGTTCTGCGCGAACACGTGGAACAGCGGCAGGAAAATCGCCAGCCGGTCCTTGCTGCCGTGGCCGGAGCAGTGCACCGCGGCGCGGGTGTTGGTGATGATGTTGTTGTGGGTGAGCGTCACGCCCTTGGGAAAACCGGTGGTGCCCGAGGAATACAGCAGCACCGCCGGGTCGTCCGCAGCCATGTTCTCGGTCTTGAACGCAGGCGAACCGGCAGCGAGCCAGTCTCCGAGCACGATTTCGTGGGCCGCCTGGCCCTCGCAGATCACGATCTTCTGCAGCGCGGGGCATTCGCGGCGCGGCACGTTGGGCAGGAGTTCGGCCGTGGTAAACACGACCTTGGAGCCGGAGTCGTTGAGCAGGTACTTGACCTCCTCGGATTTGAAGATCGAATTGACCGAGACCACGATCGCGCCGAGTTTCTCTCCGGCGAGATAGGCGAGCATGAACGCCGGGATGTTGGGCAGGTAGAGCGCGACGCGGTCGCCGCGCTGCACGCCGTTGGCCCTGAGCGCATGGGCCAGGGCGCAGGCGCAGGCATCGAGCGCGCCGTAGCTGATGTGCCTGCCCTCGAAAACGATGGCTTGGCGCTCCGGCTCGGTGCGCGCGATGCGCTCGACGTGGCTGGCGATGTTCACGTTTTCTCCTCCGTCAGGGTTTGAGCTTCAGCTGCAGGTATTTGCCGATCAGGATCGCGGTCGGGTAGGACACCTGCTGCTTGATTTCTTCGTTCAGCATCAATTTTTCGGCCAGCCCGACCAGTTCGGCGTGGCCTTCGCCTTCGGCTGCGGCCATGAGTTCTTCGAGTGCGGCGAAGATAGTGCGCTGTTCGGCGCGCAGATTGGGCAACTCATCGTGCAGCCTGGCCGCCATGTTGATCGCGGCGGCCATTTCCGGCTCTATCGTGCCCTGCGCCAGCGCGGGCAGCAGGCCCAGAGGGGGCAGCACAAATTCGTTTTCTTTGGCGAAATGGCTATCGAGCAGCCGCGCCGCGAGCCGCGTGGCTTTGCCGGTCTTGCCCTCCAGCTTGAATGCCTGCTTGAGTTCCACCAGCAGTTCCTGGTGTTCGGACTGCAGCGGATTCGGCGTCTTGAGATCCATTGTCGCGGCTCCTTCGGCTTCGCCGGTCCGGCTATTGTCGCAGAAATTTGCACACCGCCTGGGTCACGTCGGCGGTGCGCGCGCGGCCGCCGAGGTCCGGCGTAAACACCCGCTTGGCCGTGACCGCCGCGATCGCGCGCATCAGGCGCGCGGCAGCGTGTACTTCGCCCAAATGCTCCAGCATCATCGCGGCGGTCCAGAACGTGGCGATCGGGTTGGCGATGCCTTTGCCGGTGATGTCGAAGGCCGAGCCGTGGATCGGTTCGAACATCGACGGGAACTTGCGCTCGGGGTTCAGGTTGGCGGTGGGGGCGATGCCCAGGCTGCCCGAAAGCGCGGCGGCTAGGTCGGACAGGATGTCGGCGTGCAGGTTGGTGGCGACGATCACGTCCAGCGTCTGCGGCTTGAGCGTCATCACCGTGGTCACGGCATCGACCAGGATGCGTTGCGTCTTCACGCGCGGATATTCCTTGGCCACTTCGTAGAATATTTCGTCCCACAGCACCATGCCGTGGCGCTGCGCATTGGACTTGGTCACCAGCGTCAGATGCCGGCGCGGACGCTTGGCCGCGAGCTCGAACGCGAAGCGGTGAATGCGTTCCACCCCGGTGCGCGTGAACACCGAGGTCTCGGTGGCGATTTCCTCGGGCAGGCCGCGATGCACGCGCCCGCCCGAGCCAGAATATTCGCCCTCGGTGTTCTCGCGGATGATCACCCAGTCGATGTCCTCGGCGTGCTTGAGCGGACTGGGCACGCCGGGCAGCACGCGCGCCGGACGCACGTTGGCGTACTGGTCGAAGCCCTGGCAGATCGGCAGGCGCAGACCCCACAGCGACACGTGGTCAGGCACCTTGGGGCTGCCGACGGCGCCGAAGAAAATCGCATCGTATTTTTTCAGCTCCTCCAGGCCGCCGGGCGGGATGTAGTAGCCGTGCTTGAGGTAATAGTCGCTGCTCCAGGGGAATTGCTTGAAGCTGAACCTGAAGCGCTTCGACTGGCGCGCGAGGACGTTGAGGACCTTGACGCCTTCGGCGATGACTTCCTTGCCGATGCCATCGCCGGGGATGGCCGCTATCTTGTAGGTGCGCATGATCAGATCGCCGCAGCAACGGCTTTGCCCACGTCTTCGGTGCTGGCCTTGCCGCCCAGGTCCGGCGTGCGCGGCCCGTCCAACAGCACCTTTTCGATCGCGCGCAGGATCGCGGCGCCGGCATCGGCGTGGCCCAAGTGCTCGAGCATCATCGCGCCCGACCAGATCTGGCCGATGGGGTTGGCGATTTTCTTGCCATAGATGTCGGGCGCGGAGCCGTGCACCGGCTCGAACAGCGACGGAAACTTGCGCTCCGGGTTGATGTTGCCCGAGGGCGCGATGCCGATCGTGCCTGCGGTCGCAGGACCCAGGTCGGACAGGATGTCGCCGAACAGGTTGGAGCCGACGATCACGCTGAAGCGCTGCGGATTGAGCACCATCTGGATCGTGAGGCCGTCGATGTGGTATTGGCTGGTTTTCAGCTTCGGATAGTTCTTCGCCATCGCGGCGAAGCGCTCGTCCCAGTAAGGCATGGTGATGGAGATGCCGTTCGATTTGGTGGCGGAGGTGATTTCCTTGCGCGGCCGCGTCATTGCGAGCTCGAACGCGAATTTCATGATGCGGTCCACGCCTTTGCGCGTGAACGTCGATACCTGCTGCGCCATCTCGCGCTCGGTGCCTTCGAACAGGCGCCCGCCCATGGAGGAGTATTCGCCCTCGGTGTTCTCGCGCACCACGTAGTAATCGATGTCGCCGACCTTGCGTCCGGCGAGCGGGCAGCTCACGCCGGGCATCAGCCGCACCGGGCGCAGGTTGACGTACTGGTCGAATTCGCGCCGGAACTTGATCAGCGAATCCCACAGCGAGACGTGATCGAGCACCTTCGCCGGCCAGCCGGTGGCGCCGAAGAAAATGCAGTCGTGGCCGCCGATCCTGTCTTTCCAGTCGGGCGGCATCCACCAGCCGTGCTTGTCGTAGTTGTCGCAGCTCCAGTCGAAATGATCGAAGGCGAGCGCAAGGCCGAACTTGCGCGCCGCGGCGTCGAGCGCGCGCACGCCCTCGGGCATGACTTCCTTGCCGATGCCGTCACCGGCGATGACGGCGATGCTGTGCTTTTTCATGATTGCCTTTCAATAAATGTTGGAGCGCGGAGCGGGCATGCCGGCTGCGATCGGAACGGGCCGTGGCAGCTGGCCTGGCTCGATTTTAACTTTATCGCGCCTGGTTTTGCGGATTTCGAACCGTGGTGCTGCCCCCGCTGCGCACCCCCGCTGCGCACGGCTTGACGCGGCGCGCGCCAGCTTGCACACTTGCGCGCGAGCAGAAAATCCGGGGAGAAGTCGATGCACGCGCCTGACGACTACGAAGTCTATGCCATCCGCTATGCGACGCTGGCGCGCAAAGCCTCCGACAATTTCCTCGGCGGCGACCCGCACGAGGAAGGCAGCCCGCTCGATTATTTCGTCTGGCTCGTGCGCAGCCCCTCACGCAGCTTCGTCGTCGATACCGGTTTCGAGCTGCATGCGGCCGAGCGCCGCGGGCGCAGGATGCTGCTGGCGCCCGACCTCGGCTTGAAGCGCCTGGGCGTGAACGCGGCCGAAGTGCGCGATGTCGTGATCACCCATTTGCACTACGATCACGTCGGCAATTTCGCCTTGTTTCCGAAGGCGCGCTTTCATCTGCAGGACAAGGAGATGCAGTACGCGACCGGGCGGCACATGGCGCAGCCGATCTTTTCGCACGCGTACGAAGTGGAAGAGGTGGTGGGCATGGTGCGCGAAGTGTACAAAGGCAGGGTGCAGTTCTACGACGGCGATGCCGAGCTCGCACCCGGGCTATCGCTGCACCACATCGGAGGCCACACCATGGGCATACAGTCGGTGCGCGTGCATACGCGCATCGGCTGGATCGTGCTTGCCTCGGATGCGACCCACCTCTACGCCAACATGGAGCAGGTGCGGCCGTTTCCGATCGTGCACAATGTCGGCGCCATGGTGGAGGGCTATCGCCGGCTGCGCGAGCTCGCCGACGATCCGCGCTGGATCGTCCCCGGGCACGACCCGCTGGTAATGCAGCGCTATCCGGTCGCCGGGCCGGGCCTGGAAGGCATAGCGGTGCGCCTGGACGTAGAACCGAAGTTATAGATCTGGGGGAGGAGGGGCCGAGGACGGGGTGGGACTGTCGCAGTTCCACCCCGCTTCCTCAAATCCTTCCGCGCGCCTATTTCTTTTCTTCGACCTTGCCTACGCGCTTGACCGCGGCGGCGAGCATGGCCGCATCCTTATCCCAGAATTTCTGGAACTCGGGCGCATCCAGATAGTAGATCGGCGTCTCGATCTTGGCCATGACCGCCTTGAATTCCGGATCGTCCACTGCCTTCTTCGCCGCTTCGCGCAGCTTCGCCAGCACGGGCGCGGGCGTGCCCGCCGGAGCGAACAGGCCCGACCAGATGTAGAACTCGGTGTCGTAGCCGAGTTCCTTCAAGGTGGGCACTTCCGGCAGCGAAGCGAGGCGCTTGTCGCCCCAGGTGGCCAGCGCGCGCAGCTTGCCGCCCTTGATCTGGCCGATGACCGCGGCCGGACCCGAAGCGAGCGCGTCCACGTGGCCGCCGACCAGCGCGTTCATGGCCGGTCCGCCGCCGGTATAGGGCACGTGCCAGAGTTGTACGCCCGCAGACTGGGCGAACATTTCCATGGCCATGTGCAGCGTGCCGTAGATGCCGGATGAACTGAACGTGATTTTGCCGGGGCGCTTTTTCGCATCCTCGACCAGATCCTTCACGCTTTTCCACGGGCTGTCGGCGCGCACCACGAGCACGGTCGGATCGGCCGAGATCAGCGCGATCGGCGCGAACTGGTTCATCTGGTAGGGCGGCTTGCGCTCGAACAGCTTTTCCGCCTCGGGCAGGATCGAGATCGAGGACAACGCCATCATGATGGTGTAGCCGTCGGGTTTGGCATTGGCCAGGTAGGCCATGCCGATTGCGCCGCCCGCACCGGATTTGTTTTCGATGATGATGCGCTGCTTCAGCGCTTTTTCCATCGCGAACGCGGTCGGCCGGCCGGTCAGGTCGGCGATGCCGCCCGGTGGAAAAGGCACGATCATGGTGATATGCCGGTTGGGGTAGGCGTCCTCGGCCGGCGCGGGGCCGGCGAGCAGCGCCAGCAATAGCATGCATGCGTATCGTTTCATATTGTCCTCGTTGATAGTTATAGTTTTATTGTTTCGGCGCATCTTGGGCGCCGTGCAGCGCAGTGTCAAGGACCAATAGACCCTCGTCGCGGATACGCTAAAATGCGCCATTGAGTTGCGCCCTCTGCCGTGAATCTCGTCGCACTGGAAACGTCCACCGAATACTGTTCGCTCGCCGTCGCGCGCGGCGCGCATCTGTTCGAGCGCAGCTTTCATGCCGGACAAAGGCACTCCGAACTCGCTTTGCCGGCATTGCGCGAACTGCTGCAGGAAGCGCAACTGGACATGGGCGCGATCGGGGGCATCGCCTACGGCGCCGGGCCCGGATCGTTTACCGGACTGCGCATTGCCTGCGGCCTCGCGCAAGGTCTGGCGCTCGCGCGCAATCTGCCGGTAGCCGGCATCGGCACGCTGCTCGCGCTGGCGGAAAATTGCGGCGCCGACAAGGTGATCGCCTGCCTCGATGCGCGCATGGGCGAGGTGTACCATGGGGTCTATTGCAAGAGCGGCGGCAACTGGATCGAAATGCATGCACCCGGACTGTACCGGCCCGATGCCGTGCCTGAAGTCGAGGGCAGCGGCTGGTTCGCCTGCGGCAGCGGGTTCCGCGTGCACGGAGCGGCGCTGGCGCGCTGCTATGAGACTTCGATCAAGCATACCGATGCCGAGGCCGTGCCGAATGCGAGCGCGATGCTGCGCCTCGCGCGCGCGGTGTTCGCAGCGGGGCAGGGCGTGGACGCGGCGGCGGCGGTGCCGCTGTATGTGCGCGACAAAGTGGCGCTGAAGGCGAGCGAGCGATGAGCGCCGTGCTCAAGCCGGCACTCGAACTTCGACCGATGACCGAGGCCGACCTGCCGGCAGTGCTGGCGATCGAAAACGCGATTTACGCATTTCCCTGGACGCTGGGCAATTTCCGCGACTCGCTCGCCGCGCATTACGCCTGCTGGATTTATCTGCGCGACGGCGAATTGATCGGCTATGCGGTGCTGATGCAGGCAGCCGATGAGGCGCATTTGCTCAACCTGTCGATCGCCGGCGCCTGCCACAGGCGGGGCTACGGCAAATCCTTGCTGCAGCAGGTGTGCGCCGCCGCGCAGAAGCGCGGCGCGCGGCTGATATTTTTGGAGGTGCGGCCGTCCAATACCGCCGCGCTGCGGCTGTACGAGCGTCATGGATTTCAACTGATAGGCCGCAGGCGCGATTACTACCCCGCGCAAACCGGGCGCGAGGACGCGCTGATCTACAGCCTGCCGCTATGAGTTCGCGCCGCGAGTTGTTCCTGGAAGAGATGGGCCTGATGCCGCTGTGGCGGCTTCGGAGCGGGAATGTGGCCGCGCCGCAGGAGGCGGAGCCGCCGCGCGCGGCCGCGACTGCAGCCGCAGCGCGAGCGGCCGAGCCCGCGCAAGACCGCGCCGGGCGCATCGCACGCATGGACTGGAGCGAACTCAAAGCGGAAGTCGCCGCGTGCACGGCCTGCGCACTGCGCAAGACCTGCACCCAGACCGTGTTCGGCGTCGGCGACGAACGCGCGCACTGGCTGCTGGTGGGAGAGGCGCCGGGCGCGGAAGAGGATGCGCGCGGCGAGCCGTTCGTAGGTCAGGCGGGCAAACTGCTCGACGGCATGCTCGCGGGCATAGACTTGAAGCGCGGCGAGAACGTCTACATCGCCAACGTGTTGAAGTGCCGGCCGCCGGGAAACCGCAACCCCGAGCATGCGGAGGTCGAGCAGTGCGCGCCGCTGCTGCTGCGCCAGGTCGAATTGCTGCGGCCCAGGCTGATACTGGCGATGGGGCGTTTCGCCTGCCAGACGCTGCTCGCCACCGATGCGAGCATTGCCTCGCTGCGCGGCCGCGTGCACCGCTATCAGGGCGTGCCGCTGATCGCCACCTATCATCCGGCTTACCTGCTGCGCAATCTGCCGGACAAGGCGAAAGCCTGGGAAGACCTTTGTTTTGCCCGCCGCACCATGGCGGAGCTGGACCTGAAAGCCTGAAGCCGCGCGCCGCTGCCTTGAAATTCGCGTGCGCGCCCCCAGTTAAGCAGCAGCAACTTACGAGGAGAATTCATATGCGCAGAATCATGGCCATCGTGCTGGCGGCGATCACCCTGAGCCTTTCCGGCTGCGGCTACAACGACATGCAGCGCGGTGACGAGCAGATCAAGGCGAGCTGGTCCGAGGTGCTGAACCAGTATCAGCGGCGCGCCGACCTGGTGCCGAATCTGGTGAACACCGTGAAGGGATTTGCGGCGCAGGAACAGACGATCCTGGTCCAGGTGACCGAAGCGCGCGCGCGCGTGGGCAGCATCCAGGCCACGCCCGAACTCATCAACGATCCTGCGGCGTTCGCGAAGTTTCAGCAGGCGCAAGCCGGCTTGTCCAGCGCGCTGTCGCGGCTGCTGGTGGTTTCGGAAAACTATCCGCAGCTGAAATCGGATGCGAATTTCCGCGATCTGCAGGCGCAGCTCGAGGGGACGGAAAACCGCATTGCGGTGGCGCGCAACCGCTACATCAAAGCGGTGCAGGAATACAACACGCTGATCCGCACCTTCCCGAACAATCTGACGGCGAAGATGTTCAGCTACGAGGTGAAGCCCAATTTCGCGGTCGAGAACGAGAAGGCCATCGCGGCGCCGCCCACGGTGAGTTTCGACAAACCGGCCACGGCGCCAGCGCCGGGCAATGCCTTGCCGGCGCCGGTTAAGTGAGTAAACAGCCGGGTTCAGGGGCCTGATGCGTGCGCTGATACGCCTATTCGGCATACTCGCGCTGGTGCTCGCATCCGCCGCGGGCGCCGCCGACGAAGTCGCCGTGCCGCCGCTCAAGGCGCGCGTCACGGACCTAACCGGCACGCTGAACGCGGCGCAGCTGGCGTCGCTCGAAGGCGAACTGCGTGCGTTCGAGCAGAAGAAGGGCAGCCAGATCGCAGTGCTGATGCTGCCCAGCACTCAGCCCGAAACCATAGAGCAGTATTCGATACGCGTCGCCGAGCAGTGGAAAATCGGCCGCGCCAAGGCCGACGACGGCGTGATCCTGATCGTCGCCAAGAACGACCATAAGCTGCGCATCGAAGTCGGCTACGGGCTGGAGGGCGCGATACCCGACGTCGTGGCGAAGCGCGTGATCCGCGAGGTGATCGCGCCGCATTTTCTCGCGGACGATTTTTACGGCGGCATCCGCGACGGCACGCAGACTTTGATGAAACTGATCGATGGCGAGCAGCTGCCGCCGCCGGCACAGCCGCGGGGAACGAGCGGCTTCGACTATCAGTCGCTGTTCGTGATCCTGCTGGTCGTGGTGGTCGTCGCGGGCGGGGTGCTGAAGGCGATCCTGGGCCGGCTGTTCGGCTCCGCCGCCACGGGCTTGGCGGCAGGCTTCATCGCCTGGGTGCTCGCAGGTGCGCTCGGCGCGGCGGTACTCGCCGGCATCGTCGCGTTCCTCATGGCGCTCGCCAGCGGCGCGCGCGGCTACTACCCGGGCGGCTTCGGCGGCGGCTTTGGCGGGGGCGGCGGTTTTGGCGGCGGTGGCGGATTCGGCGGGGGCGGCGGCGGTTTTGGCGGCGGTGGGGCCTCGGGCAGCTGGGGGAACAATTGATGCGCGGGCGACGCCTGCTGCGGCATTTATTTTCCGACCAGTGGTCGGTGCGGCGCGCATTTCCGCCGGCGGCCCTGCGTGGGATTCGCGACACCATAGCTGCGCAGGAAAAGCGGCACGGCGGCGAGCTGCGTTTCGCCGTCGAGGCCTCGCTGCCTTTGCTGCAGTTGTGGCGCGGGCTGGATGCGCGCGCCCGCGCGCTGGACCTGTTCAGCCAATTGCGCGTGTGGGACACCGAGCACAACAGCGGCGTGCTGATTTATTTGCTGCTGGCCGACAAGCGCGTCGAGATCGTGGCCGATCGCGGCATCCACAACAAGGTCGGGGATACCGCCTGGGAAACGATTTGCGGCGAAATGCAGCGCGCGTTTGCCGAGGGCCGCTTCGAACACGGCGCGAACTTCGGGGTGGTGGCAATCAGCGATCTGCTCGCCAGCCATTTCCCGCCGACCGGAGCGCGACGCAACGAACTGCCGAACGAGCCCGTGGTTTTGTGAGCTTCGCGTCGCGCGCGGCGCGAATTTGTTTTGCAAAGCCTACTGCCGAGGGCGCGCTTTGGGCCTATACTTCGGGCTTGGACGATAGAGCGCGACAGCCGGGAGGGCGACAAATTGGCAAAACCTAATTACCAGTACGAGAAACGTCAGAAAGACTTGGCGAAAAAGAAAAAGCAGGAGGAAAAGCGCCTGCGCAAGCTCGAGAAAAACACTGCTCCCAGTGTGGATAATCCCGAGCAGGCCGCACCGCCCGCGCCCGCGCCTGAGGCCGGCGAGACTTCATAAGCGGATGGCGCGATTAGACCGGCTTTCGGGCCAGTGGTTCATTTGTGCAGAAATTTGCGCCGAATCGTGCGGTATTCCCCTCCGGTCGCAGTTTTCACCATTTCCTCGCTCTCCCAAACCCCCTATAATCGCGGCCTGCGCCCGCCGCCGGTTCATCGCGATCTGTTGCTTCGGACGCGTTTGCGCCGAAACCCGCTTATCCCGTCGGCGTCATGCTCAAATCCCGGCTGAAAAGGCAGTGCGTCTGAGCACGCAGTAGGTGGGAGACTTTTGATGCAGCGCAAAAACGGGCGCCAGACCTACGGCTACACTGGCACGCAATAAACGGCACAGTTGCAGATCGGAATCTTGAAAGGGCAGTGCGGCAATGCTTGAAGCGCGACAACTCGAATGCACCCGAGGCGAGCGGCGGCTGTTCAGCGATTTGAGCTTCAAGCTCAGCCGCGGACAATTGCTGCGTGTCGCGGGGGCAAACGGCAGCGGCAAGACCAGCCTGTTGCGCATCATGTGCGGCCTGCTCGCACCGAGCGCAGGGGAGTTGCGCTGGCGCGGGAAGCCGATACGCGCGGAGCGCGAGGAGTATTCCAGGAATCTCGTCTTCATCGGGCACCTCAACGCGCTCAAGGACGATCTCACGGCGCTGGAAAACCTGCAGGTGGCTGCGGCCCTGGCGGGAATGTCGGCCGAACCCGGGCGCATGCTCGCTGCGCTCGAGCGCTTCGGCGTCGCGCATTGCGCCAAATTGCCGGCGAAAGTGCTGTCGCAGGGCCAGCGCCGGCGCGTGGCCCTGGCGCGACTCGAACTCTCGGCCGCGGTGCCTTTATGGATTCTCGATGAACCGTTTTCCGCGCTGGATGTCGCAGCAGTGATGGAGCTCGAAGGCCTGCTGGCCGCGCATCTGGCCACCGACGGCATGGTGGTCTTGACCACGCATCAGGAAGTTCAGGTCGTCGCGCATGCGATCGTGCGCGTCGATCTGGATCTGCACACTGCGGCACTGTTGGCCGCATGATCCGGGCGCTCGGATGGGTATTGCGGCGCGACCTGCTGCTCGCATTTCGGCGCCGCGGCGACGTGGTCAACGCGCTGGTGTTCTTTGTGATCGTGGTCAGCCTGTTTCCGCTGGGCGTGGGTCCGGAGGCGAGCCAGCTGCGCAACATGGCGCCGGGCGTGCTGTGGGTGGCGGCCTTGCTCGCCTGCATGCTGTCGCTGGCGCGGCTGTTTGCGCCCGATCATCAGGACGGGACGCTGGAACAGATGCTGCTCGCGGGCGAGCCGCTGGTGGTGCTGGTCGCGGGCAAGGTGATTTCGCATTGGCTGATGTCGGGATTGCCGCTGGTGCTGATGGCGCCGCTGCTGGGGCTGCAATTCGACCTCCCCGCCGATGCGCTCGGGGTGCTGTGCGTGTCGCTGCTGCTCGGCACGCCGGTATTGAGCCTGATCGGGGCGGTGGGCGCGGCGCTCACTTTGGGTGTGCGCGGCAGCGGGGTGCTGGTGGCGCTGCTGGTGCTGCCGCTGTATGTGCCGGTGCTGATTTTCGGCGCCGGCTCGGTGGGTGCCGTCGCAGCCGGCACCGGTGCCGAGGCGCATTTATTGCTGCTCGGCGGATTTCTGGCGCTGGCGGTGGTGCTTGCCCCCTGGGCCTGCGCCGCAGCCTTGCGCATAGCGATGGAATGAAATGGGAATGAGCAAGACAGGAAGATTCAGCTGGTATTATTTTTCGTCGCCGCAGAGCTTTTATCCACTGGCCGGCGTGCTGCAGCCGTGGTTCGCCGGCTTGGCCGTCGCGCTGTGCGCCGTGGGCCTGTACATCAGCTTTTTCGTCGCGCCCACCGACGCGACCCAGGGCGATGCCTACCGCATCATTTTCATCCATGTTCCGGCGGCCTGGATGTCGATGTTTCTGTATCTGGTGATGGGATTCTGGTCCGGCGTGGGCTTGGTGCTCAACACGCGGCTGTCGTCCATGGTTGCGACGGCACTGGCGCCGACCGGCGCATTGTTTACGTTCATCGCGCTGTGGACCGGCGCGCTGTGGGGCAAGCCGACCTGGGGCACCTGGTGGGTCTGGGACGCGCGCCTGACCTCGGAACTGATACTGCTGTTTCTGTACATAGGGTTCATGGCCTTGCAGGCTGCGATCGACGATCAGCGCCGTGCCGACAAGGCGGGCGCAGTGCTGGCGCTGGTGGGCGTGATCAACATTCCGATCATTTATTTCTCGGTGAAATGGTGGAGCACGCTGCATCAGGGCGCGTCGGTGAGCATGACCAGCGCGCCCACGATGGCGAAGACGATGCTGCTCGGGATGCTGATCATGGCGCTGGGTTTTTGGATGTATAGTATTGCCGCCACGCTGGCGCGAGTGCGCTGCGTGATTCTCGAACGCGAGCGCCATACCGACTGGGTGGCGGCGGAAATAGGCGGGCAATCATGAACTGGGGCAGTTGGCAGAATTTTCTTGCCATGGGCGGCTATGGGCTTTACGTATGGGGCTCTTATGCCGTGACCCTGGTCGTGCTCATTGCAGAGATCGTGGCCTTGATCGCGCGCCGACGTGGTGTGATCGAGCGCCTTGCCAAATATTACGCGGCGCGCAGGAGAAATCATGAAACCGAGGCATAAACGTTTTGTATTGGTCGGGGTCGGGATCGCCGGATTGGCGCTCTCCGCGAGCCTGGTGCTTTCCGCTTTTCAGAAGAACCTGGTGTTCTTCTACACGCCGAGCCAGGTCGCAGCCAACGAGGCGCCGATAGGCAAGAGCTTCCGCATTGGCGGCCTGGTGGAGAAAGGCAGCCTCAAGCGCGAAGCCGATGGCGTCAGCGTGCAGTTCATCGTGACCGATACCGCGAAGAGCATCCCGGTGGTCTACAAGGGAATATTGCCCGACTTGTTCAAGGAGGGCAAAGGCGTCGTGACCCAAGGCAAGATCGGTCCCGACGGCACGTTCCGCGCCGAGGAAGTGCTGGCCAAGCACGACGAAAATTACATGCCGCCGGCGGCGCAGGATGCGCTCAACCAGGCTCACGCCAAGAATGCCGCGCAGTCGGTGGTGGCGACGGAGAAAGGAAAATAATGGTTCCCGAACTCGGCAACTTCGCGTTGATTCTCGCACTCTGCATCGCGCTGGTGCAAAGCACTGTGCCGCTGATCGGCGCGGCCCGCGGCAATGCCGCCTTGATCGCGCTGGCGCGGCCGGCGGCGCAGGCGCAGTGCCTGTTTATCGCGCTCGCGTTCGGCTGCATCACCTATGCGTTCGTCACCAACGACTTTTCGGTGCGGTACGTGGCCGAACATTCCAACACGCAGTTGCCGCTCGCGTATCGCGTCGCTGCCGTTTGGGGCGGGCATGAAGGTTCGCTGCTGTTGTGGACCCTGATGCTGGGCCTGTGGATGTTCGCCGTCACCCTGTTCAGCCGCAGCCTGCCGCGCGAAATGGTCGCGCGGGTGCTCGGCGTGATGGGCATGGTCGCCGTCGGATTCCTGCTGTTCATGCTGCTCACCTCCAACCCGTTCGAACGGCTGCTGCCCGCCGCGCTGAACGGACGCGACCTCAACCCGCTGCTGCAGGATCCGGGCATGGTGTTCCACCCGCCCATGCTCTACATGGGCTACGTCGGCTTTTCCGTGGCGTTCGCTTTTTCCATGGCCGCGCTGATCGACGGCCGGCTCGATGCCACCTGGGCGCGCTGGTCGCGCCCCTGGACTACGGTCGCATGGTCGGTGCTCACCCTGGGCATCGCACTGGGCAGCGGCTGGTCCTACTATGTGCTCGGCTGGGGCGGCTGGTGGTTCTGGGATCCGGTGGAAAACGCCTCGTTCATGCCCTGGCTGGTGGGAACCGCCCTGATGCATTCGCTGGCCGTGACCGAAAAGCGCGGCGCGTTCAGAAGCTGGACCGTATTTCTCTCCATCCTCGCGTTTTCGTTGAGCCTGCTCGGCACCTTCCTCGTGCGCTCTGGCGTGCTCACTTCGGTGCATGCATTCGCGACCGATCCGAAGCGCGGCGTGTTCATTCTCGCTTTCCTCACCGTGGTCGTAGGCTCCTCGTTCACGCTGTTCGCCTGGCGCACGGCCAAGGTCGGGCTGGGCGGACGCTTCGCGCTGGTGTCGCGCGAATCGATGCTGCTCACCAACAATGTATTGCTGCTGGTCGCCGCCGGTGCGGTGCTGCTCGGCACGCTCTATCCGCTGGTGCTCGATGCGTTCGGACTGGGCAAGATTTCCGTCGGGCCGCCGTATTTCGAGGCGGTATTCGTGCCGCTGATGGCGCCGGCCTTGTTCCTGATGGGCGTAGGACCGATTGCTCGCTGGAAGCAGGCCAGCCTGCCCGAATTGACCGTGCGCCTGCGCTGGGCGCTGGCGGTGAGTCTGGTCACGGCGATCGCCGTGCCCTTGGCGATGGGCCGCTGGAGCGCGATGATCGGCTTCGGCATTTTTCTTGCGGTCTGGATCGTCGCCTCGAGCCTGGTCAGCCTCAAGGCGCAGCTCGCAAGCGCAGTCAAAGGGCGCGTCGGCGCGCGCCTGGCGCAGCTGCCGGGCAGCTACTACGGCATGCTGCTCGCGCATATCGGCGTCGCCGTGTTCATCGTCGGCGTCACGCTGGTGCGGGGCTACGAGGCCGAAACCGACGTGCGCATGGACGTGGGCGACACCGCGCACCTGCATGGGTACACGTTCCGCTTCGCGTCGATCAACAAGGTGAACGGGCCGAACTACACTGCGGACCGCGCCACCATCGAAGTCACGCGCGGCAGCGAACCGGTGGTGACGCTGCACCCGGAAAAACGCCTGTTCACGGTGCAGAACATGCCGATGACCGAAGCGGCGATCGACGCCGGTTTTACGCGCCACCTGTATGTTGCACTGGGCGATGCGCTGTCGCCGACTTCGTGGGTGGTGCGCCTTTATCACAAGCCTTTCGTCGGCTGGATCTGGGGCGGATGCCTGTTGATGGGCATCGGCGGCCTGATTGCGGCGTTCGATCGGCGCTACCGCGTCAAGGCGCGTTCGAGTGCGGCGCAGGCGGTTGCCGCGGGCGGCCTCAATCCTTCTCCGGTGCGCTAGCCATGTTGCGTGCGCGTTTCCTGATTCCGGCGGCGATATTCATTCTGCTCGTCGTGGTGCTCGGCATCGGCCTCACGCTCGATCCGCGCGAGGTGCCCTCGCCGCTCATCAACAAGCCCGCACCGCCGTTCAATCTGGCGCAGCTGGATGATCCGAACAAGACGATTTCGCAAAAGGACATGCTGGGCAAGGTGTGGATGCTGAACGTATGGGCCTCGTGGTGCGTTTCCTGCCGCGAAGAGCATCCGACCGTCCTCGCGCTTGCGCGCAGCGGCGTGGTGCCCGTGATCGGGCTCAACTACAAGGATGAGCGCGCCGACGGCCTCGCCTGGCTGGCGCGGCTGGGGAATCCCTATCAGATCTCTGCATACGACCACGACGGTCGCGTCGGCATCGATTACGGTGTCTACGGCGTTCCCGAGACTTATATCATCGACAAGGCCGGGGTGATCCGCTACAAGCGCATCGGTGCGGTCACCCCGGAAGTCGTGCGCGACAAGATCCTGCCGCTAGTGAAGGAACTGAACGGAAATGCGTAAACTGCTCGTGCTGCTGTTAGGGCTCGTCCTCGCGGGATCCGCGCTGGCCAAGGAAGCGACTCCGGCGGTTCCCGATCCGGCGCTGGAGAAGCGTGCCGTCAAGCTGGAGGAGCAATTGCGCTGCCTCGTGTGCCAGAACCAGACCATCGCCGATTCGCACGCCGAACTTGCGATGGACTTGAAGAAAGAGATACGCGAGAAATTGAAGGCAGGCATGAGCGAAGACCAGATTACCCAGTTTCTGGTGGCGCGCTACGGCGATTTCGTGCTCTACAATCCGCCGGTCAAGGCGACCACGGTGCCGCTCTGGTTCGGCCCGTTCGCGCTGCTGTTCATCGCGGTCGCGGGCTTGTTCTATTACCTGCTGCGACGGCGGCATGCGACCGCGCAACAGCCGCTGAGCGAAGCAGAACAGGCGCGGGTGCAGGCACTGCTCGATGCACGCGAGGAGCGCAAATGACACTGTTTTGGGTCATTGCAGCCCTGTTGGTATGCGTCGCGCTCGCGTTCCTGATCACCCCACTGCTGCGCAACCGCGCGAGCGTTGACACTGGCGCGTCGCGCGACTCTGCCAGTCTGGCGGTATTTCGCGACCAGCTCGCCGAGCTCGACGCCGACCTGGCCGTCGGAACCATAGACCGCGATCAATGGGAGGCGGCTCGCGCCGACTTGCAGCGCGGAATACTGGAGGATGCCAGCGCGCCCGCTGCGGCTGCCCCCGCGGCGCCGGCGACGCGCTCCAAAGCGGCGGCCGTCGTCGTCGCAGTCGCCGTGCCCCTGGTCGCGATCGGGATCTATATGGTCCTGGGCAATCCGCAGGGACTGGATCCGAGCAAGGTCAGCGCGTCGCAGGGCGCGCCGCACGGGCTGACGCAGGAACAGATCGAAGGCATGGTTGCGCGCCTGGCGCAGCACCTGCAGTCGAATCCGGACGATGCAGACGGCTGGATCATGCTCGGGCGCAGCTACACCGCGATGGGGCGCTTCGGCGATGCGGCAGCCGCGTTCGCCAAGGCCGAGGCCAAATTCCCGCAGAATGCGGAACTGCTGGCCGATTACGCCGACAGCCTGGCGATGGCGCAAGGCCAGACTTTGCTGGGCAAGCCGGAGGCGCTGATTCAGCGTGCGCTGCAGGCCGACGGCAACAACCTCAAGGCGCTCGCTCTGGCCGGCACGGTGGAATTCGAAAAGCAGCATTTCGCCAAAGCGGCCGAGTACTGGAAACGCATGCTGCCCTTGTTGCCGCCCGAGTCGGAAATGGGAAATTCCGTGCGCGCCAGCATCAAGGACGCGGAGGACAAGATCGGCGGGGCGCCCGCGCCGTCCGCCGCGCCCGCGCAAGGCGACCAGGCAGGCAAGGCGAAGTCGCCGGCCGCAACGTCCGCGGCGAAGGACGCGCGCCTGAGCGGAACCATCAAGCTCGCGCCGTCTCTGGCCGCGCGCACCGCGCCGGACGATACTGTTTTCGTGCTGGCGCGGCCGGCTCAGGGTCCGCGCATGCCGCTGGCGGCGGTGCGCGTGAAAGTGAAGGATTTGCCGCTCAAGTTTTCCTTCGACGATTCGATGGCCATGAATCCATCGGCCAAGCTGTCAGACTACTCCGAGGTGGTGGTGGCGGCGCGCGTGTCCAAGTCCGGCGACGTGATGCCCCAGCCGGGCGACCTGGAGGGGGTGAGCAAGCCGGTGCATCCGGGAACCAGCGGCATGAGCGTCGAGATCACGCAGGAGATCCACTAGACGCGGGGTGACCTACGGTGGTTACCGCTGGCGAAGTTGCGCGCTGCGCGCGCCAACCGTGTTTTGTGTACGGATAAGAAGCGCATCCGTACACGGAACGCGGCTACGGCTAACAGAAAACGCTGCGCCTGGGTCTTAGAAACGGTTGGGAAATGAGTTAGGAAGACCTTGCACGGACGATAAATCCGTCCGTGCGGATCGTCGATTGCATGCGCATGGTGAAGCTATCCGCATGCAATCGACGATCTTGTATCCAACCCAACGCCTTCCGTGCTTTCGCCAATAACCGTGATTTCTGTACGGATGTTTTCTATCCGTACAGAAATCACGGTTGGCGCGCGCAGCGCGCAAGGTTTCGGCAAGCCCCGCGCGAAAGAAAGATCAGGTTTTCTCATTTTGAAACGAACTCTTATACGAGATCGCTGATTGCGCACGGATGGTTTTTCATCCGTGCGCAATCAGCGGTCCGCGCGGACCGTTTCTCGTCCGTGCAACATCACAGCACTGCGACATGCGCTAACGCTTCTCCATACCGATAAGATGCAGCGAGTCTTCCCGGCTCTGATTGCGCTTGTGCAGGCGCATCACCATCAGCATGGTGAGGCACACGAATACGCCGAAAATCACGATAATGGTATCGATGCCGAAATTGGCGCGGATCATCAGCGCATATAGAGCCAGCATCAGCAGAATATTGAGGTTCTCGTTGAAGTTCTGCACCGCGATCGAATGTCCGGCCGACAGCAGTACGTGTCCGCGGTGCTGCAGCAGCGCGTTCATGGGAACGACGAAGAACCCGGCCAGTGCCCCGACCAGGATCAGCAGGAAATAGACGAGCGGCAGCCAGGTGACGTAGATCAGGGACATCACGGTCAAGCCCATGGCTACGCCGACCGGCAATACGCTCAGCGACTTCTTCAGCGGCACCATGCGTCCGGCGAGCACCGCGCCGAGGGCCACGCCCACGGCGACGATGCCCTGCAGGATCGCACCCTGGCTCAGCGGCATTTCAAGCCGGCGTTCGGCCCATCTGAGCACGATGAACTGCAGCGTCGCGCCCGCGCCCCAGAACAGCGTGGTGACGGCGAGCGAAATCTGCCCCAGCTTGTCGCGCCAGAGCGTGGTGAAGCATTCGACGAAATCCCTGACCATGACCACCGGATTGCGCGTCTGATCGTGGTAGCGCGCGCCGGTATCGGGGATGCGCAGGTTGAATCCGGCGGCAACCAGATAGAGCAGGGAAATCACCAGGATCGCGGCTTCCGGCGGCGTGTCTATGCCGGTGTCTATGCGCGGCACATCGATAGACAGCAGCAGCGCCGATACCTTGGGGTTGATGAGGGCGCCGCCGAGCATGGTGCCGATGATGATGGAGGCGACCGTGAGCCCCTCGATCCAGCCGTTGGCGATCACCAGCTGCCGCGGCGGCAGCATCTCGGTAAGAATGCCGTATTTGGCCGGCGAGTAGGCGGCCGCGCCCAGGCCTACCACCGCGTAGGAGGCGAGCACGACCTCGTGCGGGCTGATGCCGAGCAGCGCAAGACTGTCGTAAAAGAACATGAGCGCACAGCCGGCGATCTTGATGGTGTTGGTGACGAACATCACCCTGCCTTTGGGCATGGAATCGGCGAACGCGCCGACGAAGGCCGCGAGCACCACGTAAGACACGGTGAAGAAGAATTTCAGCAGCGGCGTCATCCACGCCGGACCCTGCAGCTGCACCAGCAGCGCAATAGCCGCGATGAGCAGGGCGTTGTCCGCGAGCGACGAAAAGAACTGCGCCGCCATGACGGTGTAGAAACCGCGGTTCATCTATGGGGAATAGGGGATGAGCTATTGTAGTCAGAGGCAGGGCGCTTTATACCATGATGCCACCCGGAATCGCGAAAATTGCGCATCAGCTGTTCTTGCGCGCCGATTTATGATTCAATAAGGCTGGATAATACAGCATAGGCGTGATCGGACGGGGGTATGGCAGACAGACGATTGCAGGTGTTTCATGCAGTAGCCAAGCAGAGCAGCTTTACCAAGGCGGCCGAGACGCTGTTCATGACGCAGCCGGCGGTGACGTTTCAAATCAAGCAGCTGGAGGAGCACTTCAATACGCGCTTGTTTGACCGCGGACACGGCAAGATTTCGCTCACCGCCGCCGGTGAAGTGGTGCTGGAATATGCGGAACGCATACTCTCGCTTTCGGCCGAACTCGATACCCGCGTGAGCGAGCTCACGGGCGAAGTGCAGGGCCTGCTGCTGATCGGCGCGAGCATGACCATCGCCGAGTTCATGCTGCCGCGGGTACTGGGCGAGTTCAAGGTCGCCTATCCGGGGGTCAAGGCGCGTCTGACGGTGGCGAATTCGGAGACGGTCGAGCATGGCGTTGCGGCGCACAGCCTGGACATAGGCTTGATCGAAGCGCCTTCGCATCTGCCCAGCCTGTCGACCGAGGATTGCTGCGAGGACGAACTGCAGGTGGTGTGCGCGCCGGGGCATCCGCTGGCGAAGCTCAAGACGGTGACGCCGAAGCAGCTGCTGCAGCATGCCTATGTCAGCCGTGAAGCCGGGTCGGGGACGCGCGAAGTGACCGACAGTTATTTTCGCCGCGCCGGATTTTCGGCCGACGAGATAAACATCGTGATGGAATTGGGCAGTCCGGATGCGATCAAGGGCGTGGTGGAAACCGGCTTGGGCTATGCCATCATGTCCAAAGTGATCGTGGCCAAGGAAAAGCAGCTCGGTGCACTGGTGTCGCTGCCGCTCATGCCCCGGCTCACGCGCACGCTGTCGCTGGTCTATCCGAAAGAAAAATTTCGTTCGCGCCTGGTCACCAGCTTTGTCGAGTTTTCCAAGGGCAGGCTGAAGAATTCCGTCAAGGGCTGAGCGCGTGATCCGCCGTCCAGGCTATCCGGCGAAATAGATGCCGCGCCCGATCCGTGCCAGCTTCAGGCTGTCCGCCTTGAGGCACAATCTTGAGGTAGTGCGCCGCCACGCGCCCAATTCCAGGGTGTGGGCGGTGGTGAAGGCCAATGCCTACGGTCACGGTTTGCTGCGCGCCGCGCAGGGACTGAACAATGCCGACGGCTACGCGCTGCTGGATCTGAACGACGCGGTGCGCCTGCGCGAGGCGGGCATCGCCAAGCCCATTCTGCTGCTCGAGGGCATCTTCCAGCCGTCCGATCTGGAGCCGGTCGATCGCTATCGATTCACGCTGGCGCTGCACGACTTGGAACAGGTATTGATGCTGGAGCGCGCGCAGCTCTTGGCGCCGGTCGCAGTCTGCCTGAAAGTCAACTCCGGCATGAACCGGCTCGGCTTCGCCGGAACCCAGGTCCGCCAGGCTTATGCCCGTTTGCAGGCCAGCGGCAAGGTGGGGTCGATCGGGTTCATGACGCATTTTGCCGATGCCGACGGCGCAGCCGGCGTCGCCGCGCAAATGGCGCGCTTCGCCGAATGGACCGCCGGCCTGCCGGGGGACGCGACCCTGGCCAACTCGGCCGCGATTCTACGTTACCCGGAAACGCACGCCGCCTGGGTGCGCCCGGGCATCATGCTCTATGGCTGTTCGCCTTTCGCAGACTTGAGCGCCGCGGCGCTGGATCTGCGGCCGGTCATGACGCTCGCGAGCGAGATCATCTCGGTGCAGCAGCTCCAGCCCGGCGATCGCGTCGGCTATGGTGGCACGTTCGAAGCGCGGCGGCCCATGCGCATAGGCGTGGTGGCCTGCGGCTACGCCGACGGCTATCCGCGCCATGCGCCAGGGCTCGACGAGCAGAGCACGCCCGTGCTCGTCGCCGGTGAGCCCACGCGCACGGTGGGCCGCGTGTCCATGGATATGCTGTGCGTGGACCTGAGCCATATCGCGCAAGCGCGCGTCGGCAGCCCGGTGACCCTGTGGGGCGAGGGTCTGTCCGCGGACGTAGTCGCCGCCAGTGCCGGCACTGTCAGTTACGAGCTTTTGTGCGCACTCGCTGCGCGCGTGCCGCAGGTGGGAATAGATTGATGCCGCGAAGGAGCGGCTTGCGGGGCGCGTACCTTTGTCGCGGAGCTGCGATGTTGCGCGGACAAGAAACCGTCCGCGCGGATCATCGATTGCACACGGATGAAAAAGCCATCCGTGTGCAATCGATGATCTTGTATAAAACCCGACACGGCCCCTGTTTTTACCATAACCGTGTCCTGTGTACGGATGCTTCTTATCCGTACACAGGACACGGTTGGCGCGCGAAGCGCGCAAATTTGCTTGAAGCACGCGACAGTCAGTAATCTAGACGCCATACATCATAATAGCTATATGGCCAAAGCAAAATCCAGCTACGTCTGCACCGAGTGCGGCGGCAGCGCGCCGAAATGGCAGGGACAATGCCCCAACTGCGGCGCCTGGAACACGCTCGTCGAAACCGCGGCCGAGACGAGCTCGACGCACCGCTACAAAAGCGTCGCTGGCGCATCCAGGCTGCAGAAACTGTCCGAGGTGAGCGCGCGCGAAGCGCCGCGGCTGCCCACCGGCGTGGTCGAATTCGACCGCGTGCTGGGCGGGGGACTGGTTGCGGGTCAGGTGGTGCTGATCGGAGGCGATCCGGGCATAGGGAAATCTACGTTGTTGTTGCAGGCGCTCGCGGCGATGAGCGCCGAGCGCGCAGCGGTCTACGTCAGCGGCGAGGAATCGGCCGAGCAGGTGGCGCTGCGCGCTACGCGCCTGGGACTGGACTCCGGCGGCCTGCAGCTGCTGGCCGAGATCAATCTCGAAAAGATCCAGTCGATTCTCGCCGACGCGAAAGCGGAAATCGTCGTCATCGATTCCATTCAGACACTGTATTCGGACGCGCTGTCTTCGGCGCCGGGATCGGTGGCGCAAGTGCGGGAATGCGCGGCGCAGCTCACGCGCCTGGCGAAGCAGACCGGCACGACCATGGTGTTCATCGGTCACGTGACCAAGGAAGGCGCGCTCGCCGGGCCGCGCGTGCTGGAGCATATCGTCGATACCGTGCTTTATTTCGAAGGCGATACGCACCAGAGTTTTCGCCTGATCCGCGCGTTCAAGAATCGTTTTGGCGCGGTCAACGAGCTCGGCGTATTCGCCATGGGGGACAAGGGACTCAAAGGCGTGTCCAATCCTTCGGCGCTGTTTCTGTCGCAGCACGACGCGCAGGTGCCCGGCTCCTGCGTGCTGGTGACCCAGGAAGGCACGCGCCCGCTGCTGGTTGAGATTCAGGCGCTGGTGGACGAGGCGCATGCCCCCAATCCGCGCCGCCTCTCGGTCGGTCTGGAGCAGAATCGGCTGGCGATGCTGCTTGCGGTGCTGCACCGGCATGCCGGGATCGCCTGCTTCGATCAGGATGTATTCGTCAATGCGGTCGGCGGCGTGAAAATCAGCGAACCGGCCGCCGATCTCGCCGTGCTGCTTGCGATCGTGTCCTCGCTGCGCGCGCGGCCGCTGCCGCAGAAGCTGGTGGTGTTCGGCGAGGTTGGCCTCGCGGGGGAAATACGCCCGGCGCCGCGCGGTCAGGAGCGCTTGCGCGAGGCGGTCAAGCTGGGCTTCACCCAGGCAATCATCCCCAAGGCCAACGTGCCGCGGCAGGCAATAGCCGGCCTGGAAATCATCGCCTGCGACCGGGTGGACCAGGCGGTCGCGCGCCTGCGCTAGTGGCGCCGTACTAGACTCGCGGCGTGCACGCCGCTGCGCACCGCAGACTCCAGCGTGGCCGGATAGTCGCTGGCGGTGTAGTCGCCGGCGAGGTAGAGATGCTCGACCGCGGTCCGGTTCGCCGGGCGCGCCATGCCCGGGCGGCAGGAAAAGGTGGCGCGCTTTTCGGCGATCACGCGCGACCATAGCGGCGCGGGCAGACCCGGCAGGAATGCGGCCAGCTCGCGCTGGATGGCGCCGACGAGGGCCTCCTGGGTCGTGTTCTGGTGTGCGCCGCGTGCGCTGATTACCGCCGCCAGCAAGCCTGCCATCCCGTTCAGCCGGCCGCGGTCGAATATCCACTGGATGCTGCCGCCGTCGAAACCTGTCATCGGCAGCGGCATGCTCACGTCTTGTGGATACTGCAAATAGCAGGTGTAGATCGGTTCGTAGGCAAACGCGGCCACGCTGGCACGCACCGGCGCGAGCGTGGCAAAGCGCTGGAGCAGGGGATCGAGCTGGTGCGGCCCGACGGCGAGGATCGCATGGCTGTAGCGCTGCGCGCCTGCGTCGAGAATGAAACCGTCCGCCGTCTTGTCCAGAGTCCGCACCGGCGTTCCCAAGCGTATCGCGCCGCCGCTCGCGCGCACGAAAGCCGCCGCAGGATCGGGAAATAGTTTGCCCAGATCCGCGCGCGGGATGAGGAAATCGCTATTCGCGCGCGCACCGTCCAGTGCATCGCGCAGCAGATGCAGAAAGACCTGGGCCGAAGCCGAGGCGGCAGGGGTGTTGAGCGCCGACACGCACAAGGGCTCCCACAGATAACGTGCGAGTGCACCGGTCTGGCCGTGCGTTGCCAGCAATTCGGCGACCGGCAGATCGGCGCCGATGCGATAGCCGTTGCCGCGCATCGCCGTCATGAAACGTATGGCTGCGATGCGCTCGCTCCAGGCGAGGCCGCTCGCGCCGAGCAATGCGACGAGCAGATGCAGCGGCGCCGGAAGGCGCGGCGCGCGCAGGCGGAACTTGCCCGGGTACTCGATTGCGAGCGGCTGGCGCAGCAGCAATTGCTCCGGCTCGGCGCCGACCAAGCGCATCAGACGCAGCGTTTCGCGGTACGCGCCGATCAGGATGTGCTGGCCGTTGTCGAGCCGCATGCCCTCGATTGCGACGGCGCGCGCGCGGCCGCCCAGATGCCTCGCCGCCTCGAATACGGTGACCGGAATCCGGACCTGCGCAAGCGTGACCGCCGCGGCCATGCCGGCCCAGCCGGCGCCGATCACGGCGACGTTCAGGCCGTGATCCAGGTCTTCCATGCGATCCACAGCTTGCGCAGGGGCGTCAAGGCCGTGCGCTGGCTCAGCACTTTGCAGCCGTCGGCGGCGATTTCCCGCAGCAAGCTGCGGTAGATCGCCGCCATGACCAGCCCGGGCCGCTGCGCCTTGCGGTCCGCTTGCGGCAGCTGCGCGAACGCATCGTTGTAATAGCGCTCGGCGCGCTCGATCTGGAACGCCATCAGGCGGGTGAAGTTCTCGGTCTGGCGCGCGTGCAGGATGTCGGCCGCGCTCACCTTGAATTGCTGCAGCTCGGCGAGCGGCAGATAAATGCGCCCCTTGCGGCTGTCCTCGCCCACGTCGCGGATAATGTTGGTCAGCTGAAACGCGAGGCCCAGGGTGTGGGCGTAGGCGAGCGTGCGCTCGTCGCTGTAACCGAAAATGGAAGCGGCGAGCAGGCCCACCACGCCGGCGACGCGATGGCAGTACTGCTCCAGTGCGGCGAAATCCGGATAGCGGTTCTGGCTCAAATCCATTTCCATGCCGTCTATGATCTCACCCAGGTATTCGTGCTTGATGCCGAAAGGCCCGATCGCAGGGGCGAGCGCCTGCGTGACCGGGTGCTGCGGTGCGCCCGCGTACAGGCGGGCGAGTTCCTGCCGCCACCAGGCGAGCTTGGTGCGCGCAATGGAGGCATCGGTGCACTCGTCGACGACGTCGTCCACCTCGCGGCAAAACGCGTAGAGCGCGGTTATCGCGCGGCGGCGTTGCGGCGGCAGGAACAGGAAGGAGTAATAAAAGCTCGATCCGCTTTGAGCTGCTTTCTGCTGACAGTATTCGTCGGGGGTCAAGGCTATTCCGCGAGTGGGAGTCTCAATTTTGCACGCTGGTGCCAGAGCGCCTTCAGCCCGTCAGCGCCCGCGCGAGCAGCAGGGGCCAGTCGTAAGCGCGCAACACCGGTCGCCGATGGTAGACGTCGCCTTCGACCTTGTCTATTTTTTCGAGTATGCGCAGCCCCCCCTGGACGATGCTGCGGATTTCCAATCCGATGCGTCCGGGCAATGCTCGTCCGAGCGGCGCGCCTGTTTGCATCAGGGCGCGCGCGCGCTCGACTTGAAAGCGCATGAGCGCTGGCCATGTGCCGGACGCGTCGCTCGCCGCGATCTGGGCTTCGCTCACGCCATAGCGCTGCATCTCGTCCTGCGGCAGGTAGATGCGGTCTTTGCGCCAGTCGATCGCGACGTCCTGCCAGAAATTGATCAGCTGCAGGCTGCTGCAGATCGCATCCGACTGCTGCAGCCTGTCTGCATCTGCGGCACCGAACAAATGCAGCAGCAGGCGCCCCACCGGGTTGGCCGAGCGGCGGCAGTAATCCAGGAGTTCGGCATAGCAGGCATAGCGCTTTTTCACCACATCCTGGGAAAACGCGTCCAGCAGGTCGTGAAACAGTTGCCACGGCAGGCGGTATGCAAGGGCGACCCGCCCGAGTTCCACGAACAGCGCCTGTGCCGGCGCGAGCCCAGACTCCAGTCGCCGCAGTTCTTGACGATAATCATCGAGCAGCGCCAGCCGCTGGCTGGGCGGCAGTTCGCCTTCGTCGGCGAAATCGTCGGCCGAGCGGGCGAAGCGGTAGATGACCGAGACGGGATGGCGCAGCGAGGCCGGCAGCAGCACCGAGGCAACCGGGAAATTCTCGTAGTGGCCTACGGACATTCGCTTGAAATTCTTGAGGAATTGGTAAAACTTGGGCTGACAGTATATGGGGAAATCGCGTAAAATTGCACCTGCGCGAAGGTGGCGGAATTGGTAGACGCACTGGATTTAGGTTCCAGCGCCTTACGGCATGGGGGTTCGAGTCCCTTCCTTCGCACCACGCCGTGGGGCTAGTCGAGTGGGTTACGAAAAGGGGGTGCCTCCTTTCGATTTCCTGGTTTAGTAGCAGACTTTGAGGGAATTTGATGCAAACAAGTTTGGAGAATCTAGGCACGCTTGAGCGCCGGCTCAACATGGCGGTGCCGGTAGAGGAAATCGAGAAACAGATCGGCGAGCGCCTGAAAAAACTGTCGCGCAATCTGCGCATGGCAGGCTTTCGTCCGGGCAAGGTGCCGATGAAGCTCGTCGCTCAGCAATACGGGCCGCAGGTGCGCTCCGAGGTGATAGGCGACGCGGTGGAAAAAGCGTTCAGCGACGCAGTACGCGAGCAGAAGCTCAAGGTGGCCGGCTATCCGCGCATCGAACCCAAACCGGGCGAGGCCGACGCGAAAAACATCGAATTCAGCGCGACGTTCGAGATCTATCCGGAAGTGGCGGTGGGCGATGTAGGCGCGAGCCGGATCGAACGCCCGGCGCTTACGGTGGGCGATGCCGAAGTCGAAAAGACCCTGCAAATCCTGCGCAAGCAGCGCCAGCACTTTCATGCGGTCGAGCGGCCCGCGGCCGCAGGCGATCGCGTGACCGCAGATTTCCTGGGCAAGATCGACGGGGTCGAGTTTGCCGGCGGCAAGGCGACCGATTTTGTGTTCGTGCTGGGCGAAAAACAGATGCTGCCCGAGTTCGAGACCAACGCGCTCGGGCTCGCGGCCGGCGCGAGCAAGACCTTCGAACTGACGTTTCCTGCCGATTACCACGGCAAGGACGTGGCCGGCAAACTCGCGAGCTTCGAGCTGACGCTGAAGAAGGTCGAGGAGCCGCACCTGCCCGAGGTGGATGCGGAGTTCGCACGCTCGCTCGGCGTGGCCGACGGCGACCTGGCCACGATGCGCGCCGAGGTCCAGGCCAATATCGAGCGCGAAGTGAAAAAGCGCACCCAGGCCGACATCAAGAACAAGGCGATGCAGGCCTTGCTCGATGCGACCAAGATCGAACTGCCCAAGGCGCTGATCCAGATGGAAACGCAGCGCCTGATGCAGGCGGCGCGCGCCGATCTGGAGGCGCGCGGCATGAAAATGGAGCAAATGCCGATTAATCCGGAAATGTTCGAGCAGCAGGCGCAGCGCCGCGTATCGCTCGGTTTGATCGTGGCCGAGCTGGTGCAGGCGCACGATCTGGCGGCCAAACCGGAGCAGGTGCGCGCCCTGGTGGCGGAGCAGGCCGAGAGCTACGAGCAGCCGGATGAGGTGGTAAAATGGATTTACTCACAGCCGCAGCGCCTGTCTGAAATGGAAAGCCTGGCGCTGGAGGATAACGTCGTCGCCTGGGTGCTCAAGCACGCGAAAGTCGAGGACAAAACCGTGAACTTTGAAGAATTTATGGGGAAAGCATGATACAGCCGGGCTGGAAGCCGCAAACGGCGGGCTGGACGCAGCCGCAGGCCGAGTATGAGGGCGCGCAAGGCCTGGGCCTGATTCCCATGGTCATCGAGCAGAGCGGCCGCGGTGAGCGCGCCTACGACATCTACTCGCGCCTGCTGAAAGAGCGGGTGGTATTCCTGGTAGGCGTGGTGAACGAGATGACGGCCAATCTGATCGTCGCCCAGCTGCTGTTCCTGGAGTCGGAAAATCCGGACAAGGACATCTCCTTCTATATCAATTCCCCCGGCGGTTCTGTTTCGGCCGGGCTGGCGATCTACGACACGATGCAGTTCATCAAGCCCGACGTGAGCACGCTGTGCGTCGGCCAAGCCGCCAGCATGGGCTCGTTCCTGCTCGCGGCGGGAGCCAAGGGCAAGCGTTTCTGCCTGCCCAATTCGCGCGTCATGATCCATCAGCCCATGGGCGGTTTCCAGGGTCAGGCGTCGGACATCGAAATCCATGCCAAGGAAATTCTGTACTTGCGCGGGCGGCTGAACGAGATGCTGGCGCTGCATACCGGGCAGAGCGTGGATACCATCGCGCGCGATACGGATCGCGACAATTTCATGTCGGCGGACGAAGCCGTGACATATGGCATAGTGGACAAGGTGCTGAGCAATCGTGCCGATGCGCAGAAATGAGGCGTAAATGACCGAAAAAAACACCGGCGAGAAGCTCCTGTACTGCTCCTTCTGCGGCAAGAGCCAGCATGAAGTGAGGAAGCTGATTGCCGGGCCCTCGGTGTTCATCTGCGAT
>JAJZPQ010000061.1 GCA_021811085.1 Pseudomonadota bacterium | reverse complement strand
CTTCATCCATGGCCGGACGTACGCTTCGCCGCCAATCACCCAAGGTGGGAGCCCGGTGCGTAAATCGCGCACGCCGGGATCTGTGCGGGGGGCATCGGGTAACCGATGTCCCTACCGCGATGATAAAAAGCGCATCCGTACAGAAAACCCGGTTATGGTTAGCAGCAAACACAGCGTGGAGGTTTTATCCAAGATCGCCGATTGCGTGCGGATGTGCTTTTCATCCGTGCGCAATCGACGATCCGCGCGGACGGTTTCTCGTCCGCGCAACATCGCAACTCTGATTATTTGCCGCTGAGGGCGAGGCCGAAGACCGGTCTCAGCCGTGCAGACTGTGGTATTTCTCCATCAGCTGCTCTTTGGTCTCGGGGAAGTCCGGGTTCGGAACGATGCAGTCCGCCGGGCATACCGTCATGCATTGCGGTTCGTCGTGCGCGCCGACGCATTCGGTGCACTTGGCCGGATCGATGACGTACACGGGACTGGCGACGCTGATCGCCTTGTTCGGACAGACTTCCACGCACGCGTCGCATGAAGTGCAGTCGTCGTTGATGGTCAATGCCATTGTGATCTCCTAGCGGTTTCAGGTTAACGTGTCTCGACTACACCGATTCGCCGGTATAGGAGGTCAGCGCTTTCATGTAATTGTTGCGCTCGAAAGCGGCCGGATCGGGACAGGCCTGCTGGCTGAGTGAGCCTTTCATTTGTTCGACCGAGGCGTATTCGCGCTCGTTCAGCCATCTTTCGACGCCGCGCACCAGCGTGCCGACGTGCGCCGGTCCCTGGCGCAGCAGGCTGCTCGCGAGCATGACGCAGTCGGCGCCGGCCAGCAGCAGCTTGAGCACGTCCTCTGCGGTATGCGCGCCGCCGGTCGCGGCCAGGCTCGCCGCAACGCGGCCGCGCAGGATCGCGATCCAGCGCAGTGCGAGGCGCAGTTCGTCGGAGGTCGACAGCAGCAAACGCGGCGCCACCTCGAGTTCGTCCAGAAGGATGTCGGGTTGCAGGAAGCGGTTGAACAATACCAGGCCGGCCGCGCCGGCCGCTGCGAGCCGCGCCGCCATATTGGCCATCGCGCTGAAGTAGGGTGAAACCTTGACCGCCACCGGGACCGAAACCATGCTGCTTACCGCGGCCACGAGGTCGAGGTAGCGCTGCTCCACGGCGGCGCTGTTGTCGTTGGGGTCGGCGGCGAGAAAATAGACGTTGAGCTCGATCGCATCGGCGCCGGCCTGCTCGAACTGCTTCGCGATCTGCGTCCAGCCGCCCGGGGTATAGCCGTTCAGGCTGGCTATGACCGGCACCGACAGCGAGCGCTTCGCCTGCGCGATCAGCTTCAGGTAGTGCTCCGGGCCGGTGTTGTAGTTCTGCATCTCGGGGAAGAAACCGCGCGCCTCGGGCGACAGCTCCGCCCCCGAGAGCATCAGGTTGTGCGTGGCCATCTGTTCGTGCTCGATCTGCTCCTCGAACAGCGAAGGCAGCACCACGGCTGCGACCCCGGCGTCCTGCAGCCGCTGCAGGACGTCGAGCGAACCGGTCAGCGGCGAGGCCGCGGCCACGATGGGATTCCTGAGCGCGAGGCCCAGATACCGGCTGCGCAGATCGGCGCTCATTATTGAATCTCCTTCGGAGTTGGCGCGGCCACAGCGGCAGGCGCATTGTCGCCGCTCGCTTCGTCTTCGCCGTCCTCGGTTACCGTGCGGTGTACGCCGGCCACTTGCTCGTACAGCCGCCAGCGCTCGTCGGCGTCCGACTGTGCTTCCTTAGCCAATTGCTTCGCGCGTTCCGGATCGGCCTGAGCGAGCATGGCGTAACGTCCTTCCTTCATGGTGAAGCTCTCGATCGGCATGGTCGGCTTGCGCGAATCGAGCTTCAGCGGCTGGTTCGCGCCGCCCATTCCCAGGCGCGGATCGTAGTGATACAGCGTGAGGTAGCCGCTCTTGACGGCTTCGCGCTGGTGGCTCATGCCGGTCGCCATGTCGATGCCGTGGGCGATGCAGTGGCTGTAGGCGATGATCAGCGACACGCCCGGCCAGGATGCTGCCTCCTGGAACGTGCGCACCGTTTGCACCGGATTTGCGCCCATGGCCACCTGCGCGACGTAGACGTTGCCGTAGGCCATCGCGATCATGCCCAGATCCTTTTTGCCCGAGCCCTTCCCCGCCGCGGCGAACTTCGCCACCGCGCCGCGCTGGGTCGACTTGGAAGCCTGCCCGCCGGTGTTGCTGTACACTTCGGTGTCGAGCACCAGGATATTGACGTTGCGTCCCGAGGCGAGCACGTGGTCGAGGCCGCCATAGCCGATGTCGTAGGCCCAGCCGTCGCCGCCGACGATCCACACGCTGCGCGCGATCAGGCTGTCGGCGACTGCAAGCAGTTGTTGCGCCCGCGGCGATTCGATCTGCGACAGAATGGACTTGAGTTCGGCTACGCGCTTGCGCTGCTTGCGAATCTGTTCGTCCGAATCCTGCGGCGCCCGCAGTAGCGCGTCGGACAGGCTGTCGCCGATTTCACCGTTCAGTCCGCGCACCAGCGACTGCGCCAGGTCGCGCTGCGCATCGAGCGCGAGGCGCATGCCCAGGCCGAATTCGGCATTGTCCTCGAACAGGCTGTTGGCCCAGGCGGGGCCCTGGCCGGCGCGGTTCTGCGCCCAGGGCGTGGACGGCAGGTTGCCGCCATAGATGGACGAGCAGCCTGTGGCGTTGGCGACCAGCAGGTGGTCGCCGTAGAGCTGCGACAGCAGCTTCAGGTACGGCGTCTCGCCGCAGCCGGCGCAGGCGCCGGAGTATTCGAACAGCGGCGTGCGCAGCTGGGAGCCTTTGAGCAGGTCGATGCTATCCCAGGCAGGGCGCGTCTCGGCCAGCGAGAGGAAGAACGCGTAGTTGCGCTGCTCGGCCTCGATGTGTTCGAGCTTGGGCTCCATGTTGATGGCCTTGTGTTTGACCATTTCCTTGCTGCGCGTCGGGCAGATGTCCACGCAGATGCCGCAGCCGGTGCAGTCGTCCGGCGCCACCTGCAGCGTGTAAGACCAGCCTTGGAACGCGCCGCCCTCCTTGCCTCGCCAGGGCACGCTCTTGAAGCCCGCCGGCGCTCCCTTCAATTGCTCGGGCGAATACACGTTCATGCGTATGGCGGCGTGCGGGCACATCAGCGGGCACAGCGCGCACTGGGTGCAGATCTTCTCGTCCCAGATCGGAATTTCGTGGGCGATGCTGTGCTTCTCCCACTGCGAAGTCGCGGTGGGGAAGGTGCCGTCCACCGGCAGCGCCGATACCGGCAACAGGTCGCCCCTGCCGTCGAGCATCATTGCGGTGACGCGCTGGACGAAATCGGGCGCTGCTTGCGGCACTACTGGCCGGCGCCGCAGCTTGGAGTCTGCATTGCCGGGCACCTTGACTTCGCGCAAGGCGGCAAGGGATTGGTCCACCGCAGCGAAGTTGCGGTGCAACACGGCTTCGCCGCGCTTGCCGTAGGTCTTGCGTATCGATGATTTGATTTTCTCGATCGCTTCGTCGCGCGGCAGGATGCCGGAAATCGCAAAAAAGCAGGCTTGCGTGACGGTGTTGATGCGGCCGGCGAGGCCCGCCGACTTCGCCACTGCGAGCGCGTCGACCACGTACATCTTGAGCTTCTTCGCGAGAATCTGCTCCTGTGCCTCGCGCGGGAGCTTGTCCCAGACTTCGTCGGGCCCGTAGGGGCTGTTCAGCAGGAAGGTCGCGCCCGGGCGTGCGACCGACAGCACGTCCAGCTTGGACATGAATTCGAACTGGTGGCAGGCGACAAAATCGGCCTGGCGGATCAGATAGGTCGATTCGATCGGCTTCGGCCCGAAGCGCAGGTGCGAGATGGTGACCGCACCGGACTTCTTGCTGTCGTAGACGAAATAGCCTTGCGCGTGCAGCGGCGTATTCTCGCCGATGATCTTGACCGAATTCTTGGTCGCGCCGACGGTGCCGTCGGCGCCCAGGCCGTAGAATACCGCGCAGGTGACATCGTCGGGCTCGGTGTCGAAATCCTGGTCCACAGCCAGCGATAGGCGCGTGACGTCATCGACGATGCCGACGGTGAAATGACGCTTGGGTTGCGGCAGCGCGAGCTCGTCCAGGGCCGCCTTCGCCATCGCCGGCGTGTACTCCTTGGAGGACAGTCCATAGCGCCCACCGATGACTTTGGGCGTGGCCAGATCCCGCGGCCACGCCTCGACCAGGGAAGCGATGATGTCCTGATACAAGGGCTCGCCGACTGCGCCGGGTTCCTTGGTGCGGTCGAGCACGGCGATCGCACGCACGCTCTGCGGCAGCGCAGCCACGAAAGCCTGGGTATCGAATGGCCGGTAAAGGCGCACGGTCAACAGGCCCACTTTTTCGCCGCGGGCGGCCAGGGCGCGCACAGCCTCGCCCGAGGCGCCGACGCCCGAGCCCATTTGCACCAGCACGCGTTCGGCATCGGCGGCGCCGTGGTAATCGAACAGCCGGTAGTGACGGTGGGTAAGCTTGGCGAAACGATCCATGCTTTCCTGCACGATCCCCGGTACCGCCAGATAGAACGGGTTGCACGCTTCGCGCGCCTGGAAGAACACGTCCGGATTCTGCGCCGAACCGCGCAGCACGGGCTTGTCCGGATTGAGCGCACGGGCGCGATGCGCCGTGACCAGTTCCTCGTCGATGAGCTTGCGCGCATCCTCTTCGAGCAGCAGGTCGATTTTGTTCACTTCATGGCTGGTGCGAAAACCGTCGAAGAAGTGCATGAACGGCAGGCGCGAACGCAGCGTCGCCATCTGCGCGATCATGGCCATGTCCTGCGCTTCCTGTACGCTCGCCGAGGCGAGCATGGCCCAGCCGGTGGTCCGCGCGGCCATGACGTCGCTGTGGTCGCCGAAAATCGACAGCGCGTGCGTCGCCACGGTACGCGCCGCGATGTGGAACACCGCGGGCGTGAGTTCGCCTGCGATCTTGAACATGTTGGGGAGCATCAGCAGCAGGCCCTGCGACGCGGTGAACGTGGTGGTCAGCGCGCCGGCCTGCAGCGCGCCATGCACCGCCCCGGCCGCGCCGGCCTCGCTCTGCATCTCGATGACCTCGGGCACGACACCCCACAGGTTCTTGTGGCCGGACGCCGACCAGGCGTCGGCAAATTCGCCCATGCCCGAGGACGGCGTGATCGGGTAGATCGCGATCACCTCGTTGGTGAGATGGGCGATGCGTGCGGCAGCCTCGTTACCCTCGAGGACGACCATGCGTTTGCTCATGATTTCCTTTCAATCCATTTTCTGCGTTGCGGCGCGTGCCGCTACAGCAACCCGGCTTTGCCGGCTTTCCAGCGCTCGTATTCGGTCGTGAGCAGCGCCACATGCTCGCGCTCTTCCGCAGCCAGCTCCTTGTACAGTTCGCGCTCGACTGAACCCGCGGCGGCCTGCGCGCCCTGCTCGCTGAAGAATGCCACCGCGCGCTGTTCGAACGCGATGGCGATGCGAAACAGATTGGCTGGATCCTCGGGCTTGCGCTCGACGCCGGCGAATATGGCGGCGTGGTCGATCTGGAAGTCCGTGCCGGGCTGCGGCAGATCGGCGTGATAGCGCTTGGACAGGGTGTGCATGTGCTCCTGTTCCATCGCGGCGAAGCGGCCGAACAGTTCGCGCAGCAGCGGATCCTTGGCTTCGCTCGCCGCGCGCTGGTAGAACGCATGGCCTCCGAGTTCGATTTCGAATGCCGCGCGGATCGCGTCCAGGCCTTTGGTGTCGTCGATCGGGCCGCGCTCGAGCAGTTCGAGCTTGCCCTTGCAGTGCGGACACATGCCGTAGGGAAAGGCGAAGCCCTCGCTCACTTTGCCGCAGGCGGTGCAGCGCCAGCTGAGTTCGAGGTTGGCGCAGCAGATGTAGGCTTCGTCGCCTTCGATCGGGCGGTGGCACCGCGGACAGGTGATCATGCTTGGCTCCCGCTCTGGGTGGTGGTCGGCGCGTCGGCCGGCGCGGCCGTGCCCAGCGCCAGCGGCGGCACGAACGCATCGGCGTCTTCCTGGGTGATCGGCCATTTCTGCCTGCCGCCCTGCAGGTAGGCGCCGATGGCCTTGGCTGCGCGGCGGCCGGCGCCCATCGCCAGGATCACGGTTGCCGCGCCGGTGACGATATCGCCGCCGGCAAACACGCCGGGCAGGGTAGTGGCCTGGGTCGCCGGGTCGGCAACGATATAGCCCCATTTGTTCAGGCCCAGTCCCTCGGTCGACTGCGTGACGATAGGATTGGCCTTGGTGCCCAGCGCATAAATCACCGTGTCGCAGGCGAGTTCGACGAATTCGTCCAGAGGCACGGGTTTGCGCCGGCCTTTCTCGTCGGGTTCGCCCAGCATCATTTTCTGCGCGCGCATGCCGCGCACGACGCCGTCCGCGTCGGTCAGGATCTCGACCGGCGTATGCAGGAAGAAGAACTCTATGCCTTCCTCCTTGGCGTGGCGGATTTCCTCGATGCGCGCCGGCGCTTCCGCTTCCGAGCGCCGATAGACGCAGCGCACGGTCGGCGCGCCCAGGCGCTTGGCCACGCGCAGGCAATCCATGGCGGTGTTGCCCGCGCCGATCACGACCACGCTCCGGCCCAGGGTGATCGGCGTATCGAGATACGGAAACTTGTCCCCGCCCATCAAATTGACGCGCGTCAGGAATTCGTTGGCCGAATAGACCTGGCCGGCGAATTCCCCGGGGATGCCGAGAAAGGACGGCGCCCCGGCGCCGGCGCCGATGAACACGGCATCGTAGCCCATGTCGCCCATGAGCTTGGCGACGGAGAAAGTCTTGCCGATCACCTTATTGGTCTCGAACTTGACGCCCATGCCCTTCAGGTTGTCGACTTCGCGGCTGATGATGTCGCGCGGCAGGCGGAACGGCGGTATGCCGTATTGGAGCACGCCGCCGATGACGTGCAGCGCCTCGAATACGGTGATGTCGCAGCCGTAGCGCGCCAAGTCGGCGGCGACGGCAAGACCCGAAGGACCGGAGCCGACCACGGCGACGCGGCCCAGATTGCGCTCGAAGCGCGGCGGCGCGGCCTTGGGGGCGCGCGCGTTATCACCGATGAAGCGCTCGAGCCGGCCGATCGCGACCGACTCCATCTTGATTTTCTTGTTCTTGCTGACGATGCACTGGGCCTCGCACTGGGATTCCTGTGGGCAGACGCGGCCGCATACCGAGGGAAACAGGTTGGATTCGTTGATCACGCCGAGCGCACCGTCGAGGTCGCGTACCAGCAGGTGGCGAATGAAGCGCGGAATGTCGATCGATACCGGGCAACCGGCGATGCAGTCGGGTTTGGTGCACTGGATGCAGCGCTCGGCCTCTTCCAGCGCGTCGTGCATGCTGTAGCCCAGATTCACTTCCTTGAAGTTGCGCGCGCGCTCCTGCGCGTCGCGCTCGGGCATTCTTACTGCATGGGGCGCGAGGTCCTTGAACTTCTTGTAGTTGCGCTTGTTCTGCTCGAACAGCGTCTTCTCGACCTGGCAGATATGCGCGTAGTCTTCGCTTGCCTTCGTTTCCTCGCCCTTGAAGCGCCGCTGGCGCAGGATCAGTTCCTTGAAATCGACCTGGTGGCCGTCGAAGTCCGGGCCCTCGACGCAGGCGAACTTGACTTCGCCGCCGACGGTCACGCGGCACGAGCCGCACATGCCGGTGCCGTCGACCATGATCGCGTTGAGCGAAACCATGGTCTTGACGCCATAGGGGCGCGTGGTCTCGACACAAGCGTTCATCATCGGCAGCGGTCCGATCGCGATAACCAGATCCGGTTTGTCGCGCTCTAGCACCTGCTTCAGCGCCGAGGTGACGAAGCCCGGCGTGCCGTAGCTGCCGTCGTCGGTGCACACGATCAGCTCGTCGCAGAATTGCCTGAAGCGGTCTTCCCAGAACACGAGGTCCTTGTTGCGAAAACCGATAATGCCTGTGGTGCGGTTGCCCGCGTTCTTGAACGCGCGCAGTTGCGGGTACACCGGCGCTACGCCGAGCCCGCCGCCGACCAGCACGACGTGCCCGGCCTTGCTTACGTGCTGCGGCAGGCCCAGCGGTCCGACGAAATCGGCGAAGCTATCGCCCTGCTTGTAGTGATCGCGCATCTCGAGCGTGGTCTTGCCCAGCGCCTGGATCACCATGGTGATGGTGCCCTTGTCGCGATCGAAATCGGCTACCGTCAGCGGTATGCGTTCGCTGCCTTCATGCAGGCGCACCATGACGAAATGGCCCGGCTGCGCCGAATTCGCGACGTCGGGAACTTGCACCTCCCACAAGAAGGTCGTGTCGGAAAAGGCCTCGCGACGGACAATCGTGTACATAGAATTGTGTGGCCCTGTTCTGAGGGTTGTTCGGGTTGTTCGGGCGAAGGCGAGTCGCTTGGCGGATGATCAGCGCGACGGCGCTGGTCGGCGGCCGCGTTCCGGCCGCTTTCCGGCCGCGACCGCAACGGCCGCGTGCGCCGCTGCCGAGAATCAACCTGGATAACGCTGCGTCCTCCAGCAACGATATGCGAAGCATAGTCTCGGCAGTCCTTCACGCATTGACGTAGATCAAACGAGGATGCGCGCTGCCCGCCCATAGTGCGCGAGCACCGCGTGCATCGCAGTTCCGGCAGTGCGCTAGTAGTGCGGATCGAACATATGCGCGCGCACGTCGGCGAGCACGTCCGCAGGTTTGGATTTGCCGCCGAGCCTGTTTTTGTACGCGGTTTCGGCGACGGTCGCGGCGATGTGCGCGGAGACTTCGCGGATGCGCGGCAGCGCCGGGTAAAGGCTGCCTTGTGCGAGATCGGCCTCGGTGACCAGCTGCGCGAGGGTTTTCGCCGCGCCCATGAACATCTCGTCGGTGATGCGCCGCGTGCGGCTCGCGATTGCGCCCAGACCGACGCCGGGGAAAATGTAGGAGTTGTTGCCTTGCCGCGGCACGTAGGTCTTGCCCTCGTATTTCACCGGATCGAACGGGCTGCCGCAGGCGAACAACGCCCGTCCTTTGGTCCAGCGGTAGGCCTCCGCGGCATTGCACTCGGCCTGCGAGGTGGGATTGGACAGCGCGAACACGATCGGCCGCTCATTAATGCGCGCCATTTCCTCGAGCACGTCCTGCGTAAAAGTTCCGCCGACTGCGGCGACGCCGACGATGACGGTCGGCTTGAGCGCCTTGATCGCGCTGAGAAAGTCGCCGACCGGCGCGTGCTCGTGCGCGTAGGGCAGTTTGTGCTCGGCCAGATCGGTGCGGCTTTTCAACACCAGGCCGCGCGAATCGACGGCCCAGCAGCGCTGGCGTGCGTCGGATTCGGACAGTCCCGCGGCGATCATCGCCGACACCACGAGGTCGCAGATTCCGGTCGCGGCTTCGCCGGCGCCGAGGAACAGCAGTTTCTGCTCGGAAAACTTGCCGCCGGTAATGCGCAGTGCCGAGAAGATACCCGCGAGCGCGACCGCCGCCGTTCCTTGAATGTCGTCGTTGAAGGTGCATATGCGGTCGCGGTATTTCTTCAGCAACCGGAATGCGTTGTGATTGGCGAAATCCTCGAACTGGATCACCACGCCCGGAAACACCTCCGAGGCCGCGGTGATGAATTCGTCGATCAGCTCGTCGTAAGCCGCGCCGGTGAGGCGGCGCTGGCGCAGCCCGACGTAGAACGGGTCTTCCTGCATGGCGGCGTTGTTGCAGCCCACGTCGATCGTGACCGGCAGACACAACTGCGGGTGCACGCCGGCGCAGGCGGTGTACAGCGACAGCTTGCCCACGGGGATACCCATGCCGTTCGCGCCCAGATCACCCAGGCCGAGAATGCGCTCGCCGTCGGTGACGACGATGATGCCCGCCTGGTAAGGCCAGTTGCGTAGCAGCTGTGCGATGCGCCCGCGGTCGTTCGCGCCGATGAACAGGCCGCGCGGCCGCTGAAAGATGTGGCCGAATCTCTGGCATGCCAAGCCGACCGTCGGGGTGTAGACCAGCGGCTGCATCTCGTCGATGTTGTCGCACAGCACGCGAAAGTACAGAGACTCATTGCGGTCGTGCAGCGCATTGAGCGCGATGAATTTCTCCAGCGGATCGGTCATGCGGCGCAGTCGCGTGAGCACGCGTACGGCTTGCTCTTCCTGGGTGTGCACATGCGGCGGCAGAAAGCCGCGCAGATTGAATTTGTCGCGCTCCGCTTCGGTGAATCCGGTGCCGCGGTTAAGCGCGGGGTCGCGCAGCAGCGCGAGACCGGATGGCGTTGCGTTCTGCCCGCTGGCATTGGGTTTCTCATGCATGGTTGATGGCTCCTGTTTCCTGGCTTGTCGTTATTGGTGTTGGCGCAGCTTGTCGTGGTCGCGTGCCGCCGCAACTGAATCGGGCAGCGCGCGACGGCACGCCAGGCGTTAATGCTGTGCGAACTTTCAGACCCGCGTTTGATTTGGATCAACAAAGCAAAAGTTCGCGGGCGTTAAGTTAAGGGCCGTTTCTGAATTGTCGGAATAGCTGCTGGTTCGGGAATGCGCGCAGCGCGTCTGTTCTTGGCGCGAGCGTTTGGCCGAAGCGTGGCCGCCAGCACATGGTCGGGATGATTATTTGAACAAGCGACCAAATCCAGCGGCGGAGCGAGACGCCGGCCCGAAATTCGCGTTAGAATCTCATTAGTTTCACCGATGGGGAGATAAGCAGTGGAAGTATACAAGGCGGACGTAGCGATTGTAGGCGCGGGCGGTGCAGGGTTGCGGGCGGCAATCGCGGTTGCCGAGTCGGATCCGAAGCTGAAGATCGCGCTGATTTCCAAGGTGTACCCGATGCGCAGCCACACCGTGGCCGCAGAAGGCGGGGCTGCTGCGGTAACGCGACCCGACGACAGCCTGGACCACCACTTCAACGATACGGTAGGCGGCGGCGACTGGCTGTGCGAGCAGGACGTGGTCGAATACTTCGTCGCCCATGCCCACGAAGAGATGGTGCAGATGGAGCACTGGGGCTGTCCGTGGAGCCGCAAGGAAGACGGACATGCGAACGTGCGTCCGTTCGGCGGCATGAAAATCGAGCGCACCTGGTTCGCCGCGGACAAGACCGGCTTCCACATGCTGCATACGCTGTTCCAGACTTCGATCAAGTATCCCTCGATCAAGCGTTTCGACGAACATTTCTGCGTCGACCTCGTGGTCGAGGATGGCCGTGTTCAAGGCGTGGTGGCGATCGAAATCGCCACCGGCGAATTCAGGCTGATTCAGGCGAAGGCGGTGATCGTCGCCACCGGCGGCGCGGGACGCGTGTTCCGTGAGAACACCAATGGCGGCATCGTCACCGGCGACGGCATGGCGCTCGCCTACCGCCACGGCGTGCCGCTGCGCGACATGGAATTCATGCAATATCACCCCACCTGCATGCCGCGCACCGGTTTGCTGTTTACCGAGGCCTGCCGCGGCGAAGGCGGCTTCCTGCTCAACAAGGACGGCTATCGCTATCTGCAGGATTACGGCCTCGGGCCGCCCGAGGACAAGCCGCGCAACAAGTTCATGGAACTCGGCCCGCGCGACCGGCTGAGCCAGGCGTTCTGGCACGAGCAGCAGAAGGGCCGGACTATCGAGGGCCCGTTCGGCTCGGTGGTGAATCTGGATCTGCGCCATCTCGGCGAAGCCTATCTGCGCGAACGCCTGCCGCAAATCTACGAACTTGCGGAAGAATTCATGGGCGTCGATCCCGCGCATACGCCGATCCCGGTGGTGCCGGGGGTGCATTACACCATGGGCGGCATCCTTGCCGACGGCAAGACCGCCTCCGGGCTGCCGGGACTGTATTCGGTCGGCGAGTGCTCCAGCGTCGGCATCCATGGCGCCAACCGCCTGGGCTCGAACTCGCTCACCGAACTGATCGTGTTCGGCAAGGTTGCGGGCGACGAGGCGGCGAAATTCGCGAAGGCTACGAGCATCAGCAATCCGGGTGCGATCGAGAAGCAGGCCGATGCGATTCAGGCGCGCGCGCTCGGCATCGTCAACAAGGCCGATGGCACCGAGCGCATCGCGGTGCTGCGCACCGAGATGGCGAAGAGCATGGAGAGCGGCTGCGGCATCTACCGCCTGGGCACGACCATGCAGGAGACCTGCAACAAGATCGACGAGCTCAAGCAGCGCTACAAGAAGCTGAAGGTGGACGATAAATCGAAGGTGTACAACACCGATTGGCTGCTCGCGATCGAACTCGGCTATCTGCTCGACGTCGCGCAGGTGATCGTCTACTCCGCGTTCAACCGCAAGGAATCGCGCGGCTCGCACCAGCGTCTGGACGGCTACGAGCAACGCGATGACGTCAACTATCTCAAGCACACGCTGGCCTACTACAACGGCGACGGTGCGCCGCGCATCGAGTACGGCGACGTGAAAATCACCAAGTCGAAGCCGGGTACGCGCGCCTACGGCGCCGCCGGCGTGAAGGCGGATGAAGAACGCAAGAAACAGGGAGCAGCCAATGGCTGATACCGAAAAAATAATCGAAATCGAGGTCCTGCGCTATCGCCCGGAGCAGGACAAGGAGCCGGTTTGGCAGAGCTACAAAGTGCCGTTCACCGACGACATGTCCGTGCTGCAGGGCGTGCAGTACATCAAGGACTACCTCGACGAGACGGTGAGTTTCCGCTGGTCATGCCGCATGGCGATCTGCGGCAGCTGCGGCATGATGATCGACGACAAGCCGAAACTCTCGTGCAAGACTTTCCTGCGCGACTACTATCCGGGGAAATTGCGCGTCGAGGCGCTGAAGCACCTGCCGATCGAGCGCGACCTGATCGTCGACGCGACGGACTTCATCACGAAGCTCGAGAGCATCAAGCCGTACATCATTCCGAAGGAGGAGCGCACGCTGGCGCAGGGCGAGTACCTGCAAACGCCCGAGCAGCGCGACATGTACGAGCAGTTCAGTTCGTGCATCAACTGCATGCTGTGCTATGCCGCCTGTCCGCAGTACGGACTCAATCCGAAGTTCACCGGACCGGGCATACTCGCGCTGATGCATCGTTACAATGCCGACTCGCGCGATGGCGGGCAGGCCGAGCGCAACGAGCTGGGATATGCGGACGAGGGCTACTGGGGCTGCACCGCGGTCGGCTACTGCTCCGAGGTTTGTCCTAAGGGCGTGGATCCGGCGAATGCAATCAACCAAAACAAGATGAACAGTGCGATCAATTATTTCACCCGGTTCGTCACGCCAGGGGGAGCAGACAAATGAGTAATCGTCGACCCTACGTCCGTTCCATGGATGGTTGGTGGAAACGCGATGCCTATTTTGTAAGCTACATGGCGCGCGAGGTCACGTCCGTGTTCGTCGCCGCCTATGCGGTCGTGCTGCTGTTCGGGCTGGTGCGGCTGGGCCAGGGCGAGGCGGCGTTCAACGGCTGGCTGCAGTACCTGAAAACCCCGTGGATGCTGGTGTTCCACGTGATCGTGCTGGCGGTGTTCTGCTACCACACCTGGAGCTGGTTCAAGATCATGCCGAAGACCATGCCGATCATGTTCGTCGGCGGCAAACGGGTGCAGCCGGGGACGATCACCGGCACCGGGCTCGCCGCCGCGGTGGTCGCGTGTCTGGCGCTGCTGTTCATCGTCGGGGGGGTAAGCTGATGAAACGCTCCAATGAACCGATATTCTGGTCGCTGTTCGGCGCCGGCGGGATGCTGGCGGCCTTGGTCGGCCCGGCGCTGGTGTTCATCACCGGCATCGCCGTTCCGTTCGGCTTGGTTTTCAAGCCCGAAACCATGAGTTATGCGCATATGCTCGCGTTGTCTCAAAACTGGGCGGGCAAGATCTTCATCCTTGCCGTCATTGCGCTGTTCCTGTGGCACGCGGCGCACCGTATACACATCCTGTTGCACGATTTTGGCGTCCACGCGGTGACGGCGGTCAGGGTTCTCTGCTATGGTGGCGCCTTTGCGGGAACGGTGATCGCAGCCTATACGCTGCTGATGATCAAGGCCTGAGCCAGCGCCAGCGCGATTGCATACGCGGATTTGTGGAAAAGGTGCGGCGAGTCCGCACCTTTTTATTTAGGGACCGCCCGCGTATAAAGCTCACGCGGGCTGTTTTACGGCTCGTGCCTAGCGCCGCGCCGTATGCCAAGTAATTGGCTGTTGATGGAGTTTCATAGCTATGCCCAACATAAAGCTGCCAGACGGTTCGATGCGTGAGTTTGCCCAACCGGTCACGGTGGCCGAGGTTGCGGCCAGCATCGGCGCCGGCCTCGCCAAGGCGGCGCTGGCCGGCCGCGTCGACGGCAAGCTGGTGGATACCTCGTATCGCATCGATGCCGATGCGGAACTCGCCATCGTCACCGAGCGCGACAAGGATGGCTTGGACATCATTCGCCACTCGACGGCGCACCTGCTTGCGTACGCGGTGAAGACGCTGTTTCCCGACGCGCAGGTGACCATAGGCCCGGTGATCGAGAACGGCTTTTACTATGACTTTTCCTACAAGCGGCCGTTTACGCCGGAAGACCTGGTCGCGATCGAAAGGAAGATGTCCGAGCTCGCGAAGAAGGACTATCCGGTGATGCGCGAAGTGCGCTCGCGCGACGAGGCCGTGGCGCTGTTCAAGGGCATGGGCGAGCACTACAAGGCCGAGATCATCGCGTCGATACCGGCGGAGCAGGAGATCGGCCTGTATCGCGAAGGCGATTTCGTCGACCTGTGCCGCGGGCCGCACGTGCCCTCCACCGGCAAACTCAAGGTGTTCAAGCTGATGAAGGTCGCCGGCGCCTACTGGCGCGGCGACTCGAAGAACGAGATGCTGCAGCGCATCTATGGCACGGCCTGGGCGAAAAAAGACGAGCAGGACGCCTATCTGCACATGCTGGAGGAAGCGGAGAAGCGCGACCACAGGAAGCTCGGCACGCAGCTCGACCTGTTTCACATGCAGGAAGAAGCGCCGGGCATGGTGTTCTGGCATCCGAAGGGCTGGACCCTATGGCAGCAGGTGGAGCAGTACATGCGCCGCGTGTACCAGGACAACGGCTACCAGGAAGTTCGCTGCCCGCAAATCCTGGACCGCAGCCTGTGGGAGAAATCGGGCCACTGGGAGAACTACCGCGAGAACATGTTCACCACCGAATCGGAGAAGCGCACCTACGCGGTGAAGCCGATGAACTGCCCCGGGCACGTGCAGATCTACAACGCAGGCCTGCGCAGCTATCGCGAACTGCCGCTGCGCTACGGCGAATTCGGCGCCTGTCACCGCAACGAGGCCTCGGGCGCGCTGCACGGCATCATGCGCATCCGCGCCTTCACCCAGGACGACGGCCATATCTTCTGCACCGAGGACCAGATCCTGCCCGAGTGCGTGGCCTATACCGCGCTGCTGCAGAGGGTATACGCGGATTTCGGCTTTACCCAGATCGTGTACAAGCTTGCGACGCGGCCGGACAAGCGCGTGGGCGCCGACGAATTGTGGGACAAGGCGGAGCGCGCTCTGGCCGAATCGCTGCGCGCGAGCGGCGTCGAGTACGAAATGCTGCCCGGCGAAGGCGCCTTCTACGGGCCGAAAATCGAATACCACCTGAAGGACAACATCGGCCGCTCTTGGCAATGCGGCACGATCCAGGTGGATTTTTCCATGCCCGGGCGCCTGGGCGCCGAATACGTGGTCGAGGACAACGCGCGCAAGGTGCCGGTAATGCTGCACCGGGCCATCGTCGGCTCGATGGAGCGCTTCATCGGCATTTTGATCGAGCACTACGCCGGGGCGATGCCTTTGTGGCTCGCGCCGCTGCAGGTGGTGGCCCTGAATATCTCCGGCGGCCAGGCCGAATACACGGCGGAGGTGGCGGCCGAACTGCGCCGCGCCGGATTCCGCGCCGAAGCAGATTTGCGTAATGAGAAAATAACCTATAAAATACGGGAACATAGCATTCAGAAGCTGCCCTACCAGTTGATCGTTGGCGAACAGGAGAAGGCAGCTGCAAAAGTGGCCGTGCGAACCCGCAGCGGTGAAGACCTGGGGCAGATGACGCTCGCAGACTTCATCAGTCGCCTTAAGCAAGAGGCGCGCGTGGGCAGCGCGGCCTAATTATTAATTTTTTGGAGAAACAACATCGCTCAGGAAAAAGCGCAGCGCCTCAACACTGAGATAACCGCACCCGAAATACGCCTGGTCGGCACGGAAGGCGAACAGCTGGGGGTGGTGCCGATCGCCGAGGCGATGCGGCGGGCAGAGGAGCTGGAAGTGGATTTGGTGGAGATTGCGCCGACGGCGGTTCCTCCCGTGTGCAAGCTGATGGACTTCGGCAAGTTCAAGTACCGCGAAGCGAAGAAAGCGCACGAGGCCAAGCTCAAGCAGAAGCAGATCCAGGTCAAGGAAGTCAAATTCCGGCCCGGCACCGACGAAGGCGATTACCAGATCAAGCTGCGCAACTTGATGAAGTTCCTGGACGAGGGCGACAAGACCAAGGTCACGCTGCGCTTTCGCGGACGCGAGATGGCGCACCAGGAATTCGGCCACCGGCTGATCGAACGGGTGAAGAACGACCTCGTCGAACACGGTGTAGTCGAGCAGTATCCGAAGATGGAAGGGCGCCAGCTGGTGATGGTGCTGGGGCCGAAGAAAGTGGCGGTAAAGAAAAAAACCGAACCTGCCGCAAAATAGAAATTGCGGCAGGTTTGCGGAAAGATCCGCATCTGATCTTTCTTTGCGGTACCGTCTCCGGCTCGCCGGAGACGTAAAACAAGTGGTGTACAGGTCGACAAGTTTTCCCATCGGGAGACACCTGCCGCCATGTCAAAACTAGGAGTAGTCATGCCCAAGATGAAGACCAAGCGGAGCGCGGCCAAGCGTTTCCGCATCCAAGGCGGCGGCGGCATAAAGCGCACCAAAGCGTTTTTGCGCCACATCCTGACCAAGAAGACCACCAAGCGTAAGCGCAATATGCGCGGCACGTCCATGGTGGATGCGAGCAACCTGCGCTCCGTGCGCGCGATGCTTCCCAACGGTTAAGGAGAAAAAGCCATGCCAAGAGTTAAACGTGGAGTAGAAGCACGCGCTCGTCACAAGAAGGTAATGGATCTGGCCAAGGGCTACCGCGGCCGCCGCGGCAGCGTCTTCCGCATCGCCAAAGAGGCGGTGATGAAGGCGGGCCAATATGCCTACCGTGACCGCAGGACGAAAAAGCGCGTGTTCCGCGCGCTGTGGATCGCGCGCATCAACGCGGCAGCGCGCGAGTGCGGCCTGTCCTACAGCCTGTTCATGAACGGCCTGAAGCGCGCCGCGATCGAGGTGGACCGCAAGGTGCTGGCCGATCTGGCCGTGACCGACATGGCGGCGTTCGCCAAGTTTGCCGAGCAGGCCAAGGCGAGCTTGCCAGCCAGCGAGGCAGGCGCGGCATCCAAGTAAGGCGGACTGCAGCTAGGGTCATCCGCACTAATGCGAAAAGAGGCTAAGTTGATTAGCCTCTTTTCGTTTCTGTGATCGTAAAAATGGATAATCTGGAAAAAATAGTCAGCGACGCACTGGAGCAGTTCGGCCGCATCGACGATGCGACGCAGCTGGAGCAGGCGAAGGCGCGCTTTCTGGGCAAGGCCGGCGCGCTCACCGATCTGCTCAAGGGGCTGGGCAAGCTGCCCGCCGAGGAGCGGCGCGAGGCCGGCAGCCGCATCAACGCGGCCAAGGAGCGCATCGAGGCCGCGCTGACCGAGCGGCGCGATGCGCTGGCGCGGCTGCAGCTCGACGCGCGCCTGGCGGAGGAGGCGCTCGATGTCACGCTGCCCGGGCGCGGCGCGGGCCGCGGACGCCTGCATCCGCTCACGCGCACCCAGGACCGCATCGAAGCCATATTCCGCTCGATCGGTTTCGATGTCGCCGACGGTCCCGAGATCGAGACCGACTGGAACAATTTCACGGCGCTCAACAACCCGGAAAACCATCCGGCGCGCTCGATGCAGGACACGTTCTACGTCGAGGCGAAGGACAAGGACGGCAGGCCGCTGCTGCTCCGGACCCACACCAGCCCGATGCAGGTGCGCTATGCGCGCATGCATACGCCGCCGATCAAAGTGATTGCGCCGGGGCGCACCTATCGCGTCGACAGCGACGCCACCCACTCGCCCATGTTCCATCAGGTGGAAGGCCTGTGGATCGACGAGAACATCAGTTTCGCCGACTTGAAGGGCGTGTACACCGAATTCCTGCGCCGCTTCTTTGAAACCGAGGAGCTCGATGTGCGCTTTCGCCCTTCGTTCTTTCCGTTCACCGAGCCCTCGGCCGAGATCGACATGGCATTTGCCGCCGGGCCGAGTAAGGGCAAGTGGCTGGAGATTTCCGGCGCCGGCCAGGTGCACCCCGTGGTGATACGCAATTTCGGCCTCGACCCGGAAAGATACATCGGCTTCGCCTTCGGCTCCGGCGTGGAACGCCTGGCGATGCTGCGCTACGGCATCAGCGACCTGCGCCTGTTCTACGACGGCGACCTGCGCTTCCTGCAGCAATTCGCATGAAATTCTCCGAACTCTGGCTGCGCAGTTTCGTCGATCCGTCGCTGTCCACGGCGGAGCTTGCGCACGCGCTCACCATGGCCGGGCTTGAAGTGGAGACGATCGAGCCGGCGGCGGCGCCTTTTTCCAAAGTGGTGGTGGCCGAAGTGCTCGAAGTCGCGCGCCATCCGAACGCCGACCGTCTGTCGGTGTGCCAGGTCAATATCGGCGAACCTGCGCCGCTCACCATCGTGTGCGGCGCCCCGAACGTGGTGGCCGGCATGCGCGTGCCCTGCGCGCTCATCGGCGCGCGTCTCACCGGCGAGAACGGCGCCGCATTCGACATCAAGCGCTCGAGCCTGCGCGGCGTCGAAAGCCAGGGCATGCTGTGCTCGGCCAAGGAACTGGGCATCGCCGACGACCACAGCGGCCTCCTGCCGCTCGCCGCAGACGCGCCGATCGGCCGCGACGTGCGCGAAGTGCTGGCCCTGGACGACACCGTGTTCACGCTCAAGCTCACGCCGAACCGCGCCGATTGCCTGAGCCTGCTCGGTGTCGCGCGCGAAGTGGCCGCGATCACCGGCGCCGCGTTGCAGCCGCCGCAGATCAAGCCGGTCGCGGCGCAGAACGCTGCGCGCCATCCGGTGAAAATCAGCGCGCCGGAAGGTTGCGGGCGCTTCACCGGCCGCGTGATCCGCAACGTCAACGCCGCGGCACCGGTACCCGATTGGATGGTGCAGCGCCTGGCGCGCGCCGGCCAGCGCTCGATCTCGGCGCTGGTGGACGTGACCAATTACGTGATGCTGGAACTCGGGCGGCCGCTGCACGTGTACGACCTCGACAAGCTCGCCGGCGCGATCGACGTGCGCTTCGGCCGCAAGGGCGAGCGGGTGAAGCTGCTGAACGAACAGACGGTCGACGTGGACGAGGGCGTGCTGTGCATCACCGACAGCTCCGGCCCGGTCGGACTGGCCGGCATCATGGGCGGGGACTCGACCAAGGCCGAGACCGACAGCCGCAACATCTATCTCGAATCGGCATTCTTCTACCCCGAGGCCATCGCCGGGCGCTCGCGCCGCTACAACTTCACCAGCGATGCCGCGCACCGCTTCGAGCGCGGCGTCGACTTCGACAACAACGTCGCCGGCATCGAACGTGCGACCGAACTCATACTCGCAATCTGCGGCGGCGAACCGGGCCCGACCGACGATCTGGTCGCGCGGCTGCCCGAGAGAAAGCCGGTGCGGGTGCGCAGCGCACGCGCCGCCAAGGTCATCGGCATCGACCTCGACGACAAGGAGATCGGCGAAATTTTTTCACGCCTCGATCTCGCCGCGGTGAAGACGGCCGACGGCTACAGCGTGACCCCGCCTTCCTACCGCTTCGACATCGCGATCGAGGAAGACCTGATCGAAGAGATCGCGCGCATTCACGGCTACGAGCGCATCCCCGCGAGCCGGCCGCGCGTGCGCGCCGCGATGCGCGAGCAGCCCGAGACCGTGCGCCCGCTGACACGGGTCAAGGAAGCGATCGCCGCGCGCGACTACCAGGAAGTCGTGAACTTCAGCTTCGTCGAGACCGAATGGGAGCGCGATTTCTGCGGCAACGATGCGCCGGTGAAGCTGCTGAACCCGATCTCAACGCAGCACGCGGTGATGCGCTCCAGTCTTGCCGGCAGCCTCGTCGCGAATGTGCGCTACAACCTCAACCGCAAGCAGGGCCGCGTGCGCGTGTTCGAGCTCGGGCGCGTGTTCCGCGCCGACGCCGGCGTGGCCGACGGCCCGCTCACCGTGGGCGGCATAGACCAACCGCTCAAGCTCGCGGCGATCGCCTATGGTCCGGCGCGCCCGGAGCAGTGGGGCCTCGCCCAGCGCGATGTCGATTTCTACGACTTGAAGGGCGACGTCGAGAGCCTGCTCGTGCCCTGGCAGCTGCGCTTCGAGCGCACGAATCACCCGGCGCTGCATCCGGGGCGGGCGGCGAATGTGCTGATCGACGGCCGCTGCATCGGCTGGCTGGGTGAATTGCACCCGCGCTGGCAGCAGAAATACGAATTGCCGCAGGCGCCGATCCTGTTCGAACTCGAACTCGATGCGCTGCTTGCCGCGCGCATGCCTCAATATCGGGAGGTGTCCAAGTTCCCGCCGGTGATCCGCGACCTCGCCTTGGTGGTGGACGAATCGGTGTCGGCGCAGACGCTGCTGGAGCTGATGCTGGGCTCCCGTCCGGCCGTGGTGCAGGACCTGTGCCTGTTCGACTTATACCGCGGAAAAGGGGTCGACGCTGGCAAAAAAAGCCTTGCATTTCGGGTAGTTATGCAAGATACTTCAAAAACGCTGACCGACGCGGAGGCGGAGGAGGCGATAGCGCAATTGCTGCAGCTAGTCGCCCGGAGCGTCGGCGCCAAATTGCGTACCTAGGGAGAAAAAATGACGTTAACCAAAGCCGAGCTGGCTGACTTTTTGTTCGAGAAAGTCGGGCTGAACAAGCGCGAAGCCAAGGACATGGTCGAAACTTTCTTCGAAGAAATTCGCGCCGCTCTGGAAAATGGCGACAGCGTCAAGCTGTCCGGGTTCGGCAACTTTCAATTGCGCAACAAGCCGCAGCGGCCCGGGCGCAACCCCAAGACCGGGGAGGAAATTCCGATCACCGCGCGGCGCGTCGTCACCTTCCACGCCAGCCAGAAGCTGAAGGCATTGGTGGAAAAGGCCAATCGTGGAAAGCCACAGCAGCAACAGTAATCTGCCGCCGATTCCGGCCAAGCGCTATTTCACCATCGGCGAAGTGAGCGAATTGTGCGGCGTCAAGCCGCACGTGCTGCGCTACTGGGAGCAGGAATTCACGCAGCTGAAGCCGGTCAAGCGCCGCGGCAACCGGCGCTATTATCAGCATCACGAAGTGCTGCTGATCCGGCGCATCCGCGATCTGCTGTACGAACAGGGCTTCACCATCAGCGGCGCGCGTAACCGGCTGGACGAAGGCGTGACCGCCAGCGGCCGCGCGCAGGCCGCGCGTGCGGAACCGGGCAAAGTCGATCTGGCCGCGATCCGGACGGAGATCAAGAGCATCATCGACATGCTCGAGAATCGCGCCTGAGCGGCGCGAGTGCGAGCATCGCTGGTTTTGATTCCAGCCGGCGTGATAAAATCAGCAACGTCGGGGCGTAGCGCAGCCTGGTAGCGTACCTGCATGGGGTGCAGGTGGTCGGAGGTTCAAATCCTCTCGCCCCGACCAATTCGACAAATCAACGGCTTGCAGAAGTAAGTTCAAGTGGTTGGCCGCGGCGACGTGATTGTCGCTGCAACGAACTTTCAAGTGGCTCTTCCAGGCGCAACCGCGTGGAAACCCGCATGGATACTGGGTTTACGGGCGATGCATGCCGATCGCATGATCCACGCGGAAGCGTACCTGCACTCTATGCAGGCAGTCGGGTAAGCATTGCCTCTTTGGTCTAATTGTACTGTGTTATTAATGTTTATACACTCTCAGGTAAGCCTTTGCGCAGCACGGACAAAGCGGCAGACTTCGTGCGATGGCCCGCCCCAGGCGAAAGCGTGCGGTGGCGATCGACCAGGGGAT
>JAJZPQ010000011.1 GCA_021811085.1 Pseudomonadota bacterium | reverse complement strand
AGACCGTGGGCGCTGCGCTGGTGGCGCTGATGTTCAGCCTGTTCGGCACACACGCGACGGTCTGGGCGCTCGGACTCGCAGCCTGCATCGCAGTCCTCGCCGCGGCGGTCAGCTACAGCCGCCACCTCCAGGCGTCCCGCGCGCAAGCCTAGGCCGGCGGCCGTCCGCCACAGCCTATGATCCCGCCTGCCTGGCCAGCGTAGCCTCGACCAGCTTAGCCCAATAGGTGGCGCCGATGGGCAGCAAGGCATCGTTGAAGTCGTAATTGGAATTGTGCAATTCGCACGGCCCTATGCCTTCATAGGCATCCACGCGATGGTCACCCTCGCCGTTGCCGATGAACAAATAGGTGCCGGGAACTTTTTCCAGATAGAAGGAGAAGTCTTCGGATCCCGTATGCGGCGGCGTTTCGCGGTCGACATGATCGGCGCCGAAAAGCTTCTCCGCCAGATCGGCGGCGAATTCGGTTTCCTTGGGCCAATTGATCAGCGGCGGATAACAGCGCACAAACTGCAACTCGCCCGTGGCCCCATGCGCTTCGCCGAGCTTGGTCACGATGCGGCGCATATTGTTTTCCATGAGATCGAGCACCTCGACGCTATAGGTTCGGAGCGTTCCGCGAATCACGGCCTGCGCCGGAATCACGTTGTAGGCGTCGCCCGCATGGATCTGCGTAATCGACAACACCGCCGTGTCGATCGGATTCTTGTTGCGCGTGATCAGGCTTTGCAGCGCCTGCACCATTTGCACCGCGATCAGAATCGGATCCACGGACTTGTGCGGCTGCGCCGCATGCCCGCCCACGCCGTTGATGATGATATCGAAGCGATTGCTCGAGGCCATGGCCGGCCCGGTGCGGAAGCCGAACACGCCGGTGGCCACGCCGGGCAAATTGTGCATGCCGTACACCACGTCGCAGGGGAAACGCTCAAACAAGCCGTCGTCGATCATGGCTTTGGCGCCGGCGTTGCCGCCCTCCTCCGCGGGCTGGAAAATGAAGTTGACCACGCCGTCGAATCTCCCATGCTCGGCCAGATACTGCGCCGCCCCCAACAGCATGGCGGTATGGCCGTCGTGGCCGCAGCCATGCATTTTTCCGGGATTCTTCGAGCAGTGTGCGAAACGGTTGTTCTCCGGCATGGGCAAGGCGTCCATGTCGGCGCGCAAACCGATGGAGCGCTTGCTCGTACCCGAGCGCAGCACGCCCACCACTCCTGTTTTACCCAAACCGGTATGGACTTCCAGGCCGAGTTCGGTCAGGCGCTCGGCCACCAGCGCCGAAGTGCGCTGTTCCTGGAACGCCAATTCGGGATGGGCATGTATGTCCCTGCGGATGGCGGTAAGCGCTGCGTGATTGCGTTCGATGTCTGCTAATACGTTCATGGTTGTCTCTTGAAAAACGCCTAATTCAGGCAAGTTATGACTGCAATATACCCAGCGCCGGTCTAGGCCAATTGCGCCCTTACGAATTTTGCCAGGTGCGCCGACAACAGGCTCAGCGACTGCTGCAAGGCAACGAAGCCTTGCGACTTCTCGTAGCTGTCTTCGTCCATGTAAAGCTTACGATTGACCTCGATCTGCAGGCTATGCCGGTTTTCGGCGGGACGCCCTATACGCGCGATCAGCGCCACGCCTTTGAACGGATCGTTGCGCGCCACGGTATAGCCGCGCCCGGTCAGAAAAGATTCAATCGTCTCGACCAGCGCCGGATCGCAGGTGCGCCCATCGTGATCTCCGAGCACGAAGTCGGCCAGCTGCTTGTCGGTATCGATTTCGAGCAGCTCGTACGAATTGGCCGGCATCGAATGCAGGTTGAGATGCCAGACGCCGCCGAATTTCGCGTACGCCTGCTCGATCTGTGCGCTCAAGGCGGCATGATACGGCTGGTGAAAGCGGCGGATGCGATTTTCGACTTCGGCCACCGAAAGCTTGCGATCGTACACGGCTTGCTTGCGCGCGAGGCGCCAGATCAGGCCGATGCCGAGGCGCGTTTTCTCGCTCGGATGCAGTTCCGCCGCCCAGGGTCCGGCGAGCATGCTCGCGTCGATATCGGCGAGTTCGCGGTTGGGGTCGATATAGGTGCGCGGAAAATTGGCCGCCACCAAGGAACCGCCGACCGCGGGAATCGCCCGCCATAGCTCTTCCACATAGGTATCTTCGCCCGAGCGCAATATCGCCGCGGGCAGGCAGCTGCCGAAATCCCGGGGATAGATGACGCCGCTGTGCGGCGAGTCGCACACCAGCGGGATCGCGCCGGCGGCGGGCTGGGACAGTACAACCGGATCAAAATCTGCGTCAGCGTATTTCATCGGACAGTTCCTCGGTAATCGAGCCATGCGTCAAAAAAAGCAGATTTCAGGTGTCGGGCGGCGCGTCTGCATTTACGCGACCTCGTTCAAATGGCAAGCGCTCAGGTGCGCTCGCCTGGCCGCATCGGATTCCGGCCCCACCGGCTTGAGCAGCGGACGTTCTTCGCGGCAACGCGCCATGGCCCGCGGACAGCGCGGGTGAAACGGGCAGCCCGGCGGCGGATCGCTGGGCGAAGGCAGCTCGCCCTGGATCGGGTCGAACTGATGCCGCTCTGCGTACAATCGAGGCAACTCCTTGATCAGCGCCTGGGTGTAAGGATGATTGGCGGCCTTGAATATGATCTCGGTCGGCGCGATTTCGACGATCCGACCCAGGTACATGATCGCCACGCGATCCGAGACATGGCTGACTACGCCCAGATTGTGGCTGATGAAGAAATAGGTCAGCGCGAATTCCTGGCGCAGTTCCATGAACAAATTCAACACCTGGGCCTGGATCGACACGTCCAGCGCCGCCACGGCCTCGTCGCAGACGATGACCGAGGGCTTCAACGCCAGCGCGCGCGCCACGCCGACGCGCTGACGCTGTCCGCCCGAAAACTGGTGCGGGTAGCGAAAGCGGTAGGCCGGATCCAGTCCGACTTTCTGCATCAGCTCGCACACGTAGGCTTCCTTGGCGGCGCGCTGGATCATGCCATGTGCCAGCGGCGCCTCGCCGATGATGTCGATCACGCGCATGCGCGGGTTCAGCGACGAAAAAGGATCCTGGAAAATCATCTGCACGCCGAGCTCGTATTCGCGCCGCGCCGCTGCAGCCAGCGTCGCGGTCGAACGGCCCCGGTAGAGGATGTCGCCACGCGTAGGCTCCAGAATTCCCGCCAGCATGCGTCCCAGCGTGGATTTGCCGCAACCGGACTCGCCGACGATGCCCAGGACCTCGCCCGCGAAAATGTCGAGGTCGATGCCGGCCACGGCCTGCACCGGCTTCGGCGCGGAGCGCCCCTGCAGCAGGCGCCCGAGTTTGTCCACCATATCCTGCGGCTGCACATAATGGCGCTCGAGCCCGCGCAGGCTGAACATCACTTCCGGACTTTCCGCGCGCATGGTTTCAGCGCTCATAGCTCCTCGATGCCCCGATGCCAGCAACTCACGCCGTGGGCGGGTGCCACTTCCTCGAATACGGGCGCCTGCGCGCATTGCGGCGTGGCGCGATAACAGCGCGTCCTGAACGGGCAGCCCTCGGGCATGTTCAGCGGCGAAGGGGTCGATCCGGGGATCTGGAACAGGCTGTGTCCGCGCGTATCGAAAGTCGGAATCGAGGCCATCAAACCGTGGGTGTACGCGTGTTGCGCGCCGCGCACGATGTCGGCGGTGGGGGCCGTTTCCACGATGCGGCCGGCGTACATGACTGCCAGCCGATCGGCCAGCCCCGACACCAGCGCCAGGTCGTGCGTGATCCAGATCAGCGCCGTCCCCGTCTCGCGGCACAGCTTCTGCACTTCATACAGGATCTGCCCTTGTATCGTCACGTCGAGCGCCGTGGTCGGCTCGTCGGCAATGATCAGCTTGGGGGAATTGAGCAAGGCGATCGCGATCGCAATGCGCTGGCGCATGCCGCCCGACAAATGGTGCGGATAGACCGACATGCGCTCCGCGGGAGCGGGTATCCCTACCTTGACCAGCATGTCGATCGACCGCGCACGCGCCGCCGAGCGCGAAACCGACTCGTGCGCCTGCACCGTCTCGATCATCTGCGTATCGACGCGCAGGGTGGGATTCAGGGTCATCATCGGATCCTGAAATATCATCGCCATTTGATTGCCGCGCAAGGCGCGATAGTCCTTCGCCGACAAAGTCTGCAGGTCGCGGCCGTCGAAGAACAAACGGTCGGCGCGTATCCTGCCGGGCTTGTCGACCAGGTTCATCAGGGAAAAACCGGTGATGGTCTTGCCCGAGCCCGACTCGCCCACTAGGCCGAGGATTTCCCCTTGTTTCACCTGCAGGGACACGCCATCGACCGCCTTGACCACGCCCGCGCGCGTGTGGAACCAGGTGCGCAGCCCTTGCACATCGAGCAGACAGGGGGTGGATGAGGATGGCGCGCGCGGTTGCAAGAAAACCCCTAAATCTCGTTGCGCGGATTCAGAATATCGCGCAGGTGATCGCCGACCATGTTGATCGCCACCACCACCAGCGCCAGCGCGATGCCCGGATAGAACGCGATCCAGTAGGCACCCGACATCATGAATTCGTAGCCGTTGGAAATCAGCATGCCCAGCGAGGGCTCGGTAACGGGCACGCCCACGCCGAGAAAGGACAGCGTGGCTTCGAGCGCAATCGCATGGGCGAGGTCGATGGTCGCGATCACCATCAGCGGCGGAATGCAATTGGGAAATATGTGGCGCCACAGTATGCGCTGCCACGACAAGGACATGCAGCGTGCCGCCTGCACGTACTCCTTGTTGCGTTCGACGATGGCGGCGCCGCGCGCGGCGCGGGCGAAATAGGCCCACTGCACCGCGACCAGAGCATAAATTACCTTGTCCACGCCTTTGCCCAGCACCGCGAGCAGGACCAGCGCCACCAGGATCGCCGGAAACGACAGCTGGATGTCGACGATGCGCATCAGCAGCGCATCGATGCGGCCGCCGAAATACGCCGAAATCAGGCCCACCGTCGCCCCGATCGTGAACGCAGCGGACACGGTGACGAAGCCCACGATGAGGCTGATGCGCAGGCCGTAAAGAATCGCGGAGAACACATCGCGCGCCTGACCGTCGGTGCCCAGCCAGTAGGTCATTGCGCCGTTGCTACTGACCGAGCCCGGCGGCAGCTTCGAATCCATGATATTGAGCGTAGCGAGTTCGAACGGATTCTGCGGCGCGATCCAGGGCGCAAAGATCGCGAGCATCAGAAACAAGACCAGGAAGACCAAGCCCAGCAGCGCCAGCTTGCTCGACGCAAACTGCGCGGCAAACAGGCGCAGCATGCTTTCGCGCGGTGCCGGCATCGCGGGGGATGCAAGGCCGATGACGGTCGTGCTCATGCGCCGGCCTTCGCCTGCACGCGCGGATCGAGAATGGTGTAGATAATGTCGACCACCAGATTGAGCAGCGACAGAAACACGACCGTCAGCATCAGATACGCGACTACCACCGGGCGATCGAGCGTGATGATCGAATCGATCAGCAGCTTGCCGATGCCGGGCCAGGAAAAGACCGACTCCGTCACCACGGCAAACGCAAACACCTGGCCGTATTCCAGCCCCGCGATCGTGACGATGGGAATCAATATGTTCTTCAGCAAGTGCACGCCCAGCACGCGCGCCTCGGACAAACCGCGGGCACGCGCAAACTTGATGTAGTCAAGGGGCAGACATTCGCGGGTTGCAGCCCGCGTCACACGGATGATCAGGGCGCATTTGGCGGTCGCGATGGTGGTGACCGGAAGAATCAGGCTGCGCCAGCCCTCCCAGCTGAAAATGCTGAGCTGAATCGGCCCGAAAGTTTCAACCGGCCCGCGCCCGCCCGCCGGCAGCCAGTGCAGAAACACCGCAAACACCATGATGAGCATCAGGCCCACCCAGAAGTTCGGCAGAGAGAAGCCCAGCACCGAACTCGTCATGACCGAGCGCGCCCCGAGGCTTTCGGGCTTGAGGCCGGCGTAAATCCCCAAGGGGACACCGATCAGCACCGCGAGCGCCATGGCCGCCGTCGCCAATTCCAGCGTCGCCGGCATGCGATCGAGGATCAGGCGCATCGCCGGCTCGCCGGTCAAAAAGCTGTTGCCGAAATCGAGGTGGACCAGCGCCTTGTTCAGGAAAATAAGGTATTGGCGCCACAAAGGCAGGTCCAGGCCCAGCGACTGGCGTATGAGTTCGCGCTCGGCGTCGGTCGCCTCCGGACTGGCAAGCATGGAAACGGGGTCTCCGACCAGATACAGCGCAGTAAACACCAGCGCCGACATGACCAGAACCACTCCTAGGGTCTGGAGCAGTCGGCGCACTATGCTGGAGATCACCCGGTCGATCGCCTCTAGTTTGGCTAGCCTGTCGACATGCTGTTACTTGGCCAGCGTGATGTCTTGCGCCAGCGTGTACTGATCCGAGCGACCTGCGTAGCGCACGTCCTGCTTCATGGCCCAGACCGAGAGCTCGAATTGCAGCGGCAGAATGGCGTAGTCCTCCATCGCCATATTCGCCGCTCGCTGCAGCATGTCGGAACGCTTGGCGTCGTCCTGCGTCTTGGAGGCTTCCATCACCAGGCGGTCGAGCTCGGGGTTGGAATAATGGCTCCAGTTCGTCGTGCCCATGCCCAGCGTGGGATCGTGACTGACGACCAGCGCCGTAAGCGGGTTTGCCATTTCGCCGGTCGCCGCCGCCCAACCCGCCAGATAGGTGCTGAAGGAATAGCTGTCGCGCTTCTTGAAGAACACCGGCGGCGCCATGGTTTCGACATCGGTCTTGACGCCTATGCTTGCCCACATGGCTGCCACGGTCTGGGCGATGCGCTGGTCGTTGATGTAGCGGCCGGCGGGCGCACCCAGCGAAAGCGTGAAGCCCTTGGGATAGCCGGCCGCGGCCAGCAGTTCCTTCGCCTTGGCCACATCGGCGGCGGCGGCCGTCGAAAATTTCTTGGACGCGCCAAACGCCGGATACGGCAGCAGATTGGCCGCGGGTTGCGCCACGCCGTCCATGATGCGCGAAACGATCGCGCCGCGGTCTATCGCCAGCGACAAAGCCTCGCGCACGCGCTTGTCGGTCAGCGGGTTCTTGCCATCCGTACCGGACATGCCGGGAGGCACTTCCTTGGACTGGTTCAGAGCCACGTAGATCACGCGCACCGACGGGGTCTTCTGGACGTGCAGCTTCGTGTCTTTCTCCAGCCTGGCCAGGTCGTCGGTCGGGGGATTTTCAATCATATCTACGCCGCCTGCGAGCAAGGCCGCCACCCGCGCCGCCGGATTCGTGATCGGCCGGTAGGTGATCTTGTCCCAGGCCGGCTTCTCGCCCCAATAATTCGGGTTGCGCTCCAGCACGATTTCGGCGCCGCGCCTCCAGGAAACGAATTTGTAGGGCCCGGTGCCGATCAGTCCATCGCCGCGGTTCAATTCGACCGTGGTCTTGCCTTCGGGGGCCGGTCCGGACGCCGCTTTCTTGGACATGATCGGCACAATGGACAGATTCGCGAGCAGCACCGGCGAGGGGCCTTTGGTGGTGATCTTGAGCGTCAGCGGATCGATCGCCTCGACCTTGTCGATGGACTTGAGATACAGCGTGAACGAGGAAGGGCTGTTCGGAACCTTGGGTACGCGGGCATAGGTGAAGACCACATCGTCAGCGGTAAACGGCGAGCCATCGGAGAACTTCACGTTGGGGCGCAATTTGAACAGCCATACATTGCCGTTGACCGTCCATGACTCCGCCAAACAAGGGACCGGCTTCGCGTTGGCGTCGGTGCGCACCAGCGGATCGAATATGGTTTCCGACATCTGGATGTTGGGCGTGAGCGAATGGAATTGCGGATCCATCGAGCTGGGCTCGGTCGCCAGCGCGATGGTCAAATCGCGCGCCTGCGCCAAGCCGGCCGCGCTCAGGGCGCCGACTATCAATGCCGGCAACAGAATAGCTTTACGAATCGACTTCATGGACATGGCCCCTATAGAGAAACAGCAATGATTCAGGTGGCCATCAGCCTGACTGCCACCAGCAGCGCCGTATTCTACGCCTGCTCACGCCGGGGCGAGCTGATGTGAGTGGAATTTTCCGGCGGGTCGTCGCGTGCCGTCGGGCACGCTATACGTGCAGCGCGTGGCCGAGCGCGCGCAGGGCCGCTTCCTGCACCGCCTCGCCCAGCGTCGGGTGGGCGTGGATCGTGCCCGCGATGTCTTCGAGCCGCGCGCCCATTTCGATCGATTGGCCGAAGGCCGTGCTCAGTTCCGACACGCCACGGCCCACGGCCTGCCAGCCGAGGATCAGGTGGTTGTCGCGGCGCGCGACCACGCGCACGAAACCCTCGCCCGCCTCGAGCGTCAGCGCGCGTCCGTTGGCGGCAAACGGAAACACCGCGTTGATGCAGTCCAGCCCGGCTTGCGCCGCTTCGCCTGGCGTGCGGCCGACGACGACGACCTCCGGATCGGTAAAGCACACGGCGGGAATGGCCGCGGGCGTGAAATGCCGGCGCCCGCCGGCGATGAGTTCGGCCACCATCTCGCCCTGCGCCATCGCGCGGTGGGCCAGCATCGGCTCACCGGTCAGGTCGCCGATCGCCCAGACATTGCGCATCGAAGTGCGGCACTGGTCGTCGATGCGCACGGCGCGGCCGTTCATGTCGAGCATCAAGCCCTCGAGGCCCCAGCCCTCGGTGCGCGGCCGCCGCCCGACTGCGACCAGCACGCGATCGGCCGGCAGCGCCGACTCCTCGCCCTGGGCATTGCGGATGCGCACCGCGTCCCCGCCCGCGCTCAAGCCCAGCACCGTGCAGCCCAGATGCAGTTCCACGCCGAGGCGCCGCAGCGAAGCGGCCACCGGCTTGGCGAGTTCTTCGTCGTAGGCCGGCAGCACGCGCTCCAAGGCCTCGACCACGCTCACTTCGGCACCGAGCTTGCGATACGCGGTGCCGAGTTCCAGCCCGATGTAGCCGGCACCGACGACGACCAGGCGCTTGGGCAGCGATGGCGGCGCCAGCGCTTCGGTAGAAGAAATCACGTTACCGCCGAAAGGCAGCGCGGGCAGCGCCGCCGCCTGCGAGCCCGGGGCGAGCAGCAGATGTTCGCAGGCGATGCGCAAAGTATCTTGCCCGGTACCGGTGACTTCGACCGTCTTGCCGTCGACGACGCGGGCCCAGCCCTTGACCACCTGCACGCCGTTCTTCTTCAGCAATGCGGCGACGCCGCCGCTGAGCCGTGCGACGATGCCGTCCTTCCAGCGCACGGTCTGTGCCAAGTCGATGCGCGGCGATTCGACCTGGATGCCGAGCGGCGAGCGCAGAGCCTCCGCGCGCGACGTATCCTGCGCGTAGTGGCAGGCCTGCTCGAACTGCTCCGCGGCGTGGATCAAAGCCTTGGATGGAATGCAGCCGATATTGAGGCAGGTGCCGCCGAGCTTGTCGCCTTCGACGAGCGTGGTGGCGATGCCGAGCTGCGCCGCGCGGATCGCCGCGACATAGCCGCCGGGTCCGCCGCCGACGATCAGCAGCGTGGTCGAGCGTGCGTCCATGGCCTACTCCACGAACAGGGTCGCCGGGCATTCGAGCAGGCCGCGCAGCGCCTGCACGAATTCGGCCCCGACTGCGCCGTCCACCACGCGGTGATCGAAAGACGAGGACAGGTTCATCATCAGCCGCGGCACCACGGCTCCGGCGCGCATCATCGGCCGCTCGACCATGCGGTTCACGCCGACGATCGCTACCTCGGGATGGTTGATCACCGGCGTCGACACGATGCCGCCCAGCGCGCCGAGGCTGGTGATGGTGATGGTCGAACCGCTGAGTTCCTCGCGCGCCGCCTTGCCCGAGCGCGCGGCAGCGGCCAGACGCGCGATCTCCGCCGCGCTGGCCCACAGGTCGCGCGCCTCGGCATGGCGCAGCACCGGCACCATCAGGCCCGCGTCGGTCTGCGTGGCGATGCCGATATGCACCGCGCCGTAGCGCGTGAGCACGCCCTGCTCGTCGTCGTAGCGCGCGTTCACCTGCGGAACGTCGCGCACCGCGAGCACGATCGCGCGCGCAAGCAACGGCAGCAGCGTAATGCGCCCGCGCTCGGCGCCGAACTTCGCGTTCAGCTGCGCGCGCAATGCCTCCACTTCGGTGACGTCGATTTCTTCGACATAAGTGAAGTGCGGAATGCGGCGCTTGGCCTCCTGCATTTTCTGCGCGATCTTGCGCCGCAGGCCGATCACGGGAACGGCCTCTTCCTCATGCCGCTCGGCGTAGCGTGCGGCGCCGGTGCCCAAGCCCGGGCGGCGAGCCGCGAACGCATCGAGATCCTCATGCGTGATGCGGCCGGCCGTGCCGCTGCCGGGCACGAACTGCAATTCGATGCCGAGGTCCCAGGCGCGGCGGCGCACCGCAGGCGATGCGATCGGTTTTTCACGCGGCGCAGCCTGCGCAACAGCCGCCGGGGCGGGCTGCGCCGATGCTGCGGCCGGCCGCTCTCGCACTGCGCTCTCTGCCGCCTGTCTGGCGGCCGCAGCAAGCACCGCCTCCGCCTGAATTGCAGCCGTGTGCGTCGCCGCCGCTACCGGAGTCGCCGCGGCAGGCGACGCCTTCACGTTGCCGACGCCTTCGACTTCGATGCGTATGAGTTCGCTGCCGACGGCCATCACCTGGCCGATCTCCCCGCCTAGCGCGGCTACCTTGCCGACCACCGGCGACGGAATCTCGACCGTGGCCTTGTCGGTCATCACGTCGGCAAGAATCTGGTCCTCGATTACCATGTCGCCGGGTTTGACATGCCAGGCCACGAGTTCCACTTCGGCTATGCCTTCGCCGATGTCGGGCATCTTGATCACATGCAATCCCACGTTATTTCTCCATCGCGCGTTTGAACGCGGCGCCGACGCGCGCCGGGCCGGGAAAGTAAGCCCATTCCTGCGCGTGCGGATAAGGCGTGTCCCAGCCGGCCACGCGTTCGATCGGCGCCTCGAGGTGATAGAAGCAGTGCTCCTGCACCAGCGCCGTCAATTCGGCGCCGAAGCCGCTGGTGCGCGTAGCCTCGTGCACGACGACGCAGCGCCCGGTCTTCTTCACCGAATTGACGAGCGTGTCCAGATCCAGCGGCCAGATGCTGCGCAGATCGATGATCTCGGCGTCGATGCCCGTCTCGATCGCCGCCGCCTCCGACACGAACACCATCGTGCCGTAAGTGATCACCGTGAGCTCGCTCCCCGGGCGGAACACGGAAGCCGATTCCAGCGGCACCGTATAGTGGCCCTCGGGCACTTCGCCCAGAGGATGCTTGGACCAGGGCACCACCGGCTTGTCGTGATGACCGTCGAACGGGCCGTTATACAGCCGCTTGGGTTCGAGAAAGATGACCGGGTCGTCGCACTCGATCGCGGCGATCAACAGGCCCTTGGCGTCGTAGGGGTTCGACGGCATCACCGTGCGCAGCCCGCACACGTGCGTGAACAGCGCCTCCGGGCTCTGGCTGTGCGTCTGGCCGCCGTAGATGCCGCCGCCGCAGGGCATGCGGATGGTGATCGGCGCGGTGAAGTCGCCCGCCGAGCGGTAGCGCAGGCGCGCCGCCTCGGACACGATCTGGTCCGAGGCCGGATAAAAGTAATCGGCGAACTGGATTTCGACCACGGGGCGCAGGCCGTAGGCGCCCATGCCGACGGCCGTGCCGACGATGCCGCCTTCGGAAATCGGTGCGTCGAATACGCGCGATTTGCCGTACTTCGCCTGCAGGCCTTCGGTGCAGCGGAACACGCCGCCGAAGAAGCCCACATCCTGGCCGTACACGACGACATTGGGGTCGCGCGCTAGCATCACGTCCATCGCCGAGCGCAGCGCCTGGATCATGGTCATCGGTGTCGTTTTCGGCGTCATGGCAGTCTCTTCGATTCTGGTTCTCGCATCCATGCTCAGACCCCGAGCTGCTGGCGCTGGCGGCGCAAATGCTCGGGCATGTCCTTGTAGACATCCTCGAACATCTCGGCGGCGCTGCGCATGTGGCCGTCGGTGAGCGTGCCGTAGCTCTCGGCTTGTTTCTGCGCCGCGGCCACCTGTGCTTCCAGTTCCTTCTGCGCGGCTTCGTGCTCCTGCTCGGACCAGGCGCCGATCGCGATCAGATGTGTTTTTAGCCGCGCGATCGGATCGCCCAGCGGAAAGTGCGCCCAATCGTCCGCCGGCCGATACTTGGACGGATCGTCCGAGGTGGAATGCGGCCCGGCGCGGTAGGTCACCCATTCGATCAGCGTCGGCCCGAGGTTGCGCCGCGCACGCTCAGCGGCCCAGCGCGTAGCCGCGTGCACCGCGAGGAAATCGTTGCCGTCGACGCGCAGCGAGGCGATGCCGCAGCCCACGCCGCGCGCGGCGAACGTCGTGCCCTCGCCGCCGGCGATGGCCTGGAACGTCGAGATCGCCCACTGGTTGTTGACCACGTTGAGGATGACCGGGGCGCGATACACATGCGCGAACGTCAGCGCGGTATGAAAGTCGGCCTCCGCAGTGGCGCCGTCGCCGATCCAGGCCGACGCGATGCGGGTGTCGCCTTTGATCGCCGCGGCCATGGCCCAGCCCACCGCCTGGATGAACTGGGTCGCAAGATTGCCGCTGATGCTGAAAAAGCCGGCGCGTTTGTACGAATACATCACCGGCAGCTGCCGCCCCTTCATCGGATCGCGCTCATTCGACAGCAGCTGACAGATCATCTCGACCATGTCCACGTCCTCGCGCGCGAGCAGCAGGCCCTGCTGGCGGTAGGTCGGAAAGCACATGTCGCCGGAATCGAGTGCGAGCGCGTGCGCGACCGCGATCGCCTCTTCGCCCAGGCACTGCATATAGAAGGACATTTTCTTTTGCCGCTGCGCGATCAGCATGCGCGCGTCGAAAATGCGCGTCTTCATCATCGCGCGCAGGCCGCGGCGCAACAGCTGCGGATCGGTCGCTGCGGCCCAGGGTCCGACCGCGCGGCCAGTGTCGTCGAGCACGCGCACCAGCTCGTAGGCGAGGTCGTTGGTGTCGGCGGGCTGGGTATCGACCGGCGGGCGCCGCACCTCTCCGGCCGGTGACAGATGCAGGTAAGAAAAGTCGGTGTGGCGGCCAGGTCGCCCGGTGGGCTCCGGCACATACAAACGTAGGGGTTCGTACTGCGTCATGACAGCCTCCGCAGCGCGTACTGCGCTTGGGGCCGTGCGCCGTCCTTGCGGCGGCTGGGCAAATAGCTCATCGCTTTACTCCTGCGCCCGATTGTGTCGCGCGCTTGGTCGCTGGCTGGGACCGGCCCGACGCCAGGCGGGTAGCCCGCGTCGTCCGGAGGTGTGCTGCCCTGAGTGCGGGGTTGCCGCAACGCAAAACAAGCGATGCGAATCCTAGCAGATTTTGTCGAATGATGCGTATGTCGACGCCTGCGCGCATGAAGTCTTGCCGCGCAAAAATCGTGATACGCTGAAGCCGTGAAACCTCGTCATTTCGCGCGTTTTTTTGCCGTCGTCTTTGCCGCAGTCGTCCTTGGCGGCTGCTCGGTATCCATTGGCCTCACGAACAGTCCAACCCTGCCCGGCGACCCATCGAATCAAAAACGTTGATATCCGCAACGACCTTCCGCTCGTAGGGCGGTACGAGCCAATATGATGTTGCTGCGAGATTGCGATACTTTTAGTTGACGCCACGTCCGCAACGCGCCTAAAAGCCGTGACGCTGATGAGGTCAATAACAAAATGCTATTGCGCTGCACCATTTTTCGAATATGATTGGTCTGCGGGGTTTCTCCTCCTCCTCCTTTGGAATCCCGACTTTAAGCCGGTGGCGCACCAAAAACGCCACCGGCTTTTTCTTTCGGATCATGTACTCTTGCAGTTCAACAGACCTGCGCGGTGCAGCTACCCATGGCAATGCTGGATGTCATCGAACTTATTCGGCAGTTTAACCAAGGGCGGGATCCGGACCGCTTAGCCCTGAAGTACAAGCTCATGCGGCAAAATGCATTCGCATTTTTGCGGGGCACATGCCATTTGTTCTATGAAAGACTCCCGCGCGCGCCCGTCTTTCGGCAAGCGCCGGTGACCTGGGTATGCGGGGATCTGCACTTCCAGAATTTCGGCAGCTATAAGGGTGACAATCGCCTCGTCTTCTTCGACATGAACGACTTCGACGAGGCCGCCCTGGCGCCATGCACCTGGGACCTGGTCCGCTTTCTCGCGAGCATTCTCGTCGGAGCACGCACTGGGCTTGCACGCAGCACGATTTATCACCACATCAAGGCCGGCACATTTCCGCGATCGATACCCCTCGGTCCCCGCGCGGTCGGATGGCTTGAATCCGACGTAAGCAACTGGATTGCCGAGCGGGTACAGATGGCCTGGGACAGTACCAATCGTTCTGTTTGATCGGATGCGATGGGGAGATCGCGCATAAATTCAACGTTATCACGCCAGCCAATCTCCGCAAGACTGCGCGAAAGGGCCATTCGGGTTAAAATTTAAAAGTTCGCCACCAACAGAAGAGAGAACCGATGTCCGCCACACAAGCCGCCTGCCTGCGTGCCCTGCTGAAGGCCGAGCAGATGGTGATCGCGCCCGGCGCCTACGACGCGATAACCGCACGCATCATCGCGCAGGCCGGGTTTCCTGCCGTCTACATGACCGGGGCGGGCACCGCGGCCAGCCTGGGCTATCCCGATTTCGGCCTGGTGACGATGACCGAGATGGTGGCGAACGCGGCGCGCATCGTGCGCGCGGTGGATGTGCCGGTGATCGCCGACGCCGACACCGGCTACGGCAACGAACTGAACGTGGTGCGCACGGTGCAGGAACACGAGCGCGCCGGCACCGCGGGCATCCATATCGAGGATCAGCTTAGCCCGAAAAAATGCGGGCATCTGGACGACAAGGAGATCGTGCCGCGCGAGGAGTTCGCGGCCAAGATCCGGGCCGCCGTCGCGGCGCGGCGCGACCCCGATTTCCTGGTGATCGCGCGCACCGACAGCCGCGCCGGCGCCGGCCTAGACGAAGCGGTGGCGCGCGGCAATATGGCGCTGGAGGCCGGCGCGGATATGGTGTTTGTGGAGGCGCCGCAGACCCTGGAAGAGATCGCGGCGGTGCCGCGCCTGGTGCGCGGGCCGTGCCTGCTGAACGTGGTGCGCGGCGGCAAGACGCCGGAGATCAATTTGCTGCAGGCGCAGGCCATGGGCTACCGCATCGCCATCGTGCCGGGACTGCTGATGAAAGTGGTGCTGGGGGCGTGCGATGCCGCGCTGGCGGAGTTGAAGCGCACCCACGTGCATCCGGTCCCGGCCGGGGACCTGACGGTGCGCCAGGTGTTCAACCGTTTCGGCGCGGACGAATGGGAGACGCTGCGCACGCGCTTTCGCGATGCGCCGCCGCTGAAGGCGGCGAAGTGACGCCGGCCCGGGCCGCGGCACCGGCGACGCTGTTCGACAAGATCTGGGCGCGGCATACCATCGTCGAGCGTCCGGATGGCGCGACCTTGCTGCATGTGGCGCGGCATCTGGTGCATGACGGTTCGCGCGCCGGGTTCCGCACCCTGCAGGAGCGCGGACTGCGCCTGCGTCACCCCGAGCGCACCTACGGCACCCCGGACCATTACGTGTCCAGCACGAGCCGTGCCCTGGAGGCGATCTCCGAGCCGCACCGGCGCGAGATGGTGAGCGCGCTGTCGGCGAATGCGAAGCAGCACGGAATCACGCTGTTCGATTTGGGCGATGTGCGCCAGGGGATCGCGCACGTGGTCGGGCCGGAGCAGGGGATCACGCAGCCGGGGCTGCTGCTGGTGTGCGGCGACAGTCATACCGCGACGCACGGCGCGCTCGGGGCGTTGGCGTTCGGCATCGGTGCGTCCGAAGTGGCGCACGTGATGGCGACGCAGGCGCTGTGGCAGACCCGCCCGAAATCGATGCGCGTCTCGGTGAACGGCGCGCTTGGCACGGGGGTGACGCCGAAAGACGTGATCCTGGCGATCATCGCCAGCATCGGCGCGGCCGGCGGCGTCGGGCACGTGATCGAATATGCCGGATCGGTATTCCGCGCGATGTCGGTGGAAGGAAGGCTGACAGTCTGCAACATGTCCATCGAGGCCGGCGCGCGGGCCGGCATGGTGGCGCCGGACGAGACCAGCTACGCCTATCTGAAGGGCCGTCCGTACGCACCGCAAGGCGCGATGTGGGAGCGTGCGCTGGCGTACTGGCGCAGCTTGCCCAGCGACGCGGGCGCGGTGTTCGACCGCGAGGTGAGCCTGGATGCAGCTGCGATCGAACCCATGGTGACCTGGGGCACCAGCCCCGAGGATGCGGTCGCGGTGACCGGCGCAGTGCCCGATCCGGCCGAGGCCGCGAGCGCCGAGCGGCGCGAGGCGATGACGCGCACGCTCGCGTATATGGGTCTCGCGCCGGGGATGGCGATCGAGGCGATCAAGGTGGACCGCGTGTTCATCGGCTCGTGCACCAACGCGCGCATCGAGGATCTGCGCAGCGCCGCGATGGTGGCCAAGGGGCGCAAGGCGCGCATTCCGGCGATGGTGGTCGCCGGCTCCGGCCTGGTGAAGGCGCAGGCGGAAGCCGAAGGCCTGCACCGGGTGTTCCTCGACGCCGGCTTCGAGTGGCGCGAACCGGGATGCTCGATGTGCGTGGGCATGAACGGCGACCTGGTGGCGCCGGGAGAGCGTTGCGCGTCGACCTCCAACCGAAATTTCGTCGGACGCCAGGGCCGCGGCGCGCGCACCCATCTGGTCAGTCCGGCGATGGCCGCGGCGGCGGCGGTGAGCGGGCATATGACCGACGTGCGCGTGCTGATGGCTGGCGGTGCGTGATGCAGAAATTTGAACGCCTCGAATCGGTCGCAGCGCCGCTGGATATGGCCAACGTCGATACCGACCAGATCATCCCGGCGCGTTTTCTCTGGCGCACGCGCTCGGACGGCTACGGGCACTTGCTGTTCAACGACCTGCGCACCAGCCAGGACGGAGAATCGAAACCGGAATTCGTGCTCAACCTCCCGGCTTACCAGGCTGCGAATATTCTGGTCGCTGACCGCAACTTCGGCTGCGGCTCTTCGCGCGAGCATGCGGTGTGGGCGCTGATGGATGCGGGTATCCGGGTGGTGATCGCGCCGAGCTTTGGCGACATATTCTTCAACAACAGTTTCAAGAACGGATTGCTGCCCATCATGCTGCCGCAGGCGCGCTGCGCCGAACTGCGTGCGGCGCTCGCGCGCAATCCCGGCGCGAAGCTGGCGGTGGACCTGGAGGCACAGACGGTGACCGGGTCGATGAGAGTGAGCGAGGCCTTCGGCGCCGACCGCTTCGATATCGATCCCTTCCGCAAGCAGCTGCTGCTATCGGGGATGGACGACATCACGTTCACGCTGAGCCAGGCGGACGACATCGCCGCATTCGAGCAGCGTTACGCGCGCGAGCTGCCCTGGGTATAGGGCGGTCAGGCGCGCGCGTGGTGCACGCGCCGGTCCAGCGCCAGCATCGCGCCGTTGACGAACACGGCGAACACCACCACGATGACGGCGACGGCGGTGGTCATGCGCACGTCGTGCGAGTTGATGCCGTTGATGATGAGAAAGCCCAGGCCGCGCTGCGAGGCGAACATTTCGCCGATCAGCACGCCCAGCAGCGTCAGCGCGAAGCCGACGCGCAGTCCGGTGATGATTTCCGGCATGACCGCGGGCGCGAGCACGGTCGTCGCCGTTTCCAGCGGGCGCAGCTGCAGGGCGCGGGCAGTGCGCAGCAGCACCGGCGGGATGTTCTTTACCGCAGTAAGCGTAAACAGAATCACCGGGATCATGCCGTGGATGACACCGAAGGCCACTTTAGCCGACATGCCCAGGCCGAACACCAGCAGCATCACCGGATAGAGTGTGACCTTCGGAATGGTGTAGAGCGAAACCAGCAGCGGCTCGGCCACGTCGCCGGCGAAACGGCGTAATCCCAGCAGCAGACCCAGCGCGATGCCAGCGGCGGCCGAGATCGCCAGCGCGTAGGCGAAGGCCAGCAGCGTGGCGGCGGCGTGGTCCCAGAACGGGGCGTGCGTCAGCAGCCCGGTCGCGAACGTGAAGGTATTCAGCGGCGAAGAGATCGCCACGTCGCCGGCATAGGCGTACAGTCCCTGCCAGATCGCCAGGATCAGCGCGAGAATCAGCAGGCTGTCGCCGAGCTTTTTCACGTGCGTGCGCGGCGCCGGGCGAGGCGCGTCTCCCATACGTGCAGCGCGCCGTTGACGCCGATCGCCACCAGCAGCACCAGCAGCATCAGCGCGTACATCTTCCGATTCTCGAAACTTTCATAGGCGTAGGCGATGCCGTAGCCGAGGCCGCCGCCGGAGAGGATGAACTCGCCGGCGATGACGCCGATGAAGGCGTAGGCGAAGGACAGCTTCAGCCCCGTGAACAGATGCGGCGCGGCCGAGGGCAGCGTGACCAGCATCACCTCGCGCAGCGGCGACATGCGGTGCACGCGCGCGACCTTGCGCAACACCCCGGGCACGCGGTCCAGGCCCGCGATGGTGCTGAGCATCATCGCTGGCGTGGCGAACACCACGCCAATCGCGATCAGCGGCAGAGCGTTCAGACCGAACAGCGCCACCAGCAGCGGGTAGAACACGAAGAACGGCACTGCGTACCAGCTGGCCAGCAGCGGATCGATCGCGCGGCGCACGCGCGGCAGCGCCTGCGCCAGCGCGCCGAGCGCGAAGCCGGCGAGCACCGAGACGGCGAAGGCGGCGCCGACCTCCGAGACGGTCTGCACGATGTCGTCGCTGATCTCGCCCGCGGCGATCAGGCGCACCATTTCTTGCGCCATGGCGCTGGGCGGAATCATGGTGAGCGGCTTGATCACCTGGGTGCGGCACAGCAGTTCGAGCAGCAGCACCAGGCCGGCGACCACGGCAGTGCGAGTCCAGAGGATCAGGGTGCCCCGGCTGATCCCCGGCGCGCGCGCGCTCGTGCTCATGCTTCGCGTCCGATCGCCTTCATCGACTCCGTGCGCAGCGAGCTCCACAAACGCGCGGTGATGGCGCCGAAGCCGGGGTCGGAGACGATGCGGCTGTCGCGTTCGCGCGCCCAGCCGGTGGTGACCAGGTCGATGAACACGCCCGGGCGCGCCGACATGACGCCGACGCGGTCCGACAGCATCGCGGCCTCGTCCAGCGCGTGCGTGATCAGCAGCACGCTGGCGCCGGTTTCGCGCCACAGGCGCAGCAGTTCGTCGCCCATGAGCAGGCGGGTCTGCTGGTCCAGCGCGCCGAACGGCTCATCAAGCAGGATCAGCCGGGGCTGCAGCACCAGCGTGCGCGCGATGCACACGCGCTGGCGCATGCCGCCGGAGAGCTGGGCGGGATAGGCGTGGGTGAAGTCGCGCAGGCCCATGAAGCCGACGGCGTAGTCCACGCGCCTGGCCGTCTCCGCTGCGTCCATGCCGGCGCGGCGCAGGCCGAAGGCGACGTTGTCGTACACCGTAAGCCAGGGGAAGCTCGCATCCTCCTGAAATACCACGCCAACGCCCTCGGGCACGCGTCCCGCAACCTGCTTGCCCTCGAAGCTGACCCTGCCGGTGGTGGGGGCGCTCAGCCCCGCGAGCACATCCAGCAGCGTGGACTTGCCGCAGCCGGAGGGCCCCACCACCGAGAAGAACTCGCCGCGCGCGATGTCGAGGTCGATCGACCCCAGCGCGTGCACCGGACGCGCACCGGGGTAGGTGCGCGTTACGGCGCGCAGCGTCGCGTGGAAATCAGTGTGCGCCTGGCCGTTCGCGCTCACTTGCGCAGATCGGCCGGCAGGAAACCGGTATCGACGATCTTGCTCCACTCGACCGGGCCTTTCTGCTTGCCCACGATCTGCAGCCCCTCGACCATGCGGTTCATCGCATCGTAGTCGAAGCGGCCGTCGGACCAGTAATGGATGGCGACGAAGCGCGCGAACACCTTCTTGTACAGCGCCGGGTCGCCGTTGTAGGCCTTGGCGGTAATCTCCGCGGCTTCGTCCGGGTGGGCCATGATGTAGTCCACGCCCTCGCGGCGGGCTTCGAGGATGCCGCGCAATTTGGCGCTGCCCGATTTGGCGTACTCTTCGGTGGTGACCGCGACCGTCTGCGTCATGTTGGGCGGCAGCACGTCCTTGGTCCAGAACACCGGCTGCAGCTTGTCCTCGTTCTGCGCCCAGACCGGCTCGCCCGACATGCCGGCGTCGATTGCGCCGTTGACCACCGCGGAAACGTTGGCGCCGATGCCGCCCGCGGGCACCAGCTTGACCGATTTCGCATCGATGCCCTGCGCCTTGAACGCCATGAGGATCAGCATATTGGTGACCGAGCCGGGAGCGGTGAAGCCGACCTTCTTGCCGACAAGATCCTTGATGCCGTGCAGCGGCGAGCCCTTCTTGGCCATCCACAGGATGTCGGCCACGCTCTGCACGCCGCCGCCGATGATGCGCAGGGGCACGCCGTTGTTGATGGCTTCCACTGCGGCGGGCAGGGCTACCTCGCCGAAGGGCAGGTCGCCGGCCAGCGTATTGCGCACCGAGGTGCCGCCGCCCTGCGAGGTGAGGATGCCGGTGACGTCCACGCCGTGCTTCTTGAAGAAGCCTTTATTCATCGCTACTGCGTAGGGGGCGCCGTAGAAGGCGGCACCCCAGTGGGTGACGGTGATGGTCTCGGCCCGCGCGCTGGCAACGGCGCATAACACGGCCGCGAGGAGCCCCAGCTTTAGCAGATGCCTCCGCATACCCAATCCTTTTCCGTTTTTGGTCGCCCGTTTGTGGTGCATCAGGTGTGGTCTGATGTAAGAAGGCAGGAAACTAGCACGCCAGTTCTCCGCCACCGGGAACGCGGCAACGGATTGGTTTCCTTGGGTGTTGATCATTGGAAGTCCTCCGGTAATCGACCTGGGCGACATGCCCGGCCTTCAGAATTAAGTCATAGGGCAATCTGTCGTAATCGCCGAATTCCACATCGTGACCGAGAGCATCTCGCCAGTGGTGGGTACGCCGGCACGGACAATACATACGTCGGAACCGCCGGCTGGCGGCGACCGCCACCGCGGCCGACAGCGCCGCTTCGCCATAGGGCAGGCCGCCCTAGCCAGCACGTCGGGGAAGTGTGGCGCCACCGCCTTTCCAAGTCAAGATGCCGTCGACGATATCGACCCCGGCCGCCCAATCCGCTCGCTGCCTCATTTGCCGAGGTATTCGGCGCGATACCAGTCGTTGACCTCGTCGCCGGTCGTCAGCCACACGCCCTCATGTTCGGCCATGTACTTGAACGCCCGCTCGAGATGTTTGGCGCGGAACGGCTGGCCGACCAGGAATGTGTGCAGGCATATCGGCATGATGCGCGCGTTGTGCTTGCCCTCCCGGTACAGCACATCGAATTGGTCGACGATCATGTCGCCAAACTGCTCGCCGCTGACGCCGATATTCATGATCGCCGGGATATCGTTTAGCTCGACCGTATACGGCACCGAAATCAGGCTGCCTTTCTTGACATTGAACTTGAACGGCTGATCGTCGGCAGTGAAATCGCACAGGTATTCGACCCCCAGGTCGGCAAGGATGTCCGGGGTATTGAAGGTTTCGCACAGGAAGGGACCGAGCCAGCCCTTGGTCTTGCGGCCGAGCCGCTTCTCCATCTCGGTGAGCACGGTACGGATGATTTCGCGCTCTTCGGCCTCGCTCTTGCCACTCAAGAAGTTCGCCGGCGCATTGTTGATGCCGTGGCCGATCCAGGCCCATTTTCGCTTCTCGCCTTCCTCGATGATGCGCGGATACTCGCGGATGAGGTCTGAGTTCAGACATATCGTACCCCGATAACCGTAGCGGTCCATCATGTCCATCATGCGCCACAGGCCGACGCGGTTGCCGTAGTCGCGCCAACCGTAGTTCAGCGTGTCCGGCGTGAACTTGGCGGTGCCGGGCACCAGCGCCGTGCCCGGAATGTCTTCCGGAAAATGCTCGATGTTGATGTAGGGCACGACCGCCACGCGCGCCCCGTGCGGCAGCTTCAGCGGCTTGCGGTCGATGATCGGGGAAAACTCGTAACGGCTGGTCTGTGTCAGTTTGGCGCTCACTTTGGATGCTCCTTCGTAATCATGGGTCAGCGCGAGATTGCGGGCGACTTTTTCAGGTAATCGATTACCTCCGCCTTAGTCACGACGTCGCCGTACTTGCTGTTGATGTCGAACAGATTGGCCTCATGCACGTCGGGATGGCGATCGCCGACGCAGTCACGCACGACGATAGTGCGAAAGCCATGCTGGACCGCATCGACCGAGCTGGCACGGATGCAGCCGCTGGTGGAGCAGCCGATCAGAATCGCGGTGTCGACACGCTTGGCGGTCAGCATTGCCGCCAGACTGGTGCCGTAGAACACGCTGGCATATTGCTTGGTGATGATGGTTTCCTCCGGCCTCGGCCGCACCTCGTCGCAGGTCTGCGCGTACGGGTTGCCCTCGACCAGGCACTTGAGCACCGGGGCCTTGCGGATCCACACCCCGCCGTCGGCAAAGGTGACGGGGTTGTAGCGTACGATCGTGTGAAACACGGGAATCTTCGCCGCGCGTGCTGCGCCCAGCAGTTCGACGCTTTCGCGCACGGCGGGGGGAACGCCGGGCGCGAACAGCGGCGAGCCCTCGGTGGTGTAGCCCTTCATGAAATCGATGACAATCAGCGCCGGCGTGTCGCCGAAGCCGATTCTGTTGTCCCAAACGCCTGCGTAATTGCTCTGTTTGTCCTGTGCCATATCGCCCTCTTCGTTCGCCCAATAACTCCTCGTCGTGCAAGGCGCGCGCCGATTGCGCGCCGCGTCTGCATCCGATCACGCCTCTTCAACGCCACCGCAGCGGTCCCCAGCGAGGCGACACCGCGCTACGGCCGCGCCGATGTTCAACCAGGACCGCTCGGCCAGTCGTCGTTTCTCGAATGCCGCAATCTGCTCGCGGTGTTGCAGGGTGAGCCCGATCTCATCCAGTCCGTTGAGCAGACAGTCCCTGCGGAAAGCATCGATCTCGAACGCAAAGCATTCACCGCTCGGCGTAGTCACCCGCTGCTGCATCAGGTCGATGCACAGCCGATACCCGGGACGGGCCGCAACCTGCGCGAACAGCGTGTCGACCTGAGCGGCAGACAGACGCACCGGCAGCAGGCCGTTCTTGAAACAGTTCGAGAAGAAGATATCGGCAAAACTCGGCGCGATCAGCGCGCGAATGCCGAAGTCCTTCAACGCCCACGGCGCATGCTCGCGGCTGGAGCCGCAGCCGAAGTTCTCGCGCGCAAGCAGGATCGTCGCGCCCGCATACTCGGGTCGGTTCAAGACGAAGCCGGGGTTCGGCCGCCGCCGCGCGTTGTCTTGTTCCTCGCGGTAAGGGTCGAGGTAGCGCCAGTCGTCGAACAGATGCGGTCCGAAACCGGAACGCTTGACCGACTTCAGGAATTGCTTCGGCAGGATTGCGTCGGTATCGACATTGGCGCGATCAAGGGGTACGACGCCCCCCTCGTGCAGAGTGAATTTGTCCACTTTGTTGCCTCTTCAGCCCGGAAATTGCCGGACGTCGACGAAATGCCCGGCGATCGCGGCGGCAGCGGCCATCGCCGGGCTGACGAGATGCGTGCGGCCGCCGGCACCCTGGCGGCCTTCGAAATTGCGGTTCGAGGTGGATGCGCAGCGCTCGCCGGGGTTGAGCCTGTCCTCGTTCATGCCCACGCACATGGAGCAGCCGGGATCGTGCCATTCGAAGCCGGCTTCGATGAAAACACGCTGCAATCCCTCGGCCTCGGCCTGCGCTTTGACCAGGCCGGATCCCGGCACCACCAGTGCCTGCCGAATCCCAGAGGCAATACGCCGGCCACGCACGACCGCCGCCGCCATGCGCAAGTCCTCGATGCGCGAGTTCGTACACGAGCCGATGAAGACCTTATCGAGCGGGATATCGACGATCCGCACCCCGGGTTCGAGGCCCATGTATTCAAGGGCGCGCAGAATCCCCGCGCGCCTGACCGAATCGGGCTCGTCGCCCGGATCGGGCACCGCTCCGTCAATCGCCGTCACCATCTCCGGCGACGTTCCCCACGTAACCTGGGGAGCGATCCTTCCCGCAGTTATCTCGACCACCCGGTCAAACTCTGCCCCCGGGTTGCTGGTCAAGCTGCGCCAATAGGCGATAGCTTCGTCGAGAGACCGGCCTGTCGGCGCGAAAGGGCGGCCAGCGCAATAGTCGATCGTCGTGTCATCCACCGCCACCATGCCGGCGCGCGCGCCAGCCTCGATCGCCATGTTGCAAAGCGTCATTCGCCCTTCCATGCTGAGGGCGCGCACCGCCGGGCCGGCGAACTCTATGACGTGCCCCGTCCCCCCGGCGGTCCCGATCAATCCGATGAGCGCCAAGGCCATATCCTTCGCGCCGACTCCCTCCGCCAACGCACCCTCGAAACGCACCAGCATCTTCCGCGCTTTTTGCACCACCAGCGTCTGAGTGGCGAGTACATGCTCGACCTCGGAGGTGCCGATGCCGAAGGCAAGCGCGCCAAGCGCACCGTGCGTCGCGGTATGCGAATCGCCGCACACCACCGTCATACCCGGCAAAGTGAACCCCTGCTCGGGCCCGACCACATGGACGATGCCCTGGCGCGGATCGTGCAGGCCGAACTCGGTGATGCCGAACTCGGCGCAGTTGGCGTCCAGCGTCTGTAACTGCAGCCGGGACAGCGGATCGGTCATTTCCCGGTCACGGTGCGAAGTCGGCACATTGTGATCGGCCACCGCCAGGTTGGCGGCGATGCGCCACACTTTGCGCCCGGCGAGCTTCAAGCCCTCGAACGCCTGCGGCGTGCTCACCTCGTGCAGCAAATGGCGGTCGACATAAAGCAGGCCCAGGCCGTCGCCAGCCTCGCGGATGAAATGCTCATCCCAAAGTTTCTCGTAGAGCGTCGGTGCTTGCGTCATTTCCTCAGTGCCTCGTAGTGGGCGAGCTTTTCGAGATCGGCAAAGTTGCATCAGCGACCTATCGCGCTGGCGGACCGCAACGGCCCGGCAGCGCGAAGATCGGCACCGTCGCGAGACGCTATTTCGCGACGAACGTACCTTGGCCTGCCGCCTCCAGCACGCCGAGCGAAACATCCTTTGCGCCGACGCCCGGCGTATTGAATCGCGACAGCTTGCCCTGTACAAAGATGGTCGCGTGGCGCCGTTTCAGGTCGATCGTGTGCCCCTGGTTCGAAATGATCGACCAGCCGCCGTCCTGCGTCTTCAGCGGTCGCATGTTGAATATCAACGCCTTCCAGAAATCGCCCTTCTTGTCGTACGCCTCGGCGAAGTAAAACACCCAAGTGTCGGCGTCCAGATACATCACCTTGCGGCTGTACGGGTGTTCCTGCGGCATCGTCGCCTCGATCACGTACACCTCGCGCGGTTCCCACTCATCCTTCGGGTTCCAGTACGGCGGTCCGCTCAGGTCGACGTCTGGGAACGCCTTCTGCTGATCTTTCTCGTTCTCGTTCCATGGCGGCGCCTTGCTGTGCGCGACTGCCAGCATCCAGCGCTTGCCCAGCAGTTTGTACTGCGGGTACCACAGCGGGTACGCGCTCATGACCTCAATCTCGTCAGCCAGCTGATCCGTGCCGCCGATCGGGTCCGCCCAGGCGCCGCCCGACAACCGGCGCGTGCGCCGCACCGACTTGATGTAGGCCGAGATCTCGTCCGGGCGCCCGTCGTTGTAGCGCACCGTGAAGGTGCCGAGGCCGCGGATGTCGTACGGGTAGTGCGCGAACAACAACTGGGTGTACTGGACCGAACCGTCGCCCAGCACCGGTTGGCCGTCGATGCGTCCGGTCATGAAGTTGCGGATCAGCGCCCAGTGCTGCACGCGTTCGATGCCTTTGTCACCATCGATGAACAGGAATGCGAACTGCGGATAGTCCTGCAGATCGCCGCGCGGATAGCCGCCGGCACGGTCGGCATTCCACATGAGCTTCACTGCCGCGTTCGGGTCGTTCATGTCGACGTTCGGAAACGCCAGTCCTGCCTTGTAGCCCGAGATCCGCCGCGTCTTGGGATCGAACTTCACCTCGCCCGCATATTTCTTGGTCGCCTCGATCCAGCGCGGATCCTTCGGCACCGGCTCGGAGTGCCGCAGCGTCATTTTCAGGCCGTAATTGCGGATCAGGATCTCCATCTTCTCCGGCAGCATGCTGGCGATGGTCTTGCCCTCGAAGGTGTCGCTCTTGACCTTGTCGAGGTTGCCCTTGTCGACCACCGTCCCGGGCGCGAGCTCGGCGGCCGCAGCCACGGCGCCGAATGCGGCCAGCACCACGGCCGCGAAACTACGAAACAATTTCGGATTCATCTTGCCTCCTTGTGAGTGCGATTCATTGGTTTTTCGTGCGTCAGAACTGGCGGGTCAACCGGAAAACCAGTTGGTTGTTGTTGGCGAAATAGCCCATCAGGCCGGCGTTGGTTTCGACTTGCCCGGGTTGCTTGTTGCTGCCGCGGCTATAGAACAGATCGGCCTCTGCCTTAAGGCGCCATTTATCGCCCATGACGAACTCGACACTCGGGACGACGAAGCCGCCGCCGTAGGTGGCATCCCAGCCGGCCGCAAGCGTCGGGTTGACGCGGTCGTTGTTGTAGTTCATCGCAAGAATCGCAGTCAGGATGGCGCTATCCTGCTTGCGCGGCAGCCCGAAGCCGGCCAGGTAGACGATATCGTCGTTCCGGTCGTAGCCGAGCACGCGCGTATTGAACAACTGCACCGAGAAGAACGACGGACGGCTGGTGCCGATCAGCTTGCTCAGGTTGATTTGCTTGTCCATGCGGAACATCGTCACCAGCGTGTTCTTGAGCTTCACGCCGGCGAAACCCGGCAGAAAGCCGCCGCCGAAGTTGCTGCCATAATTGAAGGGCACATCCCGGTTGTAGACGACCTCGGTGCTGAACACGGCGTCGAGCGCCCCCGAGTAGCCGCTGACGGTCGCACCGTAGACGTCGATCTCGGGATAAATGAAATCGCCCAACAACCCCTTGGGGGCGGCCTTGTACGGCGTGCCGCCGATCGCCGCGCTGGGATTGACCACCGGATCGTTGTTGAAGGTCTTCATCGCCACGACGGAATAGTTGATCCCCGCCGCCTCCCCCCCCCAGCGCAGGCCACCCGTGACGTCGTCGATATTACCTGCCGGGTGATGGTAGTCATAGTTGGTGAGATTCGTCCCGGGCACGGGGCTCGGCCCGAAGAAGTTGACGCCCTTGTTCGGTTGATTCGCCCAGCGCCCGCCCGTAAGGTCGTAGGTGTTGCCGATATCCTTGCCGCGATCCCAACCCGGCCGGACAATCACCTGCAGCGAGCCCTTGGCCTCGGGAACCTGGATGCGCATGTTGGCCAAGATCAGCGGTTTGCGCAGGTCCTCGTTCTCCACCTCGAGGAAGGAGCGCCAGCGGTAGTCGTAGCCGTGCACGACGTCCAAGGCGCGGAAAAAGTCCGTTTCCCCCCATACTACCTGCTGCTTGCCCAGCCGGAAGTTGATGCGCTCCCCGGCGGGGAAGTCGACGTAAAGCTCGCGCATGTCGGCGTTGTTGTACTGGTCCATCAGGTTGCCGGATTGCCCGGGCAAATTGTCGAGGCGCTTGAGGTAACTCGTCTCGACCTCGCGGTCGAGGCGCGCAATCGCCTTCAGCTTCGCCACGGAGCCGAGCTTGGCGTCGGCATCAAGCAACAGGGAGCCGCGCAGCATGGACAAATCGTGCCGGTCGTTCTGCGTGGTTTCGGGCGGGTTCCCCAGATTGAACGACGTCCAGCCGCGCACATAACCGCCCAGCTTGAGCGCCGGCTCCGATCCATCGCTTTCGGCGGCGGCCACCGAACCCGCGATCGCCGCCAGCAGCATCGCCGCCGCGGTCTTCCGCATCCTGGCGGGACAAACGGAATCTTTTCTTCCTCTCATGACTCTCTCCTCCTGATCGTTGCCTGTCAAAAAGATGCACCCCTTTGCTACACGTCAAGCAGCGGGCGCGGCGGCAACGCTCGTCTGCTCGCGTTTCCGCCCCTCCCGGTTGAAAATGAACGCCGGCTTCAACATGACGACAAGCGCCGGCATCAACAGCAGCGAGCTTGCCGCCGAAATAAACAGCCACAAGGCCATCAGCATCCCCATCTCAGCCTGGAAGCGAATCGAGGAGAAGTACCAGATGACCACGCTGGTGATGAGCGTCGCCGCCGTGACCATCACGCCCCTGCCAGCGCTGAGCAGCGAGTGCTCGATCGCCCCGTTGAGCGAACGGCCCGCACGCAGTTCCTCGCGGATCTCGTCGACCACGTAGAACGCATAGTCCACGCCAAGGCCGATGCCGAGCGCTGCGATCGGCAAGGTGTTGATGTTCATGCCGATGCCCTTCCACGCCATGAAGGCGAAGGTCAGCGTGTTCGAAAGTATCACCGGCAGCATGAAGAACATGCCGGCCGACAACGAGCGGTACACCACCGCGCAGCAGATGACCAGCACCAGTAGCGCCAGCGCGATGCTCTCGATCTGTTTGGAAAGGATGATCTCGTTGACCGCCGCCAGCACGCCGATCAGGCCGCCGGCCAATTGGATCTTCACCGGCGCGGCGGCGTTTGCGCGCGCGAACTCCTCGATGCGCGACACCGCGGTGCGGATCGTGGCGCCGGTGTGATCGCGGAAGAACAACGTCACCGATGCGTCCTTGTATTGCGGCTCGACGAAGCGGTCCATGTCGCCGGGTTCGGTGCCGGAAGTAAACAGGTATAGCAGCTCGCCGTTTTCGTTGGCGTTGGCCCCGAATTCCTCATAGCGCGGATTGCCTTCGTGCAGGATGCGCTTCATCACCGGCACCAGATCGGCAATCGACAAGGTCGCGCCGACTTCGGGCTGGCTTTCCATGTAGGCTTGGAATGCCGCCATGGTCGCCAGCGCCTTGGGCTCCTTGATCGCATCGGTACGCTCGCCCGACATGACGACGAACATGCGGTCCGCGCCGGGGAAGCGCTTGTTGATCTCCGCCGCGTCGAGGTTATAGCGAGAGTCGCCCCACAGGATGGGCGAACCCGGGTTGGCGTCGCCCACCTTGAGCTTGAAGGCGTAAAGCCCCGAAGCGACGAAAATCGCGGCCGTGAGCGCAACGGCGACGTAGCGTGCCCGCGTGGTGGCGACGTCAATGCAGCGCTTCAGCAGCCAACGCAGCCACGGCTGGACATCGACCGGGTGGGCGTAGCGCCGCGGGTTGCGTATCCACGATAGGAGAACAGGCGTCAGCACGCAGGCGCTCACCGCGATGGTGCTTACCCATACCGTGCCGATGATCGCCACTTTCTGCAACAGCGGGATCGGGGTCAGCACGACGACGATCATGCAGCCGGCATCGGCAATGACCCCCAGCATGCCGGGTTTGAACAGGGCGGACATCGCCGCCTTAGCGGCTGCCGCCGAGCTCGCCGCCCCCTCGGCCAACTCGTCGTCGAAATGAATGACCAACTGCACCGAGTGCGAGATGGCCCGCGCCGTGATCAGGAACGCGACGACGATCACCAGCGGGTCGAGGTGCAACCCGGCGAGCCGCGCCGCGCCCAGCGCCCACACTGCGCTCACCGTGCCCGCGAGCAGGGGCAGCAGCGTGCCGCGCCAGGTGCGGGCGGTGACGAACAGCAAGGCGATCAAGGCCGCGATGGTGATGAGGAAGATGCGGCCGGTTTCCGGCAGGTAGTAATTGACCCAGCCATACAGCATCGGTTCGCCGACGACATACACCTTGACGCCATCGCCCGCCACGGTGGCGGCCAACTTATTGATCTGGTCGAAGATGCGGTTGTAGTGGACATCGCGATCATAGAAGTCCACCGTCACCAGCGCCGCCTTCAGGTCGCGCGACACATACGCGCCGTAAACGAGCGGGTTGCGCAGGACGGCGGCCTTGAGATCCGCGATCGCCCGCGCTTCGGTCGGCGCCTCGGGCCACATCAGGGGCCGCACGTCTATGCCCTCGGTGGAGGCGCGCACCTCCTTGATCTTCTTCGCCGCCAGGGAAATGATCTGGAACTGGTTCGCGCCGTCGACGAGCTGCAGGTCGCGCGTCACTTTTTGCACCTTGGCGAGCACGTCCGGTCTGAATATGTCGCCGTCCTTCACTTCGAGCATGATGCTGACGAGATTGGAACCGCCGAAATTCTGCTTGAACTGCTCGTGCACCTTGATGTATGGGTGATTTCTAGGCAGCAAATCGTCGAAGACGGTCTTGATCTCGATCCGGACCGCCAGAAACGCCATGATCGCGGTCACCGCCGCGATCGCCGCTACCACCCAGACACGGTTCCGAATACAGAACTCGACGAAACGCAGGAGGCGACCCCGGTTCTCTTGGGAAGGGTTCATGTTCGGCTCGCGCGGAATCACTTGAACTGCTCCAGTTTGTTGTCCTGACCGAGTACGGACAGCGTCGCGCCCGCCAGATAGAGACGGCCGGCGCGTGCCTCCACGTCGGTATGCCAGGCATAGCTGTTCTCCGACAGGCGACGCACCTCCCATGTCTGCGCGTCCGCAGGCGCCTGCAGCAACAGCCCCTCGTCGCCCACCGCCGCCCAGCCGACGCTCGTGGCCGTGACGTCGAACAGATGCTCGCGGGTGCCGGAAGACACGGCCCGCCAGCTGCGACCGTCGTCGGCAGACAGCAGCACGACACCGTCCAGGCCGACGGCGACCGCCAACCGGCCGTCAGCGGAGAAAGCCACGCCGAAGAGACTGCTCTTGACCGGGCTGGCGACGTCCTGCCAGCTGTGACCGCCGTCCGCAGAGCGGCGGATGCGACCGAACTCGCCGACCAGGATGAGCGTATTTGCGCTAGCGCCAATATCGTTCCAGGCAACGTCCTCTTGCTTGCCGAGGCTTTGCCAGGCCCCGCCGAAGCCCGTGGCCGAGAGCACTAGACCGAACTCGCCGACTGTGTAGACGCGGCCGTCGGCGGCGCGCTTGACACGGATGAGCTTGCGTCCCGCCACCTCGCGCGGCAGGCCGGCCACGGCTTGCCAGGAGCGGCCGCCGTCGGAGGAAAGCAGAACCGTGCCGTCGTTGCCCACAACGACCGCCCGCGCGGAGTCCAGGGCGGCGATGGACTGCAGATTGACGTCCGTCGCCGATGGCTGGCGTGTCCACTTCCTGCCGCCGTCGTCGCTGCGCACGATCTTGCCGCCGCGACCGACGGCCCAGATCACGTTTTCCGCCGGGCTTGCCACGCCGTAGAATGCATCGCGCCCACCCAGCACCGGTACCGGCACGCTGTCTCCGTTGGGCTTCGGTTTGACGAAAATGCCGGCGTAGAGCAGCGCGCCGATCACGACGAAAGGCAGCACCGCCGTTGCCGCGCGCACACCGCGTTGCAGCTTGTTCAGCACCGCCGATTCCTCCTCATACCGTGCGCACCTGGCGCGCCCGCTTTTCTTCCTGTGCCCGCAACCATGTCGTCGTGCGCCCGCCGACGGCGCGCCCGGTCAGCGTGCCTGCCAGCGCAACCGCCTGCCGCAGCCGCTCGAGATCGATGCCGGTGTCGTAGCCGCATTGTTCGAACATCACCACCAGATCCTCGGTCGCGGCATTGCCCGCGGCACCGGGCGCAAAGGGGCATCCGCCGAGACCGCCGACGCTGGCGTCGAACTTGCGGATACCCTGCTCCAGCGCCGCCCACGCATTGGCCATCGCCATCGCCCGGGTGTCGTGAAAGTGCGCCGACAGGCGCGCCGCGCCAAACTGCGCAACGCACTCGCGCAGCAGGCGCATCACCGCAGTCGGCGCGGCCGCACCGATGGTGTCGGCGATCACCACCTCCTGCGCGCCGGCGGCAAACATGGATTCGGACAGAGCCAGCACACGCGCGGGTGCGACCGCACCCTCGAACGGACATTCGAACGCCACAGCGACATACGCCTTGGCGCGTACGCCGTCGGCCACCGCGGCGCGCACCGTGTCCGCGCTCACCGCGCGCGCCTCATCCAGGCTCATGTTGATGTTGCGCCGGTTCATGGTGTCGGTGGCCGACAACACTACCGCGATCTCCTTGACGCCGGCCGCGCGGGCGCGCTCCAGCCCGCGCCGGTTCGGCACCAGCGCCGAATAAGCAATGCGATCGGCATGCGGCAAGCGCGGAAACAGTTGATCCGCGTCAGCCACCTGTGGTACTGCCTTGGGCGACACGAAGCTGGTCGCCTCGATGGTGCGCACGCCCGCCGCGGCGAGCGCCTCGATCAGCCGCAGCTTGTCGTCGCACGACACGTGGACCGGTTGGTTCTGCAACCCGTCGCGCGCGCCCACCTCGTTGATCAGCACCGTCTCGCGCATGGCAGGCATCAGCGCGCCTGACGCTCAGGCGCGGTTATCCAGCGCGCAAACCGCGGCATGCTCGGCGGCTCGAAGCCGGTCTCGGCCTTGCACCGCGCTTTCAACTCCTCGATCGAGCCGCCACGGTCGAACAGCGGCAACGGCTGATTGCGGCCTGCCGCGATCTGCCGGCGCAGTATCTCGGTAGCCTCCACATCGACGCCGAAGTCGGCACGGACCACGACGCCGTAGCGGCGCGCGCCATCTATGCTCACCAACCCGCGCGCGACGTCCTGCGCCACACGTTCAGCCGGTCGCTTGAGGGGATCGCCCCAGCCGCCGCCGCCCCAGGTGTTGAAGAACAGGATGTCGCCTTCCTCGACCTTGATTCGGTCGCACTTCGACGGCAGCCACTCGCGCGAGCCGTTGTTGCGCAGGAGTTCCTTGGTGCTGCGAGCGCCGGGCAGGCCGCCATTGACGCCCCACGGATAGGTGAGCCAGCGATCGTCATGGATGGATATCTCGCCGGGTTCGAGAAACTCATAGGCGATGCATACGCCGTTGCCGCCGCGGTGCTGACCGGCGCCGCCGGAATCCGGAATCGATTCGTACTTGGCAATGCGCAGCGGAAAATAGCTTTCGAGAAACTCGTTCGGGACATTGGTGAACGCCGGCCAGAGCGAATGGCCGTCCGGGCCGTCGCCGGCCGGGCGCCCCGGAATTCCACCGAAGCCGATCTGATACAACTGGTACCACTCGCCGCTCTTGTCGTAACCCGAATACATCAGGTGCGGGCTATCCGAGAACCCGGCCGCATTCAGCGCCTCGGGCGCACCTTGCCCGAGCAATCCGCCCATGATGTCGAAGATACGGCCCAGCATGTGCGTGCGGCAGGACAGCGCCGCCGGCCGCTGCGGCTTGAGGATCGAGCCGGCCGGAATGCGCACCTCGACCAGGTCGTAGAAACCGTCATTGAACAGGATCTGCGGGTCGAACAGGTTAATGAAGAAGGCGCCGAGAAACATCTTGAACATCTCCTCGTTCAGGAAGAAGTTCACCGAACTCTGCGACTGCGGGTCGGTGCCGGCGAAATCGAACACCGCGACTTCCCCCTCGCGCCACAGGCTGCACGCCACCTTGTACGGCCCCATGCCGGCGCCGTCGTCGTCGATGTAGTCCTCGAAATAAGCCTTTTTTTCCGGGATCACCATCTTGATGATGGCGCTCATCGCACGCCGATTGCGGTCGAGCATCTCGGCCATGGCGGCGATGTATTCGTCGACACCGAAGCGCGCGATGATTTCGCGCACACGACGCTCGGCCAGACGCAGCGCGGCGATCATGGCATCGAAGTCGGCGCGGTTCCAGTGCGGCATGCGGCAGTTGCGCAGCAGCAGTTCGAGCATGTCGCGATTCAACTGACCCTTGCGGTAGATCTTGACCGGCGGGATCTGGATCCCCTCTTCGAAAATCTGCGTGGCGTCGGTGGGCAGGCTCCCCGGCACCTTGCCACCGATGTCGGTCATGTGGCCGAACATCGCCGCCCAGCTCACCAAGCGGCCGCGATCGAATATCGGCATCAGGGTAAGCCAGTCGGGCAGGTGGCTTACCGCGCCGTTGCATGAATACGGATCGTTGGTGAGGAAGATGTCTCCTTCCTCGATCTCGCCCTCGTAACCTTGCACGAAGCCGTAGATGAACGAGCCGAACTGGCCGACGACCATCTTGCCGTCGTTGTTGGCGATCATCGGAAAGGCGTCGTGCTGTTCGCGGATTCCCGGCGACATGGCGGTGCGGAACAGCACCGCATCCATCTCGGCACGTGCGTTGCGCAGCGCGTTTTCGATGATGTCGAGGGTAATCGAGTCGAGCTTGACCGTTTTGAACGGCGAACTGTCGCGCTGAATGATTTTGGCTGGCATGGCGGTGCTCTCCGATACGGCGGATCAAGGGTTCGGGCGGATGAGGATGTTTCCGACCTTGTCGACCTCGCCCGTGTGACCCGGCAGGATCAAGGTCGTGGTGTCCATCTGGGCTACGATGGCCGGCCCGGCGATGCGGTTGCCCGCCTTGAGTCGAGCGCGGTCATAGATCGGCGCGCTGCGCTCGGCGCCGTCGACGAAAAGCTTCGTCTTCTCGACCACCGCATGCGACGCATCGGCCGCGCCTTGCGGCAGTTGCTCGGCGCGCACCGTGGTCTGCGGTCCTTGCACGACGGCGCGAAGGTTGACGAGTTCGTGCTCGGCTTCGATGGCGAACGTGTAGAGCTGCGTATGTAAATCATCGAAGCGCTTGGCCACGCCTTGCAGGCCCGTCTGGGCGAACTGCTCCGGCGCGACGTCAATGGTCAGCCGCAGCCCCTGGCCGCGATAGCGCAAATCGATTTGATAGGCGACCGACTGTGCGGATGTCGGCACGCCTTCGTTGCTGAGCGACTGGCGCGCCGTGGCCGCCAGTTCGACCAGCTGTGCCAGCACCTCGGCGTCGCTCGTCTGGGCCAGCCGGCGGATGAACGTGCGCGAAGCCTCGTCGCGCAGCCGGGTGGTCGCGTCGCCGTAGGCGCACAGCACGCCCGGCGCCGGCGGAATGATGACGGGCCAGGAGCCAAGCAGCTTGCCCAGCGCATTGGCGTGCAGCGGGCCGGCGCCGCCGAACGCCACCAGCGCGAAGTCACGCGGATCGTAGCCCTGCTCGATGGACACCAAGCGCAGCGCACCGAACATGTTTTCGTTAACGATGTTGATCACGCCTTCGGCCGCCTCGTGGCCCGTTTTGCCGAGCGCGTCCGCGATGCTCTGCACCGCCTTCTGCGCCAAAGCGCGGTCTATCTTCATGTCGCCGCCCAGCCGGGAGGACACCGGCAAGTAGCCGAGAACGACGTTGGCGTCAGTCACGGTCGGCTTGTCGCCGCCCTTGCAGTAGGCGGCCGGGCCCGGATCTGCGCCGGCGCTTTGCGGGCCGACCCGCAACGCTTTGGTCAACTCGGGCACGTAGGCGATCGACCCGCCGCCGGCACCCACCGTGCGCACATCGATCGACGGCGCGCGCACCGTCACGTCGGCCACGCGCGTTTCGCGCCGCGTCTGCGCCAAGCCGTCCTGAATCAGTGCCACGTCGGTCGAGGTGCCACCCATGTCGAAGGTCAACAGGTTCTTGAAGCCGGATTGCTGCGCGATCCACAAGGCCCCCGCCACGCCGCCTGCGGGGCCGCTCATCAGCATGTTGACCGGGCTGTGGCTGGCGGCTTCCGATGAGGTCAGACCACCGTCGGATCGCAGCACGTGCAGCTTCACGGCGCCAAGCTTGCGTTCAAGTTCGCTGCCCAGGTTCTTGATGTAGCGCGAGACGATCGGCCGCACATAGGAATTGACCACTGTCGTCTCGGTGCGCTCGTACTCGTACATCTCCGGCATCACCTCGGAGGAGATCGAAACCGGCATGCCGGGCAGCACCTCCTCCGCGATTTCCCGGACCCGCCGTTCGTGCGCACCGTTAGCGTAGGCGTTGAGCAGCGATACTGTCAGCGCTTCGATACCCTTGTTGCGCAGCGCGGCCAAGGACTTGCGCAGCGCGGCCTCGTCGAGCGGCGCGATAACATTGCCGCGCGCGTCCATCCGCTCATCGGCCTCGATCGTGTGCTCCAAAGGCGCCAGCAACGGGCGCTTGTTGTAGATCACCCAGCCGCCCAGTCCGCCCGGCACATAGGAGCGCGCGATCTGCAGCACCTGCCGGTACCCCACGGTCGTGACCAAACCCACGCTGGCGCCCTTGCCTTCGAGAACGGTGTTGGTTGCGACGGTCGTCCCGTGCATCACATGCGTGATGCGCTGCGGGTCGATCTTGTTCTGTTCGCAGATCCGTGCAATGCCGTTCAGGACGCCAATGGATGAATCCTTTGGCGTTGACGGCACCTTGGCCGAATAGGTCTCGCCGGTCGATTCATCGATCAGCAGCAGATCGGTGAAAGTTCCGCCGACGTCGACGCCCAGTCGATAGGTCGGCACTGCGGCTGTTGCCATCGCTTATCTCCTCGTACTTGAAATCGCCGCGCAAGACCTGCGCTGCGCGCGTGCGCTACTGATTGGAGCGGGGCGGCTCACGCGATCACCCCGTCGGCGCGCAACCGCGCTATGCGCGCGCCGTCGTAGCCGAGGAAGTCCCTCAGCACGGCGTCCGTGTGTTCGCCCAGCCGCGGCGGCGTACCGAAGCGCTCCTCACCCGCTTCGGACAGCTTGATCGGGTTGCCCGGCATCTGGATCACTTCGCCGTCGTGCAACGCCACATCGACGACCATATGGCGGGCGCGGATCTGCGGATCCTCGAGCGCCTGCCTGAAATCGTTGACGGGCGCGCAGGGAATGCGCGCGGCGCGCAGCTTGGCAAGCCAGTTTTCGGCGGTATCGGTCAGAAGCTCTTCCTGAATGACGCGATTGATGAGTTCGCGGTCGGCGAACCGCCCGGGCTGCTTGAGGTACGCCTCCTTGCGCAGTTCGGGGCGCGGCACCACCTCAAGAAACTTCTCGTAGAACGCATCGCCGATACAGGTGATGATGATGTAGCCACTTCCAGTCTTGTAAGTGTTGTAGGGCACGTGAACGAAATGGCCGTTGCCGAGGCGCTCCGGCACGATGCCCGACATCAGGTACATGGTCGCCATGTAGTTGAGCAGCGAGATCTGCGCGTCGAGCATCGAGACGTCGACATGCTGGCCGCAACCGGATTGCTCCCGCGCCACCAGCGCCGCCAGCACGCCCATGGCGCCGAAGATGCCGCCGCCCAGATCGCCGATGGGGATGCCCGAACGAACCGGCGGGCTATCGGGAAACCCAGTGATCGACATGCCGCCGCCCATGCCCTGCACCACTTGGTCGAAAGCAGGCCGTTCCGGCTCGGGGCCGGTCTCGCCGAATCCAGTGACCGAGCAGGTAATGATGCGCGGGTTGATGGCCGCCAGCTTCGCGTGATCGACCCCGAGCCGCTTGGTCACGCCGACGCCGAAGTTGTCGAAGACCACGTCCGCCTTGCGTACGAGGTCATAGAAAACCGCCCGTCCCGCCTCGGACTTCAGATCGACGCACACGCTCTCCTTGCTCCGGTTGAGCGTCAGAAAATAGGCGCCCATACCTTGCCTGGAGTATTCCTTGCTGCCGGCGAGCAACTTGCGCGTTCCCTCGCCGCCGCCGGGCGGCTCGATCTTGATGGTGCGGGCACCCAAGTCCGTTAACAGCATCGCCCCATAGGGCCCGGACAGCATGTGGGTAAGGTCAAGAACGACCACGCTCTCCAGTGATTTCACCAGTCAATGCCCTCTCTGATCCTAGGAATTACATTGCATTATTATTGCGGGACATGCCTAAGCAAGGGACATGCCATGTTCCAAATAGCTAAGACATCAATTTGATTTAAAGGCCATTTAGTGTTTTGCGCCAATATCGCTGGAATTCCGTCAAGGCAATAGCGTTTAAATGAAACATCTGGTAACGTTTCGTGAAACACAAGGTGAAACATAGGCTGGCGGCCGAAACTGCCTCAGTCCGACAAAAAAAGAGAGGAGAATCCAGATGCAAAAAGGTGTCGTCTACCCTTCTCGCGCCGTCGCGGCGGATGCGCAACCACGCATCAGGGTCATCAGCTATACCGGCTTGAGCCGTCTTATCCATGCCGTGGTCCCCGAATACAAATTGCGCGCCGATATCGAAATATCCGATGTCGTGTTCGACAACGCGGTCGCAATGGGGCACGAACTGGAGCGCGACGGCGGCACGGATGTGATCATCAGCGCCGGCGCCAATGCGGCGATTCTGCGCTCTACGCTGTCGCTCCCGGTGGTGACGATCAAACCCAGCGGCTACGACGTCCTGCTCGCGCTGCTCAAGGCGCGGCGCTACGCCGAAAGGGTGGGAATCGTCACCTTTAGGGAGCCGATCCCCGAAATCGAGCAGGTCAAGGAAATGCTGCGCATCGAGGTATCGCAGCGCACCTACACGACGGTCGACGACGTGGCCGAGTGCTTTCGCGCGCTCGCCGACGCCGGATTCAAGGTTATCGTCGGCTCCAGCCTGGTGGTCGACCTCGCAGAACGCGCAGGTATCAAGGGCATCCTCGTCTATACCCCCGCATCGGTGAAACAGGCGATCGAAGACGCGATCGAGATTGCCCGCGTCCAGCGCCTGGAAGCGCAGCGTTACGAACAGCTGAACGGCGTGTTGCGCCACTTGCACGAAGCGGTGCTCGCCGTGGACGCCAGAGAGCAGGTCATCGCCATCAATCCGCTGATGGAGCGCCTAATCGACAAGGCAGCCGATGAAGTGCTCGGCCACCGGCTTCAGGACGTCATGACGGAACTCAATCTCGGCGCGGTGCTGGAAGGCCACGCACAGGAGACCGGAGAGGTAGTGCTGATCAAGGGCCAGACTTACGTCGCCAACCGCATTGCGATTCGCGAGCACGGCAAAATCTCGGGCGCCCTGCTCACCCTACAGGACGCCGACACCATCCGGAAAGCCGACGGCAACATCCGCATCCAGCAACGCGTCCGTCAGTTCGCCGCCCGCTACCGCTTCCAGCAGATCCTGGGGAACAGCCCCGCATTCCAGCGCGCCCTGCGCGCTGCGGAACGCTATGCGCGAACCGACTCGACCGTTCTCATCACCGGTGAAAGCGGCACCGGCAAGGAGTTGTTCGCGCAGGCGATCCACAATGCGAACCAGCGCCGCGGGCATCCATTCGTCGCAATCAACTGCGCCGCCCTCCCGGAATCGCTGCTGGAAAGCGAGCTGTTCGGCTACGAAGAAGGCGCCTTCACGGGATCGCGCAAGGGCGGAAGGGCAGGGTTGTTCGAAACGGCGCACACGGGGACAATTTTTCTCGATGAGATCGGCGACATGCCGCTGTCCCTCCAGACGCGGCTGTTGCGGGTCCTGCAGGAAAAAGAGGTAGTGCGGCTGGGCGGCGCCCGCCCTGTGCCCGTGGACGTGCGCGTCATCGCCGCCACTCACAGGAATCTGGCCGATCTGGTCGAGCAGGGGAAATTCCGCTCCGATCTCTACTATCGGCTCAACATCCTCCGGCTGCACCTGCCCCCGCTGCGGGAACGGCCGGAAGACGTACCACCGCTTGCGCTGCAATTGCTTCACACCTCACTGCGGCGGCTCGGCTCCAGCCTCCCCGCCGACCAGGTGTTGGCGCCTCTAATGCCCGTTCTGCGCTCTTACGGCTGGCCTGGCAATGTTCGGGAACTGGAAAATATCGCGGAAAGGATCGCGGCCATGCTGTGCGAATACGGTTGCCCATCGACGATCGATTACGGAGTCATCAGCGACGAACTCCCCGAGCTCTTCCCCCGACCGGAAACCATTGCTCGCGATGAAAACGCAGACCTACCGGCAACAGCTTTGGACGATGCAGCCGTCCTTGGCGCGATCACGCGCGCCGGAGGAAACCGGCAAGCGGCAGCTCAACTGCTCGGCGTCAGCCGAACCACTTTGTGGCGCCGCATGCGGTTGCTGACCGATCCTATTCGAGAAACTGAGCGTGAAACTCCACATCTATAGCACAGCGCAGGCGCCGCAAGTGGCCAGCGGGTTGGTGTCCAGTCTCCGTCTAGCGCACCGCGTCGCAGATGGCACGCGTGCTCAGGTTTTGTTTTCTGGCCCAACGGTCAAACCATCTGGCCTTTTCATGCGGCCGGTCAGCGCTGCCTTCACATCCGCTGTTGTCCAATTGCCCGTGATTCCTGGCGGACCGCCCCTGGCGACCGGCAAATTGACGAAATCCACCGTGCTGCCGTCCTTGCGTGGACCGGTTATGTCAACACTCGATTCGTAGGTGGCTTGTGAAATACTGTGCCCAATGCGGCGTGGAACTGATCCTCGGAATCGAATCCGGGCGCGAGCGACCGATGTGCCCGGGCTGTGGCTTTATCGTATACCGGAATCCGGTGCCGGTCGCTCTCGCCGTCGCGACGCGTGAAGACAAGCTGCTGCTCGTTCACCGGCTGAACCCGCCTTTGGCCGATTACTGGGCGCCCTGCGCGGGGTATGTCGAAATAGACGAATCTCTCGAAGAAGGCGCCCGGCGCGAAGTGAAAGAGGAGACGGGCTGCGATGTCGTGATAGACAAGCTGTTGAACGTCTACAGCCGGGCGCACATGGGCGTTATGCTCGTGACGTTCGCGGCGCGCGTCGTCGGCGGCAACCTGGTTCCGCAGGCGCAGGAGGTGGTCGCCACCCGCTTTTTTGCCCGCCACGAACTGCCCGATCAGCCGCCCCCCGTAGAAGGGAAACCACTGGATTACTGGTTCTATGAGGCGGTCAAAGAGATCTTTGAAGATTTCAAGCGCGGGATAGGCCGTTAAGAAGAGAACAGCGAAAATCTACTGCCCTCTATTTGAATGCGGTTCTTACCTCTCCGCGACTCCACGACGAGTAGTACCGATCGATCGAAATCACCAACGCCAGAGTATCGCAAGCATTCAAAGAGGCTTCCGACGTCGATCAAGTTGGCGCTGGCGTAACCAGGGCGCTCGATATAGGCCGGCGTCGAACCTGCCGAGATCAGGCGCGGGGCGAAAAGCCAAACATGAACGGGAGTGAAAATGGGGGTAAATTACCGTCCAAATATATAAACGTAATTAAATTCTTTTCATTTGGGGAAGAGGGAGGGATTGTGTCGTGCTCGCCTGAGGGCGATCCCGACATCCAGAAACGCGTTGCGTTTCTGGACCGCCGCCGGGCTTGGGCCCGCCGGCGTCCTGCGCAGCGTCCACTGGACGCTGCTGGTCGAACCGGAGGGTTCTCGAAGTACCCGCCCACACCATCAAATGAAAAAGCCCCACGCGTGGGGCTTTTTCATTTGGCGGAGAGGGAGGGATTCACTGAAATCTCCCCTCTTCATAGGGAGAAAACACACTGTTCCACTCCAAAGTGTTACATGAAAGTGTAGCACCTTTGGGCAAGTTTCGGAACGGCCTACGCCAGAGCCATCAGGACCGGCTACGCCAACCAATTCTGCGTGGGCGAAGAGGCGCTGGCAACGGCGAGCGCAGGCGTGAAGACGGTGATAGCGATGCGAATGGCGATCTTCTCTCCTGTCAATGCGAGACAGTGAGGCCGCCGCCTACGGTGATGTATACGCCTGTAGTGTACGAGGATCGTTCGGATGCTGCGAACGCCACCGTATAGGCAATCTCCTCCGGCTCTGCCGGACGGCCGAATGCCATACCCGCGAACAACTCCTTGTAGCGTTTCTCGTCACCCAGTTTGGTGGTCGCCATCTGTTTATGGAGGGAAATCAGGCGATCGGTGGCAACGGGACCCGGGCTTACTCCGAGGACGCGGATGTCGTCCTTGTAAGAGATGCCGCCGAGCGTACGGGTATCCATGGACACGCTTAAGCTGGCACGCGTTTCATGCTAGCCGAAGGCGCCGCGAACGACCCGATTGCCATGTTCGAGGCGATCGGATCGCCTCGGTCAGGACTTGATGGTCGCCGGCAGCCACAGCACCAATGCCGGAAACGCGACGAGAATTGCGACTAGAACAAGATGCGCCACCACGTGCGGTGCCACGCCACGGAAAATCTCCGCCGCTGGCCGATTGTTGACGCGTGCGACCACAAAGACGTTTAGTCCCACGGGCGGCGTCACCATGCCCACCTCGGCCATGACGATCACGATGATCCCGAACCACATCGGATCGAAGGCGAGTGCCTTAATGATCGGCAGCACTACGGGAACCGTCAGGATCAGGATTGCGATCTGGTCAAGGAGGCAACCAAGCAACAGGTACATGCAGAGGATTAGGAAGAGCACTACGTATCGGTTCAGTCCGAGACCGGCGATAAACGCCACAAGGTCCTGGGTCGCCTGCGTCATGGCGAAGAAGTAGCCAAAGATTTTCGCGCCCACGATAATCATGGCGATCATGCAGCTCGAGCTGGCCGCCTTCGTGAGCGCTTGCCACAGCGAGCCGACGTCGATCTTGCGGGCACGAATGGCGAGCACAAAGGCGCCGAAGGCGCCGAGCGCGGAGGCCTCGGTGGGCGTCGCAACCCCGAGGTAGATTACACCAGTCACCAACAACATGAGCGCGACCATCGGGCCGGTTATTTTGAGCGATTCGATCCTTTCTTTCCACGATGCCCTGGGGGTGACTGGCGCGCGCGAGCGGTCGAGTAACACTAGCAACACCACCGTGAAAGCGATGGTCAAGGTTACCAGCAGCCCCGGAATCACCCCGGCAATCAGCATCGGGCCGATGCTCTCGCCCGCAATGATGGCGTACAGGACGATGGCAATGCTGGGCGGGATCAGCATTGCGAGCGTGCCCGAGATCGCGACGACGCCGTAGGCCATCCGTGGCTCGTAACCCTGCTTGATCATAGCGGGAATGCAGGCAGCGGAAAGTGTGGCCGCAGCGGCAGTGCTTGAGCCAGAAATGGCACCGAACCCGGCCCCGGCGACAGCGGTGGCGACGCCTAGACCGCCAGGCAGATGGCCGATGAATTTTGTCGCGGACTCGAACAGATCGTCGGCAATCTTGCTCATGATGATGAACTCGGCCATCAGCAGAAACATCGGGATCGTCACCAACTCGTAGGAGCTGGCTGAACTGAGCGGCACGGTGTCGAGGATGCCGAGCACCATGTCGACGCCACCGGTATGGAACAGCCCGGCCACGCCCGCCACGGCAAGCGCGAAGCCGACCGGCATGCCGATGGCGAGCAGGCTTACGAGCAGGAGCACGATTGCGAGCGCCGCCATTACAGATCCTCCTCGAGGTGCACCGGCGGCGCAACGCCCGGAACCTGCGTGGCGCCGGTGAAGGCGGCAATGCCGAAGGCCGCGGTGCGGAAGATCAGACGCAGCAGGAGCAGGCCCGCGCCTGCCACAACGAAGGCGGAGCTGACCCAGGTTGGCCACTCAATGATCCCGGAGGTAACTGCGCTCGATTGGTATGCCTGCCACGTCTGGATCACTGCAGTATAGGTCACACCGAGGAAAACGACGATTGCAAGCGCACTGCCAAGGAACCTCAGAGCGTTCGCGGTGCGCGAGCCAACATGGCCAAAGACGATATCCACATTGACGTGGTGTTCCTTGTGCAGCGTATCCGAGAGCGCGAGAAAGAAGATCGCTGGCGTGAGGTAGAGCGAGATCAAGTCGAAGGACCACGGAAGGGGCGACTTGAAGAAGTATCGCGCGGCGACGTCCGCGACAATCACTGCCATGATCGTGAAGAGCCCCGCCGCCGTCACAGTCATAGAGAGCGCCTCGAGCGCCCGAATTGCGCGGTTGGCGATTTCCAGGGTTCGGTATGAAGATGTAGCCATTACGCCCCCGCAAAGCGCGGCCGCCGCCCCTCGCGAAAGGCATTGAACGCCTCTTGCGCATCTCCGGTTGTCTGTACGATACCCATGTGCGAGGAAATCATGTCAAGGGCCATGCGCAAGTCGGCGTCGCGGCTCTGGTACACCGCCCGCTTGATGATGCGCAGCGCCACCGGACTGTGAGCCACGATTTTCTCCGCAAACCGCTGGGTCTGTTCCACTAGCTCGCCATCGTCATACACGCGGTTGACGATGCCGATCCGCAGCGCCTCTTCGGCATCGACAAACTCACCGGACAAAAAGAGTTCCAGTGCCTTGGCGCTGCCGACCAATCGGGGCAGAAAATAGCAGCCGCCGTCGCCGGGCACAGCACCAATGCGAATATAACCTTCGCAGAATCGCGCAGAGCGACCGGCGAACCGCATGTCGCACATGAGGGACATGTCCATTCCTGCGCCCACGGCAGCCCCGGAAACGGCGGCGATCACCGGTTTGTCGAGCCGCTCCAACGTGAACGCAATGCGGTGGACGCGATCCCAGAGAAGCGATTTCCACGCGAGGGAGTCTCCCCGCTTTTGCAGGTCCTCGATGACCGCGAGATCTACTCCGGAGCAGAAGCTCCCTCCGTTTCCGGTGACGACTATCGCGCCGACCTCGCCGTCAGCTTCGGCCTCCTGCAGGCGTCTCGCCCATTCATCTATCATTTCGAGCGTGAAGGCGTTTTTTTGTTCCGGACGATTGAGTCGGATCCATGCCACCCGATTCCGGATGTCGTATTCAAGGTCACTCATTGCGTAATTCGCTCCCAGTATGCGTCGGGGCCCAGCGCGATTACGGCTGATCCCAGCTCCCGCGCCCAGTCCGTCTCATTACCGAATTCCTCGCGCCAAGCCCACAGGCGCCGGGTCCAGAGTTGCAGTGAATATTCTTCAGTGAAGCCGATGGCGCCATGCACCTGGTGCGCGAGCGCGGTGATGGTGTGCGCTGCCTGTCCGATCCGCACCTTTGCAGCGGCGGCTTCCACCCGGCTTGCGCGAGCACCACGCTCCGCTGCGCGCAACGCTGTTGCGAAAATTGCCGACGCCGCAGAAAGCTCCCCCGCCATTTGCGCGAGATAGGACTGGATCATCTGAAACTGCGCGAGCGGTTTGCCGAACTGCTTGCGGTCGGCCGCATATTGCAACGTCAGCTCCTGGGCCTTCCTAGCCGCGCCAAGCATCGCGGCGCCGCGGCACAGGGCGCCGCGTTGACCAACGGCGGCCGGGGAGAATTCATCGGACACCGCGCGAACCTCAGTCGGCTGCGCGCGATCTACACCGCACTTGTCGTGCGGCTCACCGGCAAGGTTCGCGCCATTTGCCAAGGCCAGCTCCGCGGTCGACATGACGGCCACCCAATTACGGCCCCCTTCTGCGTAGCTGAAGAACGTCCGCGCGGAATGACGTCCCCACGCGATGCGTTGCCTCGACAACGCATTCGGCGACGCCATCACAATTGCCAGGACTTCTTCAGAAGAAGTGGCGAACCCGACGCCATGCGCTAGCCAGCGCGCGATTGCCTCGCTGTCCGCATATGGCACAAGCGCTGCGGCGTAACCGATAGCTTCCAGCACCGTAGCTTGTTCCTCAAAGCTCAATGTCGCGGCGTCCTCGCCAGCGAGCCCGAGAGCACGCAGCGTGTTCCACGCTTTTGCGTCGATGCCCTTCGCCTCAGCTTCGACCGTGCCGCGCGGCGTTACAACGTCCCCAAGCGCTCGAGAAACCGAGTCCGCCAGCATGTCGGTTTGCGTGTCGTTCATCACCTTACTCCGAGTCCGCGTGCGACAATTCCGCGCAGGATTTCATTTGTGCCACCGCGCAGTGTGTAGGCCGGGGTATGCAGGATTGCCTGCGCGGCAAAGTTCTCAAAGCGGTCGTCGCTATCGAGCGAGGGAATCATCGGGAAGAGCAGGCGCGCCGCCTGCGCCAGATCACCCTCGAAGCGCGTACCGAGATCCTTGACCAGCGCAGCTTCGACGCTGGGTTCGTAGCCCTGCTCCATCAACGCGGCGACCCCAATTGACATCGAACGCAGCGTCCAGAAGCGACTCACCAGCTCGCCGATCGCGATTTGCGCGCGCGGATCCTCGGGCATCGCGCGCGCCTTGCGGATCATCTCGCCGAGCAGCGGTAGCGTGCTCATGAAGCGCTCGGGGCCGCTACGCTCCATCGCGAGATCGCCGGTGACGATCTTCCAGCCTTCACCTTCTCCGCCCAGCACCATTGAGTCCGGCACCTCGACATCGTCGAAGATCATCTCGTTGAAGTGGTGTTCGCCGGTGAGGAGCCGAATAGGGCGTACCGTAAGTCCCCTCGCGGGCATGGCGACGATCAGCATCGACAGCCCCCGGTGCTTTACGCCCTCGCCGTCCGAGGTGCGGCATAGGACGAACAGATGATCCGCATTGTGCCCCTGGCTCGTCCACACCTTCGTCCCCGTGATCTTCCAGGCGCCGTCGATGCGCACCGCTCGGGCCTTCACCGAGGCAAGATCGGAACCGACATCGGGCTCGCTGTAGCAGGCGCCGAAGATACTCTCGCCGCGTGCGATGGGCGGGACGAGCCGTTGCTTTTGGTCCTCGGTGCCGTGGCGCAGAATGCTCGAGCCGACTTGCCGCTCGGCGATCCAGTGCCCCGCCACCGGCGCGCCGACCGCGAGAAGCTCTTCGATCACGACATAGCGCTCGCGCTGCGACCGCTCCTGTCCGCCGTAGCGCAGGGGCCAGGTCATTCCGAGCCAGCCGCGCATACCCAATTTGCGCGTAAACTCGCGATTGAAGCCGCGCAGCCAACTGTCACACTCCGGCTCGAAGCCACCCGTGGCCAACTCTTGCCGCAGGAACTCGCGCACCTCCGCGCGGAGGACCCTGCACGCCGCGTCCAGCCGGTTATCGGCCGGCAATCTCGGAAACTTCAATTGCGTATCTCCCACGCCGCGGCCGGATTCGCCGTAAGCCTCGCGTTATCTGCCCCGAGCGCGGGCGCGGGCGCGCCTGCGCACGAACCCGGCAGCCGAACCGGATATCCCGGCATTGAGTCCTTCGCGAATCGCTTCGCTACCTTAGTGACGGGAATGTCCTGCTTACCCGCCTGCAGGAGCCACGCGCTGGAGGGGAACAGCGCGATTGTCGCCGCGATGGCGTTGCGGCTTGCGATCCGCTCGTCGCGGGACGCATTGGGGCGCGGCGCCGAATGCGGGTCAAGATTTACACGAGCGCCCAAGGCCCGCGCCGCTCGGCAGAATCCCGCCCAGAACTTGTCTTCCACCAGCGCTACCGCGAGCCACTCGCCATCGGCGGCGCAAAAGATGTCGTTGCCCGGGCTAACGTGCTTCCAGTTGTCTTGGTCGCTGGCCGGCGCATCGGCCCAGCGAATCGCGCTCCACGCAAACGCGCACTCGGTCAGGGACACATCGACCTGTGCGCCTAGCCCTGTGATATCGCGCTGCCGCAGTGCAGCCAGCGCGGAGAGCGCAGCGTACATGCCGCCGGCGATATCACTCACTGGAAGCTGCATACGATAGGGCCGTTCCTGGTCGACAGTAGAGGGAATCGCGAGCAAACCCGCTTCGGCACAATAATTGATGTCGTGCCCCGGATGCGAGCGCATCGGCCCCGATTGGCCGTATCCTGAGATCGACACGTAGACGATCTTTGGATTGCGCTTACGGACATCGGCATATCCGACGCCGAAGCGGTCGACGACACCGGGCCGGAATCCTTCGACAAAAATGTCGGCTTGGGCGACGATATCGAGGAGCCGCCCGCGGTCCCCCGGCTCATGCAGGTCGAACACGGCGCTCCGCTTGCCGCGGTTGACCAGCCGGAACAACCCGGGAAGCAGGGTTCTCGCATAGTCGCCGTCCCCGGGCCGCTCAATTTTGAGCACGTCCGCACCAAGGTCAGCAAGCAGACTCGTGCACAGCGGCCCCGGCAGGAGCCAACTTAGGTCCACCACACGCACACCACGCAGCGGCGCCATGCTGGTCATGGATGCACCCCTTCGCGTCCATCCGCGGTGACACCGTCCGCGAGCAGACGATCGATCTCCTGCGCCGAATAACCAGCTTCTCGCAACACCTCGAGGCTGTGTTCGCCCAAGCGAGGCGCCGGCCGACCAGGCGTTGCCTGCGTCTCTGACCAAATCGTGGGCACCCCGATACTGCGTATAGGCCCCTCGCTCGGATGTTCCACGGTCTCCAGGAACCCGATCGCCGCAAGATGCGGGTCGTCGATGAGTGAATCCAGCGTATGGAGCGGCATCACCGGAATGTCGGCCCTGTCCAGGATCTCGAGCCATTCCGTGGTCGGACGCGTGCTGAGAATCTCCGCAATTAGGGCGTACAGCTCGTCGATGTGAACGGTGCGGCTCCCTACGTCAGCGAAGCGCGGGTCGGCGTCCGGAAGTTCGGGGCGTCCGACCGCTGCGAAAAAACTGCGCCATTGCTTGTCGTTGTACGCAAGCACGCATATATACCCGTCTTGCGTACGATACGGAACACGCTCTGGCGAAAGACTGCGCTTGTACCCCGGCGGCCCCAGCGGGGGATCGAACGTGCGCCCCCCCATGTGGTCGCCCAGCACCATCTGCGCCATCGTCTCAAACATGGGAATGTCCACACGCTGTCCACGGCCGGTTTTCATTCGGTGAAAGAGCGCACCGAGGATGGTGCCCACGCCGATCGCCGCTACGTAGCGGTCAGCGATCGCAAGCGGGACGTAACGAGGACGATCCGCGCCTGCCATCTGGACAAGCGTGGGCAGCGCCACGAGTGCCTGTATGAGATCGTCATATGCGGGACGCGCCGCATACGGGCCGCGCTGGTCGTAGCCGAACATGCCGGCATACACTATGCGCGGATTCACTGCACACACGTCCTCATACGTAAGGCCGAGTCGCGCCATCGCCTGCGGCCGGATGTTGTATACGAGAACGTCGGCCCCTTCCGCGAGTTTGAGCACAGCCTTGCGGCCTTCGGGGTTCTTGAGGTCGAGGACCAAGCTGCGCTTGCCGCGATTACCCTGCAGGAAGATCGCACCCATCTCCGGATGGCGCGAGGGGCCGACGCGGCGCACTGTGTCGCCATCTGCCGACTCCACCTTCACCACGTCGGCCCCCATATCACCCAACATCTGGGTGGCAAACGGACCCATGAGCACTGTCGTCAGGTCGATGACGCGGACGCCCACCAAGGGACCCGCCGACGTCGAGGAGTCCGATTTAGCGTGATGATGCATCGAGCTACTTCGTGTACTTCGCGAGCTCGTTTTGGTAAGCCCTCAGTACCTGGGAGCCGGGCTTGCCGCGCTTGTCGAGCGCGTCGGCCCATTCTTTGCTCACGGAGCTCAGGCGATTGTGCAGTTCGGTCCTGTCAGCGGCCGAAAGCTCGGGGATCTTCCAACCCGCGGCCTTGAGCTTGCGAATTGCTTCGACATCCTCGGCGTCGACCACGTTGCATGCGCTCTTCAGCGTTTCCTCGCTCGCTAGCGTGATCACCTTCTGCGCGTCAGGCGGCAGGGACTTCCATTTGCGCTCGTTTATCACGTAGGTGACTACGAAGCTGCCGAAATTCTCGCCGACCGTCGAAGAATGGAAGGCGTTTTCCATGCCGTACGAATAGACGCTCGTGAAGGGCCAGAGCGCCCCGTCTACGGTACCGCGGGTGACGGATTCATAGACTTCGGGCGACGGAATTTGCACCGGAACCGCACCCAGCTTGCGCACGGCAAACTCCTTGGCGCCTCCTGTGGTGCGGATCTTCAGGCCTTGCAGCGATTTGAGCCCGTCGAAGTTCACCTTACTACCGAGCATCACCTGATAGGGGACCAGCACAACGGTCCAGAGCACGCGCACATTGTTTGGGGCGAACTCCTGCTTGGCGAGGATTCCGTCGCCGGTCGCGAGCTTGTAGAACGCCATGGTTGCCTCGCACGAGGACTTGAAATGAATCGGCAACTCGGCGACGACCGACAGTGGAAGCTTGTCGCCGACGAAGGCGGGCGCCACATAGCCGATGTCCACTACACCCGAGCCGGTAAGCGCGAGAACGTCCTTTGCCTTGCCGAGTTGCTCCGCGGGATAGTACTCGAGGTTGACGAACTTTCCGGCCCGCTCGTTGATCTTCGCTACCCAGGGCTTGGTGATCTTCTCACCGATGAAATGACCGTTTGGGAACGAATCTGCCACGCGCAGCTTCACCGCCTGGGCCATCGCCGTGGAACTTCCCAATACCAGTGCCCCCATGCAAGCCAGTAGGCCCAACGCCTTTCGGTTCATATCGCCTCCTTTGAGTTGAATGACATCGTCTCGTAATACCGCGAACCTAGGCTCGCGAACGCGGAACCGAATCGGGCGCGGCCTTACAGGCCTTCTCGAGCGCCACGAAAAGTCGCTTTTGGTTGTCCTCGATGCGCTTGCCTGGCCCGATGACCGCAATCGCGTAGGTCTTACCGTCCACAATCAACGGCCGCGCAATCGCATACAGATCGGGGACACTCTCCCCAAAATTGACGTAGCAACCGCGGCGCCGATCGATCTTGATTGAGGTCTCGAGCGCCTTCGGCGTGCGCAGCGTTTTCGCCGTGAGCCGACGGAACACGAGTTGCTGGAGCACGCGGGTGCGCTCTGCGTCGGGCATGACACTCAGGAGTGCCTTCCCGAGCGAGCTCGCGTGCAGCAGGCGAGTCTCTCCGACGTGCGCAACGTAACGGATGTTGCTGCGGGACTCGACGACGTCGAGGAAGAGGACCTTATCGTCGCGGCGCTTGGCCAGGACCACGGTTTCGCCCGTCTCGTCCCGCAGCTTCTCCAACAACGGTGAGATCCGGCTGGTGAGCGGGTCATGATCGGCGATTCCGCGAGCTACCTGCAGCAGGCGATTCGTCGGGTAGTACGTGCTGCGCGGCTCGACAGCGTGGAGATAGCCGCGCTGCTCCAAGGTATTTAGCAGCCCCGAGCAGCTGGACACTGGAATCTTAAGGTAACGAGCGAGCTCGGAGAGCGTGGCTGGCCTTCCGATCTCGGAGAAACCCTCGAACACATGCAGGGTACGATCGGCGGTACTAGTTTTCATGGGGTTGAAAATACAATATCGCCCGCTGAAAAGCAAGAAGCACGTTGTTGAGTGTCAAATTATTCAATTTTTCAATCGGAAACGATCGCGAATGTCATCCATTACGACTGCCGACAATGTGGATTACGACGCCGGATGTAATCGACACCTTAGACTGCCCGAGGAGTTGCAACGGTTACAGGCGATTCTGACCGAGCGCGTCGGCGCTGATCGGGAGATAGTCGAGTTCCGGAGACTCGGCCTGCATCGCGATGAGCAGGCGGTGCGGCCGGCGGTAGAGTTCGCGCTCGAATCGGGAGCCGGTCCAAGCAGCACCTGCTAAACCTTCTGGGCCGGTTAGTGGCGGCGGCGCCACCCGCGCCGGTCAACGCCCCGCAGGTTCTCAAGCTTGCCGTGGAACCGTAAGCCAATGTGAGTCGCGATGACGAATTGAAAGAGGAACGCCATGCAGCATGAAGCGATGGTATCGAGCCTGAAATCATTCAAGCTCTTTGGCATGGCGCAGGCGGTGGTAGAGTTAGCCCAGCAGGGCACGCTAGCCTATCAAAAAAATGCTCAAAGCGTACAACGCAGTGTGCTCAAGGCGGATATGTCCGAACGGGAGGTGCGATCAGTGGCTTGCCAGATGAACATCGCCGGCTTTCTAGCTTACCCGAAGCTGGTCGGATTTGACTTCGCTCAGAGCACGTTCAACGAAGCCCTGGTTCTCCAGTTGCACCGCTGTGAGTTTCTGGAGCAGGAGCAGAACGTCGTGCTGGTGGGTGGCCCGAGTGCGGGCAAGACGCACCCGGCCACGACGGAGGGTACAGGTGATTGAACATCACCGGCAGCGGATGCGCGTCGCCCAGACCATCGATCTGGTCAATGCATTGGAACAGGAGCAGGCTGCCGCCCGGCAAAACCACATTGTTCTTCGCTTGATACATGCCGACCTGATGATCCTCGATAAGCTGGGCTGTCTGCGATTCAGCCAGGCGGGCGGGGGATTTGTTGTTCCAGCTGATCAGCAAGCTCTACGAGCGCACCAGCCTGGTGAGTACGACCAATCTGAGATTCGCTGAATGGGCCAGCGTATTTGGCGACCCCACGATGACTACGGCGCTGCTGGACCAGCTCACCCACCACTGCCATACCCTTGAAACCGGGAACGAGAGTTACCGCGTCAAGAACAGTTCAATCCAACAAAACAAAGGAACCCAGATCTAGAAAGATGTCCACAATCTGAGTCATAATGAAACTTGAAATCGGGTGGCTCAAGATTCAATGGAAAACCGGGCTCAGAATTCAGTGCAAATTAACACCAAGAAGACTTTCTGGAGGATGTGGGTGCGCTGGAGGCCATGTAAATCGTATCGGATTCCGCAATTCAAGTGTATCCAAGAAGAGAAACGGACGTCAATGATTGAATGTCCAAAATTGCAGCAGAATAACGAAGACAGATTGCCTCGCCGCATTCCACCAAGGATGAGCTATCTAGAGCTTTTGTATTACGTCCCGGACCTGGTCGCGTCCATCACATTCAACCAGCTCGCGCGCATGAATGCGTGGACTCCCACTATGGAGCGTGAACTGCGCAGTGCGGTATCAGGGGCTTTCGCGGACGACGGGGTGCGCAGCATTGTGCTGACCGGCGCGGGGTGGGAATCTTGCGCTGAGGCCGGAAGGCTTCGGCTTCACGCCGAAGAGCATGTGCCTGGACGAGTGCGACGCCTTCGTGCGCAGCGAGCGCGCCAAGTGGACGCGCTACGTGGTCATGGCGAAGATCGAACCGCAGTAAACCGATTTGCAACCAACCTGGGGATACAAAAATGAGTGAAACCGGCAGTACGGCAGACATCGGTGTAAGCCGCGACGGGCATGTCGCCATAGTCGAAATTCGCCGGCCGCCGCACAATTTTTTCGATATCCAATTGATTCGCGGCCTGGCCGACATCTTCGAGTCGTTAGACTCCGATCCGACCTGCCGCTGCAGCGTGCTTGCGGCGCAAGGCACCTCGTTTTGCGCCGGAGCGGACTTCTCGCGCCCGGAAAACGCTCCAGACGTGGACCCGACGCGTAAGACCACTCCCCTGTATGACGAAGCGCTTCGTCTGTTCTCATGCGCCAAGCCAGTGGTGGCTGCCGTGCACGGCGCCGCAGTGGGAGGCGGACTCGGCCTGTCGCTGGTGGCGGATTTTCGCGTGACCTGCCCTGAGGCACGCTTCAGCGCAAACTTTACTCGGCTGGGATTTCACCCGGGCTTCGCGCTCACGTATACGCTACCGCGCTTGATCGGAGTACAGAAGTCCGCGCTGATGTTCTACACCGGCCGCCGCATCGGTGGCGTAGAGGCGGTGGCGATCGGTTTAGCCGATGTGCTGGTGCCGCAGGACCTGGTGCGCGCCGAGGCATTGAAACTGGCGGTCGAAATCGCGGTATCGGCGCCGCTGGCCGTTGTGTCCACGCGAGCAACGCTGCGCGCGGGTCTGGTCGAGCAGGCACAAAAGGCGGTCGCGCGCGAAGGCGCGGAGCAGAGTTGGCAGCGTCAGACCGCGGACTTCAAGGAGGGCATTGCGGCGATGGCCGCGCGGCGGCTGCCGGTGTTCCAAGGCAAGTAGTCCTCCGGCAGGAGCGGCGATCAGGATACGATATTTCTCGGGACATCCTTGAACGGGCGATCCGCATCTAACCCGGGCTCCTTCGGCATGCCGAGCACGCGTTCGGCGATGATATTGCGCTGGATCTCGTCGGTGCCGCCGGCAATGGATGTCGCCGGCGTCGAGACCAAAATTTCCGCTATCACGCCATTCAAAGGGCTGTCTTCTCCGGTAAGCATCGCATCGGCGCCGGATATCAGCGTATGAACATTCGCCGCGGCACGTGCCACATGGCTGGCCACCAGTTTGCCGAGCGAGCCTTCAGGCCCCGGCGTTCGACCCATTTGCTGCGCCGCACGGGCGCGGCTGGATATCCACTGCCCGGTTCGGTGCAGGGTCAGTAGTTTGGCGATTTCCTGGCGCACCACCGGGTCGGTATTCTTGCCCGTCGCCTGGGCGCGTTCCACCACCAGATCAACGCGGCCGGCCCGCTGCGGATACCATTTATACGGCTCCATCACCGTCGCAATTTCCGCCCGCTCCTGGTCATAGGCGCGCCCCACACGTCCTGACTCCTGCCCCCAGGAGCTAATCCCATCGGCGGCACTGCGCCGCTCGTGCATCAGGGTAGTGGTCGCCACCTTCCAGCCTTCGCCCAGTTTTCCGACCAGGAACTCGGGCTCGATCACTGCATCGGTGAAAAATACCTGATTGAAAGAAGCATGGTGATTCATCTGCGCGAGCGCTTGCACCGTGATCCCCGGCTGTTTCATGTCGATGATGAAATACGACAGCCCCCGGTGCTTCGGCACATTCCAGTCGGTACGCGCCAGCAGGAGCCCATATTGTGCGTGCTGCGCACTGGTGGTCCAAAGCTTTTGGCCGTTGACTATCCATTTACCGTCCTTGAGATCGGCCCGCGTCGATGCCGCCGCCATATCCGATCCGCTGCCCGGCTCACTGAACAGCTGACACCAGATATCCTCGCCGGTAAGGATGCGGTGGAGAAATTTCCGCTTATGCAACTGCGATCCGTGATCGAACAAGGTTGCAGCGGCGAGCATTCTTATCCCGGTCTTGGCAACGCCAACCGCGCCGATCCGACGAAATTCCGCCTCGACCACGGCGCCCTGCACGGCGGAGAGACCTCTTCCATACCACTCCTTCGGCCAGGTGGGTACGCCCCACCCGGTGTCAGCCAGCTTTTTGCGCCATTCCACAAGATCGACGTCTGGATTCCAGTTAGCTTCTAACCATGCGCGCGCTTCAGCGCGGATTGAGACTTCGTCGGCTTCGCTCATCTTATTGTCCTTCGCTCTCAAACATTCCAGCGCCGCATCAGTAGCTCGCGGTGATAATGTGGACCACCGAGTAAGACCTCGGAGCTTTTTGCCCGCTTGAACCACAAGTGGCTATCGTTGTCCCAGGTAAAGCCGATGCCACCGTGGATTTGTATGGTGTGGATTGCGGTTTGCATATACGCGTCGGCGGTACATGCCTTGGCGAGCGACGCGATCGCCGGCAGGTCAGGATCGTTCGCTGCCGCCGCCTCCGCCGCATAGTAAGCCGCAGACTTGGCCAATTCCACGTCAACAAGCATGTCGGCGCATTTGTGCTTGATCGCTTGAAACGAGGCGATGGAGCGTCCGAACTGCACGCGCATCTTCGCATAATCGACTGCTGACTCTCTCAGCTTCTCGGCCCCGCCGACCATCTCGTTGGCGAGACAGGCGGCCGCCTGATCCAGCGTCCTGGCGAACGGCGCAGCAGCGCCGCCCGCTTCGCCCAGCAGTTCGGCTTGCACCGATTGAAACTTCAGACGCCCCTGTTTGCGGGTCATGTCGGCGGTCTTCAGCAGCTGCCGCGCTAGCCCAGGGGCATCGCCTGCAACCGTGAACAAGGAAAGCCCGTCATCCCCGCTCGAGCCGGGCTGGCGCGCCAGCACCACAATCAAATCAGCCGTGTGCCCATCGAGCACAAAACTCTTGACCCCGTCCAGCCGGTAGCCGCCACCTGCCGGCGTTGCCACCATCTCGATCCCGGCGCTGTCCCAGGCGCCGTTGTCCTCGGTAAACGCCAGGGTTGCGATGGTATCGCCAGCGGCAATGCCGGGCAACCGAGCCTGCTTTTGTTGTTCCGTGCCCGCGTTCAGGATCGCGGTGGCGGCAAGCACTACCGACGAAAAATAAGGCGCGCACAGCAATGCACGTCCCATTTCCTCCAGCACGATGCCTAACTCGACAAAGCCAAACCCCTGTCCGCCATAGGTCTCGGGTATGTGCACAGCGCTGAGGCCGAGTTCCTTGTTCAACTGCTTCCACGTCGCACGCTCCCACCCTGTGTCTGTCGCCATCAAACGGCGAACTTCCGTCGCAGGAGATTTTTCGACAAAAAACCGCCGGAGAACCGTTCGAAATTGTTCCTGTTCGTCGGTAAAACAAAATTTCATGTCATTGTCCTAGGTTCCGCCTTTGCCTGCGCCACCACCTTCTTTGCCTTCAATGCGGCAATCTCTTCATCGCTATAACCCGCCCCGCGCATAATTTCGGTGGTGTGCTGTCCCAGCAACGGCGCGCCAAATCGTATCCCGGCAGGTGTAGCGGAAAATTTGGTCGGTGGATTGACGTAGAGAACCGAACCTTCGCTCGGGTGCTCGGCAGCCTGAAACAGGCCGACCGCTTTCAGGTGCGGGTGCTCCGGCAAGTCGTCGACGGCGTAGACCGGCGTAATCGGAATATCCAGGGTCGCGCAAATGCTCACCCACTCGGCCGTCGTGCGCTGCCGCGTAATCTCCGCCATGTCGCCATACAACCCGACGATATTGGCGTTACGCATATGCCGGTCGTACACGGCGTGCTTCTGCGTAAGCTCCGGACGGCCGGCACTATCGAAGAATGCGGCCCAGTGATCGCCAGTGTAGGGCAGGATAGCAATATAGCCATCCTTGGTGGGCGCAGGTTTCCGCCCCCCGGCGAGCAGACGTGCATAGCCGGCCTTGGCGGGAGCGGGATCGAAGGTAAGGCCTCCCAGGTGCTCGGCCAGCATGAACGCCACCATGGTTTCGAACATCGGCACCTCAACGTACTGGCCCCGGCCGGTGCGCTCGCGGCTAAACAGCGCCGCCAGCACCGCATTCACCAGCGCCATGCCGGCGGTTTTGTCGGCCACCAGCGTGGGCGCATAGTCGGGTTGCTCGCGCCCCACGTTGTTCAGACTGGCCAGGCCACAGGCCGCCTGAATGATGTCGTCGAAGGCGGGTTTGTCCCGATCCGGACCGTCTTGACCGAAACCGGTGGCTACGCAATAAACGATGTCCCGGTTGAATTCGACCACGGTCTTGTAGCCAAACCCCAGCCTTTCGATCGCGGCGACGCGCATGTTGTGAACGAGTGCATCCGCACCGGAAACCAGGCGTTTTAGTATCTCCCTGCCGTCGGCGGACTTGAGATCGACCGCGATCGAGCGCTTGTTGCGGTTGATCGCTAGAAAAATGGAGCTCATGCCCGGGTGTAAGGAGACGCCGTTGGCCCGCATTAAATCGCCCTCGAGGTTTTCGACCTTGATGATTTCAGCGCCATAGTCGCCTAGAATCTGTGTCGCCAGGGGACCTAGCACAACGGAGGTGAGATCCACTATGCGCACGCCGGAGAGTGGGCCCTGCGCGACTACGGATGTTTGCTTTTGGGGATTAGCAATGGTCATTTCCTGCCCTGTACCTTTCACGATTTTGGTTTGCGCAGATTTTCCCAGGTCTCATCCGACCAATTCTGCATATTGACCGCTGACGGTCCGGCCGCCCCTTGTAGCCATTTCCCGCCGTCGATGACGATGGCTTCACCGGTGATGAAGCCGGCGTTGTCAGACACCAGGAACGTACAAAGGTCGGCCAGTTCCTCATGCCGGCCCACTCGCCGCAATGCGATTCCGTTCTCTACGGGTTCGCGATGACGCTCCTTGGGCATCAGCCGCGACCATGCACCTTCGGTCGGAAACGGCCCCGGCGCCACGCCCACTAGGCGGATGCCTTTTGGCCCCCATTCCACGGCCAGGCTTCGAATCATAGATAGCAGTCCGGCCTTGGCCATCGCCGAGGGTACGGTGAACGGGGCGCCGACCAAAGCGGACTGGGTCAGAATGCAAAGCACGGTTCCCCTGCGCCCTGCATCGATCCAGCGTCTGCCCGCCGCGATAGTGCAATAGGCACCGCCTTTTAACACGATGTCGATCACGGCGTCGACAGCGCGCGGGGACAAACGCTCGGTGCGGGCGAGGAAGTTGCCAGCCGCATTGTTCACAAGAACGTCCAAAGGCCCGTTCTCCCAGATGCGCACCATCATGCTCTCGACCGCTTCCGCGTCGCGCACGTCGCAGGCATGGATATCGATGCGCGCGCCGAGTTCGCGTTCGAACTGGTCCGCCGTCGCTTGCAGCACCTCACCTCTGCGCCCGCAGATGACGAGCTCGGCGCCGAGCTCGACATAGCGCCGGCCGATACTCTTCCCCAGTCCCGTGCCGCCACCGGTGATCAGTACGCGCTTGCCCGCCAGTAAGCCGTCGCGAAACATTGCCGATCTCCCGCCAGCCCCGACTAATGGGGCTTAAAGCCAGCCATATCCGCGATGTGACGGAAGCGGTCAATCTCGTTGCGCTGAAACTTCCGCATCGCGTCAGGCGCTAGCGGCATCAATTCGGCCCCCATCTTTCTCACGAAATCCCTGGCTTCGCTCGTTGCCAGAACCTTTTGCAGGGCGTCGGCCAACTTGGCTGTCACGTCGTCCGGCGTCTCGGACCGGACGCAAAAAGAAGTCCAGGCGTAATTCACGTATTCCGGATAACCACTTTCACTGACCGTCGGCACATTCGGAAATTCCGCGTGTCGCTTTTCCCCCGACACCGCCAGCGCCCGCAACCTCCCGCTCTTCAGCAGCGGCAAGACGCCGCCCATATCTACGAGACCGAAATCGAGCTGGTTTCCCATCACGTCGGTAAACACCTGAGCCCCACCTTTGTAGGGAATATAGTTGAACTTCACGCCCATGACGTTCGCCAGCCATTCGAGAGCAAGTTGATATCCGTCCGAATAGCTGCCAGCGTTCAGTGGTTGCCGCCCCATTTTCGCCACTGCTACCAGATCGGCAAGGGTATTCAGCTTTGAGTTCGACGCCACGACATAGGCGTTCATGCCCCGGGTCAGGCCAGACAGCGGTTTCAGATCCTTGAGCGGATCGTACGAAAGATCCTTGATCGTAACCGCATTCACCGACAGTGGGGAATTGCTGGCCAGGAGTATCGAGTACCCGTCTGCGGGCGCGGACTTGACCGTCATTACGGAAATGACGCCGCTCGCGCCGGGCCGATTCTCAACCACGAAAGGCTGGCCGAGTATGGCCGCCAGTTTCTCGCCGAAGAACCGGGCTGAGGTATCGGAACCGCTTCCCGCCGTATACGGGACAATTACTTTGACCGGCCTGTTCGGAAAGTCCTTGGCCTGTCCCATCACCAGCGGCGCAGTAAGCATCAGCGTAAGTAAACCAACCCAGGTTTTTTGTTTCATGCCATCTCCTCAGTTTTGCGGCAAGATAAGTGCACGGGTTTCGCCTTCGTCACCGCACTAGTACTAGTTCTCGGCCCGACCGCGGAATACGGCGGTGCCTCATCGGAGAGCCCAAGTCGCAGATTAAAGCCGGCTTAGCATGGGCCAGAGCGCATCGGCGCCCTGCGCCGCGACAGCGCGGCCGAGGCGGGTCTGCCAGTAGGATTCATTGCCGAACTCGTCGCGCCACGACCACAGTCGGCGTGTGCTGTAATGCAAGTTGTGCTCGCGCGTGTAACCCATCGCACCGTGCACCTGATGCGCGATTTCGGCACCCTTGCCGGCTGCTTCCCCTATGCGCGACTTCCCCACCGAAACCCCAAACTCGTCCGGCGCGATCCCCGATGTCTCGACCGCCGCATCGGCCGCGGCGCTGGCGGCTGCCACGTGTCCGGCCAGCACTGCGAGCATGTGCTGTATCGCCTGAAACTTGGCGATCGGGCGGCCGAATTGCACGCGCTCGTTCGCATACAGTAAGGCATACTCGAGCGTTCGTTCCAGCGCGCCGGCCATCTGAACGCTGCGGTAAAGCGCCCCTTCGGTTTCTAGACGCGACAGCGCACCTTCCAGGGGTGCAAACGCAATCAGCGGCGCGCGCTCGAACCGGAGTAGAGCTCTGGGCTCCCCGGCCAAGTTTCTTTCCACGCTGCCAGCGGCGCCCACGATCGATATGAGGCCCGCCACGCCTATTCCGTCGAGCTCTCCGACCACCACGGCATGCGCGCATAAATTGCCCCAGGGTACGCGATGCGCCGTACCCGACACAGTGGCTCCGGAAGCCTCCTTTGCAAGCTTAAGCTGATCGTTTCGCTGTACCGGTGCCACAGTCAGGCCGCCTTCCGGAACCGCTATCCCGGCCGCAGCAAGCAAGCGCCCGGCAAGCATCGTTTCCGCAAGCGGTACCGGCGCGGCATGGTAGGCGCTGCGCCGCAGCGCGAACATCGCATCCTCGAATTCGATACCCGAGCCACCTGCCCCTTCCGGCAGTGCGGCTCGGGTCACACCCACCTCCTCCAGCGCCTGCCACAAAGCGGCTGGCCACTCGCCCGCCTCGGCTGATTCACGCACTGATTTCTGGCAGTGCTCGTCGAAAATCCGATCGACGGTTTTCAGTAGATCATCACGTATTTCGCTCATCGCAGTCCCAGCCCCCGTGCAATCATCCCGCGCAAAATCTCCCGCGTACCGCCGCGAATGGTGAATCCCGGCGCGCGCAGGATCGTCATGCCCAGCAACTCCGGATAGCTGCCCCCTTCGCCCAGGGTCGGCTCGGTTGGAATCAGATGACGAAAGGTTTCGGGCACTTCGCGTTCGAAAGTCGTGCCTACGTCCTTGACCAATGCGGCCTCGACAATCGGCTGGGCTCCGCGCTCGAGCATGCCCGCAACTGAGGTCGACATACGCCTCAGGGTAGCAAGGTGCGCAACGAAGCGGCCGATTTCGTTGGCCGAGCGATCATCTGGATCGGGCCCGATTGCACGGATGGATTCGAGCAGCAGTTGGTAGGTGCTGAGGAAGCGATCCGGACCGGAGCGCTCGAACGCCAGTTCACCTGTTACCATTTTCCATCCCATACCGACGCCGCCCAGTATCATGTCATCAGGCACGAAATACTCGTCGAACACCACTTCATTGAAGTCGTGACCGCCATAGAGGTTATAGATCGGGCGCACGGTAACGCCGGGATGAGACAGATCGACGATGAATTGGGTCATGCCAGCGTGTCTGTCTTCCTCCTTTGGCCCAGTCCGGGCCAGGGCAATCAGGTAGTTCGTTCTGTGGGCGCCGCTAGTCCAGACCTTGGTGCCGCTGATCTTCCAGCCGCTTTCGACTTGGATCGCGCGGGTGCGAACTGCCGCAAGGTCGGAACCGGAATCAGGCTCGCTCATGCCGATACTAAAAAAGCACACCCCGGCGGCGATTTTCGGCAAAATGGTTTGCTTCGCCCTATCGCTGCCGTAACGCAGAATCTGGTGGCCACTTTGCCGGTCGGCAACCCAATGCGCGCCAACGGGCGCGCCTCCGGCAAGCAATTCCTCGGTCACGACATAGCGCTCCAGCGCCGATCGTTCATGGCCGCCGTACTGCTTCGGCCACCTCATTCCTATATAGCCGCGTTCACCGCATCTACGACTGAAATCCGCATCAAAGGTATTCCAGGAATTGCGGCTGGGCGTGAACGCTCCGCTGGCTACCTCCTCCGCGATGAAGGTGCGCACGTCGCTGCGTAGGATCTGCGCCGATGCCGGCAATTGAACCGGGTCATACCTGAATTCGTGCATCCCCCCCCCGAAAAAAAGACGTCTGCGTCCCCTCGGCTTCTCCAAAACCAAACAGCCGTGAACGCCGCAAATATATCCTAGACATGGCCGCATCGCAAAGATAAAATTCATTCATATAGCCTTTTTTATATATATGTATTTTGAACGGCTCCGACACTCATATCGCAATGCACCCAAAGTCAACCCAAAAGCAACCTGCCGTCGCACTGGGCACGCTCGCCTCGGGCACCCTGAATGCAACATAAGCTCGTCAAATCCGCAGCCCGCGTCCTTCACGTCCTGGAGTTCTTCGACGAGGTGAAGCGCGCAAGTTCAGTCGCCGAAGTGGCCGCACATTATGGCTGGCCGCATTCGAGCACTTCGGTGCTGATGCGCAGCTTGGTGGCGCTGGGTTATCTGCACTACGACACTAGCGATCGCAGCTATTTCCCGTCGACCCGGGTAGCCCTTTTGGGCGACTGGATTCAGGACAACAGGTTCAAGGATGGCCAACTTATGCGCCTCATGCACGATCTGAACGACGAGACCGGCGAGACCGTAGTCCTAGCCGCACAAAACGGCCTGCACTCCCAATACATCCGCGTCATACAAGGCACCAACACCCTGCGCATGCATTTGCATATCGGGACCTTGCGCCCCTTGTTTGTGTCTGGAACCGGCCGCGCGCTCCTCAGTCAGATGGACCAGGCCACGATCCGCAAACTTGCGCACAAGCACAACGCCAGTTCAGACTCGCAACCACCACTCGACATCCCGAATGTGCTCGGTCAGGCTGCCGTAGATCGCGCAAATGGCTATGCCATGTCACTCAATCATGTCACGCCGCGCGCCGGGTCCATTGCGATGCCACTGCCGACACGCTCGCAGTACAGGCCGCTTGTGATCGGTCTCGGCGGCTTGAGCGACCGCCTGATAACCAATGAGCAACGCTACGCCGAGGCCATGCGCCGCGGCGTGAAGAACTTGCTTGGCGACTGACATGTTATCTCTTTGGTTCTGTCGCACTGGCGCAGCTCTGGCAGGCATTCCGGAATTGTCGCGGCTGTGAACTCAACAGCATAGAGCCGACGAAGCCTTCAGCTTCGCCTGAATTCCATGTCGCGGTGAAACCGATGGGCGCGGTATGTAACCTCGACTGCCAATATTGCCACTACCTGGGCAAGAAGAATCTTTATCCCAAAGTCGGACTTTTAACTATGGCCGACGACCTGCTGGAGCTTTAAATCGTCCAGCACATCGAGGCGAGCCCGACGGAGTCAATTCTGTTTTCCTGGCACAGCGGCGAGCCTAATTCGATTGTACTGATGACGCCTGAGCGAACTGCGAAGGAAAAGGCTGCGGATATCGGGAATGAGACTTCCGAAGGAAAGCGTTCTGGTGCGCATCCGAAAGCATGCGGTGTATGCGCGAGGTTAGATTAACTCCGGCAAAGCCGGAGGCTTATCAATTGAGCTCCTCAAAGGTGCTAGCAAACCGTGGGCCGCCCAAGCCGGCTACACTATTAATATCACTTGGTCATAGCGTTCATCTTCGTCCCCTCGCTGCGGATGTACGCCTTGACCATTGCTTCATCAGGCCCAACCATTGATACGAAATACCCGCGGGCCCAATACACCTCACCCGCGCACTTCCGCGCCCTCCCGCCAAAGTACCTCGCGATCGCAATCGCACTTTTTGCCCTTGATGTAATCCACCACGTTCGATACCGCGTACTTCGACCTGATACTCAAGCACATGTGCACATGTTCCCATCAAACACCCTTCCACAGCCTGCGATTCTTTCTGCTTCGCCAGATCCCGGAATCTTTCTCCAAGATGCCGTCGCAGTGCCTCGAATATCTTCTTCCGTTTCTCCGGAATAAACACCAAATGGTACTTACAGTCCCATCGCGTATGGCTCAAACTCTGATACTCTTTCGTTATGAACCTCCGTCTCTTGGCCAAGACGGCAGATTTTCCATGACCGCGGTAAAAGTCAACCTTTGGTGAGTCCCCCGGCAAAGCCGGAGGCTTACCCACTGAGTTAATGCGACAGAACCCTATGGAGAGACTTTGCAGAGGTATGACAAATATTATTCGCCTGGCTGATATTCCATCGATTGATCGGTTGCTTCAGTCGCGCGAGATTACCGTGTTGATCGCGCGCTACGGACGTCCCGTCGTCATCGAGGCAATGCGCTCTGCGCTGGATGAGGTGCGCTCCGCGATTGTGGCTAATGGCAGCTCAGGCAATTTCACGGAAGCATCGGTCTTCGATCGCGTTGCGAGCAAACTCGAACAGGAATCGACCCCATCTCTCCGACGCGTGTTCAACCTCACGGGCACTGTCCTGCATACGAACCTGGGACGTGCACCGCTGCCGCAGGAAGCGGTTGACGCCGCCGCCGTGGTTGCTCTCGGCGCCAGCAATCTGGAATACGATCTGGCCGATGGCAAGCGAGGCGATCGCGACGATCATATTGAACAGCAGATTTGCCGCTTGACCGGCGCAGAAGCCGCGACGGTGGTGAACAACAACGCCGCAGCGGTAATGTTGGTATTGAACAGCCTGGGCGCAGATCGCGAGGTTCCGACATCGCGGGGCGAACTCGTCGAGATAGGCGGCTCATTCCGGTTGCCCGACATTATGGCCTGCGCCGGGTGCAGATTGCGCGAAGTCGGCACCACCAACCGCACCCATCTGCGCGATTTCGTCGAAGCCATCGGACCGCAGACCGGGCTGGTAATGAAGGTGCATACCAGCAACTACGAAATCGTGGGGTTCACCGCGACTGCAAGCGAGAACGAACTCGCGCAAGTTTGCAAGGAACGCGGCGTACCGTTCGTGATCGATCTTGGCAGCGGCTCGCTGATCGATCTGCGGCGCTATGGTTTGCCCCATGAGCCGACTCCAGCCGAAGCGCTCGCGCATGGCGCCGACCTGGTGACGTTCAGCGGCGACAAACTGCTTGGCGGGCCACAGGCAGGGATTATCGCCGGGCGCGCCGACCTGATTGCAAGAATCAAGCGCAATCCGATGAAGCGCGCGCTGCGGGTGGACAAGATGACCATCGCCGCGCTGTCCGCGGTGCTGCAGCTGTATGCCGATCCGGACCGTATCGCCGAACGTCTGCCCGGCCTACGCGCGCTCACGCGTCCTATCGAGGACATCCGTGCACTCGCGCTACGCGTTTGCCCGGCCATCGCCGCCGCATTGAGCGATGTTGCATCGGCCGAGCCAGTCGCCTGCGAAAGCCAGATCGGCAGCGGCGCCTTGCCAACATTCCGAATCCAGAGCGCCGGCATCGCGATCATTCCGCTAGACGCGAAAGCGCGCGGCGCCGCGCTGCTGCGAACGGAAGCGGCGTTCCGTGCTTTACCGGCGCCGGTGGTCGGCCGCGTGCATGACGGCGCGTATGTTCTCGACCTTCGCTGCCTGGAAGACGAAGCCGGGTTCGTCGCACAACTCGACCAGCTTCGCCACACGCGCGAGACCGCCGCATGATTGTTGCGACCGCAGGTCACATCGACCACGGCAAGACCACGCTGGTGCGCGCACTCACGGGGATCGACACGGATCGACTGCCTGAAGAAAAAGCTCGTGGCATATCCATTGATCTCGGTTTCGCGCATTGGGATGTCCCCGGCGGCGGCAGCATAGACTTCGTCGATGTGCCCGGACACGAAAGATTTATCCGCAACATGCTATGCGGCGTCTATGCAATCGACCATGTGCTTCTGGTGGTGGCGGCCGACGATGGCGTCATGCCACAGACGCGGGAACATCTCGCCATTGTCGATCTCCTCGGCGTTGACCATGGCACGGTGGTGATCACCAAGGCCGATCGGGTATCGCCGGACCGGGTTCCGGAGGTAATGGACGAAGTTAAACGGCTGCTGCTGGGGACCGGCCTCGAAGGCTGGGCCATGATCCCGCTTTCCGCCGCTCGCGGCGACGGAATGGAGCGCCTGCAACAGCGATTGATCGAGGCCGCTGCGGCGGTGCAGCGAGACCGAGGGCAGGATGCGCTGTTGACACGCTATATCGTCGACCGCGTATTCAGCGTGCCCGGCAGCGGCACAGTGGTCACTGGAACGCTCATCGCCGGTGAGATTACGCCGAACGACAGATTGACGATTTCGCCGTCCGGCATCGAAGTGCGCGTGCGCAAGCTGCAACGACATGGCAAGGCCTCGACACACGCGCGCTCGGGCGAACGCTGCGCAATCAACCTGGCTAATATCGAACACACGTCTTTGCGCCGAGGCGACTGGCTCGTGGCACCGGATGCGCATGCGCCGACCGATCGCATCGAAGCACGCATCCAGGTGCTCCAGGCGGAAAGCGGACCGCTCAAACACTGGACGCCAGTCCACGTGCACATCGGCTCGGCAGACGTGCCGGCGCGACTGGCAATGCGGCGCGGTGCATCGATCGCTCCGGGCGAAAGCGCGCTCGCGCAATTGCGGCTGGATCGGCCCGTGTGCGCCGCACGTGGCGACAGACTGATTATCCGTGACCAGTCCGCCACGCGAACCCTGGGCGGCGGCATCGTTATAGATCCGTTTGCGGCGGTTCGGCGCACCCCTGCGGAACGCTCGTTCACGCTTGCCGCGCTCGCACAAACCGAGCCGGGAGCTAGCCTTGCCGAGCTGGTTGCGAGCAGCCAGCGCGGTGTCGACCTCGGCTGGTTTGCGCGAGTTTTCAATCGTCGCATGGATCGTATTGAGGAGTTGCTTCCCCCGGATTCGACGGTGCTCGGCACCGTCCATCGCGTGGCGTTCTCGTCGCAGTGGCTCGACAGCCTGCAAGCGCGTGTGCTCGAATGGCTCGCTTGCTTCCACAGGGAAAAGAGCAGCGACACCGGCGTGAACGCCTCCGTCCTGCAGCAGGAACTGGCGCCTGGAGTCGATGCGGCCATCTTCGCTGTGATACTGAAGCGCTATGTCACGGAAGGTCGGATCGTTTTGCAGGGGTCGCTGGTGCGCCTACCTGGGCATGACTCCACGGACAATCCGCGCGACGTGCGGCTATGGCAGCAGGTGCGCCCCTTGTTGGAAGACGCGGGCGCAGACATTCCCTCCGTGCGTGAGTTGGCCGTCCGCGTCGCCCTGCCGCTGCAAGTGCTGCGCGACTTCCTGCATCGCAAGAGCGCCACCGGCGAACTGATCAAGGTGACACTGGAGCGCTTTGCCCTGCGTGCGACGCTGACGGCACTGGCCGCGAAGGCCCGCGACACGGCGCGTTCCTTCCCAGGCGGCGTGTTCACCGCGGCCCAATACCGCGATCACATCGGCACCGGACGAACCCTGGCAATTGAGATTCTCGAGTGCCTGGACAGGCTGAACATCACGCACCGGGAAGGTAATGGCCGCCATTACACCGGCGGCGACCTCCCGGCGCTGCCCGGCGCGGGAAACGATCAAGGGAGCAAGAAATGAACGGCACCCACGATGTCGTCGTCATCGGCGCAGGCGTAGCCGGACTCAGTGCCGCACTGGAATCCGCCCGGCATGGCCTGCGTGTTTGTTTGATTGAAGAACTCTTGTTCGGTGGTCTGGTCGTCAACGTGAACCATCTCCTGCCAGCAGTGGCGGGTTTACCGACATCTGGCATCGATCTGGCCGCAGAACTGATGACACGCGTCTCAGATCTCGGTGTCACAAGCGTCTTTGAATCGGTGACTGGCCTCCAGACCGGGAATGGCCTCTCCGTCATAACAGCGGAAGGCGCACATAGCGCGCAGGCCGTAATCGTTGCGAGTGGCGCGCGCCTGCGCAAACTCGGCGTTCCAGGCGAAGCCGAGTTCCAGGACCGCGGCGTCTCTCATTGCGCCGACTGCGATGCGCCGCTCTACCAGGGACAGGATGTAATGGTTGTGGGCGGCGGGGACTCGGCCCTGCAGGAAGCGCTGGTACTGTCGGAGCACTGCGCTCGGGTCCACCTCGTGCATCGCGGCGCGTCGTTCAGTGCCCGCCGGGAGTTTGTCGAGAAACTGCGGGAACACCCAAATATTTTTCCCAGGATGGAAACCACAGTGGAAGAACTGCGCGGGGAAGAAGCGCTTTCCCGGGTTGCGATTCGCAGGGCAGATGGCACATCAGCCGAGATCTCGTGCACCGGATTTTTCGCCTATGTCGGCCTGGACCCCAACACGTCCTTCCTGTCGGATCAATCGGCTCTGGATCTCCACGGCCGGGTCATGGTAGATGCTCAACTTGAAAGCGCAATTCGGAAAGTTTATGCAATCGGGGCCGTACGCGTAGGTTCCGGTGGTCAACTCGAGGACGCGATGTTCGACGCCCGCGCGGCTGCGATTTCGGTCGCCCGGCGGCTAGGTCGCGTTTAACGCATCTATTTACGCTCAACATCGCGCCGGCCGCACTCGCTTGCACTTGCTGCTCCCCGCACTTTGAGGCCCACACGGAAGGGAATCATTCGCGGTGGAGCGGCCGGACTTCAAATCCGGTACGTAGGTGATCAGCACCGCCATCATCAGCATTACCATCGGTCAAATGGCGCGCGCCACCGCAGTCAGCGAGAGGTCGGAGATCGCCAAGCCGACGAACAGGCTAGAGCCGGAAATATCTACGATTGACCGGTCCTAAAACGGGGATGGGGTCAGACCGGGATGGCGTACCCGAACACCAACTTCTACGGGGTCGCCTGGGCAAAAGCCGGTGCGCGGCCGAAGGCTAGGATACCGGCGAGGCCCAAGGCGCCGGCGCGCAGCACGTCGCGCCGCCCGGTGACCGGCACAAGTGTTTTCGGATTTCCATTGTTGGTCATCAGTTTCTCCTCCTAATTTTTTAGATTATCCATAGGCAACATCGCAGATCCGCTGGCGTCTTGTCAAACGCTAGAAATGAAGATGAGTGATATGATCCGATAACTCTACGATCGCCTTCGCCAGAACTCCCAACGACGAGACCGAGCCGGCCGTGCGCTATCACTCATATTCGCCAAGCGTGGCCAGAAGGATTTCGGCTTCCTGCCGTGCGTGGACAAACGGCAAGCCGTGACGGATGTTGGGCACGACCCGCAGTTTTGAACGTTTGGCGATTTGATGGAGTTCCGCCGCGTGTTGCACGGGCACAAACGGGCTCGAATCCGGCAGCACGATCGAGACCGGGACATCGAGTCCCTTCAGAGCCTCCGTCAGGTCGGATTCCGCGAGCACGCCAGCCAGCCCGAGGGCCACATGGGGCCGGGTCTTTGCTTGTTCGGTGGCGAACCACGCAAGCGCTGCCGGATCTCCGACGCCGGGCACGAAGCGGTTGTCCATCATGCGCTCGCTCCAGCCGGTAATTCCGCCTTGCGCGAACTGATTCTGCCAGAACTGAATCTGGCCGATACCCTGTCCCTTGAACGATGCGTTCGAAATCGACACCGAGGCGACCCGCTCAGGTCGCGCCACGGCAGCGGCCAGCGCGATCGTTCCACCGAAAGACTCGCCCATCAAGTGGACCTTGCCGGAGCCGACCGTGTCGGCGACATCCCACAAATCCTCGACCATCTCCCGCATCGACCACACATGGTCCTCGGGCGGAACGACCGATTGCCCGAAGCCACGCATATCGAAGCGCAAGACCGGGTGGCGCGCTGCGATCACCGGCACCCATTCGGCCCATATATCCAGACTGGTGCCGATGCCGTGATTAAACACCACTGGCAAACCGGAGGTCACCCATGGCGGCCGAAAATCGTGCATCACATAATGAATGCCGCCGGCGGTCTCAGGCATGGTTACGTGACGATGCCCAAGTCGCGTCCGGATTGGCCTAATAACCGAACAACAATGCGAGGAACTCCTTCGGGCGCAAGACAATCTCACCGAATGTACCGACTGGAACGGGCCGGTCATTCTCGTCGAAGATCTCCACATCTACATATGCCAGCCGCAGAACTGGGCTGTCACAAGGGACCGCGCTTGGAGTCATTGTTTATAATTCATTGTTCGGGGAAGCCAGGTCGCAAGATCCTGCCAGTAGACGACAAAGTACATCATCAGCACCAGCAGCACGACGTAGGGTATGATCGCCTTCGAGATGCTTTCGAAAGGGATCTTGCCGATCTGTGAAATGGTGAAAAGGTTGATGCCGACTGGCGGCGTGATCTGCGCCATCTCGATCGCCAGCACTACGAAGACGCCAAAGGCGAGGGGGTCGATGCCAGCGGCCCTGGCGATCGGATAGAGGATCGGAATGGTGATCAGCATCATCGACAAGGCTTCCAGGAACATGCCCAGGATCAGATAGAAGATCACCATCAGGGTGACGATGCCGAAAAAACCGAGACCCGATTTGGCGATTAGCGTGGCAACCCCCTGGGGCACACCGGTAAGCGTGAAGAAATGGGTCATGAGGGCGCCGAAGGCGACGAGCATGAAGATCATCACGGACGCATGCGCGGCCGATAACCCTGCCTGAACCAGTTGCTTCCACCCGAGAGTGCGCGAAGCGACGCCGACAATGACGATATAGCTAACCGCAAGCGCAGCGGCTTCGGTGGCTGTAGCTATGCCGCTATAGATACTGGTAAAGATCAAAATCGGCAGCAGCAGGATTGGACCTGCGTCAATGGTCGCCCTGAGAATCTCCGCTCTGCTGGGACTGCGGGAATTTGGGTCGCGTGGATTTACAGCGGCCGTGTACAGGGCCATGAGGCAGGCCAGGACGATACCGGGAATGACACCGGCGATAAATAAAGCGCCAATCGATTGATCGGTCAGAACGCCGAAGAGCAGCAACGCAATCGAGGGCGGAATCAAGATACCGAGGGTGCCGCCCGCGGCGACCAAGCCGCCGGCGCGCGCCAAGGAATAGCCGTTGGATGACAGCGCCGGAATGGCTACGAGCCCTATCGTTGCCGCGGTTGCCACGCTCGAGCCGGAAATCGCCGCGAAGATCGAACAAGCGATCACCGTCGCGACACCGAGCCCACCACGGATGCCGGACACCAAGGACGCCGCAAAGGTGAACAGTCGGACGGAGAGCCCGGTCTGCTCCAGCAGCGTACCGGCAAGGATATAGAGTGGGACGGCCAGCAGCACGAAGCTATTGAGCGCGTCATAGGCGCCGACAGCTGCATCTTGGAGGAGGTTTGACGTGCCTCCCAAGAGATAGCTCCCGACGACGGCACTGACGCCCATCGCGATGAAGACCGGCACGCCGCAAGCGAGACAAGCGAGAAAAAGGATGACGATGCCAAGTCCGAATGCACCCATGATCAGATCACCTCGCTGGCGCCAGATTTACTATCGCGTATGGAGCTTCCGTGCATGAGCACGAGCAGCAAGTCCCTGAGCGTGGCCAGCGCTAGCAGGAAGCCGCCAACCACCATCAGCCCCTGAAGAAACCACAAGGGAATCTCGAGCAACGTAGACGTCTTGAAATTCAGCATCCAGGAGAACGACACGAGCCCCCAAGCGCCGATCGTGAATAGAACAGCGAAAACCAACGCCACCAGCAGCGAAAGTATATCGAGGCACGTGCGCACCTTCGGCGGGCAGAGATCCCGGACGAAAGTGACTCGGAAATGCCCATCGACGCTCTGGGTCGCGCCCGCCCCTAGAAACGCCATGGCGACCATCAGATATATGCTGACTTCTGCGGCCCACAGGGTTGGTATGCCGAGACTCCGGAGCGCGATGTCATAGGTGACCGTGATGGCGAGGAGCCAAATCATCACTGTCGCGAGCATGCCGCCGATGCGCCCGAGGCGGTCAAGCGCAGTTACCACGGCGCCAAGCGCCGTGAATTGTGCGACTCCGGACATCGCGTCTAGTGCTTGGCGAGGAAAAGTGCGGAGACGTCGGGGCTGAGCCGCTTTAATATGCCTTCGAGCAGCGGCGCAGTGGCAGTCTTCCATGCTGCAAATTCCGGCATGTCCGGCGTCAGAATGGTGACCTCCATGCCCTTGTCCTTGTATGACTTGGTCAGGTCGTCGATCTCCTTGACGACCGCCTTACGGTTCGAATGGGAGGCTTGGTCCACGGCCTTGATCAGGGCGTTCCGATCGATCTCTGGCAGGCTCTGGAGCCATTGTTTATTGGCCACCCAACCCATCATCGTCGTGCCAATATAAGCCGCCGGTACCAGTACGTACTTGGAAACCTCATACATACGTTGGCTGTCGACGCCTTGAAATCCAATAATGGCCGCGTCAACCGTGCCGTATTGCATGGCGGAATAGACGTCAGCGAAGGGGATAGTAACCGGCGAGCCTCCAAAGGCGCGGATTGCCTGCGCCTGGCCCTCCGAGAATACGCGTACCTTCTTGCCTTTGAGGTCACCCGGCGTCTTCACCGGCACCCGGGACACGATGGCCGGGGGACCGAGATCGCTAAGCCCAAGTAAAACGGTGTTCTTCGCGTCGAATTTGGTCTTCAACGCAGGCATGAGACCATTGGGCTTGTCGATGAGCGCATCGAGCTGTGACATGGTCAGCCCGGTCGGCGCATCCATGATCTTTGTATCCGGAACCGTGCCGGACCACCCATTGACCGTGATCCAGGCGAACTTCACTCGTCCCGTCGGAATGCCAACCGGCATGTCTACGTCTTGGCCGATCTGGCCGCCGGGAAAATGCTGGAACTTGATGTTGTTGGGCTGATCGTCCTTCAGCGCCTGCTCAAGGGCCGGTACAAACTGTCGGACGCCAACATGATTGGCGCCACCCCATGTCGCGAGGGGGACGATTGTTTCTTGGGACTGTGCGGCGGTTGCCATGAGAAAGGTGACGGCGAGAGATATACCGGCTGCACCGAGCCGTGACAGATTCGTCATTGGTTCCTCCTAAAAGATTAAGAAAATAAAATACCCCGCTGCTTGCGGCGGGATATTAGAAAAAAGTTAACTGCCGATCTTCGTACGTTTGCTGTACTCTTTTACTTGCTTCTTTACGTACGTTCCGACCATGTTCTAGTCTCCATATTTCCCCACGGCGCTCGCAAAGTATCCGTCCGCCCAGAGCTCGCCACCCCGGAGTAGCTTCTTCACTTCCGGGCAACGATTGCAAATCTCCCGCGCGCTCATACTCTTGATGATGGTCACCATCTTCATCACTGGGTGGTCGGAGGTTGCACCAAAAAAAGTAAATGATCCTCGCCCGTCCCAACAAAGTATTATCTACATAAATGCCTCTGTCAAATGCCAGCCTGCCCAAAACCAGTCTGGTTACCGAAAGGAGATCGGACGATGATCAAGAGCATGATAGCCGGTAACATTGCCGTTCATAAACGCCGCTCGCCCAACGTGCAGGGCTTCTGGCGGCTTCGCATACAGCGATTGTGCAAACTTTCTTGCTTCCTCCAACACCAGCTTTTCCGCGACGATTCTGTTAAGTTAACCAGACTCAGGGACGTTACCTTGTGCGCGTCGAATGGTCGTCTGGTAAAATGCAGATCGAAAGTCCGATAGCGGCTCACATATCGTTGCGTGCGCCGATCCCATCGGTAGGGCACTATCGGTTTCCTGTCGACGCGCCATGGTGGCGTGAGATCCAGTACATGCACCCACAATCTGCGCGGGGTCATTTGCGTGGTCGTGAATTCCAGCATTTCGCGGCTCATAGCTATGTCGGCGCTTTCGGTGTCACGGGTCCCCGAACCAGATACTTGGCGATCGTATTCTTGAGCACCTCTGCGGAGCCGCCTGCGATCTCGTAGGCCTTGGCATCGCGCAGGTAGCGGCCGAAGGGCGCGTTTTCCGTTACTCCGTACGCGCCGCAAATCTGCACCGCTTTCGCCGCAACATCGGTTGCTACGGTGCAGGCCTTGAGCTTCGCTTCGCTGGAATATCGCGCGATTTCTTCGTGACGGTCGAGCGCTTGCGCGGCGGCATACACCAAAAGTCGCGCGGCGTCGATCTCGGTCAGCATGTCTGCGAAGTACCACTGAATGCCCTGAAACTCGGCCACGGTCTGGTCGAACGCGACGCGGTTGCGGGCGTATGTCAAGGCGCCCTCGAAGGCCGCGCGGGCTATTCCCAAGCTGATCGCGCCGGCGAGTGTGCGCGAATAGTCGAGAACCGTCACCGCTTGCCGCACGCCCTTGCCCTCCACGCCGATGAGGTGGTCGGAGGGCAGCCGCACGCCTTGGAGTCGCACGTTCATGTGGGGACCGTTGCGTAGGCCGAACGTCGCCGAATTGTTGCCCTTGTAGATCTCGAGGTTCGGAATGTCGCGCGGCACTGCGAAAACGGAAACTCCATTCGGGCTCTCTGCGAGGATGACGAAGAATTCGGCGGCCGAGCCCGAGGTAATAAAAGACTTTTCCCCGGTCAGCACCCATTCTTTTCCATCAAATTGCGCCTTGGTGTCGAGCCGGCGAATGTCGCTGCCGTGGTTTGCCTCGGTCAACGCGTAGGATGTGAGCAGGCCTTCGCGAAACTGGGGCAGATAGCGGTCGCGCAGGCTGTGCGAGCCGAACAGGCAAATCATCGTCTGGGCCTGGAAAATCGTGATCAGTGAAATGCCGACAGCGGCGCTTGCGACCGAAAGCTCCTCGAAAGTCGCCACAGCGTGGCTGTAGCTCCTTCCCGCACCGCCATACTTCGGATCCAGCGTCACGGTGCTGTATCCCTCCGCCGCCAGCGCCTTCATGATCTTATACGGATAGACATCGCGCCGATCAATTTCCTGCGCGTGCGGCGCGATGTGCTCGGAGGCGAAGCAGCGCAAGCCGGCCACGAATTCGCTGTCCACATGGGGTCGCCAAAGACTGCCGGCGATTTTCGGATCATGTGTCATTGCTTATACCTCATGGTTGCCAGGAGCCGAGCGGCGACACACTGCGCAGAGACCACCATGCATATCATACCGGCGAAGACCAGGATAAAAGAGGACAGTCAACCGCGACGGCAACACCGACTACGGCACGAAGCCTCGCGTGAAAAGAATGCGCAAGCATTTTTTTCCTTATGGAAAAGGTCTTCAAACGGTGGCCACAGGAGTCACTGGCGAACCCACTGCTCCTGGCAGGTACAACGGCGGGGCGGTAAGCAGGAAGCGTGACCGGGCCCTCGCTCCAAGCCAGTCCGCCAAGGCCTTCAACCACCAGAGCTCAGCGAGTGGGACGCCCAGTTTGAAAAGGCAATGGTGGTGCAGAGGAAGGGCCGGCCTTTTGCCGAACGCTTCCCTTGCCGGCAGACCTTCAACGGCATAGTTGTCGGCGCAGATCGCCGAGATGCCTGAGTCGGTCACCCATTGCAGCAGCGCCGAATCCCGCCCATCGAGGACGCTCGCCGTTTCGTTCAGTACATTGATGTCGGGCTTGCGCTTCATGTCCACGAGTACTTCGGTGAATCCAGTGCGCAGCACGAGCATGTCACCCGGCTCGACCACGATGTGGTCGAGTTCAAGGACGCGCCGAAAGTCCTGGTAGGTGACGTAGTGTCGATTCAGGCCAAAGTGCTTCTTCAAATCCACCAGCACTGCGCGCCCCTGGATTGCCTTGCGCGCCATGTTGGAGACGTCCAGCGCCCGGGCCCCGTAAGGTCCTTCGACGGGGATGTCCTCCCCATCGCGATAGTCGAATGGACCTACGATGTGCTCGTTGGCGCGGTAGCCGTTGTAGTAGACCTTCTCCTCGACGCCAGTGCCGCTCACGTCGAAACGGGCACCCACGTGCGCGAATGAATCCCACTGGGTCGAGTATTGCAGCGCCAATGTCACTTGGTCGTCGGACAGAACGTCGGTGTTGCGTCCGTCCAAACGAGAAAGGGGAAAGTTGAGGCAGGGACAGCCGTCCTGCAGAGTCGGGGAAAGCTTCGGCGGATGCCGACGCGCATTGAGCACCGCGCCGCCCGGATAGTCCAGGGGCATGCTGAGGCAGAAGGCGAGGCCCTCGCGAACTTCGGCGATGCCTTGCTTCACTTTTTCGGGTGTGAGCAGGTTCAGCTTTCCGAGCTGGTCGTCCTCGCCGAAGTCGCCCCAGGTCGACCCTTCCGGGCGTCTCGCCCAGCGCCTTGCCATTTTTCGTCTCCCCCATTGTCGCCTAGGCGCTTCATGCAGTACGTCTGCCCCTAGCTTTCAGGTTTTCAAATTTATAGTCCTGTTGCGCTATAATGTCAACAGGATGAATTACGATTCAACAGGCTGAATGCAACCGTCCTGCTGTTCAATTACCGAATCGCGGAGAACAATGTGATCGATCGCTTGTTGAGCATGGCGCGAAGGCGACCCCAGGCGCCGTTCGTCTTTCATGAGGACGCCGTATGGGACTTCGGCACGATTGGCGAACTGGCGTTGCGCGGCGCCAGCTGGATCGCCACCCTTGGAATAGAAGCGGGCGATCGTGTCGTGATCGCCGTGGGCAATCGTCCGCTGTTTCTGTTCTACTGGTTTTCACTCGCGGCTCGGGGCGCGGTGGCGGTTCCCGTGGCCCACGACCTGTTCGGCGATTCCCTTCGATATGTCGTCCGGCAGAGCGGGGCAACGTGGATTCTTGCGGAGAACGAAGAATGCGAGCGGATCTCCCGCGAGTTATCAGACCTCGCGATCGGCATTTACGCAATGCTGGACGAGGCTGACTTCGTGGCGCGCGTCGCGGAATTTCCGCTCACCCCCGCGCAGGGCCGGGAGGATGGCAATCCCGTGGCGATCCTCTATACATCCGGCACGACCGGCCTTCCCAAGGGAGCGGTGATCCCCAACCGCTCGTACCTCGCCATCGGGGAGAAGATCACCGAGGCGATCGGCATTACTGCGGACGACCGCATTCTCACCTTTCTTCCGCTCCACCACGCAAATCCCCAGATGTATTCCGTGCTATCCGCGCTCACTGTGGGATGCAGCATCGTCCTCGTGCCGAAGTTCTCCGCATCGAGCTTTCTCGATCAGGTCCGGAAGTACGGCGCGACCGGGTTCACCTATGTCGGAACCGTACTCAGCATCCTGGCGCAGATCATCCGGGAGCCTACGGGCACGTCGTTGCGCTGGTGCGTCGGTGGAGGCGCGCCCTGCGCGGTCTGGGAAGACTTGGCCCAGACGCTGGGTGTGCGGATCCACGAGCTCTACGGCATGACCGAAACCGGCGGCATGGTGACGATCAACTCAGTAGCCCGCAGCCGCGTTGGCTCCGTCGGGGCGGTGCGAGACGATTTCGATGTCGTAGTGCTCGGAGCCAACGACAGAGCGGTTCCGACGGGAACCGTTGGGGAGATTGCCGTGCGGCCACGGCTTCCCCACGTAATGACCAGCGGCTACTTCAACAAACCGCAGGAGACGCTCGATGCAGTCCGTAACCTCTGGTTCCACACAGGAGACATGGGCCGCTTCGACACCGAAGGGTTTCTGCATTTCGAGGGGCGCAGCAAGGAGTTGATTCGTCGCGGTGGAGAGATGATCTCACCCGTCGAGATTGAGCTGGCGGCGCTGAAGCATCCCCAGATCGTCGACTGCGCGGCAGTGGGCATCGCCGATCCAATCCTTGAGCAAGAGATCAAATTGGTGATCGTTGCGCGCGGCAAGATTGAGCCGCAGGATATCGCAGATTTCCTGCGCTGTGCGCTACCGCGTCACAAGGTGCCACGTTACATCGAGTTCGCCGACCTGATTCCCAAGACGCCAACTCAGAAGATCCAGCGATTCAAGCTTGCGAAACTATCGCCGCAAGCAATAGATTTGAGCACTACGGCCAAGCAGCCAGACTAATCCGCTAGCCACCAATCGAGACCATCTACCGATGACCGTACCAGCCGCCGCGCGTACCCTGGACCTGATCGAAGCCTTCGCGCGCGAGCGCCGGCCGATGACCGTCTCCGCACTGGCCAAGGCGACAGGCATGCCGGTTTCAAGTTGTCATGGCCTGATAAAAACGTTGCAGGATAGAGGGTACTTGTTGGAAGTCGCGGCGCAGGGCGGCTATTACTTCACCAAGGCGCTCGCTCACCGCGCGACGGAAATCGGGGCGTATGATCCACTGCCATCCTGGGTCGTGCCGGCACTCAGCGCGATTCGCGACCGGTGCAACGAGACGGTCCTGCTCGCCAAGTTGGTGGATTCCGTCGCCGTCTACGTCGAAGTGCTGGAGAGCGCACGAAGCGTACGGTACATCGCCAAGGTTGGTGACCGACGTCCGCTTTACGCGAGCGCCGTCGGGAAAACCCTGCTCGCGTCACTGCCGGAGGATCGACGGGCGGCCATCATCGATAGCCTGAGGTACGTCAAGCGCAGCACTCGCACCCTCGCCTCGAAGGCGGCGGTGATTTCAGACCTTCGCAAGGGGTTGGCCCGAGGCTGGTTCATGACCCGCGGCGAATACCTGGAGGATGTGACCGCGGTGGCCGTGCCGGTGATGCTCGGCGGCGAACATTTCGCCTGCGGCATTGCCGGACCATCGAGTCGGATGGAGGGCGAGCTTGCGGCGCACGTGAAATGGATCAACCGGTTTTGGCGGCAACCGCAGGTAAGTGCATGAAAACCGAGACGGATATCCCTCACGCTAGCACAGGTTGTACAGGGCAGCGCTCGTGTGCGTGCGCGCAAAGCTGGTGCACGAATCTCAGTGGCGCTTGATGAGTTGGCCTGCTTCACAGCTCCGTTTGACCAGCCGGGCGAACTGTTGGCGCGAATAGCCGCTGACCCGTTCCAGGAAGCGCAGCACCACGGCCTTCTCGTCACGCTTCAGACGCGCATAGTCAAAGCGCCGCACCGTGCGGGGCGATGAAGCCATAGCGCTCTTCGGCAGTCACCGCAAACTCCACCGCCACCGTCCCATCCAGAAAAGCCTGCATCTGGTCCAGCGGATGCAACTGTTCGTCGTTCATGTCGATCACCATGTTCCGCATCACGATGCGATCCCAGCTACCCGCTCAGACTCAAACCCCATTGGACAAGGCTGATATTTGACATCGTCCTCTACAACGAGGATCATCGAACTGGTGTGGAAGCCCACGGGAGATTGTCAACGGACTGAATTCGGACCTTGCCAAAGTGTGTGTTGGTTTTGCCCAAAATCAAAGAGGCTTGGGCCAAGCACGGAGCGAACGCGGTGAGCATGGCACCGGAGCAAGTTACCGAGTACTTGACATCGGACATCACCAAATTTAGCAAGATGGTGCAGGCCGCTGGCGTTAAAGTAGATTGAGCCTGACGATAATTAAGGTTGCACTTTGTCGTGATCCCGGCGAGGTTTTCAATTTTATCCGTTCCATCCCCATGTTTCATCGCACAAGTTTGAATCCAGCCTACCCGGAATGCGATGCACAGTGGTAATTGGAGCTTAAATGATGCAGGAGTCCATATAAAATAATGAGTCAGAAAATCACCTTGGTAGTCCCAGAAGCGCCAGCGCCAGAGTCGGCCGCCTTGGTCGCCCAGCGACCCGTCGAAAAGACTGGGCTCCGTCTAGGAATTCTCGACAACAGCAAAGGTAACGCTGATCACCTGCTCAAGTTCCTGGTTGAGGGATTGCGGGCGGCAATGCCCATCGCGTCAGTGCTGTCGCTGAAAAAACTCAGTGTCGGCCTGGCCGCACCAGGTGCGATCCTCGACCAATTTGCCGCGGAGGTCGACTACGTAGTCACCGCAATGGCGGATTGAGGGTCCTGCACGTCGTGGAGTGTCCATGACATGACAGAACTTAGAAAGCGCGGTCTGGGTGCGGCAGTCATTTGCTCTGTTTCTTTCCTAAAGCTGGGGCAAGCGCAGGCGCGCGTGTTCGGCGTGCCCGATCTGCCTTTGATCGTGATACCCCATCCTCTGGGCGGCATCTCGCTGGACGATGTCAGGAGCCGTGCCGAGGTTGCCATACCCAAAGTCATCGATCTTCTCAAGGAGCACGCTCGATGAGCGATCTTTCGCAGTTGCTCAAGAGCGCGGGCGCCAGCATCGAAGCGACCGACGATTTCGAGGCGATCAATGAACTGTCGCGTGAGCGCGGCTGGAGCGACGGTCTGCCGATCGTGCCACCGACCACCGAGCGCGTGGAACGGATGCTCGCCTATTGCGACCGTCCGTGGGGCGAACTGGTTGCTGCGATCCCGCCGCGCTATGGCGCGGCGACACCGCTGCGGCTCGCCGCCAACGCGGTGATGGCGGGCTGCCGGCCGGAATATTTTCCGCTAATTGTTCTCGCAATCGAGGCGATGTGCGAAGAGAAGTTCAACCTCTACGGCGTCCAGGCCACGACCCATCCATGCACGCCGTTGATCATTGTGAATGGTCCGGTAGCGAAAGAATTGGGCATCAATTCCGGGCACAACGCCTTCGGGTCGGGTACGCAAAGCAATGCGACCATTGGGCGCGCCATTCGCCTTTCGCTACTCAACATCGGCGGTGCCATTTCCGGCTTGGGTGACATGTCCACCTTCGGCTCGCCGGCGAAGTACACCTACTGTATCGCCGAGAACGAGGCGGCAAGCCCGTGGGAGCCGTTGCACGTCGAACGCGGTCTTCCTGCCGAAGCGAGCGCGGTGACGGTGGTGGGAGCCGAGTGTCCCCATAATGTCAATGACCACGAAAGCGTTACTGCCGAAGGCGTACTCACGACAATTGCCGGCACCGTGGCGATCACTGGCTGCAACGACGTCGTCTCCGCGGACCAGGCGGAACCGCTGGTGGTCATCGGCCCGGAACACGCGGCGACCGTGGCGGGAGGGGGATATTCGAAAGCTGACGCCAAGCGCTTTCTCTACGAGCACGCGCAGCTGCCTCTAGGCAAGTTTTCCAAGGAGAATATCGAACGCATCTTGCGGATCAGGTTTCCCGAGCGATTTGCCAACGCTGAAATGGATGCGCTGGTGCCGATGGCACAGAGTCCGGACAAATTCATGATCATCGTGCTCGGCGGGGCTGGAAAGCACTCAGCTTTCATCCCGACGTTCGGATTGACGAGCTCGGTCACACGCGCGTTGAAATTGCGCGACGGCCAGTTCGCGCGATCGGTGGAAGCATTCCGGCGTAGCTAATCGGCGCGCACGCTCCTGTTCTTGATAACACCGCCCCAGTTTCCCAGTCTTCTGTCCGGATCGGTTGAGAATTTCCCTGGCAAGTTGGCGGAGATGTTCAGCCTCCTGTTCCCAAAACGCTTGACGTATTCGGCTTTCGACAGCATCTAATTTAACTTACTCTCTCAACACATGGTCTGACGATATTCCCTCTCGGCGTATTATGATGGCGACAATTCAATTGCGATGGAAACCATCATGGATGTCTGGCAAGGGAACAACGATGGGGTGTGGGACAAGGCACAGGAAGAATTATTTGCCGCCGGAGTGACGGACGGCCTGCCGGTCATACCGCCGACGCGCGAACGCGTCGCACAGATGCTAGTGCATTGCGGATTCGACGCCGATGAAGTGGTGACGACGCTGCCGCCGGCATTCGAAGTAGCCACGTGGCGCGACATCGCGATCAATGCCGTGATGGCGGGTTGCCTGCCTGCCTACCTGCCAGTGGTAGGCGCGGCAGTCGCAGCGATTGCCGACACAGAATTCAATCTGATCGGAATCGCGACCACTACCGGTTCCGCAGCGCCCATGGTTATCGTCAACGGTCCTGTCGCCGCGGAACTCGGCATGAATGCCGAGGGCAACGCGCTCGGACCCGGCAATCGCGCCAATGCCACGATAGGCCGTGCGGTGAGCCTCGCGCTGCGCAACATCGGCGGCGCGAAACCCGGCGAACTCGACATGGCGACGCTAGGCCAGTCCGCGAAGTACACCTGCTGCTTCGCCGAGAACGAAGCAGCGAGCCCATGGCCAGCGCTGCACGTCGAGCGCGGCTTCGCGCCGGATGCGAACGTCGTCACCGTGGTTGGTGTGTCGGGTTCGGTCGAAGTGGTCGATTCGGCCAGCAGCAAGCCGCAGGACCTCGCGCAAACTTTCGCGCAATCGATGCTCATCGCCGGCAATATCGGAGGTGGTGCTGATGGCCTGCTTGGCGGCGGCGAGCCGCTGATCATCATGCCGCCTGAAATCGCCACCGCGTTCCACCGCGGCGGTTGCACGAAGGCACAGGCCAAGGCGGCGATCTTCGAGCGCGCAGTCATGCCGCTCGATCGCCTCTCCCCGCCCGTGCGCGAGCACCTGGTGGAACTCAGGACTTCCGCGGCACAATCCGACGCGAACGGTCCGCTGCGCGTCGCGCGCAGACCGGATGATCTGATGATCGTGGTTGCCGGCGGCGTCGGCGTGAAAGCCGCCTATCTGCCGACGTGGGGCGGTACGACGCGCGCTGTGAGTCGAGCAATCGGCACTCGCCGTTAACGTTGCAGCGTCATGGCGTGTGAATGGGCGAGTTCGCCGGGTCGCTTCTGGCAAGATAGGGATCTGGGTTCGAAATATGTTCTTGGCTTTGAAAATGGAATCGGAGTGAACTGAGTGCGATGAAGATCGTAGACGCCCATATACACCTCTGGAACCTCGACGAAAACTACTATCCCTGGCTGTCGGACGGAGATCGACCGTCGGTAGTCTCGGATTATTCATCGCTGCGCCGCAACTACCTTGTCACCGATTTTCTCAACGATGCCGCCAGTCTTGAGGTAATTGCGGCGGTGCATATCCAGGCAGAACACGATCCGCGCGATCACCTTCGTGAGACTCGTTGGCTGCAGGGCGTCGCGGATAGTGCTACATCGCGTGGTATACCGCAGGCAATTGTCGCAAACGCTGATCTCGCCGCGACGGACGCAGAAGCCTTGTTGGACGCGCATTGCACCTTCGCCAATGTCCGTGGGATACGTCAAGCGCTTCACAGAAGGCTTGATTCAGTTCCGCCCTACGATCCTTTGCTCGACCCGTCATTCCGGAAGAATTTTTATCTGCTTAGCAAGTACCGTTTGTCCTTCGACCTTCAATTCTTTCCTCACCAGGGCCTTGCTGTCGAAGCACTGGTGCGCGCGCATCCTGGCGTGCAGTTTATTCTGACCCACGCGGGCATGCCCCTATGGCGCGACGCGGAACGCCTGGGTTTGTGGCGAAACAGCATGATCCAACTGGCACGTTACCCCAACGTCGCGACAAAAATATCCGGCTTCGGCATGTACGACAGTACTTGGGATGCGAAATCAATTGAACCAGTACTTGCGCTTGCGATCGAACACTTTTCGCCGGCGCGCTGTATGCTCGCGAGCAATTTCCCGGTCGAGGGGATCAACAAGTCGTACGTTGATGTGTGGCGAATTTATTCCCAATATTTCGCCACGTGGTCCGCCGCGGAACGTCAGGCGTTGTTCTGCGACAACGCTTTGCGGTATTACCGGATCAGCCTCGACCGCGCCCAAACAACTTGATTTGTCCAATTCAGCACTTTCCAGGAGTAAGAAATGCGATTGTTCACCACACCCGCCTCGCCTTGGGTTCGTAAATGCGTGGTCTCGATCATCGAGCTTGGCCTCCAAAACCGAATCGAACTCATCCCGACTCGATGGCCGCATAGTTGGGCGACGAAGACCGTTGAATTCGACCCCGCCTTTCTGGACGCGACCCCGGTAGCTCGCATACCTGCCCTGGTTACTGACCAAGGCTTGCGCCTGACAGATTCCGGGGTAATTTGTGACTATCTGAATGCAGAACTGGGCGGCTATAAGCTGCTTCCCGCTGCTGGCGCCGTGCGTTGGCAGATGCTATCAGTCATATCTATCACCAATGGGCTGATCGAGGCGCAGATCAGTCGTCGCGCTGAACTTCTACGCAACGTCTCCGAGCGCTCGAATGACTTTATTGAAAAAATGCGCCAACGCGAACACCGCTGCTTCGCTGCTCTCGATCCAGCGGCAGTGGAATTTGGATCTGGAGTCGATCTCGCTCAGATTGCCGTTGCCGCGGCTTGCGGATACGCGGATTTCCGCTACCCCGACGACGACTGGCGCAGCGCCTCGCCAAAGCTCGCACGCTGGTTTGAGCGCTTTTCAGAACGCCCCTCGATGCGCGCAACGATACCGGTAGAGACACCGCAATGATTCACCCCCCCGATTCTTGCGCATATACTGCGAATCCGCATTCCAAAACCAAGGAGCCAATTAATGCATAGTCGACGGACATTTCTGAAGTTGGCAGCGACCAGTGGAATCGTCTCAGCCTTGTCGGTTCCCGCCTGGGCGCAGAGCTTCCCGAGCAAACCCGTGAAGATCATTCTCGGGCTCGCACCTGGCGCAAGTACGGACGTCGGAACGCGCCTGCTCGCGCAAGGACTGGCAGAGGTCACTGGCCAATCATTCATCGTCGAAAATCGCACCGGAGCCGGAAGCACGATAGCGGCGGCGGCGGTAGCAGCGTCGCCGGCGGACGGTTACACGCTGTTCATGGGCACAGGAAGCTACGCAACCAGCGCTGTGCTATACCACTCATTGCGCTTCGATCCAGTGAAATCGTTTCAGCCGATCACGCAACTTAACCAATTTCCATCAGCTATCGCGGTTGACGCGAAGTCGGACATCCACACCTTGCAGAATCTGATAGACCGAGCAAAAGCGTCGCCCGGGTCGATCGCTTATGCATCTACGGGCTACGGAGGTCAGACACACTTTGCTGGTGAATATTTTCAGATGCTCACAGGAACAAAGCTTCTACACGTTCCCTACAAAGGAGGCGGGCCTGCCCTTCAGGACGTCATAGCTGGGCGAGTTCCCGTAATATTTGTTGACCTCTTTACGCTGATGCCGCAGGTGAAGACCGGCAATTTGCGGGTGCTGGCAGTTACCGGAGCAAGACGCGCGGAGATAGCGCCATCAGTTCCAACTGCAATCGAGCAAGGAGTCAAGTTGGAGATTACCGCATGGCTTGGCCTCTTCGCTCCCGCCGGCACGCCTAATAGGATAATTGAATCCCTGCACAGCAGCGTGGTAACGGTGGCGCGCCGCGACGATTTCATTAGGCGAATGGCCGAAAGCGGCGCAGAAGTGGTTGCCAGCTCACCGTCGCAGTTCGCAGAATTCTTTCAGCGCGAAATCGCGCTTTATAAGAAAGTGGCCGCGGCTGCGAATATCCGCCTGGAATCGTAGTGGCCCCAATTTCCGTACAATAGTCTGGAGAAGTAAAATCGGGGCAGCGCCGCGCCGCTGCATGGGAAGCGTTACCCTCTTGAACTCGATCAGACATGGTCTTGACCAAGAGGCCTACTGTGAACAGGAATATATCATGAGCAATAGCGAAGCTTCGTATGCAGTGTATTGGCCCCGCGGCGAGCGCACGCTGGACGTGCAGGCGGTTGCGCCGCGGCTCGATTCCCTGTCCGGCAAAACAGTCGCCTTCCTCTGGGATTAC
>JAJZPQ010000140.1 GCA_021811085.1 Pseudomonadota bacterium | reverse complement strand
CCGCGGCCGACGAAGGGCATTTTCGTCGCCATGATGGTCATGAACTGCACGTTCGCATCCAGCGGCAGCTTGGCCATGTAAAGTATGGCGCTGCCGACATGCGCCACGTCCATGCGCGGCTCCACTGCGATCGAGCCGTTCGCCTGCGCCACGCCGTTTTTCATGCGCTCGGTCATTTCGGTCGCCGCGTTGCCGATGTCGATCTGGCCGCAGGCGATGTCGTATTTGCGGCAATCGAGCGAAATGCATTTGGTGAGGCCGGTGACCGCATGCTTGGTGGCGGTGTAGGGCACGGAGTTGGGTCGCGGCGCGTGGGCCGAGATCGAGCCGTTGTTGATGATGCGCCCGCCGCGGGGGTCCTGGTTTTTCATGATCTTGATCGCTTCCTGCGAACACAGGAACATGCCGCTCAGATTGACATCGACCACCGCTTGCCACTGCTCGAAACTCAGGTCTTCCATCGGTATCGCCGGCGCGCCCATGCCGGCATTGTTGAACAGCAGATCCAGCCTGCCCCAGGTCTTCTGCACCTGAGCAAACAGCGCCCGCACCGCTTCCGCTTTGGCCACGTCGGCGGGCAGCGCCAGCGCGTTCGCGCCGGCCGGCCCCGCGTCCTGCACCGTTTTATCGAGCAATTCCCTGCGCCGGCCGACCAGACCGACGCGATAACCGTCTTTGAGCAGCGCCAGCGCGGCGCTCTTGCCGATGCCCGTGCCGGCGCCGGTGACGACGGCAACTCTCATTTGCGTACTCATGCTCCAGCCTCCCTATATCCGTTGCTACGCTTGCATGTGTCAGAAATTCGCAATCGGTCTCAGGCTTTCAAGCCGAACAGCTTCTCGATTCTTGTGTTCTCTTCGGGCGAAAGATTCATGAAGCAGCAACCCGAATTTTGCACCTGCTTGCCGTCGGCCAGGGTCATCAGCTGCGAGTAGCGCACTTCCATGTCGACCACGACGGATTCCCCGCCTGGGCCCTCGATTCGACAGCCCTTGAGCACCGTGCCCGGTTCCAGGCTGATCTCCGGATCGTACTGCAGAAAACCGATGCCGCCCGTACTCACGTTCGTCATGGTGGCGTCGAATGGCATCACGCCGGCTTCGTCCACGACGCAACGCAGTTCATGCTGCGGCGGCACATCGGCGCGTTCGCTTTCCCGCCGCCTATGGCCGGCAACGATTTCGGGAAAGCGCAGCCTGATTCCCGCGGCGCCTTCGTGCGCGGCGGTCGGCTTGGGGTCCGCCGCCGCGAATTCGATGCGCCAGCCGCCAGGCTCGGCATGAAAGGTGGCGCGCGGCCGCGACAGCAGCGCCCTGTTGGCGGCCTCGTCCGGGCTGAGTTCGATGATGATGTAGGCCTTTTCCGGATCCACGAAACGCAGCCGCGAACGGAATGGCAGCTTGCCCCCGCCCAGATCCGAGACGATGGGCTCGCCGCGCATTACCAGCGAGTTGAGCACCCGCGTGATTTCCTCCGGCGTGCGCAGCATCTGCCCGACGAGGGAGAAAGTCGGCTTCGGTTCGGGGGATGTCATGACGGCTTGCGAATTGGGGGCGGATGGGAGCTCTGCGGCACTCTTGTGCGGAGTATAAACGCAACCGTGGATCGGCGAGCGGTCGAATCGGTCACTTGGCCGCGGCGGCAGGATGCGCCGCACTCAGGGCGCGCCATATGCGATGCGGCGTCGCCGGCATATCCAGTTCGCGCACGCCCGCGGGCCGCAATGCACACAGGATCGCGTTCATGGTCGCAGGCAGCGCACCCGAGGTGCCGGACTCGCCCACGCCCTTGGCGCCGAGCGCATTCATCTGCGTCGGCACCGGGTGCTCGCCGCAGCGTATTTCGCGCATCCAGTCGGCGCGCGGCATCGGGTAATCCATGAAGCTGCCGCTGAGCAGCTGTCCGGTGTCGTGATCGTGAAGCGCGTGCTCGCCCAGCACCTGCCCCACGCCTTGCATGACTCCGCCATGCACCTGGCCTTCGACGCTGGCGCGGTCGATCGCATTGCCCACGTCGTCTACGGTGGTATAGGCGAGCACGTCGATCGTGCCTGTGTCGGGGTCGATCTCGACTTCGGCGATGTGGCAGCCGTTGGGATAGGTCACGCCGTAGAGGCAGTCCGCGCTGCAATCCATGGGGTGGGCCGGGGTATTCGCTGCAGCCGGCGCTGCGCCGGCTGGCGCGGCGAGCTGCTGCGCCAATGCGAACAGGCCGATGCTGCGGCCCGAGGCGTGGAAGGCCCCGCGCGAAAATTGCACAGCGGGCGTCGCGACGTCCAGCGCCGCGGCCGCCAGCGGCAGCGCCGTTGCGATGATTTTCGGGCCGAGCAGCTTGAACGCGCTGCCGGCGCCGTAAAGCGAACGCGAGCCGCCGGTGCCGTTGCCGGTGATGTTGAGGTCCGGATCGCTTTCGTGGAAATGCACGCGCTCGCCGGAAATGCCGAGCTCCGCGGTGACGATGTTGACGAACGTGGTTTCGTGGCCCTGGCCGCCGGACTGCGACACGGCATATAGGTGCAGATCGCCGAGTGAGTCGAAGCGCGCGCACACTTCGTCTTTGGCTGCGCCGCCGGCGCCGCTGGATTCGAGGAAGCTCGCCATGCCGATGCCGCGCAGCCGCCCGGCGCGCGCCGATTGCTCGCGCCGCGCGGGAAATCCCCTCCAGTCGGCGAGCGCGAGCGCCTTGTCCATGACGGCGGCAAACTCGCCGCAGTCATAGGTGGTGCCGTTCGCCGTCCTATACGGCATGGCCGCGGCAGGCACGAAGTTGCGGCGCCGCAGCTCGACCGGATCGAAGCCGTGCTCGGCCGCGGCGTGATCGACCAGGCGTTCGATGGCGCAGGCGATGTCCGGCCGCCCGGCGCCGCGGTAGGACGACACCGGGGTGGCGTTGGAGTAGGCGAGGCGCGTGCGCGCATACAGTGCCGGCACGCGGTACACCCCGCCCATGGTGATGGTGAGATTGCGCGTTGCGATCAGCGCACCGAACAGGGTGGCGTAGGCGCCGAGGTCGGCGCGGTCGTCGAAGCGGATCGCGAGAAAATGCCCCTCGGCATCGAGCGCGATCTCGCCCGTAAGCGACAGCGCACGGCCGTGGTTCTCCGACAGGAACAGCTCCGAGCGCGTCGCCACCCATTTCACCGGACGCGCCAGCTTTTGTGCGGCGAGCATCAGCGCGATCGACTCGGCGTAGGCGCCGCCGCGTATGCCGAAGCTGCCGCCGACGTCGCGCGTGACCACTCGGATTTTTTCCGGCGGCAGCCCGCTCACCTGCGCCAGCTGGCCGCGCATGCCGTTGATGCCCTGGCTCGGCGCATAGACGGTGCAAACGCCGCTTGCAGCGTCCCAGTCGGCGATGCAGGCGCGCGGCTCGATCGGGCTGCCGACGAGGCGCTGGCTGTTCATGGTCATGCGGCTGGTGTAGGCGGCGCACGCGAACGCGGCCGCTACCTCCGCCGCATCGCCCGATTCGTATTCGAACGCGAGATTGCCCGGTGCCTCGGCGTGTATCTGCGTCGCGTCCGCGCGCGTCGCGGCGTCGAAGCCCACGGCCGCCGGCAGATCCTCGTAGTCGAGTGCGATCTCCTCGGCCGCGTCCTGCGCGGCGAGCGCGCTCTCGGCCACGACCAGCGCGAGCGGCTGGCCGACGTAATGCACGTGCGTGCGCGCGAGCGCGGGCCAGAACGGCTTTTTCATTTTTTGTCCGCCCACGCCCTCGTAGGCGACGCCGCCGGGCAGCGATTGGTAGCCGGCCGCATCCAGGTCCGCAGCGGTGAGCACGAGCCGTACGCCGGCGTGCGCGCGCGCCGCCGCTGTGTCGATGCCGAGAATTTTTGCGTGCGCGTGATCGGCGCGCAGAAAGCAGGCGTAAAGCTGGCGCGGCAGATTCCAGTCGGCGGTGTAGCAGCCCTTGCCCGTGAGCAGGCGTTCGTCTTCGCGGCGGTAGGATTGTTCAGTCATGGCTTGCGGCAA
>JAJZPQ010000060.1 GCA_021811085.1 Pseudomonadota bacterium | reverse complement strand
GCTCCCGGGCCTCGCACTAAACCCACGCACCAGCACCACGATGGCGGCGATGATCAGGCCCCAGAACAACAGCATGCCGATGCCCATTCCGCCGCCCCAAAGTCCGTATCCGTTGTATCCCCACATCATGTTTGTCTCCAGTAGACACGGGGCGACCGCATTGCCGCCCCGCGCGGTTGCACTTAGCGAAAGCGTCCGCCCGGCCTGCCGCCGTAGGCCTGTGCGCAGTTTGCCGGACCATATCCGCCGAAGCTCTGATCCGCGATCGCCTTCTGTTCCGGCGTGAGCGCCGCGTAAAGATCTTTCAGCGCCGTGGCGTTGGCTTCCGCCTCGGCCTCGCGTTGTTTCAATATTTCCGCTCGCTGCGCGAGGAATTCCGGCGCCGAGGCGGCGCTGCGCGCTTGCTGCATTTTGGCGAACCATGCTTGCCGGTTTTCGCTTTGTTGCTTCGCGTTCTTGGCAAAGGCTTGCCATGCAGCATCCTGCTTGGCGGTGATCCCCAACTGCGTCTTCAGCGCTGCGAGGTGGTCATCGACATTGCCGTAGTAGCCGCCGAACCTGGCCTGCGGTCCCGTGCCGTAGCCCGGACCGTGGCCGCCCATCATTCCGGGCCCCATGCCGTAACCCCTGCCATAGCCTGGGCCCATGCCATAACCGGGGCCGGGACCGTAGCCGCCCATATGCCAGCCCGGGGCGTAGCCACCCATGGGCCCGCCGCCCCAGCCTGGACCGTAGGGCTGCGCGCTGACCGCCGCCGCCGCCAGCCCTAGGGATAGAGCTGAACCGATAGTGATTAAAACTTTTGTTGCTCGTTTCATGATCCGTCTCCATTAAATGAACGTGGGAAGTCTGCGGGATCCGAGGGCCTGCATCGGCTCTATCGGTCGCGCCGGTTCCCATTCGATCACGCGAATGTAAATGGCATGTTGTCTTGTTGTACGCTGAGGTAGCGCGGACGTGGGGCGTTACACTGCGTTACAAATCAATCCGGCCGGCACTGTGTTTGACCGGAATCCTGATCGGACCAGGCGGACAACCGGCGCCGCGATTGGGCGAGGCCAGCGTTAGGTATCTGCCTCAGTAAAGGTAATGTCGAAGCGAGTCAATCCGTTCGTGGACTCGATCCGGATCGTTCCCTTGTGCGCCTCGACGATCGATTTCGTGATCGCCAAGCCGAGGCCCGCCCCTTCGCTCGATGCTTTGTGGCGCGAGGGATCGACGCGGTAGAAGCGGTCGAACAGCCGCGGCAAATGCTCCGGCGCTATGTCCTCGCCCGGGTTTTCGACGCAAAGCCCGATTTCGCCGGACGCGCGCTGCTCGATCAGCACTGTTACCGAACCGCCGCGCGGCGTGTGCCGTATCGCGTTCGAAAGCAAATTGCTTAAGGCGCGGCGTATCATCAAGCGGTCCCCCGGAATGCTCCCGGCTCCCGCGACAACCAGGCTGACCCCGTGTTCCTCCGCCAACGCTTCGTAAAAGGCGAACAGATCGCGCACCTCGGCAGGCAGGTCGACCGGTTCGCTGCTCGGCACGATCAGCCCGTTGTCCGCCTTCGCCAGGAACAGCATGTCGGCAATCATGCGTGCGAGTCGTTCGTACTCCTCCAGGTTCGAGTACAGCACTTCACGGTACTGGTCCGCCGATCTCGTTTGGGAAAGCGCCACCTGCGTCTGGGTCATCAGGTTGCTCACCGGGGTACGCAGTTCGTGCGCCAGATCCGAGGAGAAATCCGACAGGCGCCGGAATGAGCCTTCGAGGCGGGCGAGCATATCGTTGAACGCGGTCGCCAAATCGATCAGTTCGGGCGGCACCGATTGCGGCAGGCGTTCGTCCAGGCTGCTCGCTGAAATGCGTTGGGTCAGCCGTGTCAGGTCGCGCACCGGCGCGAGGCCCCGGCGCGCGGCGATCCAGCCGAGCAGCGCCGTCAGCGCAATGCTCGCGGCGATGGCGAGCCACAAGCGCTGGTGGAACGCCTGCATGAACAGGCGGTGATGCTCGGTGTTCACCGCGACCGCAACGATTACCGGCGCCTGCCCGGCGATTCCGGTGCTGGCTGCCGCGGCGATGCCCCGGTACCCCTGTCCGTCCTGCTGCCACACCACCGGTCTTTCTCGTGCGGACGATTCTTCCGGCGGCCGGCTCTTGAGCAGGGCGGCAGGAAAAACGGCACCCGGCGTTTCGAATAGCGGCTTGCTCCCGGTCCCGACCACTGCGACCGACAGGCCGTGATGCCCCACCATGGCGTCGGAAAGCTTCTCCGGCAGGACCTCCATGGCGGCTGGGGTGCGCACCTCGGCCAGGTTGTAGCGCACGAGTTCCAATTTACCGCTGAGTTCGTCCAGGTCCAGTTGCTCGAAATGCGCTTCGACCAGGGCGCCGATCAGGTAGCCGGTCACGATCAGCACGGCCGTCGAGGCCGTGGAGAAGAACAAGGTGAGGCGGAAGGTGATCGACTTGGGTCGCATTATTCCGGCACCGGAATTTCGAGCACGTAGCCCATGCCCCTGACGGTGCGTATGAGCTTGGGTTCGAAGCTGTCGTCTATTTTCGCACGCAAACGGCGCACGGCGACCTCGATCACGTTGGTATCGCTGTCGAAATTCATGTCCCAAATCTGGGACGCGATCAGCGAGCGCGGCAGCACCTCACCCTGGCGCCGCAGCAGCAGCTCGAGCAGCGCGAATTCCTTGGCGGTGAGATCGATGCGTTTTCCTGTGCGTGTCACGCGGCGGCGCAGCAGATCGAGCTCCAGGTCGGCAATCTGCAGCAACTCGGGTTCACTCGTCCGGCCGCGGCGCAACAGCGCGCGCACTCGCGCCAGCAGTTCCGAAAATGCAAACGGCTTGACCAGGTAATCGTCCGCGCCGTATTCCAGCCCTTTCACCCGGTCCTCGACCTGATCGCGCGCGGTCAGGAACAGCACCGGCAGCTGCTTGCCCTTGTGCCGGATTTCCTGCAGCACCTGCCATCCATCGAGCTTGGGCAGCATGACATCGAGCACCAGGAGATCGTAGTCGCCGGTCAGAGCCAGGTGCAAGCCGTCGAGGCCGTCTCGCGCCAGGTCCGCCACGAAGCCGGCCTCGGACAGGCCCTGCTTCAGATAGTCGCCGGTCTTTTGCTCGTCTTCGACGATCAGGATTTTCATTGCTCTTCCTCGTGCCAGTGATCATGCACACTAATTGTGCACGCTGCCGGCCCTAATTTACCAAGATTACGAACATGTAACGTGGCTGTCAGCTATTTGTAGGGTACGTGAAAGCAAAATAGAAAAACAGACTGCATCATTGAGGTGTCCGAATGAAAAAATCCGTGTTCATTGTTTCCGCAGTTGCGCTGCTGCTCGTCTTTCTCCTCGGTGCGATGGTTTACAACAGCAAAAAGCTCGATCAATCCGCGAAAATGGCCGGGCAGAACCAACAGTTTCTCGTGCGCGGGCATGCGCCGGGTCTTGGCCCCTCGGAAGCCAAGGTGCATCTGGTCGAGTTCTTCGATCCGGCCTGCGGGACTTGTCGCGATTTCTACCCGCTCGTCAAGAATCTGATGAAGGCGAATGACGGCAAAATCCGCCTTTCCCTGCGCTACGCGCCTTTTCACCCCGGATCGGACGATGTGGTGAGGATTCTCGAGGCTGCGCGCAGACAAGGCAAATTCTGGGAAACCCTTGAAGCGGTCTTCGCCTCGCAGTCTCGCTGGGCGCCAAATCACAAAGCACAGGTTGAACTCCTTTGGCCACAACTGGGAAATCTGGGCCTGGATATCGAACGGATCCAGCGCGATATGAACGCCCCGGAGATCGAGCGCGTCATTGCGCAAGATCTGGCTGATGCCAAGGCGCTCAAGGTCACCATGACCCCGGAATACTTCGTAAACGGCCGTCCGCTGCCCAGCTTTGGCTACGAGCAGTTGAAGACTCTGGTCGACGCCGCTATCGCGAACGCCTATTGAAGGACCTTATCCTGACAGCAATGTAATCGGGCGGTCATGTTGGCAACGGGTGCGAGGGTGCACACTGAGACTGCAGGACAAGCGCGGATAGCTGCCTTGCCGACATTGCAGCGGTCCGTACCAACCTGTCTAAGGAGGTGATCATGAAACTGTATCCCATCCTTGCCGCGAGCCTGTTCGCTCTGATGGCGGCCATTTCGCTCAACGCCAGCGCCGCGACGGACGCACCGGCAGATGCCAAGAATGCAGCCGACACTGCCGCCGCCGAGAATGCAGCCGGCACTGCCGCGGTGAAGGCAGAAAATGCTGCTCACCAGATGAAGATGAGACCCCACTCGCACGTGGAGGAGAAGACCGGGTTTGTGCAGAGGGCCCCGGAAGCCGCGCCGGATAGGCCGAACCCCGCCAGAGATTTTAGCAAACACTTCCATCCGCGGGACGGGAAGTAGGCGTTCGCCGAAAACGCCAGCTGTCTACTCCGGCTTCCCGGAACGCAGTGCCAATTATGGGGCCTGCCGACTGTCACATCGCGACTCCCGGTCACGCGCGCCATGTTTCCGATTCCGGACTTCATGTACGCGCGTCTTGGGCGGCGTGAACAGCGGGATGCACGCATGCGACTCGGCGATGCTTACAACCGCTACGAGTCGAATATGTCGCAAAAGCATTATGCGCGGTAGCGCACGGACGGTGAGAACGTTTGCATCTATAAAAGATATTCCCGCAATTGGTCATGCAGACCCGCCAAGTGGACACTGGTCCCGTGGCGTGAGCACCGAACGGTGTTGCAGACCACCGCTACTGCGCAGGGCATTCTGCGGGACGAAACGGGCTTTACGTTCAATTTCTCAAAGGAAATTCATATTATGAACTCAACAAACAATACGGCCCTTGCCATTGCGTCTGTCGTCGTGGCCTTGCTGTTGCTGCTTTTCGGCGGCGCAATGGCGACCGGGACCATGTTCAGTGGCGGGATGATGGGCAGCGGAAGCATGGGCGGGATCAGTTGGATGTGGCTTCCAACCTTGCTTGTCGTCGTACTGGGCGTGGCGTTGTTCTCGGCCATCTTCGGAAAGAAGTAAGGCAGGCGGACGGACCGCCGGAGGTCAGGGCAGGCCATCGCGGTCCTGCCGCCCTTGCGCACACTGCAAGGACTCCCAATGGTCGCCAGTAACGGAAACATGAATCCATACAACCCTAAAGGAAAGACCATTATGAAAACCTCAATACTTGCCGCCGCAGTCATCGCCGGCGCCGTGGCGGCGCCTTTCGTATCAGCCCAGGACAAATCCCTGTCGGCGCCTACCGCGTCAGCGCAAAAGAAATCGGCGCCCGCCAGGCAGGCGATGCGCATGGACATGGACAAACAAATGTCCCAGATGCGGGAGAACATGAGAACCATGCAGCAGCAGATGGAAAAACTCCAGGCGACGACGGACCCGCAGGAACGCCAGAAGCTGATGCAGGCGCACATGCAGACGATGCAGGAAAGCATGAAGACAATGCGTGAGATGGGCGATCCGATGATGAACGGCGGATGCGAGCCGGGTGGCATGATGATGGGCGAAAAAAGGGGCGGCAAGAAAGGCGGCATGACGGGTGGCGACATGATGAAGCACCACGAAATGATGGAAAAACGCATGGACATGATGCAAATGATGATGGAGCAGATGATGCAGCACGACCAGGCAATGCAATCGATGCTCGTCAAATAACCGCCAACTTTGAAAGGAGTCGATTTATGTACGGATTCAGCACTAAGCTAAAACTGCCGTTCGATGCCGCCGTCGCGAAAGTGACCGAGGCCCTGAAAAAGGAAGGCTTCGGCGTGCTCACCGATATCGATGTCAGAGCGACGCTGAAAGCCAAGCTCAATATCGAGCATCGGCCGTATCGCATCCTCGGCGCGTGCAATCCCCCGCTCGCCCATCGCGCGATCGAGGCGGACCCCGACATCGGTCTGTTGCTGCCGTGCAACGTGGTCGTGCGCGAAGAAGCGGATAAAACCATAACGGTTGCGTTCATGGATCCCGAGGCGGTGTTGCAGCTGGTCGACAAAGCCGAGGTGACTGCCATTGGCAAGGACGTGCGGGCGCTTCTGCAGAAGGTTTGCGCTAGCCTGAAGGCGTGACGCGGGGACAGGATGCGGGCGCGCGGCAACAAGGGACGCAACACAGCTGGACCAAGAGGAGACGAATGATGGATGCGGAAAGCCTGAAAAGCCTCACCTCGCTTATTGTTTGGGGCGGCCTTTTCTTCCTCATGATGCGTTACGGCTGCGGCGCTCACATGATGGGCGGCCACAAGCACGGCGGGCACGGCGCGGCGGCGCCGGGTGGCTACGTCAAGGACCCCGTTTGCGGCATGGCGGTGAACCCGAAGAACGCTGCTGCCACTGCGGAGCACGGCAGCACTACTTATTACTTCTGCTCCGCCTCGTGCCACGACAAATTCGAACAGGCGCCGGAGCAATATGCCGGCGCGCCCACGCAAGCCGGGCAGCAGCACGGAGGACATCGTCATGGATAATAGGCTCGACTGGCGTGTTGTCGGTTTGGCGGCCGGCTCGTTCCTCGCCGTATCGTATGTGTTTTGCGTAGCCTACGACCTTGCGTTCGGCCAACGCATGTACGAAACCTGGCTGAAACTGCTGCCGGGATTTACCTGGCTTAGCTGGCAAAGCTTCCTGCTCGGTTTGGTCGAAACGTTCATCTACGGCATCTACTTCAGCCTGGTGTTCGTGCCTTTGTACAATTATTTCCAAAGCCGCTTTTCGCGGCGGTAAGGCGCGCAGTCAATAAGCCGAAAATGGCTGGTGCGGTTGACTTGCGCCGATGACGCCAGGGAGTGAAAGCGCGTGAAACTGATTGGCGCAGAACGGCAGCGCGCCCGATTTGATGTGACCGGAGTGCCGCGTGCCACCATGGCAGCGCTCATGCTGGCCGTGTTCACGGTGTCGGTCGGGTTCGGCGTCGTGCTTCCGCTTCTGCCCTACCTGATCGAACGGCTCCTGGGACCGGAGGTAGCGGCTGCGCAGGTTTCCCGGCACACGGGGCTGCTGACCGCTGTCTACACCCTGTCGCTATTCTTGTTTGCGCCCATGTGGGGCCGACTGTCCGATCGACGCGGCCCCCGTGGCGTGCTGCTGGCTGGTCTGCTCGGCTTCGGCGTAGCCATGTTGATCTTCTCGTTCGTTGAGAGCCTCGCTGCTGTCTACGCCGAGCGCTTCTTGAGCGGACTATTCGCCGCGGCGGTGACGCCGGTAGCGGCGGCTGTGACCGGCAACTTCGCCACGACCGAGCAGGGGCGCGCCCGCCGGCTTGCGTTCGTCAGCATGGCCGGCATTACCGGATTCCTGCTCGGACCGATGCTGGGTGTGTTCGTTACGCGCTTTGCCGCGGATTTCATCCCCCTCGCCCTGCCGGCTGGATCGCTCACGGTTCCGCTCGCCGCGACTGCACTGCTCGCGCTTCTCGCGGCCTGCGCTGTCGCCTACGCCGTGCCGAGTGGCGCGGGCGAGGATCGCTCGCGGAAGACTGCGGGCGCCGCGGGCGATAAGACTGCATGGCTCGTGCCGAAGCTGCTCGTCCTCACCTTCATCGTGTCGGCCGGCGTTGGGGTGTTCGAGGTCGGGCTGGCGCTGCGCGGCAGACAGGAACTGGGTTTGACCCCATACCAGATCGCGCTGATGTTCACCGAATGCAGCCTGGTCATGTTTGTGATACAGGCGATCGTTTTTTCGCCCTGGTTCAAGCCGGATGCAACCCGCTGGCTTTTCGCGCCCGCGCTCGCCGTGCTCGCGGCCGGCTTGTTCCTCGTGCCCTGGGCGTCTGATTTTACGCTGATGCTGGTCGTGATCGCTGCCGTCGCGGCCAGCGCCGGCATCCTCTCGCCGATGCTGACCTATTGGATCTCGGCCAAGGCCGGAAGCGCGCAGGGTTGGGAACTCGGGAAGCAGACGGCAGCGGCGAGCCTCGGTGTCACGCTGGGCTCGGCGGCTGGCGGACTCCTCTACAATGTCGCCGCCCTGCCGGGTGCCTCCTTCGTCCTGACCGCGGGTCTCACCGTGCTGGGCTTCCTGCTGAGCCTCGGATTGCCGCAATTGCTAGTGCTTCCCGAATCATGCTCGCGGCCGGTATCGGCATGATCGCGCGCGCGGGTGTCTGGGCGGCGCTTGCCTTCGTTTTGAATCTGGCGTGGGAAATCGCGCAGGTCAGGCTGTATACGCTCTTGGCTGACGCTGATCGGTTGACTGTTGCCTGGTCACTGCTGCATTGCTCCATCGGCGACGTCTTGATTGCGCTCGTGCTGTTCGCGCTGACGGGCATGGCGCTCCGTCACGCGGACTGGCCGGCGTCGTACCCGTGGAGAGGCGGTGCAATCGTCGTAATCGGCGCGATGAGTTATACGGCATGGAGCGAGTGGTACAACGTCTATCGCGCCGGCAGCTGGGGCTATACGGCGGGCATGCCGCTGGTTTTCGGCATCGGTCTTTCACCGCTGTTGCAGTGGCTGATTCTGCCGCCGGTACTGGTGGTCGTCTACCGAACGCTGGTGCCGGCGCTGTCTGGTCAGAACAGCTCGCGCAGCGCTAATCCCGCCGACAATTCTACGAGGGGCCAGACATGAAGGCAGACATGAACCAATCGCAGCAGGCGCACGCGGATATACCTGCGCAGATGGCTTCCGCGTTCCGAGACGCCGCGGCGGCAGTGAACGGCACCCGTTACACCTGTCCCATGCACCCGGAGATCGTGCGCGACGCGCCGGGCAGTTGCCCGAAGTGCGGCATGACGCTGATACCGATACGCGAGGCTATCGTGCACGCCGCCGAATATACCTGCCCCATGCATCCGGAAATTCGCAGCCCGCAGCCCGGCAGTTGTCCCAAATGCGGCATGGCGCTGGTGCCGGTCGCGGGCACGGGGGAAGCCGATGACTCCGAATTGCGCGACCTCACGCGCCGGCTATGGATCGGTGTCGCGCTGTCGATCCCGCTCGTAGTGCTTGCGATGTCGCCAATGATCGGCATCCATGATCCATTCGGGCTCCAGCCGCGGCTACGGGGCTGGATCGAGTTCGCGCTGGGCACGCCGGTCGTGCTCTGGGTGGGCTGGCCGATCCTGCGCAAGTTCTGGTTCTCGCTTGCCAATCGAGCACTCAACATGTACACGCTGATCGGGCTGGGGGTGGGGCTCGCCTACCTGTTCAGCCTCGCCGCGGTGCTTGCGCCCGCGTGGTTTCCGCCGGCGTTTCGCGAGCACGACGGCGCGGTCGGCACCTATTTCGAGGCCGCGGCGGTGATCGTGACGCTAGTGATGCTCGGCGATGTGCTGCAGTTGCGCGCGATGGGTAAGACCAGCCAAGCCATCCAGCAGCTGCTGCAACTCGCCCCCAACCTGGCCTGGCGCGTGCGCGAGGACGGTGTCGAGGAGCAGGTCCCGCTCGAAACCGTGGCGGTCGGCGACCGGCTGCGCGTCAAGCCGGGCGAAAAGGTGCCGGTCGACGGCGTAGTCCTCGAGGGAAGGAGCAGGGTAGACGAATCCATGATCACCGGCGAGCCGATGCCGGTGGCCAAGACTGCCGGCGACAAGGTCACAGGGGCAACCGTGAACGGCAATGGCTCCATGCTCATTCGTGCCGCGCGTGTGGGCGCGGACACGCTGCTGGCGCGCATCGTCCACATGGTGAGCGAAGCGCAGCGCACGCGCGCGCCGATCCAGCGCCTCGCCGATATCATCGCGGCGTACTTCGTCCAGATCGTGGTAGCCATCGCCATCGTGACGGCGCTCGCGTGGTGGTTTCTCGGCCCGGAGCCGCGATTCGCTTACGCGTTTATCAACGCCGTCGCCGTATTGATCATCGCCTGCCCCTGTGCGGTCGGTCTCGCCACGCCGATCTCGATGACCGTCGCCATGGGGCAGGGCGCGCGCGCCGGCATCCTGTTCCGCAACGCCGAGGCGATCGAGCGCATGCGCGACATCGACACCGTGGTGGTGGACAAGACCGGCACGCTGACCCTCGGGCATCCGGCGCTGACCGGATTCATCGCCGAGGGTATTGCCGAGGACGAGGCGCTCGCGCTTGTCGCAGGCGTGGAGCAGCTGTCCGAGCACCCCATAGGGCTGGCGATCGTGGAGGGTGCAAAGGCGCGCGGCCGGATACCGGGGACGGCTACAGCATTCGATGCGTCCAACGGCCTCGGCGTGCAAGCCGATATCGACGGCAAGACCGTGCTCGTGGGCAGTCGCAGCTATCTAGCGCAGAGAGGCGTCGATACGAAAGCTTGGGAGGGTCGTACGGAGGTCTGGCGCGATGAAGCCAAAACCGTGGTGTTCTTCGCTGTCAACGGTATCGCTGCCGGAATCGCGGCGGTGGCTGATCCGATCAAGGAAAGCACGCTGGGCGCAATCGCGGCGCTCAAGGCCTCAGGCGTGCGCATCGTGATGCTCACCGGCGACTCGAAGCGCACAGCCGATGCGGTCGCGCGGCAGCTTGGCATCGACGAGGCGCTCGCCGAAGTGCTGCCCGAGGACAAGGCCGGACACGTGAAGCGCCTGCAGGCGGAAGGGCGCAAGGTTGCGATGGCAGGTGACGGCATCAACGATGCGCCAGCGCTGGCCCAGGCCGATGTCGGCATCGCCATGGGCACAGGCACCGATGTGGCGATGGAGAGCGCTGGAGTCACGCTGGTGAAGGGGGACCTGCGCGGCATTGCGCGCGCCGCCGTGTTGTCGCGTGCGACGATGCGCAACATCCGCCAGAACCTCGCGTTCGCGTTCGGCTACAACGCGCTCGGCATCCCGGTTGCCGCGGGCGTGCTCTACCCGGCGTTCGGCCTGCTACTGTCGCCGGTCTTGGCCGGCGCCGCCATGGCGCTGAGTTCGGTCTCCGTGGTTACCAACGCGCTGCGGCTCAATCGTGTCAAGCTATGAACACCAGAAGACAATAGGAGTTCCTATCAACTTTCGTGATTCAAGTCGTCCCTGATCGACTGGCTGCGTGATTCATGCCCTGCGCGTCGGCGAACGATAGTGCCTGCGGCCTCAGGCGGCGGGCGGTTCGAACAGCGCGATTGGCACCTGGAACGGTTTATTCTGAATGGAGAAAAAAATGGCTGCAATGATGATTTTGATGTTGGTGTTGCTGGTCGCGCCCGGCGCCGGCGGTCATATGGGTGCGCACGGCGCGAACGAGGCGTCGCCCCAGTCCTCGCAAACGCATGAGCGCGATGCCGCAACGACGGATACAGCGGAACCGTGAAACGCCGCCTTCTGCGTTTCTTGCGGAGGTCGCGCTGAATTCGCCGCCTTGTTCCCGGCGTTGGTGCGGTTTATTACCGACCGGCGTCTGACTAAGAGCACCAGTGATTTCCTCCATTCAGCGGAAGGTAATACCGCGCCTTGTCGCCGCGTGGTTGCTCCTGTCCGTGGTCCTGGGCGCGCTGACCTTCTGGACGGAAAGCCGCCGGGTGGACAATCTCGTGTTCGATCTCGCGACCGATGCAGCGAGACATTTCGACACGCCCGCCAATGCCGCGATGTTCCACGGCGACCCCGAACGGCATCGCCAAGCGCTACGCCGGTTTCTCGATCAAACCGACTTTGTCAGTCTCAGGCTGTATTCCTCCGAGCAACGCCTGTTGATCGAGGTATGGAAAGCCGGGAATGACGATCTGGCGGCCGTAGCAGCGGCGCACCGCCACGATTTTCCGGCCGCGGGGGAGCATCATCACAACCAAATCTGGATCGACGATACGCTCTATGTCCAGGTGCTCATTCCACTGATTTCCTCCGAGCAGACTATTTTCGGCTACCTGGAAGGTATTTACCGGGTTGCGCCCCAAACCCAGGCCGCGATCCTGCATCGCGTGCGCGACGCGCTGTTGCATACGCTGTTGGTGGTCGCGTTGACCACTTTGGCCTTGTATCCGGTGATCCTGGCGCTCAACCGGAGCGCGCTCCGGCTCTCCGCAGCGCTGCTCGAGAGCAACGTCGAACTGATGCGCACCTTGGGCAGCGCGATCGCCAAGCGCGATTCGGACACCGATGCGCATAACTATCGCGTTACGCTTTACGCAGTCAGGCTGGCGCAGGCGTTGCGCCGCCCGACGGACGAAATTGCCGCACTGATAGCCGGCGCCTTCCTGCACGATGTGGGCAAGATCGGCATCCCCGACGGCATCCTGCTTAAACCGGGAAAGCTGAGCGCCGCCGAATTCGAGACGATCAAGACCCATGTCTCCATCGGCGAAGACATCGTCGGCGAATCGAAATGGCTCGCCAAGGCGCACGACGTCATCGCATTTCATCATGAGAAATACGACGGCACGGGGTACTTGCGCGGTGTAGAAGGCGAGGCGATACCGTTCAATGCGAGACTTTTTGCAATTGTCGACGTGTTCGACGCGCTCACTTCGCAACGGCCCTACAAGCCCGCCTTGCCGCTGGATCAGGCGATGCGGATCCTGGCCGAAGGCCGGGGCGCACATTTCGACCCGGCGATTCTGGACGTGTTTGCGCCGCTGTCACCCGAGCTTATGCGCGAGTATGCCGCGGCCGACGCCGCCCGTCTGAAGGCGTGTCTTGCCGAATTCGAGAGGCGTTATTTTTCGCGGCCTGTGCCGGAGCGTTGACGGGCGTGGTGCTGGCCAGCAAGTTGGCCCGGAATCGTAATCCCTCTCGGAGCTTTGGCGCGCGCATTTACGGCTTGCCTATTTCCAAAATATGGGATATATTCCCATATACGAAAATTCGGGTTGCATCTTACCGGCGTCGCCGGAAAACGTATCTCAACTGTGAAGGGGTGAAAAGTGAACAAACCGACTGGACTGGCTTTGGTAACCGTTTTAGCTTTGAGTGGTTGTGGCGGCGGCGGTGGCGGTGGCGGTGGCGGTGGCGATGTCGCCTCGGTTGCGGCGGTGGTGCCGGCGACAACATCCGTTAGCGGCACGGCGGCAAAAGGGATCATCAAGCAGGCAAAAGTTCTCGCGTGCCGAATCGTCAACGGCGCGCCGGAGCCCGACGCTTCCTGCGCATCGGCCACCTCCGGCAATGACGGGTCATACCGCGTCGTTTTCGGCGACGGCTACACCGGACCGGCGATGATCAAGGTCATGCCGGGTACGGCGAGCACGATGACCGATGAAACCACCGGCACCGACGTTCCCTACAACATGACTATGCGCGCGGTGGTTCCCGCCGTTTCCAAAACGACAACGGCTTACGTAACGCCGTTCAGCGAAATGGCTGCCAGCGCGGTGAGCACGACTACGATCGATGCGACAAAAATCAGCCAGGCGATCGATGCGGTCCAATCCACCATGCTGGCGCTTGGCATAGACATGGGCGTAATGCCGATGGTGGATCTGAAAGACAACGGTTCCGATTCCGCGATGCTGACCCGGCAATCCAACATGGTCAAACAACTGGCCCGGGTGGCGATGGCGGCGAAGAACTCGAATTTGCTCAAAGACGCCAACGGCGTCGCCTGCAATGTCGCGGGAACCACGACGTCGCAGCGATTTTCGTGCGCGGTGTCGGCAATGAGCGGGGTAATGAACAGCTATGTCACCGCCGATGCAACGAAATCGGCGAACGTGCTTGCTGCATTGAACGCGCAGAACGTAACCAATGTGAAGATGCCCATCCTCAAGACCGATGGAACCCTTGCCATGGAACCGGCTGATATGACCTCGTCCGCGTCCATGCAAACCGCGATGCAAAATGCAGGAATGACGGTTACCGATGCTGCGAATACGGTAAATGTGGTCATGGGTGGAATGCACTGATCGTCGCGATGCTTCCGCTCCGGCCTGGACCCGATGTCCAGGCCGGTCGCGTGAAGGTTGCGGTCGCCTTACTTTATAATCCAGGTTCATTTATAATTCGGGTCCAAGCGTCACACCATGCCCGAATCTCGTAGCGATTTATCTCTAGCGGCCGCACTGCGCTTAATGTCGCCGCTGGTGGAATTGCTGCTGCACGAGGGAGTCACCTATCCCCGCTTTGCCAACGCGCTCAAGAAGACCTTCCTCGAAGCCGCTCAAAACGTTCTCGAAACAGACTCCGCGCGGGTGACCGATTCGCGCATTAGCGTGCTCTCGGGCGTGCACCGCAAGGATGTTCGGGAGTGGCGCCGGGCCGGGCGACCGCGTCCCCAGGCGAAAATTGCGGGGGCGGTAATGGCGGTCTTTACCCGCTGGGCCAGCGATCCTGACTATAGTGACGAGAACGGCCGCCCCCGGACATTGGATCGTGCCGGCGGGCCTGGATCATTCGAAGCGCTGGCAGCATCCGTATCCAATGACGTTCACCCGCGCACGGTATTGCAGGAACTAACCCGCCTGGGCGTCGTGCGTCTGACGCAAGGCGAATCGAACGGCAGCGGTGACAAGGTCAGTCTGTGCGCCGAAGCGTTCGTGCCGCAGAAGGGTGCCGCCGAAATGCTGCAACTGTTCGCCGATAACGTCGGCGATCACATCGCTGCGGCGAAGCACAACCTCATAGGGGAGCGCCCGCCGATGCTCGAACAAAGCGTCTATGCCGACAGTCTCACGCCGGAATCCGCTGCAGCCCTGAGCGCCTTGGCTCGTCAAATCTGGTCAAGTGCCTTCCGCGAGTTCGCGCGCAAAGCCACCGCCCTGGACCGACAAGACAAGCGCAAGCCGGGCGCGGATCAGCGCGTACGTTTCGGTATGTATTATTACCACGGTCCAAACGACGAACCATGACAGGCCCCAAGCAGTTCTTCTGAGAAGGCATTCCAATGTTCAATTCTATCTTTGCACGCGTTCAGCGGAGCGTTGTGATCGTGGCGACGCTGTTGACAGTGGCAGGCTGCGGCAGCGGCGGCAGCGCGATTCTATCGCTCGCCGACGTCGGCTCCGGTGGCACTGGAATCGCCGTACTTACCGGTTTCGGCAGTCTGATAGTGGACGGCGTGCGGCGCAACGATAGCGCCGCCAGCTACAGATCGGAAGCAGATCAGGGGGCAGCTATCGCCATTCCTTCCACCAGGGCCATGCTGGGGGACAGTGTGGAGTATGCATATGACCCCAGCGGCAACATCCTGTCGGTGCTAATTTCGCCCGAATTGCTAGGCACGGTCACTGCGGCCGGGCCGACCAGCGTCACCGTGCTCGGGACGACCGTGGACGTCAACCTTGATGCGACTATGGGTCCGGTAACAAGCTTCGCCGGCTACGCCTCGCTTGCGGACATTCAGGTCGGCGACAGAATCGAAGTCCACGGCCTGCTCAATACCGACAGCCGGGGAACCGTACATCTGCAGGCCACCCTGATCGTCAAAAAACTGCCCGCCACGGGGACGAGGCTCACTGGCTACGTCGCACAATACAATGCCGCCGCCGGCACATTCTCCCTCGGCAGTAACGTGGTGACCCTAGGTTCTGCGACCATCAGTCCGGCCGGTACCGCGCTGTCCAACGGCCAGTTGGTGACCGTGTGGAGCAATGCCGATCCCGCAGGCAATGCCGTCACCGCCGACATTGTTCGCGTCAAGTGGCCCACCGGCACCAGTCAGAACGTCACGGTGTCCGGTGTGATTTCCGCTTATGCCGGTGCGGCCAGTTTCCGCCTCCGCAACATGAACGTCGACGCAAGCACCGCCGTCATAGCACCGAATGGCGCCGTCCTGACCGATGGCAGATATGTCGTGGTTGCCGGCAGCTTCGACGTGAAGACAAATAAGCTGACAGCGACCAGCGTAACGGTTTTTACCTCGGCTGCGCCGACGACGGTGGAGCTACATGGGACAGTCGCGAATTTTGTCTCGACCGCGAGCTTCACCGTGCGCGGCGTGGTCGTCGATGCCAGCGCCGCCAGGTTTACCGGCGGAACGGCCGCGCAACTGGCAAACGGCGTGTTCGTCGAGGTGCACGGCGCTGTGGCAAACAACCTGGTGCGGGCGGCCACGGTAACCGTTCAGGCCCTCAGTCCGCTGCAGGCCCCGGCCGGCTCGGTACTGGATGTGAGCGGCGTCATTGCCACTTACGATGCGAATACGGGCGGCTACACCATGACCATGGCCTCGGGCGGCACGATAAGCGGAACGTTGGGGGCAATGATGTTCTATAACGATGGAACTTCCGCCAATTTTGCCCCCGGCCAGGCCGTCCATGTCTCGGGCATGTTCAATGGAGGCGTATTGTCGACATCCGTCGTAAATTTCTCGCAGTCGACGGTTGCACCTGGAGCGGGAAATGCGCAAATGGAAGGCATTGCCTACGGCGTCACTGCCACCAGTTTCATGTTGAACGGCGTCACGATTCAGAACAATGGCGTGACAATCCCGGGCGGCGCAATGATGGGTGGCCAGGGCATGATGGCGGGTTCGCGCATAAGCGTCGACGTGCAGTTGTCAAACGGGCAATATCTGGCGACAGCGATCAGACTGCTGAACGGTTGACGCCTGGTGCAATCCAGAACGAGCCTCGTACCAGCCAAAAAACACGGCCCCATGAAGGGGCCGTGAGAGCATGCACTCGCTTCTGCCGCTGCGTAACGCTCAGCCGCCGATATAGTTCCGGCTAAGCAGCTGATCGAGGCGCGCGACCTCGTTTCCGTTCATGGCGATCTTCTTGCCGTCCCTGGTCTGCATGACGTGGCCCGGCTCCATGTAGACGGCGCGACCGTACTGGTTTTCCATGGCCATCCGGCCGTCCGCGAAAACATGCACCGTCGAGCCATCCGTGAGTTGGATCAGTTTCTCCGTCGGGCCGCTCGCCGCGATCTTCTGCTCCATTAGCTTTCTGCTGTGGCGTACGACCAGGCCCTCCGCCGTGACGGGATCGGTGTGCATATCTCCGTACCACGTGCCGGAATCCTGCGCGGTCGCAGCAGGCGCCGCAACTTTCTGCTCCATTAGCGCCCTGCTATGACGCGTGACGACGCCCTCCGCGGTGACGGGATCGGTGTGCATATCTCCGTACCACGTGCCGGAATTCTGCGCGATCGCAAGAGGCGCGGCAGCAACGAGCGCGAGCGCAGAAGCGAGAATGGAAAGCCGCATTTTGGTGTTGCTGGTCATGATCGAATCTCCTTGGTAGTTAAATCAAAGCTACGATGTCGGCAAAACGCGTTGAAGCACTTTCGGCCCCGACTACGTTTGTGTTCGTAGTGAATGAACTATAAGCGGCTGACCCCTACACGAGCATGACGCGACGATTACAACTCGGTAATATTGCTCCACGTATTCTGATTGGTTGAAACAGGACCAGTGGCGTCGGTACGACGCACGGTGTGTCGATGATGCGGGTGTGCGACCTCGCCATCGCCATTCTGGCCCCGCTGATCGACCAGCTCCTGCTCGAAAACCTCAAGCACCGCGTGCTGCGCTACCAATACGTCTGAGCATAAACGCGATCGCGAACGGGGATACCCTACGCAATCCGGCGACGTCCAAATATGGCCTGCTCGTCGACGGTGATCTGAGGGTATCAAACGTGGAACGCAGGTCCAAACGCTGCCGTGTTGGTCCGCGCAGGGGCCGCCGATGCAACGCACGCCCGGAAAAAAAGCGGCCCCATGTAGGGGCCGCAAGGCAGATCGCTCGCCGATCGATCGGCCGCGATCAGTTATGCCACTGCGCCGCCAGGATGTTGTCGAGGCGCGCCACTTCATCGCCTTGCATGGTGATCTTCTTGCCATCCTTGGTCTCCATCACGGTCCCGGGGTCCATGCGCACCGGACGTCCGTAGCTGTTTTCCATGGCCATCTTGCCATCCCTGAAAACGTGCACGGTTGAGCCGTCTTTTAGTGCGATGGATTGGGCAATGTCGATCGAGTCCAGCGCAAAGGCCGACGATGCGATCATGCCGCTTGCTGCGGCTACCAAAAGTTTCTTGAACATGACTATCACTCCTAAGCTGATTGACCATGAAATAATCCGTCATGGATCCGGCGTGGCGGCCGATTGGCTTCGTCCCACCATGCCTAGATCTTAGAAGCTGCATCCCTACAGGAAGGTGATGTGGAAATTACATTTCGGAAAGCCGGGCCGCGGAGCGGTCATTTGATTGGAGCGCACTCGACCTGCTCAACGGGACGGGTAAGGGAATCGTCGCGAATTGCTCCTTGGCCGGTCCGCTGCCGACAGGCGAAGGAAATTGAATCTCGACGGCGTGTTGCCTCAGATTGTGCAGATCGACTCCGGCGCGCAGGCAGCGGCGCAGCAGTTGTTGATAGCGCGCCGCATAGCTGCCGTGGAGATCTCCCGCCACCGGGGCGGTGCCGCGAAACAGCGAACGGGCTTTGTCCGCCGCGTCGCGTTGCGCCGGGTCCTCTATCAGGACGATCCTGCGGCGCAATTTGACCCCGGTATTGCGCAGATCGATGACGAAGCAATCGCCGCGATGCGCGGAGACCGGATCGATCATGATCATTTCGCACACGCGCAAGCCGAATACACAGGCGAGTTCGAGACGCATCGCGACAGCAACGCTCAGCGGCGTCGTCGAGGCGATGGCCTGCGCCCATTGCGCGGCCTGCCTAGCGTCAAGCTGCGGCGCGCGACAGGCGGAGTCGTCTAGCGCGCGCGCCGCCGGCGCGTAGCCCTGCCGCGCGGCCGCGGCCAGAAACCTGATCGCGGCGACATCGGCTTCGTCGGAGCCCGTCTCCCGCACGCCGGCGCGGTGCGTATGGATCGGGTCGCGCAGCATTCGTAAGCCCGCTCGGTATTGGGCCTCGGCGTGGCCACGGCGCGCGGCTTCGAGCAGCCACTCTTGCGCCTTGTCGCGGCTGCGGAAACTGCAGCTGGGATGGCCGTGGAGCAGAGCAAGAAAAAAGCAGGCCTTGGCCGAACCCAGCGATGCGGCGCGCTCGAGCCAGCGCACGGATTTCTTGAAATTGCGCGAACTCAATGCCGCACCGGAATCGCGGCGCGATCCTAGCGCGTGTTCGAAACCAAGCTCTTCGCAAGCAAGCGCATGGCCGCCTGCCGCCGCGCGTTCGAGAAAGTGACCACCTTGTTTCCCGAGAAGCGTGCTGAGCATGCCAAATCGGTAGCACAGCTCCACGTTGCCCAAATCGGCGCAACGTGAATACCACAGATAGGCCAGTTCCGGATTTCCGGTTCTCCAGTAATGCTCGCCGAGATGACTGGCGGCTGCGCTTTCTCCGGCCGCGTACGCCTGTTCCAGGCAATTGACCGCCTCCTCCGTATCCGTGCCCGCATCAGTTTGGTTGCGCAACAGACAGGCGCCCAGTTCCAGCCAGGCTGCGGCGTGTCCTTTGGCTGCGGCGCGACGAAGCAGCTGGATTGCCCAGGCGCCAAGGTTTGGCGGGGCGCTGGCATGCCGGCCGGACAGAAGCAGCTGCGCGAGCTTGGTCTGGGCCGACGCGCAGCCGTCGTTTGCGGCCAGCTCATACCACCGGATCAGATTGCGCGAATTCTGCCCATTGTCCGCAACCGCCGGGGAAACACGCTCTCCGATCAAGCGCCAAGCGGCCGTATGACCCTGTTGCGCGGCTTTATCGAGCCATAGCAGCGCGGAGTGCTGATTCGTGCCCAGTCCCTGGCCTCCGTCCAGATAGAGCTTTCCGAGTTCGAACTGACTCGTCGCATCGCCCGCACGGGCGCATCGAATGAGCGGGAGAACGCTTCTGCTTGCCATTTGGGTCTTCCTGTTATTCGGTATGAATCGACGCACAGGCCCGGTGAAGACCACCATTTGCGCTGCATCTACAACCGAACATTTAGATCAAAACAATCCGGAAACCGTGGCGCAATTGTGGCGAATGTCGAGCAAGCCGGTTCTTCGCATGGCGGGCGCAGCATGACCTGATCGCGGCTTATTCAGTTACCGCGCAGAACCGAGCCACGCGCGCCGGGACGAGCGGGCTTTGGGCGCATTAGACACACGGCAAATCCGCGCGTGTCGGAGCTTGGTCGCTGCGGATTCGTCGTCGCGCCGGAAAGTGTTGTTGGGACGCAACACATCGCCTGCTTTGCATTGCTATTCACCGAACTGCGCAGGAAATCGATCGCATCACAGATTCGTCGAGCGTCGTAGCCAATATATTGGGGACCACTTGGGGCTTCCGAGTTCGACTGTTGCTTCTGTCAGCGCCGCGCAAGCGGCGCCGGGTACGGTGGCCGTCGTATCAGGGGCGACCCGAGACAATCCTAACAGCGAAAGGAAATTGCGATGCGTAAGAAAATCTTGGTAGCAGCGGTGGCCGGCGCTCTCGCGGCGCCGGCGGTCGTGTTTGCACAGAGTACCGGCTCCAGCGTGACAATCAGCGGCAACCTGCTGATGAGCGTGGATAACCAAAGCGTGGGCAATGCCGTCGCGGCGCGCACGACAACCAGCGAAACTCGCGTGCAAGATGAGTCCTCGAGCCTGGTGTTCGGTATGCGGGAAGACCTGGGCAACGGTTTGGCGGCCGTGGGCAGGCTCGACTTCAAGGTGGCTTTTCCCGCGGGGACCCTGTCGCCCTTCGGTGAGAGTTGGGTCGGTCTGGACAGCAAGGATTGGGGCAGCCTGACGGCCGGCCGTCACTCGCTGCACTACTTCAAGACGCCGGAGGACGCCTACTTCCTCGGTGCATCCTATAGAGTAGCTCCCAGTTCACTTATCGATTTCGCCGGCGGCGGCAGGGTCGCGATCGCGAACGCGACCCGGACTCCGAGTACTGTCAAGTGGACCTCGCCGAATTGGAACGGATTGCAGACTGTAGTCGCCTATTCGTTCAATCCGACCGGCGCGCAGTCCATATCCGCCGACGGGAAGTTCGGCAACACCGCCCGCGCCGGCCGTGCATGGAACGTGAACCCGACGTATAGCGCAGGGAACTGGATGGCCGGCTATAGTTTCTGGGATGCCAAGACAGACGCGCCCAGCGCGACATACGATGCCGCCCTGCAGGGACTTGGCAACGCCGCCGGCGACGTTGGCGTTTACGCCACCGGCGCCGGCGCGACGGCTATAGGCCAGCTCATTACCGCCGACCAGCGCAGCGATTCGCTCTACGGTTACTACACCTGGGGCGGCTGGAAGCTCGGCGCGCTGTGGAACAAGTCGAAACTCACGGCGGCAGCCACCGGAGCGGGACTCGCTTCGGTCGGCACCGAACTGAGCAACCGCACCGCCTGGTCGATTCCGCTGCGCTATGCGACCGGCCCGCACACCTTCATGGCGACCTACACCAAGGCGCAGGACGACAGCGCAACGGCGGTGCAGGATGGCGCGAAGCAGGTGGCGCTGACCTACGCGTATTCGTTCTCGAAGCGCACGCATATCGCGCTGTCGTGGGGCAAGCTCACGAACGATGGCAGCGCCGCGTACACGCCCTACGTGAGCACGGCTAGCGTCAACGGCGGGTTGGCACCGGGCGAAAGCGCGCGCAACATCACGCTCGGGATGCGCCACAACTTCTGATGTCCGCCGGCGGCGCGACGCGTTTTAATCGCGCCGCTGCGGCTCGAAGAAACTCTCCAAAGGAACGCCTCGATGAGGCGTTCCTTTTTTTGTCGCGAAAATGGTCAAGCGCCGCGTTTGCCGCTATTCGGATCGAAGCGCAAGCAAAATAAGCGCGAACGCCGGCTTCGATGCAATTGGGCGAACCGTGAAACCCCGGAACAAGCCCGCTTCTGCAATAGCGCAATGCGGTAGCAGGAACTTGCAATTGTAATTTTTCGGTCACCTCTGCGTAAGGCGGCCGGTGTCAACATGCAACCGTACTCATTGCGTTTTCCTTGCGAATCCAGTCAATATTGGAGAGCAACATGCCTGATCTGGCGAGCGACCACCACTCCGGTCTGGGAATGAACAGACGGCTCCGCGCGGCCGATCCGCGTTTGCCGCCTGGTGCAGGCTCGGGAGACGCAGCCGGCGAGGCAAGCCCGCGCTTGCAGGATGCGATGACGCGAGCAGATGCATCATCCATGCGCCCGGAGGCCGCGAATGCCGGCCCGGCCGACCTGCTGCTGGACCGGCGCATTCTGGTCGTGGACGACACCGCCGAAGTGGCGCTCATGGTGGCGCATCATCTGCGGGAAATCGTGAAATATGTGGCGATTTGCGGTGATGGCCGATCGGCCTTGGCGATCGTAAAGAAGGAGCCGATCGATTTGATGGTGCTGGATCTGATGTTGCCCGAACTCGGCGGTCTCGAAGTTTGCAGCGCTCTGCGCGCATCCGGGAGGCCTCCGCTGATATTGATGCTGACGGCGCGGGCCACTGAACTGGATCGAATTATCGGATTGGAATTCGGTGCGGACGACTACATGGTCAAGCCCTTCAGCGCGCTGGAACTCGTGGCGCGGGTGAAGGCGCTATTCCGCCGGCTGGAGCGCGGCCATGCAAGCG
>JAJZPQ010000010.1 GCA_021811085.1 Pseudomonadota bacterium | reverse complement strand
CGCTTTGTCGCAACCACGGCTTGCCCAGATTGCTTTGCCTCGCTCATCGTTCGCCTCCTTCGCCAAAAGGACAAACGCTGACATATTCGGCTCAGCTACGGTAGTACGGGGATTTGGGGACGCTTACCTTGCCGGAACGCGTACTCGGTGCCGTAGGCGCTATCGGCGAGCACCGCTTGGACTCCGACAGCCATGCCTTGCTCGCAGGCCCAGGCGAGTTGTTCCAGAGCAATCTGCGGCTTGGTGGCGAAGCACACTTCTGCCGGCACCTTGGCAGCCTTGCGCCGCGGCGCATCCTTCACCCATTCCTGCGGCAAATACAACCGGTAAGCCAGCGGCAAACTCATCAGCGCGTTGGCCTTCGATACGCTCACCGCCACCTGGCAGTTATCGGTCTTGCCCAACATGCCGCAGTACTGCCGCGCAACACCAACCGAATCGCGCCCTTGCTTGGGGTGTCCGGTGTCATCGACCACCAAGACCCATCCCTTGCGCCCAGTCTCAGGTACACGCTTCATCACGTAGTCATGAATGCTGCGCAACATTGCTTTATCCGACCACATCGAGTTGCCCACAAAGTGCAGCAGCGATTGGTGTTTGGCGCTCACCGCTTGCGGCCCTATGTGCGCGGCAATCGGCTCCACGCTCTTTCGCTTGAGCGGCAACATCAGTCCGGTGCAGTATTCGCGCATCGGCACGTCACGATCGGCATGTCCCAGCACTTCGCACAGTCTCGACAGGTAAGCATCAAATCGTTTCATCATCCGCATGGCAGCACCTCATCTATAACTTGAGATGCCCGCCATAATGCCATGTTTCTATTAATGACGCAGTAAGACTAAGGAATCTCTGCAAAACCGGTCGGCGCCATCGGCGGGTGTCGCGTTACAGACGTGAATTTGCGGCAAAAATGCTGCGCGCGATCATGTTCAGTTGGGCCTGGGAGGTTCCGCCGCCGATCTGGAACATGCGCACGTCGCGCAGCATGCGCTCCAGCGGCAGGTCGCGCGAGTAGCCGGCGGCGCCGAACATCTGCAGCGACTCGCTCACGACCTCGAACGCCGCGTGTCCGGTGTAGGCTTTGGCGATCGAGGCTTCCTTCATCTGCGGCAGCATCACGTTGTTCGCGAGCCGACGCGCATTGCAGGCCGCGCGGTATATGAGCAGGCGCGCGGCTTCGAGCTTGATTTCGCCCTCGGCCATCATCCAGTCCAATCCCTGGAAATCCTTGAGTTTCTGCCCGAAGGCCTCGCGCTGCCCCATGTACTCGAGCGCCAGGTCGTGTGCACCCTGCGCCAGGCCGAGCGCGACGGAAGATGCGCCTATGCGCTGAGCGTTATAGCCGTTCATGAGCTTCTTGAATCCGACCTTGACGTCGCAAACGACCAGATTGGCTGCCGGCACCGCGCAGTCCTCAAATACGAGTTCGGCCTCGGGAATCCCGCGCAGGCCCATCGCGTCCTCGACCCGTCCGATGGAGAAACCCGACGTGCCCAGATCGACCAGGATGCCGCCTATGCCCTGGTCCGCTCCCTTGCTGTCGATGATGCGGGCGAAAATCAGGTTGGTCCTCGAAACGCCGCCGCCCGTGATCCAGTGCTTGCGCCCGTTCAGCACATAGCTGCCGGCGCGCTCGCGCGCGGTGGTTTTGAGCGCGGTCAGATCGGTGCCGGCGCCGGGCTCGGTCATGCCTATGGCCGGCTTGTCGCCGTCCTCGAGCACGCGCCCCGCGATTTCGCGCTGCTGCGCCTCGCTGCCGTAGGCCATGATGCAGCCGAGCGCGCCCATATTGGTTTCGACCACGATGCGCGCAGTCACGCCGCAATATTTCGCGATTCTCTCGATCGCCAGCACCACGTCGATCAGCGGCCGCTCGGGTCCGCCAAACTTCTTCGGTATGGTCATGCCCAGCAGTCCGGCGCGGCGCAGCGCCTCTACGTTCTCATGCGGGTATGCGTGCTCGCGGTCCCAGCGCGCCGCCTTCGGCGCGAACTGCTCGCGCCCCATGCGCTCGGCCAGGTCAGCCAACATTTTCTGTGCTTCGTCGAGTTGAAAATCCATGTATTTACCAGCTATTTCTGTTTGCGGAGATTGAATTGCGAATGATGTGCCTGCGGCAGATGTTCGGCGGTAGAGTTTACGCTCGCTTATATTGCAACAAACCGCCCGCGATCTTTGGTGGATGCGCGCGGATGGCCTCTTCGACCGGATCGGTACCCCAGCCCGGACGGTCGGGAACAACAAGATGACCATCCTTATACTCCGGCGCATGCGTGAACAGTTCGTCCTCCCAAGGCAGGCGGTCAATATCGGTCTCCATGATCCGCAAATTGGGAACGGCAGCCGCCAAATGCGAATTCATCATCGTGCACAAATCGCCGTAGAAATTATGTGGGGCCATGTTCACGTCATGCGCGTCCAGTACGGCCGCGATTTTCATTGATTGCCATACGCCATTCCACACTGCGTCGACGATCGCAACGTCCATTGCCTGTTCAGTTATGTAAGGCATAAATTCACGAATACCGAACAACGTTTCACAGGAACTGATCGGGTGGGGGCTGTGAGATCTCACATACGCCAGCGCTTTGGGCTGATAGCTATCTATCTCGACCCAAAAGATATCCAGGTCTGCGATGGCCCTTAGGATCTTCAGGAAACCTTCCGGCTTCGCATTGAAGTTGAGGTCGATCAGTATGTCCATGTCGGGACCGGCGCCATCGCGCAAGGCTTCCAAGTGCGCCCGGACATTACGTATAACCTTACGATCGACGTTCAGCTCAGGATAGAATGGCACGGCAAAACCAGGACGCCAGGCATACGCCGGCCCTTCATCGTGTATAAATATGTTTGTCTTGAGCGCGGTAAGACCCCTCTCCCGCGCCTCGGCGCCCGTGCGCTTTACGCCATCCAGATCGGTCACCGCAGGTGGAAAATATTTCGAATGATTGATACGCCAAGTCGGGCAATGCGACCAATAGACCCGCACACGGTCCCGGACCTTACCGCCGAGCAGTTGATAGCAGGGCACATTTAGTGCCTTTGCCTTGGCGTCCAGAAGCGCGTTCTCGATCGCGCCGATACTCTCGGCGATCACGCTGCCCGCGGCAGGTCGCGTGAGACAGGCGGCTTCGGCGAAGAAGCGCTCATGCTCCATGACCGATTTACCGATCAGGCGATTGCCGAGCTGGCTGATGATGGTTGCAACGCCCGGCGACCCGAATCCTTCATCGAACTCGCTCCACCCGACGATGTCGGTATCGGTCGTCAATTTAAGAAAGTAATAGTTGCGCCAGCCAGCGTCGCAAATCAGAGTCTCCAGCGCGGTGACCTTCATCGTTCTCTCCTTCGCTTTAATGGATATAACCCAAATCGATCGCGACCCGGCCGGGGGCGCATTTTGGAGATGCCGTAATCAATTTCCTTCGCGGCGCCCGGAACGCTACCGCCCCTGATAGCGCGGCGCTCGCTTGCTTACGAAACTGTCCATGCCCTCCTTGCGGTCGGCGCTATTCATCACGGCCTCGACCTCGCGCATGGCATGGCTGGCGTACTCCATCGGACTCTTTGGAATAACCTGGCCCACAAAGTTCTTGAACATAGCAAGCACCATCGGTGCGTTTTGCGCGAGCCGCCGCGCATACTCCTGCGCCGCTTCGAGGTGCTTGCCTTGCGGCACGATTTTATTGACAAAGCCCACTTGGTAGGCGCGTTCCGCGCTCACTTCGTCCCCGAGCAAGATCATTTCCATGGCTACCTTGTGCGGGATGCGCGCCACCAAGGACGCAATCAGACCGCCAGCAAAGCCCAGTTTCGCTTCGGGATACGAAAAGCGCGCGTTTTCCGAAGCCACGCAGAGATCGCACATCTGCACCAGCGTGAGACCGCCGCCCACGCACCACCCGCCGACCGCGGCAATGATTGGCTTATTTACGCAAATATCGAATCCGGGCACGAAGCGCCGGTACTCCGGCACAGCTTCGTACTGAAGGTCTTTGCCGACCGAAAACGACTTGTCGCCCGCACCGGTCAGGATCGCGACGAGATCATCGCTTTCGTTCAGACGGCGCCAGGCCGCGGCCAATCCGGTCTCGACCTCGGCGTTGATGGCGTTGAGTCGTTTCGGTCGATTTATCGTGATGGTTGCAATGCGATCGCGTGACTCGTAGATAACGGCATCGTTCATCTTTCACCTTTCACTTGGTTTTCCCAATCGGCATCCGCTGCGGCGTAGCGCGGCAGTTGACTTTTCAGCACCTTGCCGTTTGCAGCAAGTGGCAGTGCCGGCATGATTACAATATGGCTGGGCCGCTTATACGGCGAAAGCGCTTGAGCCGCATATTGCGCCAATTGCCCGGCATCGACGGTCGAATTCCTTGCGAGTTCGACATAGGCGATGACTTCTTCGTTGCCCGGCACCGACCGGACGACCACGGCCGCATGCAACACCGCCGGATGCGCATTCAATACCGCTTCTACCTCTAGTGGATAGACTTTGAAACCCGACCGAATAATTATGTCCTTGGTTCTTCCCACGACAAATACACGGCCATCCGGCCCGATGCGCGCCAGATCCTGCGTATTAAACCAACCTGCCTGGTCGATCGCCGACGCGGTCTGCTCGCGGTCGCGAAAATAGCCGTGCATCAGATTCGGACCGCGCATCCACAACTCGCCGATTTCACCGGCGGCTACGAGCTGCCCGTTCGCGTCGCGCACGACTACTTCGACCCCCGGCAGCGGGCGGCCGACGGAATCGTCTGCGTTTACGTCTTCGAAACGGGTCCAGCAAATCGATGCCGCTTCGGTCAAGCCGTAGCCATTTTGCAGGGTGCGGCCGAATAAGTGCTCGGCTTCGCGTTTGACCGAGGGGTCGATGGGTGCGCCACCTGAGCCGATGAACCGGATATCGGGGAAGTGGATACTACCTCGCGCTTTGCAATATTCGGCGATCTTGGCAAACATCGCGGGAGCTCCTTGCAGCGCCGTGATACGCTGCTCAAGCAGCGTGGCGACGCATTCCTGCACCGAAAACCGAGGAGCCAGATAGAGAGAGGCGCCCGCATGCAGAGCCCCAAGAAACACCGACGCATGCCCCATGACATGCGTAATCGGAAGCACGCCGTAAACGCGGTCGTGCGGCGTCATGTGCCGCAGTACCGGCATCATTCCAGCGATAAAGCACAGGTTGCCGTGAGTGAGCATCACACCTTTAGGCTGCCCGGTTGTCCCAGTCGTGTAAATGATCGCGGCCACCTGTTCCGGAGTCGACTCTATCTCTGTACAACTCGCGGCTGAGGCAGGCGCGGCGACGCCGAAAGTACCCAGAGCTCGCGTGTGCTGCTGTTGCGCGTCCAGCGCCGACACATGGCGTAGAGCGTCCGGCGAATTCGCGAGGACGACGAAAATCCGCTTCGGCAGACTATGGGCAACGATCGCTTTGATTTCTGCCGGAACGCCCCGCGCATTTTCCAGCACCGCACATGCGCCCAACCGGCTTGCCGCTAGCAGCAGCACTGCAAGCGCGACGCTGTTTTCGCCGATGACCATCAGGCGGGAACCGGACTCTATGCCCTGCGCTTGCAGTGTCGCTACCGTCTCATGAATGGCTAGGGCCAGCTCGCCATACGACAGGGCAGCGCCTTCGTCGCGCAGTGCCGGCGCGTCCGGCTGCCGTTCGGCCCACGCCAACACACGCGACACGGTGCGCTCGATGACGTTGACTCCTAGGGATGCTCGTACCGCGCCCGTGGCCGCAAACGCGTCAGGCGCAACGGGCTGGGTCGACACGCGGGGTACGTTTCGCATTACGAAGCCAGCTCATTGCGTTTAATTCGACACAATCCCACATAGTCCAGGTTGCGTCTGTGTGGCTCAATCGAGATTAATATTCATCGGCTTGAGCGCCTTTTCCCACCGTATCATTTCCGCATTGACGTAGTCGCCGAACTCCTTTGGCGAACTACCGACCGGGGTTGCGCCCAGCGATTCAAGGCGTTTTTCCACCTCTGGTATCTTCAGTATGCTGGCTATCTCGGCGCTTATTTTGTTCACTATTTCTCGCGGAGTGCCCGTGGGCGCAAATACGCCATACCAGGAAGTAACATCGAATCCGGGCAGCGTTTCCGCAATAGTCGGCAGATCCGGCGCCAACGGTGTGCGCACCGCGGTCGTGACAGCAATTCCCTTTAGGCGTTTGTCTTTAATGTAGGGTAGGGCTTCATTTGCAATGACCATGGTAGCCTGCCCTCCCATGACGTCCTGCATCGCCGGCACCCCACCTTTGTAGGCCACGGTTACCATGTTCACGCCTGCCATTGTTCTGAGCAGTTCACACGACAGATAAGGACTCGTTCCCACACCTGAGCTCGCGCAACTGATCTTGTCTGGAGTCGCCTTTGCCATTGCGATAATGTCGCTTACCGATTGGGCCTTGACACTATTATTCACCGCAAGGTAATTCGGCACCGCTACAAGCTGGGAAACCGGCATCAAATCTTTCGATATATCGTACAGCGGCTTCTTGTAGAAAAAGTTGTTCAGCACATTGGCAATGCTGCCCATGAGGAAGGTGTATCCGTCTGGCTTGGCCCGCGCAACAACTTGCGAGCCGATCATGCTGCCGGCCCCCGGTTTGTTTTCCACGATTACCGGTTGCCCCAGGCTGATCGACAGCTTTTGTCCGACTAACCTCGCCAATATGTCTGTGTTCCCTCCTGGCGGAAATGGCACTACGATGACAATTGGCTTATCCGGCCATGCAGCCAGTGCGCTAAACGATGTCCCGAGCAAAAGCACTGCGAATAATAGCTGCGAAACGCACCTTGATAATTTACGCATGTCTGTGCCTCCTTTGATTAAGTGTCGTGCTGCATTATTTTTGCGCTAAACAGCAGCGCCTGCCTCAAAATGCTTACGTATTACGTAATCGGTACAGAAACGCGAAACGTTTCGTTTATGCACCCTGTTCTCAACGCATCTAATGCTTCGGTGCGAGTTATCCCGTCAGAGATTGGGGTCGACAATCACGCGGCCCTTGATTCTCCCTTCAAGCAATAAACTTGCCGTTGGGATCGCCTGTTCCAAGGACACCTGGCTCACAATGGCGTCAATGATCTTTGTGTCAATTTCCTGCGCGAGAGATCCCCAGGCAGCAAGCCTTTTCGCCAGAGGCGCATTCACGCTGTCTATGCCCGCGAGCGTGACGCCGCGCAGAATAAAGGGAGCTACAGTCGCGGGAAAATCCATACCCTGGGCTAAGCCACAGGCGGCGACCACACCCCCGTATTTCGTCGCAGCGCAGATGTTGGCGAGGGTGTAACTGCCAACGCTGTCGATCGCGCCTACCCAGCGCTCCTTCTGCAATGGCTTGCCCTTGTCCGCCAGGCTTTGGCGGTCAATCACCTCTGCCGCGCCCAGACCCTGTAATCGCGTTGTCTCTTCCAATCGGCCGGTTGATGCAATGACGTGATAACCACGTTTGGCGAGAATTGCGATCGCAAAGCTGCCGACACCGCCATTCGCACCGGTTACTAGGATATCGCCCGAGTTTGGCAGTATGCCGGCGCGTTCCAGTGCCTGTACCGACAGCATCGCCGTATATCCGGCAGTGCCGATCGCCATCGCGTCACGCGCGCTCAAGCCCTTGGGCAGCGGAATCAAAAACTCTCCCGGCACCCTGGCTTTCTGCGCCAGGCCGCCCCAGCGGTTCTCACCTACGCCCCAGCCATTCAGTACGACCTTGTCCCCGACGCCGAACCGTGAGTTTGTACTGACCTCCACCGTCCCGGAGAAGTCGATCCCAGGCACCATCGGCCAAGTTCGCACTACCGGACTTTTTCCGGTAATCGCCAACCCGTCCTTGTAGTTAAGTGTGGAATATTCCACGGCAACCGTGACATCGCCCTCGGGCAACTGCGCTTCGTCCAGCTGCGCAATGCGCGCCTTGGTCTGTGTTCCTTCTTGTTCTAACAGTATGGCTTTGAACATAACTCTTTCTCAAAAAATGGAGTGGCGGTCTAGTGTCCTGAGTCTGAAGTTCGTTTACAAAAGCGTGCGATGCTGGCAAGGATTTCGTCGGCGTGCTTGGTCCATTTGAATGGCCGAGGGTTCTCATTGTAGATGTTGAGGTAATCGCGAATAGCGGTCTCCAAGGCGATGGTGCTGCGGTGTGAGCCGCGCCTGATCTGCTTTTCAGTAATGAGTGCGAACCAGCGCTCAACTTGGTTTATCCATGACGTTGAGGTCGGAGTGAAATGCACATGAAAGCGGGGGTGTCTGGCGAACCAAGCGCGCACCGTAGGGGTTTTGTGAGTACCATAATTGTCCATGATCAGATGGATGTCCAATTTGGCGGGAGTCTCGTGTTCCAGGGTGGCCAGAAACTTCAGAAACTCCGAGCTTCGGTGGCGCCGATGAATCTCGCCGATGACTGTGCCGGTGGCAACGTCCAGTGCGGCAAACAGCGTCGTCGTGCCATGGCGAAGGTAATCATGGGTGCGTCGTTCCGGCAGTCCGGGTGCCAAGGGAAGCATCGGCTGGGTGCGATCAAGAGCTTGAATCTGGCTCTTCTCATCCACGCACAGCACCATCGCTTTCATCGGCGGATCAAGGTACAGGCCCACGATGTCGCGTACCTTATCGATAAACAACGGATCGGTGGACAGCTTGAAGGTTTCGGTGCGGTGTGGCTGCAGCCCGAAGGTGCGCCAGATCCGGCTAACGGTGCTTTGCGACACCTTGCACTTGGTCGCCATCGATCGGGTGCTCCAGTGCGTGGCGTCGCGCGGAAGCTGATTGAGCGTTGTGGCAATCAGACGCTCGATCTGCTCGTCACCTACCTTACGCGGGGCGCCCGGTCTGGGCTCATCCAAAAGGCCATCGAGCCGGCGGGCGATGAACCGGTTGCGCCATTTGCCAACGGTCTGCGGGGTCACGCGAAGATCCCGTGCCACTTCGCCATTGTTCAGCCCTTTAGCCCCGGCCAGAATGATGCGCGCCCGCATCGCCAGCGCTTGCGAGGTCTTGCCCCGTCGCATCCATTCGACCAAACGATTATTCTCCTGAACGCTCAATTTCAACTCCGGCATCCGTCGGCCTCGGCTCATGTTCTTCCCCTCGCTGATCACCTTATCGTGAGACAGCAAGGGATGCACTTAGTTCAACGAACTTATGACTCAGTACACTAGGATGGGTCAAAACAATCAGCAGAGCACTTTCTTGAAGAATAACTCGGCAAAAAGCCGCATCGGCGCGACCGATCGGGTCAACTTTGCGCGCAAGATCGCACCTTCCCATCCGATCCAAAAAAATTTGGCAAGCGCATCAGGATTGGCTTCGGAGTCAAGATCACCTGCGACGATCGCTTCGCGCAGGCATGCTGCGGTGCGCTGTTCCCACGAAAGCAGCACCGCTTCGAGTCGGCCACGAAAGCTGTCATTCAATCCGCCAAGTTCCTGTCCGAGATTGCCGACCAGACAGCCGCGCTGAAAATCAAACTTGGCCATACCCCTCTGCGCTTCTTTGACGAAGCCGGCAAGGCGCTCCAAGGGAGGGCGTGAGCTATCGCTTAACAGACGGTCCAGCTTGCGCTGGAAGTACGCAGCGTAGTTATCGATTACCGCTTCGCCGAATTCATGTTTGCTTGAGAAGAAATGGTAAAAAGAACCCTTGGGCGCGCCGACACGTTGCAGAAGCTCGTTAATCCCGCTTACCTGGAAGCCTCTTTGCGTGCACAGCTCAGTGCCGCATCGGATCAGTGCGGTGCGCGTATCGAGCCGATGGGCTGCTCGCGCTTTGTGGGTTCGCCTCTTCTTCGGCGACTCAGGGGAAATATTCAATATGAGAGCCACCAATTCATATTAGACCGGTCTGTTCGAAATGTACACGCTTTTTTAGACGTGCGCTGCCGCCACGGGCGCCGACGGCGGCCGAATCCGGGGTGCCACGTCTCGAAGCCGCCGGTGCGCAGGATTTATTCACCCCCGCCGGAACACCACGCGAGATAGTCAGAAAGCTGAACGCCGAGGTTGCCGAGATCACCAAGCAGCGCGACATGCAGGAGCGCTGGACGCAAATACCGCTCTCCCTGCGCGACAACAAGGCGAAGCAGTTCGCGGCTTGGCTTGCGGATCAGTTGGTGCGATGGGGCAAGGTGATCCCCGAGGCCGATATCAAGATGAGGTGACCAGTTGCGGCAATGCGCCGCACGTCAAACGAACTGGTTTTTCAGCGCTGTTTCGCCGCGCCACATCCGGTCGAGGTTTTCCATCAACAGGTCGAGCACGTTGTCCTCGTAGCAACGCGTCTCGCCGGCAGTGTGTGGCGTGATCAGTAAGTTCGGCACGCTCCACAGCCCCGACGTCGGGGGCAGTGGTTCCTCCCATGCGCAATCCAGCGCGGCGCCGGCGATCCGTTTCGCCTGCAGCGCCTCAACGAGCGCAGGTTCGTTGACCACCTTACCGCGCGCGACGTTGATGAGATAGGCGGAGGGCTTCATCGCCGCGAGCGCCTTCGCATCGATCAGGTTTTCCGTCTGCGGCGTCAGCGGACAGGTGAGCGCGACAAAATCTGCCTCGGGCAGCACACGCAGCAAATCGTTCTGCCCCACAACCTTGTGTGCAGCGCCGGTGCCCTTTGAGATATCGCGCTTGGTGGCAATCACGCGCATGTCGAAAGCCTTGGCAAGTGTGGCGAGTCGCGAGCCGATGCGTCCCATGCCGACAATCAGCAGCGTCTTGCCACCGAGTTCGAGCTCGCGTTTCGAAATATCCCCGATTATGCCGCGCCACTTCTTCGCAGCCTGGTTGTCTCGCGCCCCCGCAATCTGCCGCGCCATGGCGAGGATCATAGCGATGGCATGTTCGGCCACCGCTCGCTCATTCGCCCCCTGCGCACTGGCAACGCGTATGCCGGCCGCAGCGAGCATATCGCGCGAGTACTGGTCTGTACCGGCGCTGATCGACTGGATGAAGGCTAGCCTGGACGCCTGCGCGATAAATTCGTTGCGCCAGAAGCGGGAGCACAACAGCACGTCGACTTCGGCAAGGCGTGCTTTCAGTTCGTCCAGACTGCGCACCTCGAACCAGTCAATGCCAGTGTTCCGCAGCGCGAAACGCTCGCCCATCCGATAGGCGACGTGTGCGAAGCAAATAGTCAGCTTATCTTTGGCCGGGAGGAGACGCACGCTCATGAGTTCGCTTTCGATTTGATTGATTTTGGCTCCGGAATGTAAAGACTAGGCGCATGATTGTCAACACGAGTTGGCGAAGCGATCGTTCACAATTTTGGAAACCAGACCCCCGCGCTTACTGTGATAGCCCCGCCGACGCTTGAATATCTCAGCGCATTCCGCGACCTACCCGACTGGACGCGCCAAGCTCAGCATTAGGGCCGCAGATCTACTTCGCGACCCAGCCCGCTTTTCCCCCCGCTCCGAACGCGAGCTGCAACTCCCGCTGGGTGGCGCCGGTCGCGAAGAACGCGCGCATGATGAGGTCGAGTGAGACGGAAGGATCGCCCGCCTCGATCTTGGCTACCCGCGACTGACTAGAGCCCATTTTTCTGGCTAGATCGAGTTGCGACAGGCCCCGCTTCTGGCGGGATGCCTTGATGGCGTCCGTCAGCATGAGCTTGAGTTCCGCAAGCATGACTTCTTCTTCGCTCAGGTGCAGAAAATCCCTGGCGCTACCGGCTTTCCAGCCGGCAGCTTTCAGTCGCTTGAGTTTTGCCGTGCTCAAAGTCGTGTCTCGATCTTGGTCAAACGTATTCTAATTGACTGCGTCCGCGCCGCTCAACGATGCTGCGGCACCCATCCTTGAATGTACTACCAGGAGTCAGCTCATGGATATTTCATTTCGCACGCTGGCCGTCCTCTCGTTTACCCTCACCAGAGCCTTTGCCTTCGCCCAAGCCTCCCATACCATCCTGCTCAACGGCAAGATAGTCGACGCTGATGGGGCCGGCGGCCTTGAGACTCGAGTGCCTATCCCTGAGTGGTAACGACTGTGTTACCAAAAGCCATGCCGATAGTCCGTCTTCAGGAATATCTTGAAACCGGCGGAAATTCGCCCTGCGGCCGCTGGTTCGATAAGCTCAACGCGCAAGCGGCGGCAAAGGTTGCGACAGCACTATATCGCCTCGGCGAGGGAAATGTTTCCAACGTAAAGAGCCTAGGATGGCACTCACACGCGATTTCAAACAAACCATGCTTGCGCGCGCGCAGCGCGATCCCAAGTTCCGGCAAGCAATGTTTACCGAGGCGATCAACGCCTATCTTGCCGGCGACACGCTGACTGGCAAAGCGATGCTGCGTGATCTGGTGAACGCTACGATCGGCTTCGAAGGTTTGGCCGCGGAAGTGAACAGGCCGAGCAAAAGCCTGCACCGCATGCTCGCTCCGCACGGCAATCCGAACACGGAGAATTTTGTCGACATCGTGAGCGCGCTGCAAAAGAAGACGAAAGTCAGACTGAGCGTGACTGCACGCGCTTCCTGAACTGTGCTGTGCTGAAGCGACTGACTGGATCGGGCCCGGCGCTCAGTTCTCGCCGAACAGTTCGTTCGACTCCATGCCCACGCGCACGAACGTGGTGCGCTTGGTCATTTCCTTCAGCGTGCGCGCCCCGACGTAGGTGCAGGCGGAGCGCAGGCCGCCGAGGATTTCCTGCACGGTTTCGGCCACCGGGCCGCGGTAGGGCACCAGCACTTCCTTGCCCTCGGAGGCGCGGTAGTGCGCGACGCCGCCCGCATACTTTTCCATCGCGGTGCGCGAACTCATGCCGTAGAAGCGCTTGAAGCGCGCGCCGTCCTGTTCGACGACCTCGCCTGCGCACTCGTCGTGGCCGGCGAGCATGCCGCCCAGCATGACGAAGTCGGCGCCGCCGCCGAAAGCCTTGGCGACGTCGCCGGGCGAAGTGCAGCCGCTGTCGGCGCAGATGCGCCCGCCCAGGCCGTGCGCGGCGTCGGCGCATTCGATCACCGCGGACAGCTGCGGATAGCCGACGCCGGTCATGGTGCGCGTGGTGCAGACCGAGCCGGGGCCGATGCCGACCTTGACGATGTCGACACCGGACAGGATCAGCTCTTCGGCCATCTCGCCGGTCACGACGTTGCCGGCCATCAGCGTGAGCTTGGGGTAGTCGCGGCGAAACTTGGCGACGAACTTGACGAAGGTTTCCGAATAGCCGTTGGCGACGTCGATGCAGACGTAGTGGACTGCGTCCCCTGCGCGCTGCATCACGCGCTCGAACTTGTCGAGATCGTTGCGCGTGATGCCCAGGGAATAAAACGCACTCGACTTCAGCTTGAGCGCCTTGAAGAACGCAACGAGTTCGTCGCCGCCGTAGTGCTTGTGCAGCGCGGTCGAAAGGCCCGAGGGCGCGAGCGCGCGCGCCATGTCGAACGTGCCGACCGTATCCATGTTCGCCGCGATCACCGGCACGCCGCGATAGCGCTTGGCCGAGTGCTTGAAAACGAATTCGCGCGTGATGTCGACTTCCGCGCGCGAGGGCAGCGCCGAGCGCTTCGGACGGATCAGGACGTCCCTGAAATCAAGCTTGATGTCGCGGTCGATGTGCATGGGGATGGGATGGCGGGTCGGGAATCGAGGATCAGGGCGGAAGTGGCGAAATGGCGACTCGACAGGCTTCGCGTCGCGTCACGCCAGCATCCGCCTCGCGCTCGACGCAGTCAAGCGACAGGCTTTTCCGGGCTGATCGCCACAATTCTCGCATGCGGCAATCGGACGCTGCGATAAGCGGCAATTGGACGATGGATTAATAGTGGAATAGACGGCTTGCTAATAGTGGTTTGGACGGGTATAAACTGGCATCATGGACGCATCCGCCGACTTGTTTCCGCGCCACATGGCCGCGCCGCTTGCCGAGGCCATGACCGACACGCCGGTTGTCTGCCTCCTCGGCCCGCGGCAATGCGGCAAGTCCACGCTCGCCCGGCGTGCGTTTCCCGATCGGCCGTATTACTCGTTCGACGACGACACACTGCGCGATCGCGCCGCCTCGGACCCGCAAGGGTTCGTCGCCGGATTGCCGGACCGCAGCACGCTTGACGAGATCCAGCGGGTGCCCGCGCTGCTCTCCGCGATCAAGATGGCAGTCGATGAAGCGCGCCGGCCAGGGCGCTTTCTCCTGACCGGTTCCGCCAATCTGCTCCTGCTTCCCTCGGTCAGCGAGTCGCTGGCGGGGCGGATGGAGATTGTGCGCCTGCAACCGCTCACCGAGGCGGAAAAGGAACGCAAGCCCGGGGGGCTGCTCAAGGCGATGGTCGCCGGTCGCCTGAAGGGCAGCATCCGGCCGGCAAAGGTGGTCCCGTCCGACCTGATCGAACGCGTCCTGCGCGGCGGATATCCGGAAGCAATCCACAGGGCACGGATGGCGCGCGTGAGGCAGTGGCACCGCGACTATCTTGCGGCCGTCATCGAGCGAGACGCGCGCGATGCCGCGAATCTGCGGAATTTCGACCACCTCGAGAAGATGCTCTCGTACCTCGCGCTGCAGACGGCGCAACTGCTGAACGTCGAGTCTTTGGGCAAGCATCTCGCCGTCCGCCGGGAAACGGTGCAGAACAACCTGGCGGCGCTGGAACGGCTTTTTCTGGTACGGCGGCTCCCCGCCTGGCACACGAGCGACGCCCGGCGCCTGGTGAAGACACCCAAGATCCACCTTGTCGACAGCGGCATCGCGAGCACGCTCGTCGGGCTGGTCGAGGCCGACTGGCTCACCAACCTGGATCGCTTCGGGCGCCAGCTTGAGTCGTTCGTAGTGCAGCAGTTGATGGCCCAGGCCGGATGGACCGATCCGGACCTGCGCTTCTGGCATTATCGCGACAAGGATCAGGTCGAGGTCGATCTCGTGATCACGCGGGGTCGGGACACATGGGGAGTCGAAGTGAAGGCTGCGGCGACGCTCGTACCCGCCGACGGTCAAGGGCTGCGGCGGCTGGCCGAGCAATGCGGACGCCGCTTCAGGGGAGGGATGATCCTGCACGCGGGGGCGAGCGTTTTGCCGACCGCTGACAGCCGCGTGCTGGCCGTACCGCTGTCCGAGCTATGGACGATTTGAGGAATCGAGAACGGCCGCTTCGGTCGGATCGAACGCGCAACGGGGTATAGAATTCAGTTCGCGTATGCGGAAGAAGACAAGCATGAGCGCAGAGGGGCAACGTCGCAAATTGAGGCATTGAGGGTCAGGTACATATTTCCCTACGCAGCCAGCTTTTCCCCCGCTCCGAATGCGCGCTGCAACTCCCGCCGGGTGGCGCCGGTCGCGAAAAACGCGCGCATGATGAGGTCGAGCGAGACGGAGGGGTCGGCTGCCTCGATCTTGGCCACTCTCGACTGGCTGGAGCCCATTTTCTTGGCGAGGTCGATTTGCGACAGACCCCGCTTTTGGCGGGATGCCTTGATGGCGTCCGTCAGCATGAGCTTGAGTTCCACCAGCATGGCTTCTTCGTCGCTCAGTTGCAGAAAATCCCTGGCGTTGCCGGCTTTCCAGCTGGCGGCCTTCAGTCGCTTGAGTTTCGCGGTGCTCATGGTCGTATGTCCATTCCCGTCAAATCGAGGTGTAAAGGCGCAGCCGGGCTTTGCACGTGTCGATCACCGCCTTGGGTGTCTGCTGCGTCGTCTTCGCAAACACCTCGAGTATCGCGATCGCCGTCGCATCTACGTGATAGACGATGCGCCAGGTCCGGCCGGCGTCCTGTATTCGCAGTTCATGACATGCCCTGCCGATGGCGGGCATCGGCCGCGAATGCGGCAGCGCGATGTTCTCGCCCCGCTGCAGCCGGCGCAACAGCACGCCGGTTTCGATTCGCGCGTGGACTGAGAACGGCGGGGTCTTGACCGCGCCGTGCAGCCACACTAAGGGCTTGTCCGCTTTGCGCATCAATTGCAGTATATGTCAGATACGACATAGTGTGCAAGCTGCAAATTGAAACTGACTGCGGTGGAAAGCCGCATGAATACTGGCTTTTAGGGCCTTCCCGCGCTTGGCCTCGGCGCCGATCCGGCGTAAGCTCAGCGGGCCGCGCAACGCGGCAGGGCAATCGGAACAACGCGCTGTCCCACGGCAGGCACCTACGCGAGGGAGGAGAAAATGGAGAAACCGCAGATCGGCTATATCGGCATCGGCCTGATGGGCCTGCCGATGACGCGGCGCCTGCTCGAGCGCGGCTATGCGGTCAAGGCCTGCGACATCGTCGCCGCACGCAGCGACGCGGCGCGCGCCGCAGGTGCTACGGTGGCCACCACGCCGGCCGAAGCCTGCCACGGCAGCGATATCGTTGTGCTCAATCTGCCGACCACCGACGCGGTGGCGCAGGCGGCGTTCGGCGAGCAGGGTGTCGCCTCCGCGCTGCGGCCGCCGCAACTCGTCGTCGATTTCTCCACGGTCGAAGTCGAGCAGGGGCGCGCGTTCGCGGCGAAGCTGCGCGGGCAGACCGGCTGCGGCTGGATCGACGCGCCGGTTTCCGGCGGGCCGCCCGCCTGTGCCGCAGGTACGCTGACCGTGATGGCGGGCGGCGACGCGGCCGAGATCGAACGCGTGCGGCCCTTGATGGCGGACATCGCCGGCCAGTTCACGGCCATGGGCCCCGCGGGTGCCGGGCTCGCCGCCAAGATGATCAACCAGCTCATCGTCGGCTGCGGCCATGCGGTGCTGGCCGAAGCGGTCATGCTCGCCGAAGCGGCGGGCATAGCCGCGGCGCGCATTCCCGAGTGCCTCGCCGGCGGCTACGCCGACAGCCCGCTGTTGCAGAACTTCTATCCGCGCATGGTCGAGCGCGATTTCGCGCCGCGCGGCTACGCGCGCCAACTACTCAAGGATTTGGAAATGCTGCACAAGTTCGCCGGCGGCTTGAAGGTGCCCTTGCCGATGACGGCGGAGGCCTTGTCGCTGTATCGCCTGCTGATTCATCTCGGTCACGCGGAACTCGATTCGACGGCGGTGTTCAAACTCTACGAGCGTCCGGGCCCGCGCTGATCGGCTATAACCTGGGTCTCCGTGGCAAAAGGAGCTGGCGATGAAGAAATATCTTGCTGTCGGGCTGTTGGCGGCGTCGGCTGCGATTCCTGCGCATGCGGCCCTTGACGTCGGTGTCATGGCGCCGCACTTCGTTACCCAAGCCTCCCTCGGCGGCAAGGAGTTCAGGTTTTCACTTGCCGCCGCGCTGAAGAAAGGGCCGGTCGTGCTTTATTTCTATCCGGCCGCGTTCACCAAGGGTTGCACCATCGAGGCGCACGATTTTGCCGACGCCATCGACAAATACCAGGCCCTTGGGGCGACCGTGATCGGCGTTTCGCACGACGATATCGAAAAGCTGAACCGGTTTTCGGTGAGCGAATGCCGCAGCAAGTTTCCGGTGGCGGCAGACCCCGATCAGAGCATCATGAAGTCCTACGATGCGGTCCTCCCGGTATTTACGCAGTACGCGAATCGCACATCGTATGTAATCGCGCCCGACGGCAAGATTATCTATATGTACACCGACCTGCAGCCGGACAAGCATGTCGCAAACACGCTTGCGGCACTGCGTAAATGGGCGGCGAAGCACAAGACGCACTGACGCCGCCGGCACCTGACGCCCGCCGAAGCGGATGCGCCAGCGTCAAGCGCTAATTCGTCCGATGGGCCCGCAGCCACTCGAGCTTCGCGGCGTAAAGTTCGTGATCGCGCGCAGTCGTGCTGTCCTGCATCGCGGTAGTGAGATGCTCCTTGGCTGAGGCGAAATCGCCCAGTTGGAAATAGGCGACGGCAAGACCGAAATGGGCGGCGTGGTAGTCCGGATCGCGCGCCAGCTCCCGTTTGAACAGGCTGATCGCCGCCGCGTAATCCCCACGCTGCATGGCCGAGCGCGCCAGATCCATGAAGTAGAACGGCGGATAAGGCTCGATGCGCTGCAATTTCTGCAGCAGCGCCTGCGCTGCCGGCTCCTGCCCGGCCGCGCTCAGTGCCGCGGCGAGATTGGAAATGTAGGTCGGATTTTCAGGCTCGCGCGCGAGCAGCCGGCGAAACACGCGCTCGGCCTCGCCCAGATTGCCGTGCCGCTGGTAGACCACGCCGAGGGTGTTGTAGGCCTCGAGAAAGCCGCTGTCGCGCACCATGGCTGCGCGCGCCCACCAGTAGGCATCGTCCAGTCTTCCGCGCGCCAAGGCCTCGGCCGCGCGGTTGTTCATGAACATCGCGATGACGGTGTGTTCCTCGATGCTGCGGGTCCTGTAACCGTTCACGTCTTCCTGCGGCAGGAAATCGATCGTGGTGAGCTGATCGCGATCGCTCCACTTGTCGGCCTCGCCCAGGCGCCGCCGCAGCGTCAAGTTGATGTGCCCGCTGCGAAACAGAATGCCGCTGTCGCGGCTCCAGGTTTCGTCGGCGAAAACCTGCTGGTAGTACACCGGCAAGCCGAGCTCCTTCGCCAGCGCGGCGGCCATAAGGACCATGGAAATGCAGTTTCCGGCGCGCGCATGGAAGGCTTCGGCCGCGGTACGCGTCGAGCTCGAATCGTATTGCAGCTTGAGCCGACGGTCGTTTTGAATGGCGTCGACGAAGCCTTCCAGGCGACCCATGCGGCGCAACTGCGGCCGGATTTCAGTGTCGAGAAAGTGCCGCATCTCATCGCTGAGGGCAAACACGTCGGTGTTAATCGGAGCCGAACGCGGCTCGAACGCGGCGTCGTCGAACAGAGACTCGGGGTGTATTTGGACGACTGGTTGGGCGGCGCAAGCGGAGAGCGCGGCGCAGACGAGCAAGACGAAGCATCTCATCACGGCATTCCTCTCCTGGGCGGACGCGCGGGAATCTCGATGGCGCTTCCATGCTAGACGATGCACGGGCCGGCATCAAGCGCGGGCTGGCGTGCTCGCCGGACGCGGGGCGAGGGAGTGCTTGCCCGGAAACCCGCGTCCTTTCTGCTTCTCCGGCCCGTTACGATTTTTCTGGGCTAGGCCGTTCAGCCTCTGGCGGCGGGCCGGGTTCTGTGGCAGATTGGCGGCAGCGCTGAATTTCCGCGCGCCCGTGGGGTGAACGATGAGCCTATCGGCAGCAGCCCGCAATCTCATCCTCGAGATGGAAGGTTTCAATGCCAAGCCCGGATGGCCGGGCGGGCAGTCGGGCGTCACCATCGGTTTCGGCTACGACCTGGGCTACGTGACCGTGGACCAGTTCGAGTCCGACTGGGGCGATCGCATCAAGCCGGATGCGCTCGAGCGCCTCAAGGCCGCCGTCGGCCTGCGTGCGCTGCGCGCGCGCAATCGCATCGCCGAACTCTCCGATCTGCGCATTACGCGCAGCGCGGCCGAGCAGGTGTTCGATGCCCGCATGCTGCCGCTATTCGAACTGCGCACCGCGCAGGCATTTCCCGGCGTGGACGCGCTGCCCGAGGACGCGCGCGGCGCGCTGGTGTCGCTGGTCTACAACCGCGGCACTTCTATGATCGACAACTCGAGCGATGACCGGCGGCGCGAAATGCGCGCCATACGCGATGCCGTCGCCGCGGGGGATATCGCCGCAATCGCGGTGCAGCTGCGCGCGATGAAGCGCCTGTGGCAAGGCAAGGGCCTGGGCGGGCTGATCGCGCGGCGCGAGCAAGAGGCGCGGCTGGTCGAGTCGGCGCTGGCGTGAACGCAAGTGCGCGATCGCTGGTGAATCGATCAGCGAGCGCGCAGTGAATCTCGACCAGGCGGATTGCGCGGACTTATCTCTGAGCGCGAATGAGACCTCCGCGCTGTATCGGCCGGGGTGTGAACGCGTTGCGCGCGGAGTTCGCTGAGCCCTGCTGGTTCACGAACTGCGGCGCCGGACCAGTGAAGCGCGGCGTCGGGCCGGTGAATTGCGGCGTCGGCCCCGTGAATTGCGGCCGGCTCACGAATCGCGGCTGCGGCGCGAACGCTGGCCTGTGTGCGGGAGCCCGCCGGTGAACTGCAGGTCTGGCCGGGACGACGATGACGGAATAAACCGGCGGGGCGGCATAGTATGGGATCGGGTAATAGACCGGGTTGTATCCTGAGGCGTAGCTACCGTAGCTGTCCGGTTCGGGAGCAGGCGGCGCCGGATAATAGCCGCCGTCATCGCGCACCTGCGGCGCGGGCGGTGGTGCAGTCTGCTGTTCCTGCAGCTGACGCTCGAGGTCCTCTATCCTGGCTTCAAGCTCCTGCTCTTTTGCGTTCTGCGCTGGTGCTGGAGCGCTCACCGGAACGCGTGCGGCGGATTGGGGCGCCTTAGACAGCAATTTCATTGCGCTCACCTTGCCTGGATCGGCGGGCGCCCGGTCGGAAATCACCGTAATGCCTTGCTCATCGACCCATTTGTAGATATCGCCTCGGGCGCCTGCGGGCGCGAACATTGCCGCAGCAAGGGCCAGCACGGCGAGCGCAGGCTGCGCAGCGGTATAGCCGGAGTATGTCGAGCACGAAGCAACAGCCACGATGACCTCGCCACTTTGGCGTTGACCACGTATCCAGTCTAGTCGCCACCGCTGCGCGAAACTGTAATTTGTTGTAAGCGAAAGTAAGCGGCTGGCGCCCGCTCTAGGGCGCGGCCCGCAGCCGCTCCAGCTTGCCTGCGAGCGAGCCGGCCGTCAGCATGCCCACGTGAGTATCGACCAGCCGGCCCTCGGCGTTGTAGAACAGCGTGGTGGGCAAGCCACCCGAGCTGATTTCGCGGCCGATGCCGGCGCCGGGGTCGAGCAGCACATTGGATAGATCCAGTCCGGCGGAAGTCAGGTAACGCTGCACCGTGACCGGGTCCTCGCCCTGATCGGCAAAGACGAAATAGGCCCAGGCTTCTTTTTTCTGCGCGGCAGCAAGGGCGGGCAACTCGTAGCGGCAGGGCGGGCACCAGGTGGCCCACATGTTGAGGACGATGGGTTTGCCTGCGGCCAGCTTGGCGAGGTCCGCCGGTGCGCCCGCGAGGGTAAACAACTGCGTCTTGGGCAGGGCGGTGTTGCTCATCAGGGAGATCGCACCGAACAGCGCACCCCAAGTGAGCGCGCCTGCGGCCAGCCCTAGAGCCAGCGCTCGGCGCAGCGGTGCATGCCGCCAGCCATGCCAGAGCGCGACCAGCAGCGCCGCGGCGAGGCCGGCCCAGGGCGTAAAGCCGCCGTCGCGGATATCGAGCATGGACCAGGGAGTATTGCGGTAAGTGTCGAACCAGATGGCGACGAAAGCGATGCGCGCCGCCACCACCGCCGCGATCAGCATGTCGGTGAGCGCAAACCCTATGCCCGTCTTCTTGCCGCGCGCGGCTATGCGGCCTACGCCTGCGGCAACCAGCATCGCGATCAGCGCGAGCAAGGTGCCGATCGGCGCGGCGAGCGGCCCCAGGTTGACCGTCAGCACGCGCGGCCTCTGCATTGTTGCAACATCGAGCAAGTCTCCTGCATCGAAAGGGCGTATTGTAAGAGCTTCCGGGCCGAGATCGGCGGCGATCAATAATCGCGCGCAGCCGATGCAAGGTGGAGCGCCCGAACTATGATTTTCGTCAACGCCCTGCGGTTTTTTGCTGCTATTTTCAAGGCCCCGTGACGCGCCTGCCACGGGCCGCCGCTTGCCGGGCAAGGTCTACCAAGTGGCAAACATGGAAAAAGCTGCGATCAAATTTGCTTTCCGCGCCGACAAAGCCATACGCTTTGTCTATGTCTCCGTCGTTATCGCATTGGCGGCGTTTGCCCTGCTGACCTACCAGGAACTGCAGCGGCAGCGCAATATCCCCGTTATCCTGCCGCATTACGCTTTTTACATCATCGACAACCCGGAAAAGGCCAGCGTGGTGCAGGCCATGGGCACCTGGTATGTCACGGACGGTCCGGCAGCAGTAGACAATCTGCAGACCACTTCCATCGAATGCAGGAAGTCGCGTCTGGAATGCGTGGAATCGACCGCAGCCGTGGCGTTGAAGGAGAATAGATTGCTTGACTCGATACCCACGGTATTCGAGGTCGAGCGCTGGACCGATGAGGAAATTGTGACCAAGCCCGAGAACGGCAAGTGCACAACGCGTTTTATCAGTCTCGACCTCGTGAACCGGCTGGCACGCAGCGTGATCGTCGCCATTCCGGATGCCGAACCCTGCAAGGAACAGCCGCGCACGCTCAAGCTGGGAGGCGTGAGGCTGCGCGCCGGCGTGCTGCCCAGCGTGAAATAGCAGGGCAGCTCGCACACTGCTGCTTGCTGCCCGGACTCCCGCTGCCCGCTAGGGCAAACGTGAAGCTCTGCCGGGCGGCGCAGACGCGCTAAACTACGCCCGACGCGCGCTTCGAAGGAGTCCCGATGATCGATTTGCATTACTGGCCGACGCCCAACGGCTGGAAGATTTCCATCATGCTCGAGGAATGCGGCCTGCCCTATACACTGAAGCCGGTGAACATCGGGCGCGGCGAGCAGTTCAGTCCGGAGTTCCTTGCACTCAGCCCGAACAACCGCATGCCGGCCATCGTCGATCACGATCCGCCCGGAGGCGGCGCGCCGATCGCGCTGTTCGAGAGCGGCGCAATTCTGATCTATCTCGCCGAGAAAACCGGGCGTTTTCTGCCTGCGGACCTGCGCGGCCGGCACGCGACGCTGCAATGGCTGATGTGGCAAATGGGCGGCCTCGGGCCGATGGCCGGGCAGAACGGGCATTTCCTGCTCTATGCGCCGGAGAAAATCCCCTACGCGCTCGAGCGCTACGCGAAGGAGGTCAATCGCTTGTACGGCGTACTCGATGCGCAGCTCGCGCGCACCGGGGCTTACGTGGCCGGTCGCGACTATACGATCGCCGACATCGCCATTTTCCCCTGGATACGCACGCACAAGGCGCAGCAGATCGCGCTCGCCGAGTTTCCTCACGTCGAGCGCTGGTACGACAGGCTGTTCGAGCGCCCGGCGGCGAAGCGCGGCCTCGACCTGGGCAAGGAACTCAGGCTGCCGAAAATGGATGACGCAGCACGCCAGGCCCTGTTCGGGCAGACGGCGCAAAGCGTGCGCGCAGGCGCACATAGGAGCGAACCATGATCGAATTCTTTTTCGATTGCTCCAGCCCCTGGACCTACCTTGCGTTCCACAACATCCAGCCGCTCGCGGCCGAGCTCGGGGCAAAGATACGCTGGCGGCCGTTCCTGGTCGGCGGCGTGTTCAACAGCGTGAACCCGAGCGTCTACTTCGCGCGCGAGCACCCGGTGCCGGCGAAACAGGCTTACCAGCTGAAGGACATGCAGGACTGGGCGCGACAGGCGGGGCTCGCGCTCAAATTCCCGCCGAGCGTGTTTCCGGTCAACAGCGTCAAAGCCATGCGCGGCTGCATCCTGCTCGAGCCGCAGGGCAAGCTGGTGCCGTTCGCTCAGGCCGCGTTCGAAGCCTACTGGGGCGAGGATCGCGACATATCGAGTGACGCGGTGCTCGCCGATGTGTGCGCGCGCGCCGGCGTGGACGCGGCCGCGTTCTTCGCCGGCATCGCGCCGCAGCCGATCAAGGATGCGCTCAAGGCCAACACTGACGAACTGATCCGCCGCGGCGGCTTCGGCTCGCCGACGATGTTCGTCAACGGCGCGGACATGTATTTCGGCAACGACCGGCTGCCGCTGCTGCGTGCGGCACTGCTGCGCCAACTATAAATACACTTTTAGGAGTTCACATGTCCTGCTGCCACAACTATTACGTCGCGACCGAAGGCAATGAAAGCGTCTTTTCGGTCGACATCGCCAGCATCAGCTTCGGCCACGGCGTGCTCAAGGAGGCGGGCGAGCACGCCAAGGCCCTGGGCATGAGCCGCGTCGCGCTGTTTACCGACAAGCGCCTGGCCGCCCTGCCTTATGTGGCGCAGCTGCGCGATTCGCTGCGCGCGGCGGGCATGGACGTGGTGATCTACGACGAGGTCAAAGTCGAGCCTACCGATCAGTCGTTCATCGCGGCGGCGAAATTCGCCGCCGAAGGCAAATTCGACGGCTATGTGTCGCTGGGCGGCGGTTCGGTGATCGACACCTGCAAGGCGGCCAACCTATATGCGACCTGGCCCGCGGACTTCCTCGATTACGTCAACGCGCCGATAGGCGCGGGCAAGCCTGTGCCCGGCGCGCTCAAGCCGCACATCGCCTGCCCCACGACCTGCGGCACCGGCTCCGAATGCACCGGCATCACCATCTTCGACTTGCTTGCGCTGCAGGTGAAGACCGGCATCGCCTCGAAGCGCCTCAAACCGTCGATGGCGCTGATCGATCCGGCCACGACTTACACGCTGCCGAAAAACGTGGTCGCCGCGAGCGGCTTCGACGTGCTGTCGCACGCGCTCGAGTCCTACACCGCCCGGCCCTACACGCGCCGCGCCGCGCCGGGCAAGCCCGCGCTGCGGCCGATGAGCCAGGGCGCAAATCCCTGGAGCGATATCGGCTGCGAGGCGGCGCTCAAGCGCCTGGGTCTGTACCTCGAGCGCGCAGTCAACGATGCGAGCGACCACGAGGCGCGCGACCAGATGATGTACGCGGCCACGCTCGCCGGCATCGCTTTCGGCAACTCGGGTGTGCATGTGCCTCACGGCATGGCTTACTCGGTCGCGGGCCTAGTGCGCGACTTCCGTCCCGAGGGCTATCCGCAGGACGAACCGATGGTACCGCACGGCATGAGCGTGATCGTCAATGCGCCCGCGGTATTCCGCTTCACCGCGAGCGCCTGCCCAGAACGCCACATCCACGGCGCGGCTTGTCTCGGCGCGGAGATCAGCGGTGCGACTGACGACGATGCGGCCGAAATCATCGCGGCGCAGTTGATCAAGATGATGCAAGCCACCGGCATCCCGAACGGCGTCGCCGGCGTAGGCTATGGCGAGGCGGATGTCGCCGGCCTCACCAAGGGTGCCTGGGCGCAGCAGCGCTTGTTGACCAATGCGCCGCGCGACATCAGCCAGAGCGACTTGAGCCAACTCTACCGCGGCGCGATGCGCTACTGGTAATCCGCGGAAATCCGCGTCAGATCTGCGTTTCCGGGCGACCGTCGCCTGCTAATTGCGGTCTGCGCTCAGTGTTGCCCCAGCAGTGCGAGCATCGCCGCGACGTCGACAATCTTGTCGCGCGGCGCACCGCGGCGCGTGCCGCGTTCCACCTCGACGTCGTCGAGCTGCTTCCAGTCTTCGAACGAAACCGGCTGCACGCCGCGCTCGCGCAGCAGCGCGAGAATCGCGTCGCGCCCCGGCAGCACCCGCGCTTCGAGTCCGGCACCGTCGGCGATCAGGTGCTTGACCGCGTCGGCGGAGGCGCGCTTGTGCTCGCCGATCAGCCCCTGCGGGCCGCTGCGCGCCCAGCCGACGACATATTCATTCGCGATCACGGTGCGGCTCGCGGCATCGACGACGCGCCCGTCTGCGTTCGCAATGATGCGCGCCTTTTCGTCGTAGGGAACGCCGGCGATGCGCTCCGCGGCATAACCGATCGCGGGCAGCACCATGCCTACGTCCAGGTGTTCGTATTCGCCGCTGCCGCGCGCGGCGAGCGAGCCGTCGGGCCGCGCCTCCAGGCGATTCTTCTCCAGGCGCAGTCCGGCCACCTTGCCTGCGGCGTCGGCGAGTATCTCGACGGGCGAGACGAGGAAGCGCAGGTGCAGCTTCTTCGTGTCCGCGCGCGGCACGCGCGCGGCGTAGGCGCGCAGCAGTTTCAGGTTTCTGTCGGTTTCGGCGTTACCCGTCGATTCCGCGCAGGCAGCAAGTTCGCTCGCGGCGACGACCGGGTCGGCCGCTTCCATCGCACCGAGTTCCTTGAGTTCCGCCGAGGAAAACGCGGCCTGCTCCGGCCCGCGCCGCCCGAGGAGAAATACTTCGCGCACGCGGCTCGCGCGCAGGGTTTCGAGCGCGTGCGCGGCGATGTCGGTTTTTTCCAGTTCGGCCACGGTGCGCAGCAGGATGCGCGCGGCATCGATGGCGACGTTGCCGTTGCCCACGATGGCGACGCGCTCGACCGACAGATCGATCTGCGCTTTGCGGTAATCGGGATGCCCGTTGTACCAGCCGACGAACACCGTCGCCGGCGTGCAGCGCGCGATGCCTTCGCCCGGAATGCCGAGGCGGCGGTCGGCTTCGTTGCCGGTGGCGTAGATGATCTGATGGTAATGCCGGCGCAAATCCTCCACGCTGAGATCACGCCCGAGGCACACGTTGCCAAGAAAGCGGAACGTCGGGCGTGCCGCAGTGCTCGCGAACACGCGCGCAACGGTCTTGATCTTCTGGTGGTCCGGCGCGACGCCGCCGCGGACCAACCCGTAGGGAGTGGGGAGGCGGTCGAACATGTCCACCTCGACCACCGTGTCGGTGCGCTTGAGCAGCGCTTCCGCTGCGTAGAAGCCGGCCGGGCCGGAACCGATGATTGCAACACGCATGAACTGCCACCACGACGATTAAAACGATTTTTCGCTCATGATACCTTACTGATGCAGCGGATTAATCTTTTGCGCTGCTGCTGCGGCCGATGCGTCCGGCCACGGCGCGTATCTGGCGCGGCGCGGCGAGCCAGATGCACGCAGTCGAAACGAGGCTGCAGCCCAGCGCAAGCGAGAACGCGAGCGTATAGCTGTGGCGCGCATCGTAGAGCGCGCCGGTGACCCAGGGACCCAGCGCGCCGCCGAAGATGGCAATGCCCATGAGGGTGCCGAATATGCCGCCGTAATGGCGGCCGGCGAAGATCTCGGCCGGAATCGCGCCTAGGACCGAAGTCAGGCCGTAGCCGAGAAAGCCCTGCACCGCCACCATGAACCACAGCAGCGCGGGACTGGGCGAGACGCCCATCATGAGCAGCGCGGCATAGCACAGCACGAAGCCCGCGTTGCCTACGGTCCAGACCCACTCGCGTCCGATGCGATCGGAAATGTGCCCGAGTGCGATCTGTCCCGGAATCGCGGCGAAGCTGACGAAGCCCAGCGCCCGCGCGAGCGTCCAGTCGATCGCTGCCCAGGCGTGATCGACGACGTTCGCGTGCGGCTTGGCCGCGGCCGATGCCGGCGCGACGCGATCGCCGTCCGGACCCGTGCCCAGATCCTCGGGCCGGCGCCGCACCAGCAGATTGAGCGGCGCGAGCAGGCCGAACACGAGAATGCCCATGCCGGTGCAGGCGGCGCGCCAGCCCGCGTGCGCGATCATGCTCTGCAGCCACGGGAGGAGCACGATGGAGCCAATGCCGACGCCGGAAAAGGCGATGCTCATCGCGAGGCCGCGTCGGCGCACGAACCAGTTCGGCAAATGCAGCGCCTGGCCGGTGAAACCCAGGGCCACGCTGCCCGCGCCTACGAGCACGCCCAGCGTGAGATAAAGATGCCAGGGCTGGCTCACGTGCGCGGCGGCGAGCAGTCCGATGCCCATGATGCCCACGCCTGCCTCGAGCACCAGCAGCGGTCCGTGGCGGTCCATCAGGCGACCGAGCAGCGGGCTGAGTACCGCAGAAATAATAAAACCGAACGAGAAGGCGCCGGCGGTTACGCCTCGCTCCCAGCCGAACTCCGCGAGTATGGGCGGGAACAGCAGCGAGAATGCGGTGCGCGCGTTGACCGCCACGCCCATGGTGACGAACGCCACGGCGACAACGGCCCAACCATAAAAGAACGGGAAACGCGGAGGCTTCAGGCGACTACCCTGTTGTTGAGCGCGAAAGCGCGCAGTGTAATCGAAGAAGCTTCTGCTGTATGCGGCCGGCTGCGCGCGCGTGCGTCAGGACTGACGCATGATCAGCAGGTGTTGCCGCTCCTCCCGCTCGGAGCGTTAATACTCGTATTCGACCTGCAGGCGAAAGCTATGGTCCGGGGCAGCCTGTGATGCGCCCAATAGCCAGGCGGCGTTGTAGCGAATGGCCTTGCGTCCGCCTAGCGGCAGTTTGCCGAACACCGCGGGCCCGATGCGATGCGAGCGTTCGTCCGCCGCCGCCCATTGATCCCACTTGCCCATCTCGCCGAATCCCTGGAAGCCGAATTCGAACTGGGGCATCCAGCGATACTTCGCCTGCCACTGGTAGAGGAACTGGGTTTCGCTGGGGCCCTCGGCGCGGTAGTTGCGCTTGAACAGCGCGTTCGCGTTGAGCTGGATCTTGCCGAAATCGGTTTCGAACAGCGGACCCCACTTTACTTCCCAGCCCTCGGCATGATCGCGCGGGCGTTCGATTTCAAGAATAAATCCGACATCGACCGGGTATTTGCCGGTCTCGGTAAGCTGGAACTTGTTTTCCCACTCGAAGGCGTCCGGCTTGGTGCCCTCGTTGTTTTCCCGTTTGTACTTCAAGTAAATCTCGGTAAACCACCATTCCTTCGCGCCGTAGCCAAAGCCCAGGCTGCTGGCGGATTCGCGCGGGTCCTCGCCTTTGCGCGCGCTGCCTGCCTTGAAGTCGATTTCTTTCTCGCCGTACTCGACCGCGGGCGTGTAGACGTAATCGGCCGGCTCGGCGCGGGCAATGAGCGGACCGAGGAGTGCACCCGCAAGCAGCAGCGGCGCATAGGACTTCATTGGTTTTCCTTTCAGTTAATTGCAGTAGCGTATGGCCGCATGCCGATTACTCGGCGATGATGGCGCCGCGCGCCGTTTTTTCGTGGAAATCGCCGAAGAAGGGGTAACGGCCGGGGCTCAGCGGACCGACGAAGATTTGTGCTTTGGCGCCCGGCGGGATGATTTTCTCCCGCTTGAGTTCATAGCTTTCGAATTCCTCCGGACTGCCGTCTTGGTTGTGCACGACCAGCCTGATCTTCTGGCCGGCGGGAACACGGATTTCTGCCGGCTCGAAGCGGTGGTCGCGTATGACCAGGGCGAACTCCGGGTAGTCCGCCATCGCGGGCAGGGGAAGCAGGCAAAGTACTGAAAGAATGTGGAAAAGTTTATTCATGGCAGCTCCTTTGCCATAATAATAACGATTCTCATTTGTATTGTCAACATATTCTTCCTCGCCGGAGCCGCGCTTCGGAGAAAGTGTTGTCGAATGCAGAAGGGCGCGCGGCGGCAGGTTGGCCGCCTGATCGTCGTTAATCTCTGCCCTGTCCGTCCGGACGCGGCAGACCCTGCGCGCACCATTGGGCGTGATAGTCGGCGAGCAGGCCGGCGATCGCGCGGCCTATCGGTTCGTAGCCGTCGTCCGGCAGATTCGCGAGCGAAACCCGCACCGACATTTTCGGCGCATCGAAGCCGCCGCCGTCCATGAGCACGACACCGCGCTCCTCGGCCAGGCGCACGACGAAGTCTATCGGTTCGAAATTCGTTGCAAGCCATAGCGCGAACGCATCGCCGTAGCGCGCACGCGCGAGCGCGGGCACGTCGAGCGTGGCGTAGTAGCCGGTCAGCAGCGGGTCGCCGGGTGCGTCGAGCCCTGCGCCGCGGTACAGCCGCTCGAAGCGCGCACGCACCAGCGCGCGCGCCGCCCGCTTGCGCACGCCGGCTGCATCGAGCAGTCCGTCGAGCGCGAACAGCGCCATCTGTACCTGCTGCGGGGCGGACAGGCCGGCGGTGTGGTTCAGGCCGATGGCGCGGCTGTCGGCCACCATCCTGTCGATGAGCTTCATGCGCTCGGGTTCGGCCGAAATGGCACGGTAGCGCGAACGCGCGCTTGCCTGCGCTCCGGCTGGCATTGCTGCGATGCGCGCGTCGAGCGCGTTCGACGCATGCAGGCCGACCACGCCCAGCCGCAGGCCGGTCGCGCCCCAGTACTTGGAGAACGAATAAATCAATATCGTGTTGGCGGGCGCGACCGCCGCGAGTGAGCGAAAGCCCTCGACGAACGGCGCGTAGACGTCGTCCGTGATCAGGATCAGTTCCGGCCGCTCGCGCACGAGCTCGCCGATGTGCGCGGCCGAAGCAGCATCGACGGCCATGGCAGTGGGGTTGGACGGGTTTACGACCAGAAAAGCCTTCACCGTCGGGTCGCGCAGCTTGTCCAGCTGCGCCGCCGGGTAGCGCCACAGCGCCGTCTCATCCTGCGCGATTTCCACGAGTTCGAAACGGTACTCGGCGAGCCGCGGCAGTTCGAGGTAGGGCGTGAAGATCGGCACGCCGAGCGCAATGCGATCGCCCGGCGCGAGCAGCTGCGATTGCAGCAGCGATCGGAACGCATAGGTGATGCCGGCGCTTGCGCCCTCCACCGCGAATAGATCAAAGTGGCCGCTTGCCGCATCGCCGCCAAAAAGCTCGGCGACGAGATGCGCGCGCACCAGCTGCTCGGCGTGAGCGAGCATACGCACCGGCAACGGATAGTGGTCGCCGAGTACGCCGTCCGCCCATTCGCCTACGAGCAGGTCTGCGTCGAAGCCATAAGTGCCGCAGGCGTAATCGATGCCGCGCGCAAGCAGCGCGTTGCCGCATGCGTCCGGGCGCGCTGCGAGGAAAGCGCGCAGACGGGCGGCGATGCCGCGCTTTTTCGGCAGGCCGCCGAAGCCTGGTGCGAGGGCAACGCGCTGCGATTCCGCGAGGGCGAATTCGCCCAGGTGAAAGAATGCTGCGCGCGGCTCGAGCGCAAGCCAGTTCGGGTTGCCGCGCCCGGCGTTGAGCATCATGCGCTCGCCGCGGTGCTTGGCGAGTTCGACCAGCTTGTTCTTGAGCTCGAACGGGCTGAGGCCCTCGTAACGCCGCTCTTCGCTCCGTTGCATCGCGTTCTCCCTCTGCGCCGCCGCACAGGCTGAAACAAGAGGTGCTGGCGGGCGCATGCCCGATTAGCTTCGCAAGCCGGTACTGAGCGCGTTTGCGATTGATCAATAGAGCACGCAATTTTTCGGCCGGGACTAATTGACGCCGAGTTTGATGGCGCGCACCTTCGCTCTTGTCATGGTGCAGAATGGAGTGCAAGCATGTTCATGCAGAGTGTAAGAACCTCCGTGCTGATGGTGCTCGCCGCGTTGGCGGCGGCTTGTGCCAGCGTGGTGGCACCCACCTCTCCGGCCGATCTGCCGCAAGTGCGCCCCGGCTATGTGATCGGATACCTGCAGGCGGAGGAACTGCCGGACAGCAAGTCGCTGCTGCCGCCGCCGCCCGCGACCGGTTCCGCCGCGCTCGCGGCCGACGAGGAAACATATCGAGCTACACGCAAGCTACGCGACACGCCGCGTTGGGTGCTGGCGACGCGTGACGCGAACCTTGCATTCCCGCAAGCCACCAAGGTCTTCTCCTGCGCACTCGATCTGACGATTTCCGAGGCGGCCACGCCGCACCTGAACATGCTGCTGCGCCGTGTGCGCGCCGACGCGAGCCGCGCGAATGACACAACCAAAGATTTTTACAAGCGCCGGCGGCCCTACCTGGCGCACGGCGAGGCGAGCTGCACGCCGCAGGAAAAACTCAAGGACGACTCCTATCCTTCCGGGCATTCCTCGATCGGCTGGGCCTGGGCATTGACGCTCGCCGAAATCGCGCCCGAACGCGCCAATGCCGTCCTTGCGCGCGGACTCGCATTTGGACAAAGCCGCGTCGTCTGCGGCGTGCATTGGACGAGCGACGTCGAAGCGGGACGCGTGGTAGGTGCCTCGGTGGTGAGCCGCCTGCACGCGAATCCGATGTTTGCAGCGCAAATGGCGGGCGCGCGCAAGGAAATCGAGCATGCGCGCGCTACGGGCCTCAAGTCCGCTCTGAATTGTGCGGCGGAGGCGCAGGCGCTCGCAACCCGCCCCTAGCGCGATCGCGCGCAGAGTCGGCGATCAGGCAAGCGTGCAGTGAAATTCCGGCTGGGTCCGGGGCGGCTTTATTGGCGGCGAGGCGAGATGCGGTCTTGCACCAGGGCCTTGGCCTCGATACGGGCAAAATCCATGAACGCGCGGGAGATTGCCGATAGTTGCTTGCCCACCGGGTAGGCAAGGTACCAGTGGTTCTCTAGAGGAAAGCCTTCCACGTCCAGACAGATCAGGCGCGACACCTCGGATTCAAGGCCGAGCGTGTAGCGCGACATGATGGCGACGCCCAGGCCGGCCAGGATCGCTTCCTTGACTGCTTCGTCGTCGCTCAGCTCCAGCTTGATTTTCGGGGTGAGTCCATGCCGCTCGAACAGATGCGTGGCGAGCAAGCGCGTACCGGACCCCGCCTCGCGCATGAGAAACGGCTCGGCGGCGAGGCGCTCGAAGCCGATGTGGCGCGCGTGGGCGAGCGCATGGTCGTCGCGCGCAAACACCACCAGCGGGTTGGGCAGCAGCGCCTGGGTCACGACGTCTTCGCGCTCCAGCGGCGAGGCGAAGATGTACAGGTCGTCCTCATTGCGTGCGAGCCGGTCGAGCAGCGTGCTGCGGCTGTGAATGGCCAGCGCCGCCTGCACGCCCGGATAGCGCTGAATAAAGGCGCCGAGCAGGCGCGGGGCGAAATATTTGCCGGTGGAGCACACCGCGAGCCTCAGGTGCCCGTTCTCCACTGCGCGCAGACCGTCGAGAGTCTCTTCCAACGTCGACAAGGCGCGGAAGATCTCATGGCAGCCGGCGTAGAGCTGCCGACCCGCGTCGGTGAGGTACACGCGCCTGCCTACCTGTTCGAACAGGGGCAGGCCCACGGTCTCGGTGAGTTTCTTGATCTGCACCGAAGCGGTAGGCTGGGCCATGTGCAGTTCCTGCGCTGCGCGGCTGAAGTTACCGAGGCGCGCGCTTGCCTCGAAAACGCGAAGCTGGGGCAGCATTCCGTGTTTTAGATAGCGGCGGATATTCGTTTGCAGCATGGCGATTCCTCCTGATTCGGTGGCCATACCGCCGTGCCGTAAACGCACAGCGGCCTTCACCTCGGGATGAAGGCCGCTTGATTAACAAACCTTCACCCTATGGGCAAAGGTCTCGCTTGCACGTTGCTACGATGCTGGCGCGACCGGAGCCGAAGGCCCGTATTGACGACCGCGCCACAACAGCCAGCCGCTGTCGAAGCTACTCCCCTTTGGAGGGGCGCCCGGCTCCCGCCGGGACACGCAATTTATTTATAGCAGAGCCGCCCGCGCCCATCAAGGGCTGATTGCGCCCCAATTCCATTACGAATCGCAATGCCAGCCATTGCCATCTTATCGGCAGCCTGAGCCTTTTGTAATGGCAGGCATCACAAACTTCAAATTTTCTTCCGCGGCAGGGCATCCATACTTGAATTGGACCAGAGAAATGCGGGGGACGGCGATTGTCCGCCGCCACATTAGCGAAGCAAAAGGAGGCCGTCATGCAAGACAAAGAAGCCCACGGCAAGTCGATCGACGAAATCGTCAGCGGCCTGCAGACCCACCTCGAGCGCGGCCTGAGCCGGCAGGAGGCCGCCAAGCGACTGGCGCAGTTCGGCGCCAACGAGCTGAGCGAGCGGCCGCGGCCCGGATTCCTCGCGCTGCTCTGGGATCAGTTCAACAATTACCTCGTGATCATACTGATCGTTGCGGCGCTGGTCTCCCTGGCGCTGGGCGAGTACGTTGACTCCATCGCCATCATGTTCATCGTGGTGCTGAACGCGGTGGTCGGCGTGATCCAGGAATCCAAGGCGGAACAGGCCCTCGCGGCGCTGAAGAAAATGTCCGCGCCCAGCGCCCAAGTCATCCGCGACGGCCAGCAGCTCACGATCCCGGGCCGGGACATCGTAGCGGGCGACATCGTGCTGCTCGAAGCCGGAAACTATGTCCCCGCCGACCTGCGTCTGGTCGAGAGCGTCAACCTCAAGATCGAGGAGGCCTCGCTGACGGGCGAATCGGTGCCGGTGGAGAAGAACGCGGGCGTGGTTCTGGACAAGGAAATCCCGCTGGGCGACCGCAGGAATACGGCGTTCATGGGCACGCTGATCACCTACGGACGCGGCAAGGGACTGGTGACCGGCACGGGCATGAATACGCAGATCGGCCTCATCGCCGAGATGATTCAGTCGTTCGAGTCCGAGGACACGCCGCTGCAGAAGAAACTCGAACACCTGGGGAAAGTGCTCGGAACTGCCTGCCTTGCGATCTGCGCGCTGGTGTTCGTCTACGGCCTGTTCCGCGACACGCACCTTGCCGATGCCCTGAACGGCGGATTCCTCGATTATCTGCACGCGGAAAAGAAGGACATCGTCAACCTGTTCATGACTGCGGTGAGCCTCGCCATCGCCGCGGTGCCGGAAGGGCTGCCGGCGATCGTAACCATCTGCCTCGCCCTCGGGATGCAGCGCATGATCAAGCATCACGCCCTGATCCGTAAACTCCCTGCAGTGGAAACGCTGGGCTGCGCTACCGTGGTGTGCTCGGACAAGACCGGCACCTTGACGCAAAACGAGATGACCGTGGTCCAGGCCTGGGCAGGCGGCAGACGCTTGCGCGTAACGGGTGAAGGATACAGCCCAAATGGACAATTTCTCGACGGGACCGAAGCCTTCGACCCGCGCACCGATCCGGACGCGGCGCTGTTGCTGCAGGGCGCGCTGGTCTGCAACGATGCGAAGCTGGCGGAAATCAGCGAAGAAGCCGGCAGGCGCTCGTGGCAGATCATAGGCGATCCCACCGAAGGCGCACTGGTCGTCGCCGCCGCGAAGAGCGGATACTACCGCGACGAGCTGGAACAGACTTTGCCGCGGGTGCAGGAAATTCCGTTCGACTCCGACAGAAAGCGGATGACTACGATACATACCTGGACCGGCGCCGCCGCCTCCGGCTTCGGCAATGCGCCGCTCCTTGCGTTCGTCAAAGGGGCGCCCGACGTCATCCTGGATCTCTGCGGCCACCGACTGGACGGCGGTAAGCCCGTTGCGATGGACGGGAACATGCGCGCGGCAATACTCGAGCGGAACCGCGACATGGCGGGCAAGGCCCTGCGCGTGCTCGCCGTGGCCTGCCGCCCGCTGCAGGAAATGCCCGCAAACCTGAGTCCGGAGACGCTCGAGAGGGATCTCGTATTCGTCGGTCTGCTAGGCATGATAGATCCGCCGCGGCCGGAGGTGATCGAAGCGCTCAAGGTGGCGCGCGGCGCCGGGCTCAAGAGCATCATGGTGACCGGCGATTACAAGGATACGGCTGAGGCCATCGCGCGCGACATCGGCTTGCTTACGCCGGGCGGGTTGGTGCTTACCGGCGCCGAAATCGAAAAACTCAGCGATGCGGAGCTTGAAGCGAAGGCGGAGAAGCTCGATGTATGCTGCCGCGTCTCGCCCCAGCACAAGACGCGTATCGTCGAGGCGCTCAAGGCGCGCAATCATGTGGTGGCGATGACCGGGGATGGCGTTAACGACGCGCCGGCGCTCAAGCGCGCGAACATCGGCGTGGCGATGGGCATCACCGGCACGGACGTGGCCAAGCAGACCGCGGACATGGTCCTGACCGACGACAATTTCGCCAGCATCGTCGCGGCGATCGAACAGGGGCGGATCATCTATTCGAATATCCGCAAATTCGTGTACTTCCTGCTCGCCTGCAATATCGGCGAAATCCTCATCGTGTTCGGGGCCATGCTGTTCGGCCTTCCGATACCGTTGCGGCCGGTGCAGCTGCTATGGCTGAATCTGGTCAGCGACGGCGCGCCGGCGCTCGCGCTCGGACTGGAGAAGGGCGATCGCGACATCATGAAGCAGCCGCCGCGCTCTCCGGCCGAACCGGTCATCAACCGGGACATGGCGCTGGGTATCGGCATAGTGGGCTTGGTGGACGCCGTCGCAATTTTGGCCGTGTTCTGGCTCGCGCTGCAGCGCTACCCGGGCCATCTGGAGGCGGCGCAGACCATGGCTTTCGTCACCCTGTGCATCTCGGAACTCATCCGTGCCTTTACCGCACGCTCCGAGTATCACAGCATTTTTTCCATCGGTGTGTTTTCCAATCGCTGGATGGTCTGGGCGGTGGGGGGGTCGCTGCTGCTGGTGCTGATGGTGGTGTACCTGCCGTTCCTCGCGCCGTTCTTCGATACTGTGCCGCTGTCCGCGGGCGATTGGCTGTTCATGCTGCCGTTCTTCTTCGCATCCCCGGCGGCGATGGAGCTGCTCAAGGTTTACTTTCGCGGTCGCAAGGCGGAGGCGACGGAAGCCGTGCAACCATCGGTGTCGGGCGCGCCCTACATCGGCCCTACGCAGCAGCAGCCACGTCTTGCATCAGTGTCGCAGCAATTTGCAGGAGGGAATGCCATGTTGAAGGTACTAATCCCGGTAGACGCTTCGCGCAATAGCCAGTTCGCAGTAAAGCAGGTGATCAAGGAGTTCGTGAACAATACCGCAATGGAGATTCATCTGCTGAATGTGCAGCCGCCGTTCACGCGTGACGTCGCACGCTATTTCAGCCGCAAGAGCTTGCAGGACTACCACCGCGACCAGGCCGCGAAGGCGCTGGCCCCCGCCAAGCAGCTGCTCGAGGGCTTCGGCATTCCCTATTCGGCGCATGCGGAAGTGGGCGAGAGGGCGAAAGCCATCACAGCTACGGCGCACCGTTTGCGCTGTGATTACATCGTGATGAGTACGGCGCGCAAGAATTCGCTCACGCGTCTGATCGAAAACTCGGTGACGAACCGGGTGCTTGAGCTGACGTCGGTGCCGGTGGAACTGATCGCTGGCGACGCGGTGTCCAAGTGGGAACGTTACGGCATTCCAGCCGGAATTGGCGCAGTGCTCGCGCTTGCGCTGAGTGTCGCCGACTGAGGGCGAGCCGCGCCTCTTCTTGCGCGGGCGCGGTAATAATTCACGGTGAGATCATGCTGCCTGGTCGATAATCGAACCAAGTCCGCCGTGCAGAGTCTTATCCACTGGGACGGGCGCGGATTGGGAGGCGGGATTTGCTGCGGTGCGCCGGAACGTGCGTCGCAAGCACAGGGATGCGAGCCATGGCGATGACCATAAGCCAGTTGCAAAACGCAGACAGACGGGCGAACCCGCGCGCACGTCTGCAATTCAGGGTGGCCATCGTCTATCCTCAACGCGCAGGGGATTCCTACCGGCCTATTTACCATGGGACGACCCATGACCTGTGCATGTCCGGGCTGTCGATGGTGGTCGAGGACAATGCGTTCCATGAGGGCATAGTCACCGTTCTGCTGGCGTTACCGCCGGTGCACGGCTGGGCGGCGCAAAAAATCGTCACCGCAACGGCTGATATGACCTACTCCATACATTCGTCCAAGCTCAACGCGTACAAGATGGGCATGACGTTCGTCGAGTTCAAGGCAGACGGGAAAGAACTGCTGCAGGCGGCCCTGCAGCAAGCGGCGAAACAGGGCGACGATCGCAGCGCTCAATACCTGGGCACGCGGTCGGGCGCCGGCCACACGAGCGACAGCCAGCCGCTTGGCTGGTGGTGAATCGGGGGGGCGCGTCAGCCGCCGGCAGCGGCGTCGAGGCGCCGCTTCAGTTGCGCCACCTCCACCTCGAGTTCTGCGATGCGCCGCTCCAGCTGATCCACGCGCCCGCCTTCGCCGCCCGAACCAACCGGCTGGTCGGCTGACCGCTCCCGCATTTCGTCTGCAGCAACCGCGGCAGGTGCGCCGCTGAACAGGTGGGTGTAGCGCGATTCGCGTTTGCCCGGTTCGCGTGCGAGGCGCAGCACGAACGGGCCGTCCTCGCGCGCGGCGAGGCCGTCGAGCACCGCTTCGACTTCGTTCACGTCGGCAAAGCGGCACAGCCGGCTCGCGCGGCTGCGCAGCTCGCCCGGCGTCTGTGCGCCGCGCAGAAACAATTCGCACACGATGGCGAGTTCCTGCGGCGAGAATTTCAGCGTGCCGAAATTCGTGTTGCAGAACAGATGCTGGTACTTGGGCACGCGGCTGCCATAGCCGCTTTGCTCGCTGAGCAGGCGCTTCTTGATCAGTTGATCGATGAGCTGCTGCACGGTGATCTCATCCAGGTCCAGTACCGGGTCGCGATTGCTCTTCTGGTTGCAGGCGTTGGTGAGAGCGTTCAGCGACAAGGGATATTGCTCCGGCGTGGTGATTTCTTTTTCGATCAGGCAGCCGATGATGCGGGTTTCATGGGGCGTGAGTTCTAGGTTCATGTAAGTGGCCTGCGCAATTGGCGGTGGTTCTGGCGCGCCGCCGGAATTCGGCGGCGCGGTGTCGCTAGCATAGCCGAAAGCGGGATCGCCCCGCGGCAGGACCCTAGCCCCCGCCGCGGCGGAAATACATTTCGAAGCGCGCCATGAAATCCTCGATTTCCTTGGGCGCGTATCCGTCGAATTCAAATTCGACTAGATGGCGCTCGAGCCGGATCAGCCCCAGGCGCAGCTGCGGCAACAGTTCGATGCGTATGCGCCAGCCGCGTGCGCCGTCGCGATGCACGAACGCCGCGCCTTCCTCGGCGTAAGCGACATCGTTGACGGCGGCGGGCAAGAGGCGGCGAAAGTCCGCCTGCGTGATGGTCATCTCGAAACGCAGCGGCAGCTTCATCGACTAATCGTGCGGTTTAACCGCCTGCGATCGGCGGCCAGATTGCGAGCGTCTCGCCTTCGTTCAGCGTCCGCGTGGCCCGTTCAACGGGGGGGATGAACACACCATCGATCAGCACCAGATGGCACAGCTTGAGCGGCAGCTTCTGGCGCTCGATGACTCTGGCCGGGGTGGTGCCAGGGTCAAGATCCAGTTCCAGCGCGTTGGTCCTGCGCGCTTGTTCCGGCAAGTGATCCGAAAGTGCGGCGTAAAGCTTTAGCGTGACCTTCATGCCAGAGGTGCGGCATGGGAATACAGATCCCTGTGCTCTACCAGCGCGATGTAGGCATCGGCAAAGCGCGTTGGATTCTCCTTCAGCGCATCTTTCCAATGGCCGAGGCGATGCTGCCCGACGATCAGCCCACGCATGGCGCCGATGTGCTCCGTGTAGCCGATGCAGCTCGCACCGACGAGGATGTCTTCCTTGAATTGAAGGTTCAAGTAGCGGAAATGGCCACCGTCCTCCAGCACCGCGCTGTCCCCGCCTGGGATTCCCGCCCATTGGCCGAAGGAACTGGAAATGAGCCCCAGCGTGTCCAGTACATTGCAGGCAAAGCTGCCCGCGGATTCGGTGGTCTGGCCGACCATGTTGTGAGCGGCGAGCCTGCCTTGCTCGACCGCATTGGGCTGGATCGCGTTGATCTGGCTGCGACCGGACACGCAATCGCGGGCTTCGACCACATCGCCGGCGGCGTAAATGTCCGGTACGTTCGTGCGCATGCGCTCGTCGACGACGATTCCGGTATCGATGTCGATGCCGCTGCCTTGAACGAAGTCCAGAGTAGGCGTCACACCGACCACGCTGAGATACATGTCGGCGGGCAGCACCTCGCCGGTAGTCAGCGTGATCCTGAGTTCCTTGCCGTGTCGGTCGATGCGCTGCGTCTGGGTGCGGCCCTTCACTTCGACGCCGCGCGCTTCGCACCAGCGCTGGATCATGGCGCTTGCGGCCGGTGGCATCATGCGCGACACCATGCGACCGCTGCGTATGAGCACGGTCAGCCTTGCGCCCTGGGCCAGCAAGCCGTGCATAATGATGCAACCGACGAAACCCGCACCCATCTGGACCACGCGTGCGCCGCGCTTGATATGCGCGAGGATGGCCCTGGCGTCGTTCAGGGTCCAGCAGGTGTGAACGCCTGGCAGGTCGATACCCGCGACGGGCTCGCGATTGGGCGTGGACCCCGTGGTGATGAGCAGGCGGTCATAGGTCAGCGATCGACCGTCGGCCAGGGTAACGACATGAGCTCGGCTGTCGATTGCGATCGCCCGCTGCGTCAGCAGTTCAATGCCGTTTTTCTTGTAATGATCAGGCTCGCGGTGTATGCGCACACCTTCCTCGCCGATTTGGCCGGCCAGGAGGTAGGGAATCGCCATGCGCGAATAGGGCTGTTCGCCCTCCCCATCGAGCAGCGTAACGACCGCCTTGGGATCGAGGTGGCGCAGTGTTTCTGCCGCAGTTACGCCCGCCGTGCCGGCTCCGATGATTACATGACGCAAGCCTGTGCTTGAAAAAGTGGCGAACGCGTTCTCTGACATGACGCTCTCCGGTTCATGCCGCCTTGAGGCCGCAGGCGACATACGCAGCGACGAATTGCGTCGGGTCGACCAGCAACTGGTCCTTCCACGCTCCCAGCTTCGTGCGTCCCTGTACCAGTCCGCGCAGAGCGCCTACGTGATTGGTCCAGCCGATGCAGGTGGCACCGACCATGACGTCATCCTTGAACTGCAGGGATACGTAGCGATGCTGCGCTTCATTCAATAACTCCACGCCCTGACCGCCCTCGACGCCCCACCATTGACCAAAGGAAGTGGAGATCATGCCCAGGGTATCGAGCACGTTGATGGCGAGGGCGCCCTGGAAATGCGCATCGGCTCCGGCCATGTTGCTCGCCGCCACGCGTGCCTGGTCCGCCGCTGCCGGTTGTATTGCGTTCAGTTCCGGGGTTCCGGAATGGAATCCCACCGCCTCGGTAACGTCGCCGGCGGCAAAGATATTGGGGACGTTGGTCTGCATGCGATCGTTGACGCGGACGCCCTGGCCGATCTCGACGCCGCTGCCGGCGAGAAATGCCACATTGGGCCGCACCCCGGCGGCGCAGATCACCAGATCGGCAGGCAGCGAATCGCCGCTGCTGAGCAGCACCGAAAGGGCGCCGCCGGCCTCGCTGATGGTCATCACCGTGGCATTGACATGCACATGAACGCCTTTGGCTTCGACCCAATGGCGGATCATGGTGCCGGCCTTCTCGGTCATCATGCGCGGCACCATGCGGTCGCCCATTTCGACCACGGTGAGGTCGACGCCGCGGCTGGACAGCGCTTCCATGATAATGCAGCCGATGAACCCGGCGCCGATCTGCACCACGCGGCTTCCCTTCGCAGCGCGCGCGGCGATGGCGCGGGCGTCGGCGAGCGTCCAGCAGGTGTGTACGCCGGGCAGGTCCATGCCCGGTATCGGCGGACGCACCGGATGGCAGCCGGTTGCGATCAACAAGCGCTCATAGGCGAGGTCGCGCCCGTCGTCGAAACGGATCCGCTGCGCCTTGGTGTCCACCCGCGCTACGCGGCCCTTGACCAGGCGGATGTTCTGGCTGCCGTAATGGTCATCGGTCTTGCGCAAGTGCGTGCCCGCATCCGGAATGTTGCCCATCAGGAAATACGGAATGGCCATGCGCGAATACGGAGATTCGTCTTCGTCGCCGATAAGGACGATCTCCTGCCCCGGAACCTGCTTGCGCAGTGCCTCGGCTGCCACTACCCCGGCCGGACCATTGCCTACGATCACGAAAGCCACGAAAAATTCTCCTCATTGAAAGCGCCAAGGAGACCGCCGAGCGGCGGTTTCCTTGGCGCCGTTTTGGACAGACTAGAGTCCGAGTCGCTGCAGAGTTTCCTTGGTAGGCACGCCTTTGTCGTCCCAGCCGCGCGCTTTGTAATACTCCGGCCGCATCTTGTCGATGCCGTTGACCTTGCCCTTGGCCGGGCCGGTCTTGGCCGGCTCGGTTTTCAGGCGCGGCGGCAGGTCGTCGTCCTTGGCGGTAAAGCCGGCGGCATTGTTGAACAGGCGCTCCATGTTCCAGATGCGCTCGCCCACGGCCGTCAGCTTTTCCATCGACCAACCGCCTTCGCAGGCCGCGTCCAGCTGCGGCTGCAAGTCGGCAAGCGTCCAGGCGAAGGTCGTGAATACACACACGCCGGCTGAATCGAACACCGAGGTGGCGTCCTGGAAGGCCTTGACCAGATCGGCCTTGCCTTCGGTCACCAACGGATCGGTCTTGACCGGGATGCCCAGCACTTCCGAGGCCACGGTGTAGCCGCGCAAATGGCAGGCGCCGCGGTTGGATGTTGCGTAAGCCAAGCCCATACCCTGGATGCCGCGCGAATCGTAGGCGGGGAACTCCTGCTTCTTCACGCCCATGGAGAGTTCGGGCTTGCCGTACTTGGCGCACAGCCGCGCCGAACCCAGGCCCAGCTCCTTGCCGAAGCCCTCGCCCTTCGCCGTCATTTCAGCCAGTTTTACCAGCGCCTGGGCCGAGCCGAAGGGCGCGTCCATGCCGATCTGCTCCTGCTTCAGGATGCCCAGATCGTACAGTTCCATCGCCGCACCCACGGTGGCGCCGAACGTAATCGGATCGAACCCCTCCTCGTTGCACAGCATATTGGCGTAAGTCAGCGCCTCCAGGTCGCCGACGCCGTTGGCCGCACCCAGCGCCCAGGCGGCTTCGTATTCGAGCCCGCCCGTAGCACCCCAGTATTCCGGCTTGTTGACCACGCTGAAATGGGTTTCGTCGATCTTGGAAATGCGGCCGCAGGCTATGGTGCAGCCGAAGCAGGCGGCATTGGTGACGAGATTGGCTTTGCCGTCGGTCGGCCGCTTCTCATGCATCGCTTCGCCCGAGATCTTGCGCGCGCCCTCGAACTGCACGTCGCGGTGATTGCGCGTGGGTAGCGCCCCCATTTCGTTGATCACGTTCATCAGCACCTGGGTGCCATAGGTGGGCAACCCCTGGCTGGTGACCGCATTCTCGGCGAGCACCTTCTTCGCCGCCGTCGTCGCTTTCATGAACGCCTTGCCATCCCTGATGCCGCCGGCGCCTTTGGTACCGCGAATGGCCACTGCCTTCAGGTTCTTCGAGCCCATCACCGTGCCGACGCCGGAGCGGCCGGCGGCGCGGTGCAGATCATTCACGATGCAGGCGAACATGACGCCATTTTCCCCGGCGCGGCCGATGCTGCATACGCGCGTTTGCGGATCCTGGTGTGTCTTCTTGATGATCTCCTCAGTCTGCCACACCGACTTGCCCCACAGGTGCGCGGCATCGCGCAGTTCGGCTTTGTCGTCCTCGATCGCAAGATAAACGGGCTTGGGCGACTTGCCCTCGAATATCACCATGTCCCAACCGGCGAACTTCATTTCGGCACCGAAGTAGCCGCCGGAGTTGGAGCAGGCGATCGCGCCGGTCAGCGCGCCCTTGGTGATCACCGAATAACGCCCGCCGGTCGAGGCCATGGTGCCGGTCAGCGGGCCGGTGGCCATGATCATCTTGTTGGCAGGCGATAGCGGATCGACTTTCGGGTCCACCTCTTCGATGAAGTATTTTGTCGCCAGTCCGCGCTGGCCCAGATATTCCTGCGCCCATTTCATATTGAGCGGCTCGGACTTGCACGTGCCTTTCGTCAAGTCAACGCGCAGAACTTTTTTCGTCCATCCCATGGCTGTCTCCTTTTAGGCGTTGGCGCGCGATTGAGTGTCGGTCTTGCTGGCCCACTGCTGCATCTTGTCTAGACCGGTCCAGTTCGAATCGACGTAGGTAATGGCCCCGGTGGGGCAGGCGCTGGCGCAGGCCGGATCGCCGCCGCAGAGGTCGCATTTCTGTACCTTGCCGGTCGCGGCGACGTAGTTGACCGTGCCGAAGGGGCAGGCGATAGTGCACACCTTGCAGCCGACGCAGGTGGCGTCGTTCACAACCTTGGCGCCGGTCGCCGCGTCAATCTTGATTGCCTCCACCGGACAGGCATGCAGGCACCAAGCCTCGGCACACTGGGTGCAGGTGTAAGGCACCATGCGCCCCGCGTGCTCGAAATTGAATACCTTGATGCGCGACTTGGAAATATTGAAGACGCCGTAATTCTCGTAGGAACACGCCATCTCGCATTGCAGGCAGCCCGTGCATTTGTTGGCATCGATAGACAGCGATTTCTGCATAGCCTCGTCTCCTGGTAGGTATCGTCTTGACTGGGGTGATGCTGGCGAAAATGCCGAATTTCATCGATTTTCGTATGTTTGAGTCTAGTCCGCGTCGAGGTGCCTGTAAATGGGATTGTGCTGGCCTTCAGCCGCCCGCTGCCGGCTGGCTTTTTTTCGAGGCAAGCGCTAACCTGTTCAGGAAATGATCGGTGTGCCATCCCTGATTCGCTGCGGGCGTACCCGGCTGTGCCCGACATTGATCGCAGCGCGCAGCCCTTGCTCGTTGTTGGTTTCTGGCCGCTCTGTTCCCCTAAATCCGCGTTTCGCAAAATGAATTGCCGCGCCGCATGAATCCGAAAACCATCCTGGTCACCGGCGCTACCGACGGCATCGGCCGCGAAACAGCGCGGCAGCTGCTTGTGCTCGGCAACTGCGTGCTCGTGCACGGTCGAAACCAGGACAAGGCCGAACGCGTTGCGATGCAGCTGGCCAAGACCCAGGGCGAGGGCAGGGCGTTGCCCGCGTGGGGGGACTTATCGCACCTGCGCGAGATTTCCGCTCTGGCGCAGCAGGTGCGCGCCCAGTGCGAGGCGCTGGACGTGCTGATCAACAACGCCGGGGTAATGGAAAAGCAGCACCGCCTGAGCGAGGACGGCTTCGAGATGACCATGGCGGTCAACCATTTCGCCCCTTTCCTCCTGACCCGCCTGCTGCTCGATCTGGTGCAGGCTGCGCCCGCCGGCCGCGTGGTCACGGTCAGCTCCATGGTTCACAGCTCGGGCAGCCTCGATTTGGGCGCACCTTCGTTCCTGCGGGCGCGCGGCGGCTACTCCGGCTACGACGCGTATTGCGCCTCCAAGCTCGCCAACGTGCTGTTCACCGCCGAGCTGGCCAGGCGCCTGGCCGCGAGCAAGGTGACGGCCAACTGCCTGCACCCGGGCGTGATCGACACCAAACTGCTGCATGCCGGCTTCGCCGTGACCGGCAGTCCGGTCGAAGAGGGCGCGCGCACTTCGGTGTTTCTCGCCACCTCTGCTGCGGTCGCCGGGGTTAGCGGCAAGTATTTCAACGGCTGCCGCGAAGCGCAGTGCTCCGACGCGGGGCGCGACCCGGCGCTGGCGCAGGCACTGTGGCAGGCCACCGAAACGGCGCTGCGCGCATTCATGTCCTGAACCTGCACCAAGGAAGTCACCATGACCGATCTATCCGACCTGGGCTCCTCCGCGTTCTGGCGCGTCAATCCGAAGGATTCCGACCCGCGCGAGACGCGTGAATGGCTCGAAGCTTTCGACGCCATGGTCGAGGCCGAAGGCCGCGAGCGCGCGACCTATCTGCTGCGGCGTTTGCTCGATCATGCGCGCAAACGCCGCGTGCAGCTGCCGCCGGTGCTCAACACGCCGTATCGCAACAGCGTGGGTCTCGCCGACCAGCCGCAGTTCCCGGGCAATCTCGAGCTCGAGCAGCGTTTGTCGTCGATCGTGCGCTGGAATGCGCTGGCGATGGTGGTGCGCGCCAATCGCGCGCATCCGGAGCTGGGCGGCCACATCGCGAGCTACGCGTCGGCAGCGGATTTGTTCGAGGTCGGTTTCAATCATTTTTTCCGCGCCGGACCGTCCGCAGACAAGCTTGGTGCGGCCGGCGGAGATCTCGTCTATTTTCAGCCGCACTCGGCGACGGGCGTCTACTCGCGCGCCTTTCTCGAGGGCCGCCTGAGCGAAGCGCAGCTCGCGCATTACCGGCGCGAGACCGGGCTGGGGGCGGAAGCGGCGCCGGCGGCGGATGCGGGCATCGCTTCGGCGGCGCACCGGGGGCAGGGCCTGTCCTCCTATCCCCATCCCTGGCTGATGCCCGATTTCTGGCAGTTTCCCACGGGCTCCATGGGGCTGGGGCCGATCCAGGCGATCTATCAGGCGCGGTTCATGAAATACCTGGCCGGCCGCGGCTTGCTCGACACCGCCGGCCGCAAGGTGTGGGCGTTCGTCGGCGACGGCGAAATGGACGAACCCGAGTCGCTTGCGGGGCTGTCGCTCGCCGCGCGCGAGGGCCTGGACAACCTGATCGTGGTGGTCAACTGCAACCTGCAGCGCCTCGACGGCCCGGTGCGCGGCAACGGTTCGGTGATCCAGGAATTGGAAGGCTTGTACGCGGGCGCAGGCTGGAACGTGGTGAAGCTGCTGTGGGGTTCGGACTGGGATGCCCTGTTTGCGCGCGACGAAGACGGGATGCTGCTGCAGCGCCTGCATGAAACCGTGGACGGCGAATTCCAGACCTATGCCGCCACCGACGGCCGCTTCAACCGCGAGCATTTTTTCAACAAGTATCCGGAACTGCAGGCGCTGGTCGCGCACATGTCCGATGACGACATCGACCGCCTGCGCCGCGGCGGCCACGATCCGGTGAAAATCTACGCAGCGTATGACACGGCCATGCGGCACCGCGGCCAGCCCACGGTGATCCTGGCGCAGACCAAGAAGGGTTACGGCATGGGGCACTGGGGGCAGGGCAAGATGAGCACGCACCAGCAGAAAAAGCTCGATCTCGAGGCGCTGCGCGCGTTTCGCGAGCGCTTTGCACTGCCGCTGACGGACGAGGACATCGAGCAGGTGCGCTTTTTCAAGCCTGCGGCCGATGCGCCGGAGATGAAATACCTGCACGCGCGGCGTCATGCGCTGGGCGGTTATCTGCCGGCACGATCGAGCCTTGCGCCCAAGCTCGAAGTGCCGGCTCTCGCGCAGTTCGCCAAAATACTCGAAGGTTCGAACGGGCGCGAGCAGTCCACCACCATGGCGTTCGTGCAGATCCTGGCGCAACTGCTGAAGGATGCGGTCTTGGGCAAGCGCATCGTGCCCATCGTCGCCGACGAGGCGCGCACGTTCGGCATGCAGACGCTGTTCCGCCAGATCGGCATCTATTCGGCCCTGGGCCAGCTGTACGAACCCGAGGATCACGACGAGCTGCTCTATTACAAGGAAGCGAAGGACGGCCAGATCCTGGAGGAGGGCATCAACGAGGCCGGGGCGCTGTCCTCGTGGATCGCCGCGGCGACGAGCTACAGCGCGCACGGCACGCCGATGCTGCCGTTCTATGCGTTCTACTCGATGTTCGGCTTTCAGCGCGTCGGCGACCTGATCTGGGCGGCGGCCGATTCGCGCTCGCGCGGTTTTCTGATCGGCGCCACTGCCGGCCGCACCACGCTCGCCGGCGAAGGACTGCAGCATCAGGACGGCAGCAGCCACCTGCTCGCCTCCGTCATTCAGAACTGCGTCGCCTACGATCCCTGCTACGGCTATGAGCTTGCTGTAATCCTGCAGGACGGCATGCAGCGCATGCTGCATGCGCAGGAGGATGTGTTCTATTACGTCACGGTGATGAACGAGAACTACGCCCAGCCGCCGCTGCCCGCAGGTGCGGAGGAGGGGATACGGCGCGGCATGTATCTGTTGCGGCCATCGCCGCTGCCCGATGCCGGCGCCAAAGCAGGGGCGGGGAAAAAACTGCCGCGCGTGCGCCTGCTGGGTGCGGGCACCATTCTGCGCGAAGCGCTTGCGGCGGCCGAAATCCTGGAGCAGGAGCACGATATCGCCGCGGACGTGTGGGGCGTCACCAGTTTCACCGAACTGCGTCGCGACGGCCTGGATTGCGAACGCTGGAACCGCGAGCATCCGGGCGAGGCGCGCAAGAGCTGGGTGGAGCACTGCCTGGGCGATGCAGCTGTCCCGGTCGTCGCCGCCAGCGATTATGTGCGCGCCGTCCCCGACCTGATCCGCGCCTGGGTGCCCGGCAAGTACCACACCCTGGGCACCGACGGCTTCGGCCGCAGCGATACGCGCGCCGCGCTCAGGGCCTATTTCGGCGTCGATGCGCAGGCTATCGCGCGGGCTGCAGTGCGCGCCTCTGCCGCGCGCTAGCCGGATATCGTTTTCCCGGGGGTTTCGCCGTAGGGCGGGGAGTAGATCACCAGCACCCGCGCCGGCGTGTCGCTGGTCACGGTAAAGCTGTGGCGCATGTCCGGCGGAAAAAAGCAGCAGTCGCCGGGACCGAGTTCCCGCGTCTGGCCGTCGATTTCGGCCAGTGCACGGCCTTCGAGCAGGTAACAGACCTGCTCGATGCCGGGATGGCGGTGCGGCAGCGCGCCTTTGCCTTTCTCGATCACGCCCAGGACCAGTTCGACTTTCGCGGCACCCACGGTTTCCGGGCCGATCAGGCGGTAATTGGTCGTGCCGGTATGGTTCGCCGGGTGATAAGGCGTCACCGACCGTTCGTTGACGAAATACTTGGGCAGGGAATCCGGTTGGCTCATGGCGCTCTCGGTCTGAGTTTGGAGCTATTCTAGCTCTTGATCCAGATCAAATGCGGACGGAGACTAAGCTATTGACTTGGCTTATAATTACGCCGTAGGAAGTCCGCGTTGCGCCGCTAGGTTGGCGCGGCTCGGTTCCATGGTCTGAACTTGCGGAAACGACATGCAGCTTTATGCTCTCGGCCTGAACCACAACACCGCTCCGCTTGCGATCCGCGAGCAGATGGTGTTTCACGCCGAAAAACTGCAGGCCGCTCTGCGCGAACTGACCCAGACCAAACCGGTGGGCGAGGCGGCGATCCTTTCCACCTGCAACCGCACCGAATTGTATTGCTCCGCAGCCGAGCCGCAGGAGGCGCTGCACTGGCTCGCCGACTATCAGCGCGTGAAGCCGCAGGAGTTGAAGCCTTACCTCTACACCCTGCCCAAGGAACAGGCCGTGCGCCACGCTTTCCGCGTCGCTTCGGGCCTGGAATCCATGGTGCTGGGCGAGCCGCAGATCCTCGGCCAGATGAAGGAGGCCGTGCGCCAGGCCGAATCGGCCGGGACGCTGGGAACGCTGCTGCACAAATTGTTTCAGCGCTCGTTTGCAGTCGCCAAGGAAGTGCGCACCAACACCCAGATCGGCGCCAACGTGGTGTCGATGGCGGCGGCGTCGGTAAAGCTGGCGGCGCGCATTTTCCCCAGCCTGAAGGAACAGAAGATCCTGTTCATCGGTGCGGGCGAAATGATCGAACTGTGCGCCACGCATTTCGCCGCGCAGCAGCCGCGCGCGATCACGGTGGCGAGCCGCACGCTGGAGCGCGCGCGCTCGCTCGCGCACCGCTTCAACGGCCGCGCGATCGAGTTGCGCGAAATGTCGGAGCAGCTGCACGAATACGACATCGTGGTGTCCTGCACCGCCAGCTCTCTCCCTATCCTGGGCAAAGGGACGGTGGAGCGCGCGATCAAGGCACGCCGCCACCGGCCGATGTTCATGGTGGATCTGGCCGTACCGCGCGACATCGAGCCCGAAGTCGCGTCCATGGACGACGTGTTCCTCTACACCGTGGACGACCTGGGCCAGATGGTCAAGACCGGCGCCGATGCGCGCCAATCGGCGGTGGCGCAGGCCGAGGCCATCATCGAAACCAACGTTGGCGGCTTTTTGCACTGGCTGTCGTCGCGGGATCTGGTGCCTACCATACGCGCACTGCGCAGCCACGCGGAGGAAGCGCGCGGCGAGGAGATGCAGCGCGCGCTGAAACTGCTCGCGCGCGGCGACGACCCGAAGCAGGTGCTGGAGGCGCTGTCGCACGGACTCACCAACAAGCTCATGCACGCGCCGACGCAGGCGCTCAACGAAGCTTCCGCTGAAGAGCGCACCCGGCTCGCCGAGCTGGTGTCGCGCCTGTATCAGATCCGCAGCCCGCGCTAGCTGGCCGCGGACCCGGCATCGCCGCCATGAAGCCTTCTATTGCCTCGAAACTGGAGCAGCTCGTGCGCCGCCTGGGCGAACTCACGCGCCTGTTGTCGAGCGAGGACTCGGTGCGCGTGATGGACAGCTACCGCAAGCTCACGCGCGAACACGCCGAGCTTACGCCGGTGGTCGCGCTGTACGAGTCGTTCAAGCAAGCGCAGGAGGACGCGCACACGGCACAGGAAATGCTGGGCGATCCGCAGATGAAAGCGTTCGCCGAGACCGAGATGCGCGAGGCGAAGGAGCGCATGGCGGCGATCGAGATCGAATTGCAGAAACTGCTCCTGCCCAAGGACCCCGACGACGAGCGCAATACCTTCCTCGAAATCCGCGCCGGCACCGGCGGTGACGAGTCGGCGCTGTTCGCCGGAGACCTGTTCCGCATGTACACGCGCTTTGCAGAGCGCAATCGCTGGCAGGTGGAAGTGATTTCGGAAAACCCGTCCGAAATCGGCGGCTACAAAGAGGTGATTGCCAAGATCGTCGGCCAGGGCGTGTTTTCCAAGCTCAAGTTCGAGTCCGGCGGCCACCGCGTGCAGCGCGTGCCCGCAACCGAGACGCAGGGGCGCATCCATACCTCGGCCTGCACCGTCGCGGTGATGCCGGAAGCCGATGAAATCAACGACGTGATCATCAATCCGGCGGAAATCCGCGTCGACACGTTTCGCGCCTCCGGCGCGGGCGGACAGCACATCAACAAGACCGACTCCGCGGTGCGCGTGACGCATTTGCCCACCGGCATCGTGGTCGAATGCCAGGACGGGCGCTCGCAGCACAAGAACAAGGCGCAGGCGCTGTCGGTGCTGGCGGCGCGCATCAAGGACAAGCAGCTGCGCGAGCAGGCCGCGAAACAGGCGGCGACCCGCAAGAGCCTGATCGGCAGCGGCGACCGCTCCGAGCGCATCCGCACCTACAACTTCCCGCAGGGCCGTGTCACCGACCATCGCATCAACCTGACGCTGTACAAAATCCAGGACATCATGGATGGCGACCTCGCCGAGCTGACCGGCGCGCTTGCCGCCGAGCACCAGGCAGAGCAGCTCGCCGCGCTGGGCGAGGAAGCCGCAGTCTGATTTGCGCATCGGTGCGGACGTGACGACCATAGCGCAGCTCCTGGCGCAGAGCGGCCTGCCGCCGCTCGAAGCGCGCATGCTGGCCGAGCGCGCGTTGGGCAAACCGCGCGCCTGGCTGATCGCGCACGCGGACGAAATCGCAGATGCCGCGGCCGAAAAGGCGTTCGCCGCCATGGCCGAGCGCCGCCGCCACGGCGAGCCCATTGCCTACATCCTCGACGAGCGCGAATTCTACGGTCTCGATTTTGCCGTGGCGCCGGCAGTCTTGATTCCGCGTCCCGAGACCGAACTGCTGGTGGAACTCGCGCTGGAGCGCCTCCCCGCGAATGCGGCGGCGCGCGTGCTCGACCTGGGGACGGGCAGCGGCGCGATCGCGGTTACGCTGGCGAAACAGCGGCCGCAGGCGCGGCTCACCGCGGTCGATGTGGATTACGCCGCACTCACGCTTGCGCGCGCCAACGCGAAGCGGCACGGCGTCAGCGTGCGGTTCTTCTGCGGCGACTGGTTCGGTGCGCTCGCCGGGGAACGCTTCGATCTGATCGTTTCCAATCCGCCCTATGTCGCGCACGAGGATCCGCACCTCGCGCTGGGCGATGTGCGCTTCGAGCCGCAGCGCGCGCTCCTGGGCGGTGCCGACGGCCTGGATTGCATACGCGCGATCGTCGCCCAGGCGCAGGCGCATTTGCTCCCGGGTGCCTGGCTGCTGTTCGAGCATGGCTACGACCAGGCCCCACCCTGCCGCGCGCTGCTTGAGGCGCGCGGATATGCCGAGGTGCAATCCTGGCCCGATCTGGCCGGGGTCCCGCGCGTGAGCGGCGGTAAAGCAGCAGCAGGACCGCCCCTCTTGACCTAATGGAGAAATGCCCAGATATCCCTTCGCGGCAGTCGATCGGGTTGACCTGGGTGTCGCCCAACCGGTAGAATTCAAACCTGAGCAATTTACTCAAGTATTCGCAAAGGAATTTTCAATGAGCGCGCAACAACGCATCAAGGAACAGGTAACGGGCCATCAGGTGGTGCTCTATATGAAGGGCACGCCGCAGGCGCCGCAGTGCGGTTTTTCTGCCAACGCTGTGGCCATACTCAAGGCCTGCGGCGCAACGGACATCTTCACCGTGGATGTGCTCGCGGACGCGGAAATCCGCCAAGGCATCAAGAGCTACGCCAATTGGCCGACCATCCCTCAGCTCTATGTCAAGGGCGAGTTCGTCGGCGGCTCCGACATCATGGGCGAGATGTACCAGTCGGGCGAGCTGCAGAAACTGCTGGCCAGCTGAGTACCCGTCTGCGCCGGTCGCAGCAGGGGGTCTAAGGAGCGTCTTCGGTCGAAGAGGCTTCTTAGCCCGCGTCAGGCGGCCTTCTGCGCCTTGGCGTCGGAAAGATCCTGGGTGATCCAGTCGTAGGCGGGCAGCGTCAGGAACTCCACGTATTCGCCGGTCGTGATCTGGTCGAACAGCTGCGCAGCTTCCTCGTATTTGCCGGCCTGCCAGGCTTTGATTCCAAGCAGTGCCTTCACTTTGGGCAGTTCTTCGGCCAGGAGCTCGCGGAAAAGCTCGGTGGTCACCTTGCGCCCGTCCTCCAGCACGCCTTGCGGGCTGCGGATCCATTGCCAGATCTGGGAGCGCGAGATCTCGGCGGTCGCCGCGTCTTCCATCAGATTGTAGACCGGCACGCAGCCGTTGCCCGCGAGCCAGGCGCCCAGATACTGGATGCCGACCGAGATATTGTTGCGCAATCCCGCTTCCGTGATCGGCCGCCGCGGCTGGAAATCGAGCAGGTCTTTGGCCGTGTAGTTCACCTGCGGCAACTGCTTGCCGCGCTGGTTCGCCTGCGGCATGTACTGGTCGAACACCTCTTTCGCGATTGGAACCAGATCCGGATGCGCGACCCAGGTGCCGTCGCAGCCGTCCGTCACTTCGCGCAGCTTGTCGGCGCGCACTTTCTCCAGCGCAGCCAGATTCGCTGCCGGGTCGTTCTTGATCGGAATCTGCGCGGCCATGCCGCCCATGGCCGGCGCATCCCGGCGATGGCAGGTCTTGACCAGCGTCAGCGCATAAGCGCGCATGAACGGCGCCGTCATCGTGACCTGCGAGCGGTCGGCGAGGCAGAAATTCTCGTTGACGCGGAATTTCTTGATGCAGGAGAAGATGTAATCCCAGCGTCCGATATTGAGGCCGGCGGAGTGCTCGCGCAATTCCCACAGGAATTCGTCCATTTCGAATGCGGCGACCACCGTTTCGATCAGCGCAGTGGCCCGGATCGAGCCGCGTTTCACGCCGAGTTCGTCCTGCGCCAGATTGAAGATGTCGTTCCACAGCCGCGCCTCGAGGTGCGATTCTAGCTTCGGCAGGTAGAAGTACGGACCCGTGCCGCGCGCGAGCGCCTCCTGCGCATTGTGGAAGAAGTAGAGCGCAAAATCGAAAATGGCGGCGGCGACGGGGCTGCCGTCGATGAGCACGTGCTTCTCGTCCAGGTGCCAGCCGCGCGGGCGTGGCATCAGCACCGCCACTTTGTCCTTGAGGCGGTATTGCTTGCCGTTTTGCTCGAACGCGATCGTCTTGCGCATTGCGTCGCGCAGGTTGATCTGGCCCTGGAGCATATTGTCCCAAGTCGGGGCATTGGCATCCTCGAAGTCCGCCATGAATACATTGGCGCCGCAATTCAGCGCGTTGATCACCATCTTGCGGTCGGTCGGACCCGTAATCTCGACGCGGCGATCCTGCAGGTCGGCCGGACAGGGCGCTACCGTCCATTCCGCGTTGCGTATGTGCGCGGTCTCAGGCAGGAAGTCCGGCAGCTTGCCCGCGTTGAATTCCAATTGCCGCCGGGCGCGAGCGCCCAGCAGTTCGCGCCGGCGCGGCTCGAAGCGGCGCGACAGCAGCGCGAGGAAGGCCAGAGCCTGCGGCGTGAGTATCTCTGCATACGCCGGCGTGATCCGGCCGAGTATCTCCACCCCCGGCAAAAATGACGTGTTGTGTTTCATGCGAGATGCTCCCTAATCGGTAAAAAAAGACTCTTGGCCGGCCCAGCTCACGCTTGATCCGCGCGGCGCGAAACGCGCGTCCGGCCTAAGCGGACGCGCGTTTCGACGGTGCGAGCGCGGGGACTCTCTCTTAAGCCACCGCGGCAATTTTGGCCGGCGCGTCGTGGAATTGTTCTTCCTCGGTGGAGCCGGTCAAGGCCGTCGTTGAAGACTGCGTGCCCTGGATGGCCTGCGTCAGGGCGTCGAAATAGCCGGTGCCGACTTCGCGCTGGTGCCGTACCGCCGTGTAGCCTTGTTTCTCGGCGGCGAATTCGGCTTCCTGCAGGCGCACGTAGGCGCTCATCTGCTCGTGCGCATAGCCGGTTGCCAGTTCGAACATGCCGTAGTTGAGCGCGTGGAAGCCGGCGAGCGTTATGAACTGGAACTTGTAGCCCATGGCGCCGAGTTCGCGCTGGAATTTCGCGATAGTCGCGGCGTCGAGGTTCTTGCGCCAGTTGAAGGACGGCGAGCAGTTGTAGGCGAGCATCTTGTCCGGATAGACCTTGCGGATCGCTTCGGCGTATTTTTTGGCAAAGGCGAGATCGGGCGTCCCGGTCTCGCACCAGATCAGGTCCGCGTACGCCGCATAAGCGAGGCCGCGCGACACCGCCTGGTCGAAGCCCGCGCGCACGCGGTAGTAGCCTTCCGCGGTGCGCTCGCCGGTAATGAACGGCTTGTCGTTTTCGTCGACGTCGCTGGTGACGAGCGTCGCGGCTTCAGAGTCCGTGCGCGCAAGCAGCACGGTGGGCACGCCCATGACGTCGGCGGCGAGCCGTGCCGCACACAGCTTTTGCACCGCCTCCTGCGTCGGCACCAGGACTTTTCCGCCCATGTGGCCGCATTTCTTGACCGACGCCAGCTGGTCCTCGAAGTGCACGCCCGCCGCGCCGGCCTCGATCATCGCTTTCATCAGCTCGTGCGCGTTGAGCACGCCGCCGAATCCCGATTCCGCGTCGGCCACGATCGGTGCAAACCAGTCCACCGAATTGTCGCCCTCGGCGTGATGCAGCTGATCGGCGCGCATGAAAGCGTTGTTGATCCGGCGCACCACGCTGGGCACGCTCGACACCGAATACAGCGACTGGTCGGGGTACATCTGGCAGGAGTCGTTGCCGTCGGCCGCAACCTGCCAGCCGGAGAGGTAGATCGCCTTCAGTCCGGCCTTGACCTGCTGCATCGCCTGATTGCCGGTGAGCGCGCCCAGCGTATTGACGAAAGGCGTGGTGTTGAGCAGGCGCCACAGTTTGTCGGCGCCGCGGTGGGCCAGGGTGTGCTCGATTTGCAGCGATCCGCGCAGGCGGAACACGTCCTCGGCCGAATAGCCGCGCTTGACGCCGCGCCAACGCGGGTTCTCTTTCCAGTCTTCCTCGATCGCCTCGATCGCGGCAGCGTGCTTGTTCGGGTTCTTGATCATGCCTATCTCCTTCTGGGTGAGTGAGCGGATGGCTGCACCCTAAAGCAGGCCATTTGTGAAATCCACATAATAAAAGTTGACAATGTTAATTTCACAGCATTATGCTGGCGCAAGTTCACAAGCCCATTTTTACTGGAGGCAGGGCGTATGGAAGCAATCATCAGGAACAACCATTTTCTCGGCACGAAACTGCGCGCACTGCGCAAGGAGCACCGGATTACGCTCGACGATCTGTCGGCGCGCTGCGCCCAGATCGATCCGAAATCGGCGCCCTCGGTGTCCTATCTCAGCATGATCGAAGGCGGACGGCGCAGCCCGTCCCAGGAAGTACTCGCCTTGATCGCGAGCGTGTTCCAGCGCAAGCCGGCGTGGTTTCTCGACCAGAATGCGGAGTTCGCTCCGGCAGGCCGCGAAAGGGCCGCCGGTGGTGCGGCCGGCATCCCGTTCGAGCCCTCGTTTCTTTTTTCCAAGAACCTGCTGCAGGCTGCGATTCCAGAGCTCTTGTCGCAGACCGGCACCACCGGGCGCCAGTTCGCGCATCTGCTGATTCGTGCGCATCAGGAAATATCGCGCAATGAATTTCCCGATTTGGAACGCGCCGCCGAAAATGTCGGCGGGCGGGCATTCCCGCTCAATGTCGATGACCTGATGGCGCTGTGCAAGCGCCATGGACTCGAGATCCGCTGGTTCGAGCGCAAACCGGTGCTGGCGCGGGACAATGATCATGGAGTGCGCAGCGTGATCCGGTCTTTTTTCGATGCTCCCGGCACCGTCTACGTGAACAAAGCCCTGCAGGCGGATCCGGCGCGCCTGAAGTTCGATCTGGCGTCTCACATCGGGCACAAGGTGCTGCACGGAGGCGACGGGATGAAATCGCCCCACGCCACGGGCGGGGAAATGGGCGAAAGTCCGGACAGCGGTTCGGCCTTTCATAGCGGCATCGAGGCGAGGGATGTGCTGCTCGCGTGGCGAGACTTCGAATGCAGCTTCTTCGCCGGTGCTCTGCTTTGTCCGAAAGTGCCGTTTCGCCGCTTTCTGACCAGAGAGCGTTATCGCATCGAGTCGAGGCGCCTGCTCGAACTGACGCCGGCGGTCGTCATGCGCAGAATGACGAAGGTGTCCCCCTATCCGTACTGGCATTTTTTCGACGCGACTGCGCTGGGGCAATTCCGCGCCGTGTATCGGGGCAACGGCATCCCGCTGCCCTGGGGCAACATGACGCAGGCGACCGACCCCTGTCCGCATTGGGCGGTGTTCCGCATGGTCGGCAACGCACACAACGATTCGAGTTCGCAGATTTCCGTACTCAGACAAAACGACCGCTGGCAGATCTATTGCTGTCACACGCTGCGCACGCGTGACATGGGAGGGATTCCCCACGTGCTCTCGGTAGGAATCGACCTGGCGCCCGCGCTGTCCTCGAACGATCCCAACGGCGCCGAGATCGTGGAGCGCATCGGCGACGACTGCTTCCGTAAGGGAGGACAAGCGAAGATCGGACGCGCTGAAGCGGAGGCCATACGCGCAGTTGCCAATATACTGAGCATCGCCTGGGTGGAGGAGTCGCTGAAGCAGCCTGCCCGCATCATCTGCCCGCGCAGTTCACGCTGTCCGCGCCAAGGGCAATGCAACGTGGCTCCGGCGACACGCGCCCAAGATATCACCGACATCAAACGCGAAATTCTCACTGCGAGCAAATAGCCGCTGGCGCCGGACTTGCGCCCGCGCCGGGCAAAACCATGACTACAAAAATTTCAGATCTCCACATTGCGCGCGAAGACCTGCTGCCCGCGCCGAGCGAACTGCACCTCGAGCTGCCGGCAGGCGAAGCCGAAGCCGCGCATATCGCGCAGGCGCGCGCCGCGGTGCAGGCCATTTTGCGCGGAGGGGACGAGCGGCTGCTCGCGATCGTCGGTCCCTGCTCCATCCACGAGCCGGAGTCCGCGCTCGAATATGCGCGGCGGCTGCGCGCCTACGCGCTGCATGCATCCGATGCGCTTTACCTGGTCATGCGCGTGTATTTCGAGAAGCCCAGGACGCGCATGGGCTGGAAGGGCCTGATCTATGATCCGGACCTCGACGGCCGCGGCGACATCGGCGCCGGCCTGCGCCGTGCGCGCAGCATCCTGCTCGACTGCGCGCGCCTGGGCGTTCCCGCGGCCTCTGAAATCCTCGACTTGGTGACGCCGCAGTATTACGCCGAACTGCTCACCTGGGGCGCGATCGGCGCGCGCACGGTGGAGAGTCCGCTGCACCGGCAAATGGCTTCGGCGCTGTCGGCTCCGGTGGGATTCAAGAATGCCACCGACGGCAGCGTGCAGACCGCAGTGGACGCGATTCTGGTGGCGGCGCAGCCGCATACCTTCCCCTCGGTCTCGACCGACGGCAGGGCGATGATCGTGCAGAGCACCGGCAATCCCTACGGCCACTTGATCTTGCGCGGTTCGGATACCGGGACCAACTACGACGCGGCGAGCGTGCGCCGCGCCGCGGACGCCCTGGGCCAGGCCGGGCTGGCGCCGCGCCTGATCGTCGATTGCAGCCACGGCAACAGCGGCAAGGACTATCGCAAACAGCCCGACGTGGCTGCCTGCGTCGCAGACCAGATCGCAGGCGGCGCGCGCGCCATCTGCGGCGTGATGCTGGAGAGCCATCTGTTCGAGGGCAAGCAGGCGATCCCGGACAAGCTGGAGGATCTGCGCTACGGCCAGAGCGTCACCGACGGCTGCATCGGCTGGGAGCAGACCACCGCCGTGCTCGACCGCCTCGCCACCGCCGTCCGCTTGCGGCGCGCCGCGAGCGGGCGCCTCTAGACGCCGATCAGGCGGGTGTTGGACAGCGACAGGCGCTCGACCAGGATGGCCATGAAGGCGCGGTCGAATTTGTGGCGGCAGATGTCCGAGGCCCGGTCCAGGTCCTCGTTGCGTATGGTGATCACGCGCGACTTGGACAAGGCGACGACGTCGGCGGTGCGCGCGCTGCCCCTGTCCCTGGAGATATAGGCCATCTCGCCGAAGCATTCGCCGGCGTTGAGGATATTGAGCAGCTTGCCCTGCTTCATCACTTTGACTTCGCCCGAGGCGAGCAGGCAGAAGAAGTCGCCGGTCTGCCCCTCGAACATCAGCGCCTTGCCCGGCTTGCAGTATTCCCAGCTGCTGATGCGCATGACTTCCCACAGTTCGGCGTCGCCGAAATGGGCGAAGAAAGGCAGGTCGCGCAGGATGTTGAATTTCTCGCTGTCGGCGAATGCGTCCTTCTTCTGCGCCGCCTGTTCGCTGCTGATGACCGCGGCCAGATCGTCGGAGAACTCATCCCAGTTCGGGTAGCGCTGTTCCAGTTCCTTCTGCATCGCCCTGCGCACGATCGCATCCACCGCGGGCGGAACTTCCGGACGCAGGCTTGCCGGCGGCTGCGGCTCGACATTGGTGATCTGGTACATCATGCTGAAGTTGTTGGTCGCCTGGAACGGCAATTGCCCGGTGAGCAGCTGGTACATCACCACGCCGAGCGAGTAGATGTCGGTCTGCAGCGTGAGCGGGTGTTCCTTGATCTGCTGCGGCGACATGTACGCCGGCGAGCCGATGCCGCTCACCTGGGTCACCATGCTGGTGGTGATCAGCGCGGAGCCGAAATCGGAAATCTTGATGTCGGTCTCGCCGTGCAGCAGGATGTTGGCCGGCTTGATATCGCGATGGATCACCCCGGCGCGGTTGGCGAAATCCAGGGCCCGCGTGCACTTGAAAATGATTTCGACGATCCGGTTCACCGGCAGCAGCGTCAGCGGATTGCAGTGCGGCTCGAGCGTGCCGCCGTCCACGTATTCCATCACCACATAGCTGATGCCTTCGTCCACCACCGCGTCGTAGATCTGCACGATATGCGGGTGCATGAGTTTGCCCGCGAGCGAGGCTTCGGTGACGAACAGCTTGCGGAACAGCTTGCGGTTCTCGTCGTCGTTCGCAAGCGCGTCCGGGAACACCACCTTGATCGCGACTTCGCGGTTGCCGAAGGGATCGTGGCACAGGTACACCTCGCTGGTCGCGCCTTCGCCGAGCTTTTTGATGACCTGGTACTTGCCGATTTTTTCCATGACGGCTTAAAGCCTAATTCAAAATGAGGGGATACATCCCCTCATACTCCCCTAGACTGGCCGTTGCAAAAATCATTTTGCAACGGAATCTTAGGCCTTGAGCCTCCTGTGCGCTTGCTTGACCGCGGCGCGCACGCGCGCGGGCGCGGTGCCGCCGACATGGTTGCGGCTCGCGAGCGAGCCTTCGAGCGTCAGTACCTTGAACACGTCGGCGCCGACCAGCGGCGAGAACTGGCGCAACTCATCCAGTCCGAGCGTGGCGAGGTCGCAGCCGCGCGCATCCGCGGCGCGCACCGCGCGCGCGACCGCTTCGTGCGCGTCGCGAAACGGCAGGCCTTTTTTCACCAGATAGTCGGCGAGATCGGTCGCGGTCGAGTGGCCCTCCAGTGCCGCCGCGCGCATTGCGTCCGCGTCGACCTCGATGCCGGCGACCATGTCGGTGAATATCGCGAGCGTGTCGGAGACCGTGTCGACGCTGTCGAACAGCGGTTCCTTGTCCTCCTGATTGTCCTTGTTGTAGGCGAGCGGCTGCGCCTTCATCAGCATCAGCAGCGCCATCAGGTGGCCGGCCACGCGTCCGGTCTTGCCGCGCGCGAGTTCGGGCACGTCCGGGTTCTTTTTCTGCGGCATGATCGAAGATCCGGTGCAGAAGCGGTCGGGCAGCCGGATAAAGCCGTAGCGCGGGCTCATCCACAGCACCAATTCCTCCGACAGGCGCGAGATATGGGTCATGATGAGCGCGGCCGCAGCGCAGAACTCGATGGCGAAGTCGCGGTCCGACACTGCGTCCAGCGAATTGGCGCAGACGCCGTCAAAGCCCAGGGCTTGCGCCACCATGTCGCGATCGATCGGATAGGAGGTGCCGGCGAGCGCGGCTGCGCCCAGCGGCAGGCGGTTCACGCGCTTGCGGCAATCGGCCAGCCGTTCGCGGTCGCGCGCGAACATCTCGAAATAGGCCATGAGGTGGTGGCCGAACGTCACCGGTTGCGCCACCTGCAGATGGGTGAAGCCGGGCATCACCGTGCCGGCGTGGTGCTCGGCCTGGCCGAGCAGGCTCGCCTGCAGTGCCGCGAGCTGGACGCTGATCGCATCGATCGCGTCGCGCAGCCACAGGCGCACGTCGGTCGCCACCTGGTCGTTGCGCGAGCGCGCGGTGTGCAGGCGCTTGCCGGCGTCGCCCGCGAGCGCGGTGAGGCGGCGTTCGATGTTGAGGTGCACGTCCTCGCTCGCCAGCGACCACTTGAACTTGCCGCCGCGCAGTTCCGCCAGGATGGTGCGCATGCCGGATTCGATTGCGGCGAGGTCGCGCTTGGAGATTACCGCGCAGGCGGCGAGCATGCGCGCATGCGCAAGCGAGCCGCGGATATCGTGCTCGGCCAGGCGTTGGTCGAATGCGACCGAAGCGGTATAGCGCTGCACCCGCTCGGCGACCGGTTCGGCAAAGCGCCCCGACCAGGCGGCGCGCGGCCGCGCTTTCTTCTTTTGTGTGTTCTTGCTCATTGCGCTGAATGCAGTCAGAATCGAAAAGGCGGCGCGCATGCGCGCCAATTGATATACGTTTTCAAGAGTTTACCTGTGACAAGTATAGAGCAAAACGCGCCGCGCGACTCCCTGCTGGATTTCTGCGGCGCGGCTGTTACATCGCGCCGCGCACTGCATTGGCGGAGGGAGGAATGAGCGGCGCGCTCAGGGTCGTATTGGTCGACGACGAAGCGCCGGCGCGCGCGCGCCTGAAGGAGCTGATTGCCGATTGTGCGCCGCTGGTGCCGGCGCGAGTGGTGGGAGAAGCGGCCAACGGGCGCGAGGCGCTGGAACTGCTTGCCTCGGTCGCGGCCGATCTGGTGCTGGTCGATATTCGCATGCCGCAGATGAGCGGCATCGAGTTCGCGCGCCACGCATTGGCGCTGCCGGAGCCGCCGGCGATCGTCTTCGTCACCGCCTACGACGAGTATGCGATCAAGGCGTTCGAACTGCGCGCGCTCGATTATCTGCTGAAGCCGGTGCGACGCGCGCGGCTGCTGGACGCGCTTACCCGAACGCGCGGGCTGGCTGCCCCCGGCGGCGATGCGCTGCGCGGACTGGAGAACGCGCCGCGCCGGCATTTGCCCGTGCCCGAGCGGGGGCGCATCACGCTGGTGCCGGTGGCGGACATCCTGTTTTTGAAGGCGGAGCTGAAGTACGTCACCATCCGTACCGCAGAGCGCGAGTACCTGCTGGAAGAATCGCTCACTCACCTGGAGCAGGAGTTTGCCGAGGCCTTCGTGCGCGTGCACCGCAATTGCCTGGTGGCGAAGTCGCATATCCGCGGCTTCGAGAAGTCGGACCTGGAGGACGGCGAGCAGGGCTGGCTGGTGTTGTTCGAAGGCTGCGCGGAGAAGATCCCGGTGAGCCGGCGCCAGTGGCCGATAGTCAGGGAGCTTGCAGCCGGCTGAGCAATTCCTGTGCGCGGCGAGGGTACGCGCGGCGGATCTAGTGGATCGTGCGCAGCTGCGCCAGCGCGGCATCGATGCGCAGGTCGAGGAAATAGCCGTAGTAATCGGCGCTGCCGAAGCCCACCAGCGGTTCGCCCAGCGCCTCCCCGCGCGGACTGAACAGCATGACCGTCGGCGTCATGCCTATACGATGGGCGCGCGCAAAATCGGCCTGGGTCGTCGTGTTCCCGGCGAAATCGACCAGCGCGGCGGAGTCGTCGGCACCGACCTCGCGCATCATCACCTTGGCGCGGTATTCCGGATTGCGCTGCATCGGCAGCAGGAATTCCTGCCGTGCGCGTTCGCACCAGGCGCAGCCCGCTTCGGAGAACAGCACCAGCAGCGGGATATTGCGCTCGGCCGCGAGACGCGCATCTGCCGCGAAATTGCGCGCCGCCGTCATCTGCGCGCAGGCGGGCGCCGCAAGGAACAGCGCGGCGAGGCATGCTAGAATCCAGCGTGTCGGCACCTGCCTTGCAGCCATAGCGAAATTCCCGCCTTGAATCATCCAGATCGCATCATCATCGCCACGCGCCAAAGCCGCCTCGCGCTGTGGCAGGCCGAGCATGTGCGCGACCGGCTGCGCGGATTATATCCGGGTTGCAGCGTGGAGCTGCTCGCGCTGTCCACGCGCGGCGACGAAATCCTCGATACCTCGCTCGCCAAGATCGGCGGCAAGGGTTTATTCGTGAAAGAGCTCGAACTCGCGCTGGCTGAGGGCCGTGCCGATCTGGCCGTGCACTCGGCCAAAGACGTGCCGATGGAATTGCCCGCCGGCTTCGCTCTCGGCGCGATCCTCGAGCGCGAAGATCCGCGCGACGCCTTCGTCTCCGGCAAATTCGACGCCCTGGACGCCCTGCCTGCGGGTGCGGTGGTCGGCACCTCCAGCCTGAGGCGCGAGGCGCAGCTGCGCAGCCGCTATCCGCAGCTGGTGGTGAACAGCCTGCGCGGCAATCTCGACACTCGCCTCGCCAAGCTCGACCGCGGCGAACACGACGCGATCATTCTCGCCGCGGCCGGCCTGAAGCGGCTGGGGCTGGGCGCGCGCATCCGCTCCGTGCTGACGGTGGAGCAGAGCCTGCCCGCGGCGGGGCAGGGTGCGCTCGCGATCGAATATCGCGCCGAGCGCAGCGATATCGCCGCCAGCCTGGCCGCGCTCAATCATCGCGCCACCGAACTTGCAGTACGCGCCGAACGTGCGGTTAGCCGGGCGCTCGGCGGCAGCTGCCAGCTGCCGCTGGCCGCCTATGCCGGCGTAAGCGGATCGACGCTGGAGCTGCGCGGACTGGTCGCGAGTCCTGACGGCAACAGCATCGTCAGGGCGGAGGTTTCCGGACCGTCTGCGTCGCCCGAGGAACTGGGCTTGCGCCTGGCCGGCGAACTGCGCGCGCAAGGCGCCGACCGCATACTCGCAGCCCTGCTATGAGTTCGACGGCGCTGGTCGGGCGCCGCGTCGTGGTGACGCGGCCCGCCGGGCAGGCGGCGCATATGGCTGCGCTCATACGCGCCGCCGGCGGCGAGCCGCTGCTGTTCCCCGCGTTGGAAATTTTCGACGCCGGGGATACGCCGGCGCTGCGCGCGCTGATAGCGCGGCTGGAAAGCTTCGACCTGGCGATCTTCATCAGTGCCAATGCGGTGAGCAAGGCGCTGGCGCTGGTGCGCGCGCGGCGCGACTGGCCCGACGGGCTGCGCGTGGCCACCGTGGGCCGCGGCAGCGAACGCGAGCTGCAGCGTCATGGCTTTGCCGACGTGATCGCGCCCGCCGAGCGCTTCGACAGCGAGGGCCTGCTCGAGCTGCCGCAGCTGCAGCAGCTCGCGGGCAAGCGCGTGGTGATCTTCCGCGGCGAAGGCGGGCGCGAACTGCTGGGCGAGACGCTTGTCGCGCGCGGCGCCGCGGTCGAATACGCCGAATGCTACCGCCGCGGCCGGCCGAATACCGATGCCGCGCCGCTGCTGGCCCGATGTGCGCGGCAAGAGCTCGATGCGTTCACCGTGACCTCGAGCGAGGGCCTGGCCAACCTGCACGAGATGCTGGGCGAGGCCGGGCGCGAGTGTCTGCAGCGCACGCCGCTGTTCGCGCCGCACGAGCGCATCGCCGCCGCGGCGCGCGCCCTGGAGGTGCAGACCGTAGTGCTCACCGGTCCGGGCGACGAAGGCCTGGTCGCGGGTCTGGTCGCTTTTTTTGCTAGAGTGTGAAACTGGTAGACTTCGTACGACGTTCATGAACGAAAGCAATCCCGATCCCGTCCAGCCGGCGGCAGAGCCGGAGGAGCCCAGCGGCCGCAGCGGCCGCGAGCCGCAGGCGAAGAACTCGCGCGTGCCGCTGATGCTGGTGCTGCTCGCTGCGATTGCGGTGGTCTGCTGGCAGTGGTACGACACCCGCAGCCGCATCGACGGCATCCGCGAGGAGCTGGCGCAGCGCCTGCGCGCAAGCGACCGCGCCGCGAACGAAAGCCGCGTGCTGGCGCAGCAGGCGCTGGAAGGGGCGCGCGAGGCCCAGGGCAAGCTGAGCGTGCTCGACAACAAAATCGCCGAATCGCAGAGCCAGCAAGTGGCGCTGGAGGCTTTGTACCAGGAACTCTCGCGCAGCCACGACGAATGGGCGCTGGCCGAGATCGAGCAGATGCTCACCGTGGCTTCGCAGCAGTTGCAGCTCGCCGGAAATGTGCAGGCGGCGCTGCTGGCGCTGCGCACCGCCGAGGGGCGCCTTGCGCGCTCGGACCGGCCGCAGTTCATTCCGCTGCGGCGTGTGCTCAACCGCGACATCGAACGGCTCAAGGCCGCTCCCAGTCTGGATGTCACCGGCATGGCGCTGCGCCTGGATCAGCTGATTGCCGGCGTCGACGCGATGCCGCTGCATTTCGACGAGCGCACGCTGACCGTGCCGAAACCCGCCGGGCCCACGGGCGCGAGCGGCCTGTGGACGCGGGTGCTCACCGAGGTTTGGGGCGAAATGAAACAGTTGGTGCGCATCCGCAGCATGGACCAGCCCGATGCCGCGCTGTTGGCGCCGACGCAGTCCTATTTCCTGCGCCAGAATCTGCAGTTGCGCCTGCTCGATGCGCGCCAGGCGCTGCTCGCGCGCGACCCGGCGCGATTCCGCTCGGACCTGGAGACTGCGCGCGCCTGGATCACGCGCTATTACGATATCCACGCCAAGACCACGGCTGCGGCGCTGACCAACCTGAAGCAGCTCGAGGCGACCAGCATCAACGTCGAGTTGCCGAGCATCGCCGACAGCTTGGCGGCGGTGCGCAATTTCAAGGTGTCGCGCGAAAAGGCGGTGCGGTGAGCGCGGCAGGCGGGAGCTAAGGTGCGCGGCCTGATGTGGGTGCTGGCGGTATTCGGCCTGGCGGTGGGTTTGTCGCTCGCCGCGCATCTGAATGACGGCTACGCGATTCTCGTTTTCCCGCCGTATCGCGCCGAACTGTCGCTCAATTTTGCCATCCTGCTCGGGCTCGCCGGCTTTACGCTGGGCTATTTGCTGCTGCGCCTGGTGGCGCATACGCTGCGCCTGCCGCTGCACGTGCGCGATTTCCGCCTGCGCCGGCGCGAAGCGAAAGGGCGCGCGGCGCTGCTCGCCGCATTGCAGGCGCTGTTCGAGGGGCGCTTCGCGCGCGCCGAGAAATCGGCGGGCGAAGCCTACGAACTCGGGCAGGCGCCGGCCTTGAGCGCCTTGATCGCCGCGCGCGCCGCGGGCGAACTACGCGAGCCCGAACGGCGCGACCAGTGGCTTGCGCGCGCCGACGGCGAGGACAAGAGCGCGCGTCAGGCGCGGCTGGCGGTACAGGCGAGCCTGCTGCTCGACGAGCGGCGCTACGACGAAGCGCTGGTGGTGCTGCGTGAACTCTCCGCCAGCGGCCCGAAACGTATCGCCACCCAGCGCATGCTGATGAAAGCGCACCAGCGCCTGGGCCACTGGGACGAGGTGCGGCGCCTGGCCGCTGCGTTGGGCAAGCGCGGCGTGCTGGGTGAAGCGGCGGCGACGCAACTGCGCCTTACCGCGCAGATCGAGGCGCTGCGCCAGCAAGCGCGGGATCCTGCCGGTCTGGCGGCATGCTGGCAGCACACCGAAGACCGGCTCGATGCGCGCGTCGCACGCACTGCCGCGCAGCTGTTCATCGGCGTCGGGGACTGCCGCCGCGCGCACGAGATCGTCGCCGCGGCGCTGGACGCCGAATGGAACGAGGAACTGATTCTGCTCTACGGCGAATGCGCGGGCAGCGACATCCTGGCGCAAATCGAGCGCGCCGAGAAATGGTTGAAATCGCGGCCGCGCGAGCGCGCACTGCTGCTGACGCTGGGGCGCCTGTGCCTGGCGCAGGAACTCTGGGGCAAGGCGCAGAGTTACCTCGAGGCCAGTCTGTCCGAACAAGCCAGCCGCAGCGCGCACGTCGCGCTGGCGCAGCTGTTCGACCGCATCGGCAGGCCCGAGGAGGCGAACCGGCATTATCGCGCCAGCGCCGACGCCAAGCTGCGGCCCTGACATCGCCCTCAACAATTCTCTCAACAATTTAGGTATCCGCATGATCGCCATCATTTTCGAAGTAATTCCCGCGCCCGGACGCAAACAGGAATACCTGGACCTCGCGGCGGCGCTGCGGCCCGAACTGGAGAAACAGGACGGCTTCATCTCGATCGAGCGCTTTGCCAGCCTGAGCAATGAAGGCAAGATACTGTCGCTGTCGTACTGGCGCGACGAGGCGGCGGTGCAGCGCTGGCGCCAGTTCGAGGGCCACCGTCAGGCGCAGGCGCGCGGCCGCAACGGCGTGTTTGCCGATTACCGACTGCGCGTCGCGAGCGTGCTGCGCGACTACGGCATGAACGAGCGCGCCGAGGCGCCGGCAGACAGCCGCAAGGCGCACGCAGGATAGCCGGCCCCGGGATTCTCGCAGTAGCTTGTTCGAATGCGCGCGCGGCCCCGCGGCGCGAATGGTGGTCAGAGAGGAAGAACATCTTGTTGACCGAACACGACATCTATCTGTTCAAGGAAGGCACGCACGCCCGGCTCTACGGTAAGCTTGGCTGCCATCTGGGCGAGCGTGACGGCGCTGCCGGCGCGCAATTTGCGCTGTGGGCGCCCAATGCCGAGCGCGTCGCCGCGATCGGCGACTGGAACGGCTGGGATGCAGGTCCGCATCCGCTGCAGGCGCGCGCGGACGGGTCGGGCATCTGGGAAGGGTTCGTACCCGGCGTGGTGCGGGGGCAGGCGTACAAGTATCGCATCGAGTCCCGGGTCGGCGGCTACCGCGTGGACAAGGCCGATCCGTTCGCCTTCCTCGCCGAGGCGCCGCCGCGCACCGCCTCGCGCGCCTGGGATCTCGCCTACGCCTGGGGCGATGCAGCGTGGATGGCTGCGCGGCGCGGCGCCAATGCGCTCGATGCGCCGATGTCGATCTACGAAATGCACCTGGGTTCGTGGCGGCGTGTGCCCGCCGAGGGCAACCGGCCCCTGAGCTACCGCGAGATCGCGCAGCCGCTGGCCGACTACCTTAACGCAATGGGCTTCACGCATGTGGAGCTGATGCCGATCACCGAGCACCCGTTCTACGGCTCCTGGGGTTACCAGACCACGGGCTATTTCGCTCCGACCGCGCGCTACGGCACGCCGCAGGATTTCATGTATCTGGTGGATATGCTGCACCAGCACGGCATCGGCGTCATCCTCGACTGGGTGCCTTCGCATTTTCCGGGCGACGAACACGGCCTGGCCTACTTCGACGGGACCTGCCTGTACGAGCATGCCGATCCGAGGCAGGGATACCACCCGGAATGGACCAGCCAGATATTCAACTACGGCCGCAACGAGGTGCGCGGATTCCTCGTTTCGAGCGCGCTGTTCTGGCTCGACCGCTATCACGTGGACGGCCTGCGCGTGGACGCGGTGGCCTCCATGCTTTACCTCGACTATGCGCGCAAGGAAGGCGAGTGGGTGCCGAACCGCTATGGCGGCAGGGAAAACATCGACGCGGTCGAGTTTCTGCGCCTGCTGAATCAGGCGGTCTATCGCGAGCATCCCGACGTGCAGATGATCGCCGAGGAATCCACCTCCTGGCCGATGGTGTCGCGGCCGGTCTATCTGGGCGGCCTCGGTTTCGGCCTCAAATGGAACATGGGCTGGATGCACGACACGCTCAAGTACCTGAGCCAGGATCCGGTGCACCGCAAGTATCACCACGACCAGCTCACGTTCTCGATCTGGTATGCGTTCTACGAAAATTTCGTGCTGCCGCTGTCCCACGACGAAGTGGTGCACGGCAAGGGCGCGCTCATCGGCAAGATGCCGGGCGATTCCTGGCGCCAATTTGCGAATATGCGCCTGCTCTACGGCTATCTGTGGGGGCATCCGGGCAAGAAACTGCTGTTCATGGGCGGCGAATTCGGGCAACGGCGCGAATGGGCGCACGAGGAAAGCCTGGAGTGGCACGTGCTGCAGTACCCCGAGCATGAAGGGCTGCGGCGCTGGGTGGCCGACCTCAACCGCCTTTACCGCGCCGAGCCCGCGCTGTACCAGAACGACTTCGAGCAGTCCGGTTTCGAATGGGTGGACTGCAACGACAGCGAGCAGAGCGTGCTCAGCTTCCTGCGTCGGCCGCGCGACGGCAGCGCGCCGCTGCTGGTCGTGTGCAACTTCACCCCCGTGCCGCGCCTGAACTACGTCGTCGGCGTCCCCGGCGGCGGCTATTGGCGCGAGCTGGCGAACAGCGACGCCACGCTCTACGGCGGCAGCGGCATGGGCAATCTCGGCGGCGTGGTGGCGGCGCCGGTCGCGGCGCACGGGCGCTTTCATTCGCTTGCGATCACGCTGCCGCCGCTTGCCGTGCTGATGTTCAAATACGCGGATGCGCATGGCTGAGCCGGCAATGGACAGGCCGGCGGACCTCTCCCACGCTGAAGGCCGGCAGGCCGATGCCGTCGCGGGCGCGCAGGACGAGGCGCACTGGTACAAGGACGCCGTCATCTACCAGTTGCACGTCAAGGCGTTCTTCGACTCCAACGACGACGGCCTGGGCGATTTCCGCGGGCTGATCGAAAAGCTGGACTACGTGCGCGACCTCGGCGTCAACGCGATCTGGCTGCTGCCGTTCTATCCTTCGCCGATGAAGGACGACGGTTACGACGTCGCCGATTATCACAACGTGCACCCGCAATTCGGCACGCGCAGCGACCTGCGCACGCTGGTGCGCGAGGCGCACCGTCGCGGACTGCGCGTAATCACCGAGCTGGTGCTGAACCACACCTCGGACCAGCATCCCTGGTTTCAGGCCGCGCGCCGCGCGCCGCCGGGATCCTCCAAGCGCGATTTCTACGTCTGGAGCGACAGCGACAAGAAATACGACAACACGCGCATCATCTTCACCGACACCGAGGTATCCAACTGGACCTGGGACCCGGTGGCCAAGGCGTACTACTGGCACCGCTTCTTCAGCCACCAGCCGGATCTCAATTTCGACAATCCGAAGGTGCTGAAGACGGTGTTCCGCATCATGCGCTTCTGGCTCGACATGGGCGTGGACGGGTTCCGCCTCGACGCGATTCCGTACCTGGTCGAGCGCGAGGGCACCAGCAACGAGAACCTGCCCGAGACGCACGCGGTCATCCGCGAAATCCGCGCGCTGGTCGATGCGCATTACCGCAACCGCCTGCTGCTGGCGGAGGCCAACCAGTGGCCCGAGGACGTGCGCGAGTATTTCGGCGACGGCGACGAGTGCCACATGGCCTATCACTTTCCGCTGATGCCGCGCATCTACATGGCGATCGCGCAGGAGGACCGGCATCCGGTGGTGGAGATCATGCAGCAGACGCCGGACATCCCGGAGAATTGCCAGTGGGCGATCTTCCTGCGCAACCACGACGAGCTCACGCTGGAGATGGTGACGAGCAAGGAGCGCGACTACATGTACCGCATGTACGCGGCCGACCCGCGTGCGCGCATCAATCTCGGCATCCGCCGCCGGCTCGCGCCGCTGATGGAGAACGACCGTGACCGCATCAAGCTCATGAACAGCCTGCTGCTGTCGATGCCGGGTTCGCCGATCATCTATTACGGCGACGAGATCGGCATGGGCGACAACATTTTCCTCGGCGACCGCAACGGCGTGCGCACGCCGATGCAGTGGAGCCCGGACCGCAATGCGGGCTTCTCGCGCGCCGACCCGCAGCGGCTGTACCTGCCGCCGATCATGGATGCGGTGTACGGCTACGAGGCGGTCAACGTGGAGGCGCAGACGCGCGAACCCTCGTCGCTGCTCAACTGGATGCGGCGCATGCTGGCGGTGCGCAAGAGCAGCAAGGCGTTCGGCCGCGGCAAGCTGTCCTTCCTCAATCCGGGCAACCGCAAGATTCTCGCCTACCTGCGCGAGTACGGCGAGGAAACCATTCTGTGCGTCGCCAACCTCGGCCGCACTGCGCAGCCGGTGGAGCTGGACCTCGCGCGCTATCGCGGCCGTGTGCCGCTGGAAATGATGGGGCGCACGGCATTCCCGCCGGTGGGTGAATTGCCTTATCTGCTTACGCTGCCCGCCTGCGGATTTTACTGGTTCCGCCTCGCCACCGATGTCGAGGTGCCGCCCTGGCACCAGGGGCGCGTCGCAGCCGAGGACAGGCCGGTGCTGGTGCTGTTCGACGGCTGGACCAGTTTTTTCCGCGAGCGCGTGGTGCCGTGGCGCATTCGCATGGCGGAGAAGCTGCGCGCGCAGCTCGAGACCGAAGTGCTGCCGCGCTACCTGGCTTCGCAGCGCTGGTACGCGGGCAAGGGCGAGCCGCTCAAGCGCGCAGCGATCGGCGACTGGGTGCTGTGGCGCCCGCGCCAGACTGCCTGGCTGGTGACGCTGCTGCAGGTCGAGACGGCATCCGCTCCGAGCTCATATTTTCTGCCGCTCGCGCTCGCCTGGGAGGCTGGCGACGAGGATCCCGCGCGCAGCCTCGCGGCTGCGACGCTGGCGCGGGTGCGCCAGCAGTCCCAGGTAGGGGTGCTCGCCGATGCGTTCGCCGACGAAGCGTTCTGCCGCGCGCTGGTGGAGGCGATAGGTTCCGGCGGCGAGATCCCCTGCGCCCAGGGCAGGCTGCGCTTCACTTCGACTGCCGCCTATCCCGGCCTCGCCGGCGGCGCAGTGGCGAAGCTGCCGATCAGCCGCCCGAAATTCCAGGGCAGCAATACCGTGGTGGCGCTGGGCGAGCGCCTGTTCCTCAAGGGCTACCGTCGGCTGCGGGTCGGCGTGAATCCGGAGTTCGAGCTGGGGCGCTTTCTGACCGAGGTCGCGCACTTTGCCAATTGCGTGCCGGTGGCGGGCACGATCGAGTATGTCGCTGCAGACGGCACGGCCAGCGGCCTGGCGCTGCTGCAGGGCTATGTCGCGAACCAGGGCGACGGCTGGTCCTATACGCAGGACTATCTCGCGCGCTGCTTCGAGAGCCGGCTCGCCGCAGCCGGCGAGCCGCCTCCCGATCTGCACGGCGCCTACCTGTCGCTGGTGCATACGCTGGGGACGCGCACCGCGGAGCTGCACCGCGCGCTGGCGCAGCGCACGGGCAACCCGGCGTTCGACCCGGAGCCGGTCGGGCCGGACGACCTCGCGGCGTGGAAGCAGCGCGCGCGCGAGGACGCGCTCGGCACGCTCGCGCTGCTGGAGCAGCACTCGGGCCAGCTCGATGCATCCGCGCTGGCGAACGCACGCGCGCTGCTCGATGCGCGGCAGCGGCTGTTCGCGCGCATCGAAGCCTGCACGCTGCCGGCGGGCGCGATGCTCAAGACCCGCTGCCATGGCGACTATCACTTGGGGCAGGTTCTCGTGAGCAGCAACGATTTCGTCATCATGGATTTCGAGGGCGAGCCGGCGCGGCCGCTGCACGAACGCCGCCTCAAACACTCGCCCCTGAGCGATGTCGCCGGCATGTTGCGCTCCTTCGATTACGCGCGCTGGAGCGCGGTGCTGCGCGACACACACAGCGATGCCGAGCGGGCGCGCGTTGCGCCGCTCGCACGCAGCTGGGAGCGCGAAGCGCGCGAGACGTTCCTGCGCGCCTATGACGAGGCTGCGCGCGACGGCGGACTGTACCGATCTTTAGCGCAGGCGCAGAGTCTGATCGGGCTGTTCGAACTGGAGCGGGCGCTGTACGAATTGCGCTACGAACTTGGCAATCGCCCGGCCTGGATCCAGGTTCCGCTGCAGGGCGTGCTCGAGTTGTGCGGGTTCGTACCGCAGGCCTGAACGGATAACGCGATACAGTCACAAGGAGGCTGATATGGAAAAAGTCGACATCATGCTCCAACCGGTGCAGGCGTTCCTGCTTCAGATCGCCGGATTCCTGCCCAAGCTCGCGCTGGCGCTCGGCGTGCTGCTGCTAGGCTGGTTGCTGGCGAAAGTCGCGATGTTCGCGATCGTCAAAGGCCTGCGCGCGATCAATTTCAACGTCCTCACCGAGCGCGCCGGCATGGACGGATTCCTGCATCAGGGCGGAATCCAGACCGATACCACCCACATCCTCGGGCTGCTCATCTATTGGCTGGTCATTCTGACCGCGCTGATCATCGGTTTCAACAGCCTGGGGCTGACCTATATCACCGGGTTGCTGGGTGAGATCGTATTATTCGTACCCAAGGTCATCGTGGCGCTTCTGATCCTGGCTTTCGGCGCGTACTTCGCGCGCTTCGTCGGCAACGCCGTGGTCACCTACTGCAAAAACGTCGATCTGCAGGATGCCGACGTCCTGGGCAAGCTGGCGCAGTATGCGATCATGACTTTCGTCGTGCTGATCGCGCTCGACCAGGTGAATGTGGGCGGCGACATTATCCGGCAGAGCTTCCTCATCATCCTGGCCGGCGTGGTATTCGCGCTCGCGCTCGCGTTCGGCCTGGGCGGGAAGGACGCGGCAGCGGCGGTGATCGATCGCTGGTGGCCGAAGCAGGGCAAGGATGACCCCAATTAGGCGGCACCTTCAGTTCGGCGCGGCTTGCGCACGCGCTTTCTGTTAAAGGCATCGAGCATGAATCCGATTACCGCTGTCTGGCCGGGCCGCCCGTATCCGCGCGGCGCGACCTGGGACGGCGAGGGCGTCAATTTCGCGCTGTTTTCCGAGAACGCGCACAAAGTCGAGCTGTGCATTTTCGACGACGAAGGCCGGCGCGAACTGCAGCGCATTGAGCTGCGCGAGCAGACCAATTTGATCTGGCACTGCTATCTGCCCGAGGCGCGCCCGGGCACGCTCTACGGCTATCGCGTCCACGGTCCGTACCAGCCGGAGGAAGGTCACCGCTTCAACCCGCACAAGCTGCTGCTCGACCCGTATGCGCGGCATATCGACGGCTCGGTGCGCTGGAGCGATGCGCTGTTCGGCTATACCGTGGGAAGCGAGCACGAGGAGCGGTCTTTCGATCGCCGCGACAGTGCGCGCGGCATGCCGAAATGCAAGGTAATCGATCCGGCCTTCACCTGGGGCGAGGACCGGCGTCCGCGTGTGCCCTGGAACGACATGATCATCTACGAGACGCATGTGCGCGGCTTCACCATGCGCCATCCGGAAATCCCGCCCGCGATGCGCGGGAAATACGCCGGACTTGCGAGCGCCCCGGCGATCGAATACCTCAAGCGCCTCGGTGTCACCACGGTGGAACTGATGCCGGTGCACGCCTTCGTCGACGACCGCTATCTGGTCGAGCGCGGTCTTGCCAACTACTGGGGCTACAACACCATCGGCTATTTTGCGCCCGAGGCGCACTATTCGGCTTCGGGTAAGGTGGCCGAATTCAAGACCATGGTGAAGACGCTGCACTCCGCCGGCCTCGAAGTGATTCTCGACGTGGTCTACAACCACACCGCCGAGGGCAATCACCGGGGCCCGACGCTGTCGTTTCGCGGCGTGGACAACGCCTGTTATTACCGCCTGCTGCCGGAGGACCGGCGCCTGTACGTCGATTACACCGGCTGCGGCAACACGCTCAATATGGTGCATCCGCGCGTGCTGCAAATGATCATGGATTCGCTGCGCTACTGGGTCACCGAAATGCACGTGGACGGCTTCCGCTTCGATCTCGCCTCGGCGCTTGCGCGCGAACTGCACGAAGTCGACCGGCTGGGTGCGTTTTTCGACATCCTGCAGCAGGATCCGGTGCTAAGCGAAGTAAAGCTCATCGCCGAGCCCTGGGATCTGGGCGAGGGCGGATACCAGGTAGGCAATTTCCCGGTTGGATGGTCTGAGTGGAACGACAAATACCGCGACACCATGCGCGCCTACTGGAAGGGCGACGGCGGCCTCATCGGCGAATTCGCGCAGCGCCTCACCGGCTCGAGCGACCTGTACCGTCGCGGCGGCAGGCGCCCGCACGCGAGCATCAACTTCGTCAGCGCCCACGACGGCTTCACGCTCACCGACCTCGTGTCTTATAACCGAAAACACAACGAGCCGAATCAGGAGGGCAACCGCGACGGCCACGACAACAACTTATCGTGGAACTGCGGCGTGGAGGGCCCCACGGGCGACCCTGCGGTGCGCGCGCTGCGCGCGCGGCAGCAGCGCAATCTGCTCGCCACGCTGCTGCTGTCGCAGGGCGTGCCGATGCTGCTTGCGGGGGACGAGCTCGGCCGCAGCCAGCGCGGCAACAACAACGCCTATTGCCAGGACAACGAGCTGTCGTGGATCGACTGGCAGCTGGATGAGGAAAAGCGCAAGCTGCTCGCGTTCACCCAGCGCATCATCGCGCTGCGCCGCGCGCATCCCTTGTTCCGGCGGCGCGACTTCTACAAGGGGCATCCGGTGCGCGGCCTCGAAATCAAGGATATCGTCTGGCTGCGGCCGGAGGGCGGCGAGATGAGCGACGACGAATGGAATCAGCACTACGCGCGCTGCCTTGGGGTCTACCTCGCGGGCGAGGCGCTTACTGAAACCGATGAGCGCGGGCGCCCGGTGCGCGACCAGAATTTCCTGCTCCTGTTCAACGCGCATCATGAACCGATACCGTTCATGCTGCCCGACTATGGCGGCGCCCGCTGGAACGCGCAGCTCGATACCGCGTTCGAGGACGGCCTGGTCGTGGACGGCACGTTCGCCGCTGGCGCACAGTACGCGCTCAAAGGCCGCTCGCTGGTGTTGCTGCGGCAGTTGAGCGGAGCGGAGGAGGCGGCATGAACGAGCGCGAGGCCCTCGAGCGCCTCGGCGCTATGCACGCCATCACTCCCGATTATTACGACATCTGGGGCCAGCGCCACGCGCTGTCCGACGCCAGCTACATCGCGCTGCTCGGGGCTCTGGGCGTGCATGCGCGCACGGCGCAGGAAGTCGAAACTGCGATCAGGGAGGCCGAATCCGAGCGCCTGCAGGATGTGCTCCCGCCCGTGATCGTGGTGCGGGAAGAGGCGGCGCCGTGGGCCCTGAGCCTGAATCTTGCCGCTGCCGATGCGAACGAGCCGATCGCCTGGCGTCTGATCGAGGAGGGCGGCGCCTGCCACGAAGGCGTGTTCGAGCGCGCTGGTGCGAACAGCGCCGGGAGCGCGCGGCGCGAGGCCTCGCTGCAGGCCGCCGCGCCCTGCGGCTACCACCGGTTCGCGCTGCTGCGCGAGGGCAAACTGCTCGGCGAAACGAGCTTCGTCGTCGTCCCTGCACGCTGCTACCGGCCGCCGGCGGTCGAACACGGCGGCCGCGTGTGGGGCGCGGCGGTGCAACTCTACGCGGTGCGCTCCGAGCGCAATTGGGGCATGGGCGATTTCACCGATCTGGCCGCGCTGCTGGCGCAATGGGGCGCGCGCGGCGCGGACATCGTCGGCGTCAATCCGCTGCATGCGCTGTACCCGCACAACCCGGAGCATGCGAGTCCTTACAGCCCTTCGTCGCGCTGCTTCGTCAATGTGCTGTATCTGGACGTCGAGGCTGTTGCCGATTTCGGCGAGTGCGCGCAGGCGCGTGCGCGGACGGATGCGCCCGAGTTTCAGTCGCGGCTGCAGGCGCTGCGCGAGGCCGAGTTGGTGGACTACGCGGGCGTCGCCGCGGTCAAGCTGCCGCTGCTTGCGCTGTGCTATACGCATTTTCGCGAGCAGCACCTGGCCCGCGGCACGCCGCGCGCGCAGGACTTTCGCGCCTACCAGCATGCGCATGCGCCGGCGCTCAGGCAGCAGGGGCTGTTCGAGGCACTGCAGGAGCATTTTCACGGCGATGACGCGCAGGTCTGGGGCTGGCCCGCCTGGCCCGGGGCTTACCGCGATCCCGCCTCACCCGAGGTAGCGCGCTTTGCCGCGGCACACGCCGAACGCATCGAGTTCTACGAATATCTGCAATGGCAGGCCGAACTGCAGCTTGCCGCAGTAGGGCGGCAAGCCGCGGAGCTGGGCCTGGGCGTGGGCTTGTACCAGGACCTCGCAGTATCGGTGGACCGCGGCGGCGCGGAAGCCTGGGCCAACCAGGATTTGTACGCGATAGCGGCGAGCGTAGGCGCACCGCCGGACGATTTCAATCTGCGCGGCCAGGACTGGGGGCTGCCGCCGCTTGCGCCCGAGCGCCTGCGCGCCGCGGCCTATGCGCCTTTCGTCGCTACGCTGCGCGCCAACATGCGCCACGCGGGCGCATTGCGCATAGACCATGTGATGGCGCTGGCGCGGCTGTTCTGGGTGCCGCAGGGCGGCGAACCGCGCGACGGCGGCTATGTGCGCTATCCGTTCGAGGATCTGGTCGGCATCGTCGCACTGGAGAGTCATCGCAACCGTTGCATGGTCATCGGCGAGGACCTCGGTACCGTGCCGGACGAAGTCCGCGCGACGCTTGCGCGCGTCGGCGCGCTGTCCTATCGCGTGCTGCTGTTCGAACGCCAGCAGTCGGGTGAGTTCAAGCGTCCGGCCGATTACCCTGCGAACGCCCTGGTCACGGCTGCTACGCACGACCTGCCCACACTCGCCGCCTACTGGGAAGGGCGCGACCTGCTGCTGCGCCAGGAACTCGGGCTGTATCCGAGCGAGGAAGTGCACCAGGCGCAGGTGGGGGCGCGCGTGCATGACCGTGCGCGGCTGCTGCGGGCGCTTGAGCAAGAAGGCCTCCTGCCCGAGGGCGCGAGCGCGGATCCCGCATCCTTGCCGCAGATGACGCACGCATTTATGCTGCAGATACACGCCTTCCTCGCCCGCTCCAGCGCGTGCGTGCTGGTGGTGCAACCCGAGGACGTGCTCGGCATGCGCGAGCAGATGAATCTCCCCGGCACCACCAGCGAGCATCCGAATTGGCGGCGCAAACTGCCGCTCGCACTGGAGCGCTGGCCGGAGGATGCAGGTTTCGCCGAACTCGCACGCTTGCTCGCGGCGCTGCGGCCGTCTGCCGCGGCGGGCGGCTGAAAGCCGGTCGCCAGAAAAAGGGGCGCACATGACTACGCAGTTTTCGACTGAGGATGAAGCGCTGATCGAGACCTGTCGGCAGAAGTCGCTGGAGTTGCTGCGCGCCAATCTTTCGCCGCAGGGCATCCTTGCCGCGACGCCGAGTGCGCGCGCAGAATCGCGCAGCTATACCGCGATATTCGGCCGCGACGCCGCGATCTGCGCGATCGGCATGGCGCTTTCGGGCGACGCCTTGCTCGCGCGGGAGGCCGCGACCGGGCTCGCGACGCTGGCCGCGCATCAGGCGCCTAACGGCCAGATCCCGAATTTTGTCGACGCGCGGCGGCCGGAGGCCGACTTCTGGTACCTCGGCTGCATCGACGCCACGCTGTGGTGGCTGATCGCCCTCGATTATCTCGATCGGCGCGACCCGGCGGGCGGCCTGCGCCGGCGCTTCGCCGCCGAAGCGGCGCAGGCGATCCAGTGGCTGGGCGCGCAGGAGCACCAGCGCTTGTTCCTGCTGCAGCAGAACGAGGCGAGCGACTGGGCCGACATCATGCCGCGCTCGGGTTTCGTGCTCTACACCAACGCGCTGTGGTACTGCGTCAAGCAGCTCTACGGGCTCGCGCACGGCGAGGAGACGCGCGCGAATTTCAACCAGCTGTTCCATCCTTTCAGCGCGGCGCCGGCGGAATACCGGCGCGTGCGCTTGCTCGCGCATTACGCGCAGGAAAAGGCGAAAAACCGCGAGCTCTTCCTCTCTTTCGTCAATTTCTCCTTCTTCGGCGAAGAAGGCGATGTCTTCGGCAATCTGCTTGCGCTGCTGTGCGGTCTCGCGGATGGTGCGGCGGCACAGCGCACGCTGCGTGCGCTCGAACATGCCGGCATCGCCGAGGCCGGCCCAGTGCGTGCGGTGTGTGTACCGATCCGACCCGCGGACTCCCTGTGGCGCGACTACATGTCGCGTCACCAGCAGAATCTGGAGTGGCAATACCACAACGGCGGTATCTGGCCTTTCGTCGGCGGATTCTGGGTCGCGGCGCTGATGCTGGCGGGCGAGCAAGAGCGGGCCGGCGCGGAGCTGCTAAAGCTCGCGCGCGTCAATGCGCTGGACGACTGGTCGTTCAACGAATGGCTGCATGGCCAGACGCTGGAGCCGCGCGGCATGCGCGGTCAGTCCTGGAATGCTGCGGCATTTCTGATTGCGTTGGATGCTGTGCGCAAGGGAGGTGCTGGATTCGCGCTGCAGCCGGAATGAAAACACCCGCTTGGGAGGTCTCCCCTTGTACCCTCCTGCTACCAGGAGAATGCATCCGCTATTCGCGGTCCCACGGGACCAGTCAAGCTAGGGAAGACCGCCCAAACGGGCGTCTATTCGATTTCGAGTATGCACGTCCTCAAGCGCGGGGCTTTGATTATTGTCAACGCTGCGCGATGGCGCTGCCGACGCCGCGCGCGGAATCTGGTTTAAACCCAGTCCCGCGCAACAAGGAAATCGCTGTACAGCCTGGCTTCCGGGCTTCCCGGCTCGGGCTTCCAGTCGTAGCGCCATTTCACCACCGGCGGCAGCGACATCAGGATCGCCTCGGTGCGGCCGCCGGACTGCAGCCCGAACAGCGTGCCGCGGTCATACACCAGATTGAATTCGACGTAGCGCCCGCGGCGGTAGGCCTGGAAGTCGCGCTCGCGCTCGCCGTAGGGCTGATCCTTGCGCCGTAGGAGTATCGGCTGATAGGCCTCGATGAAATGATCGCCCACGCTTTGCGTCAATGCGAAACAGGTGTCGAAGTCGGGCCGGTTGAGATCGTCGAAAAAAATGCCGCCGACGCCGCGCGGCTCGTTGCGGTGCTTGAGGAAAAAGTAACGGTCGCACCAGGCCTTGAATTGCGCGTGATGCCCGCCGCCGAACGGTTCCAGCGCGCGCTTGCAGCTGCGATGGAAGTGTTCGGCGTCCTCGGCATAGCCGTAATACGGCGTGAGATCCATGCCGCCGCCGAACCACCAGACCGGTGCGGCGCCGTCTTTGGTCGCGACGAAAAAGCGCACGTTCATGTGCGCCGTCGGGCAATAGGGGTTGCGCGGGTGCAGCACCAGCGACACGCCCATCGCCTCCCAGGCGCGGCCGGCCAGATCGGGGCGGGACGCGCTGGCAGAAGGTGGCAGGCCCGCGCCCTGTACATGCGAGAAATTCACGCCGCCGCGCTCGAACAGCCCACCCTCTTCGATCACGCGGCTGATGCCGCCGCCGCCCTGAGGACGGTCCCAGCGGTCTTCGCGAAAGCGCTCGCCGTCGAGCGTCTCCAGCGCGGTGACGATGCGCTGTTGCAACGCGAGCAGGTAGGTTTTGACTGCGGCAGAATTCATGGGCTGGCGCCGACGGCGGATAAACGCGGATTCTAGCAGCACGGAACAAAATCGCGCCTTCCCTTGCAGCAGGATTGCGAAGTTGCGCGGACGAGAACCCGTCCGCGCGGATCACCGATTGCGCACGGATGAACAGCACATCCGTGCACAATCGGTGATCTTGTATAAAACCCCCACGTCTTGTTGTTTGGTGTTAACCAGAACCGTGATTCCTGTACGGATATGTTTTTTATCCGTACAGGAATCACGGTTGGCGCGCGTAGCGCGCAAATTCGCAGATCGCGGGCGAGGCGAGCGCCTATCGTTTTTTCGCCGGTAATGCGCGATGGCCGATGTCGCGGCGCATCTGCATGCCGTCGAAGCGTATGCCCTCGGCGGCCTGGTAGGCGCGCCGCTGCGCCATCTTGACGCTGTCGCCGAGCGCGGTGACACACAGCACGCGGCCGCCGTTCACGATCACCTTGTCGCCCGCCAGCGCCGTGCCGGCGTGAAACACCATGCAGTCTTCGCTGCGCTCGGTATGATTGGGCAGCCCGCTGATCACCGCGCCCTTCTGCGGCGCGTCGGGATAATTGGCCGCAGCCAGCACCACGCCCAGCGCCGTGCGCCGGTCCCATTCGGTCTCGGCCTGATCGAGCGTGCCGGCGCAGGCGAGCTCGAACAGTTCGAACAAGTCGGACTTCAGCCGCAGCATGATGGGCTGGGTTTCGGGATCGCCCATGCGGCAGTTGAACTCGAGCGTTTTCGCATTGCCCTTCGCGTCTATCATCAGGCCGGCGTAAAGAAAGCCGCTAAAGGGGATGCCGTCTGCGGCCATGCCCTGGATCGTGGGCATGATGATTTCGCGCATCACCTGCGCGTGCAGCCTTGGGGTCACCACCGGCGCGGGCGAATAGGCGCCCATGCCGCCGGTATTGGGCCCGGCATCGCCGTCCTTGAGGCGTTTGTGGTCCTGGCTGGTCGCGAGCGCGAGCGCATGCTCGCCGTCGCTCATGACGATGAAGCTCGCTTCTTCGCCGGCGAGGAACTCCTCGATCACCACGCGCGCGCCGGCATCGCCCATCTTGTTGTCCACCAGCATCAGCTCGACGGCAGCGTGCGCCTCTTGCGCGCTCATCGCGACCACCACGCCCTTGCCTGCGGCGAGGCCGTCCGCTTTTATCACGATCGGCGCACCCTGCGCATCGATATAGGCGTGCGCTTCGCGCGCATCGCTGAAGGTGGCGAAAGCGGCGGTGGGAATGCGATGCCGCTGCATGAAGCGCTTGGCGAAATCCTTGGAGCTCTCCAGCTGCGCCGCGGCCTGCGTCGGGCCGAAGATCTTCAGCCCTTTGGCGCGGAACAAGTCCACGACGCCAGCCGCGAGCGGCGCTTCGGGGCCGACCACGGTGAGATGAACGGAATGTTCCTGCGCGAATTGCGCCAGCTGCGCAATGTCGCTGATCGGAACGTTTTCCAGGCCGGGCTCGAGCGCGGTGCCGGCATTGCCGGGGGCGACGTAGATTTTCTGCACGCGCGGGGCCTGCGCCAGCTTCCACGCCAGCGCGTGCTCGCGCCCGCCCGAGCCGATGACCAGGAGCTTCACGCTGGCAGCCTAATGCCTGAAGTGACGATGGCCGGTGTAGACCATGACCAGCCCGAGTTCGTCGGCCGCGGCGACGACTTCCTCGTCGCGCACGCTGCCACCGGGCTGGATGATCGCTTTGGCGCCGGCCTCGGCCACCACGTCGACGCCGTCGCGGAAGGGAAAGAACGCATCCGAAGCCACGACCGATCCCGCGAGCGACAGGCCCGCGTTCTTCGCCTTGATTGCGGCGATGCGCGCGCTGTCGACGCGGCTCATCTGGCCCGCGCCGACTCCCAGGGTATACCCGCTGCCGCAAAATACGATCGCATTGGATTTGACGAACTTGGCCACGCGCCAGGCGAACAGCAGGTCGCGCAGCTCCGTCTCAGTGGGTTGTTTCTTGGTGATTACGCGCAGCTCCGCCGCTGACACATTCTTCGTATCCGGCGTCTGCACCAGCAGGCCGCCGCCGACGCGCTTGAGGTCGTAGCGATTGGCGCCCGGCGCGAGCGGCACGGTGAGCACGCGCACATTGACCCTGGCTTCGAGTACTTTTTTCGCCGCCGCGTCGTAGCCGGGCGCGATCAGCACTTCGACGAACTGTTTCGCCACGGCTTCGGCGGTGAACGCATCGACCGGCCGATTGAACGCGATAATGCCGCCGAAGGCGGAGGTCGGATCGGTCAGGAACGCGCGCTGGTAGGCTTCGAGCGTGCTGCCGCCGATGGCGACGCCGCAGGGATTGGCGTGCTTGACGATGACGCAGGCCGGTTCGGCGAACGTCTTCACGCACTCCCAGGCCGCGTCCGCATCGCCGACGTTGTTGTAGGAGAGTTCCTTGCCCTGCAGCTGGGTGTAGCTGGCGAGGCTGCCGGCGGCCGGCTCGATGTCGCGATAGAACGCGGCGTTCTGGTGCGGGTTCTCGCCATAGCGCATGGCCTGGACCTTGGCGAACTGCAGCGTCAGCCGCTCGGGGAAGTCCTGGCTGTTCAAGCCGGCGTCGAGGCCGGTCAGATAATTGCTGATCGCGCCGTCATAGGCCGCGGTGTGGGTGAATACCTTTTTCGCCAGCGCAAAGCGCGTGGCGGCGCTGACTCTGCCGCTGCTGGCCAGCATTTCGTCGAGCAAGGGCTGATAGTCGGCCGGATCGACCAGCACGGCGACGCCCTCATGATTCTTGGCTGCCGAACGCAGCATGGTCGGGCCGCCGATGTCGATGTTCTCGATTGCATCGGCGAGGGTGCAGCCGGGTTTGGCTACGGTCGCGGTGAAAGGGTAGAGGTTGACCACCACCAGGTCGATGGGTTCGATGCCCGCGTCCTTGATCGCCGCCATGTGCGCCGGTAAGTCGCGCCGGGCGAGCAGGCCGCCGTGGATCATCGGATGCAGCGTTTTCAGCCGCCCGTCGAGCATTTCCGGATAGCCGGTGTATTCGGCCACCTCGGTCACGGCAATGCCGTTCTGCGTAAGCAGCTTGGCCGTGCCGCCGGTGGAGAGGATGGCGACCCGCATCTGCGCCAGCGCGCGCGCGAGTTCGACCACGCCGGTCTTGTCGGAAACGCTGATGAGGGCCTGCTTGACGAGGATGCTCATGTCGGAACCCGGGCCTTGAGTGCGTTGAGGGAGATGCGGATGCGGCGAGCGCCCGGATTGGTCGGTCAGCCGTCGGCCGCGGCTATTACATCTTTATTTTCAGCTGCTCTATTTTCTTGCGCAGGGTGTTGCGGTTGATGCCCAGCCACTTGGCGGCGACGGTCTGGTTGCCCTCGGCGTAATCCAGCACCACCTCGATCATGGGCCGTTCGACGTTCTTCAGCACCATCTCGTGGACGGCGCGCGGCCGCTCCCCGTCCAGATCCTTGAAATATTTCTCCAGGGACTTGCGTACGCATTCCCCGATTTCACTGGCTCGCGGTGTCATGCTGCCAACTCCTCCTCATAGCGCAGATGCTCGTGTTGCTGCGCCTGTTGATCGAAAAACCGGTTCACCGCCGCCAGCTGCTCTTCCAGGCTTTGTAATTGATTCATCGCATGGCGGAAACTGGCCGAACCGGCAAGACCCTTGGTGTACCAGGAAATGTGCTTGCGCGCGATCTTGACGCCGGTGTCGGTGCCGTAAAACGCATATAGATCGTGCAGGTGCGCAATCAGCACCTGATGGATTTCGCTCACCAGCGGCGGCGGCAGCTGCACCCCGGTTTTGAGGTAGTACTCGATTTCGCGGAAGATCCAGGGCCTGCCCTGCGCCGCGCGGCCGATCATGACGCCGTCGGCGCGGGTGTAATCGAGAACGTACTTGGCCTTCTGCGGCGAGGTGATGTCGCCGTTGGCGATCACCGGCAGGCGCGTGGCGCGCTTGACCGCGGCGATGGTGTCGTATTCGGCCTGGCCGGTGTAGCCGCAGGCGCGCGTGCGACCATGGATGGAGAGCAGCTGGATGCCGCTTTGCTCGGCGATGTGCGCCACTGTCAGTGCGTTCTTGTTGTGCTGGTCCCAGCCGGTGCGCAATTTCAGCGTGACCGGCACGTCCACCGCGCGCACCACGGATTCGAGAATGCGGCCGACCAGCGGCTCATCCTTCAGCAGCGCCGAGCCGGCCATCACGTTGCAGATCTTCTTGGCCGGACAGCCCATATTGATGTCGATGATCTGCGCGCCCTCGCCGACGTTGTAACTGGCCGCTTCAGCCATCATCTTCGGGTCCGCGCCGGCGATTTGCACCGAAATCGGATCGGGCTCGCCTGCGTGATTGGCGCGGCGCCGCGTTTTTTCGCTGCCCCACAAAAGAGAGTTGGACGCGACCATCTCGGACACCGCCATGCCGGCGCCGAATGTTTTGCACAGCTGGCGGAACGGCCTATCCGTGACCCCGGCCATCGGCGCAACGAATAGATTGTTGCGCAGCACGTGAGGTCCAATTCTCATTTCGTTCTAGAGTTTTTTGCGGGAGGGGAAGCAATTCTATACCCAATCGCAGACGAAGAAAAATCGAAATATTCACGCCTGCAGCGCAAATATATTGATCGCGTGCGGGCCTCGATGTGAGGGGATCGCTCCCCTCGTGCCCCCTGAATCGGGCCGTAACGCCGTAACAAAATAACCTTTGTTACGGGCTCTACAAGTCAAGGCAGTGCGCGTGCGCCGAAAATCATGCGCCGCGCGATGAAGCGGCGGGCGAACGGCAGCAGGTCGAGCGCCAGCAGACCCGCGCCGCGGCCAAGCTTGAGCAGCGGGTCGGAATTGGAAAACAAGCCGACCAGGCTGTCGGTGAAGCGGATGCCGGCGCGGCGGTCGAGCGCGCGCGCGCGCCGATAGGCGCCGATGAAACGCTCGCTGCCGGGATCGCGCGCCGCGTGCGCGAGACGCGCGAGTTCCCAGGCGTCGCGCAGGCCCAGGTTGAACCCCTGTCCGGCGACCGGATGCAGGGTCTGCGCCGCATTGCCCACGGCGAGGCTGTGCGTTTGCGTTTCCTCGCGCCGGTAGCGCAATGCGAGCGGGAATGCGCTGCGCTCGCCCGCTTCGAGGAAGGCGCCCAGGCGGTCGCCGAACGCGGCGTGCAGCGCGGCGAGAAACGACGGGGTATCGAGCGCTGCGAGCTGCGCGCTGCGCTCAGGGTCCATGGTCCAGACCAGCGCATAGCCTGCACCGTGGGGCAGCAGCGCCAGCGGGCCTTCGGGCGTAAACCGTTCCCACGCGCGGCCGCGGTGCGGCTGTTCGGTGCGTACCCAGGCGACGAGCGCGGTCTGGCGGTAGTCCTTGCTGTAGGCGGGCGCCGCGCGCTCGTCCGCGATGCGCGCGCCGTCGGCAAATACGGTCAGCTGCGGCGCGAACGCGCGTTCGCCTTCCTGCGTCTGCAGCCGGGCCTTGGCGCCATCGAAACTGACGACTCGGGCGCCGAACAGGCGCCTGGCCGAGCAGGGTACGGCGAGCAGGCTTTGCTGCAGATCGTCGTAATTGGCGACATAGCCCAGCACCGGCACGTCGCAATCGGCGGCGCTGATCAGGGTGCGGCCGAAGCCGGCTTGCTGCGAAACGTGGATGGTCTCGATCGGCGTGGTGCGCATCCCCGACCAAGCGTGCAGGCGCTCGAGCACGAGCCGGCTCGCATAGGACAGCGCGAGCGCGCGCGCATCGCCCGCCGGCGCACTGCGTGCGGCGCCGGCATTGGCGCTGCGCGTTTCCGTGGCGTCGGCACTGCGTGCTTCGGCCAGCACCACGCTGTGGCCGCTGCCTTCCAGCGCCAGGGCCAACGCAGCGCCCACCGGTCCGCCGCCGGCGATCAGAATGTCTACGCTTTCGGCGTCCATGGCACTGGCGCTCAGGCCTTGCCCACCAGGGCCTCGATGTCGGCGACGCTTTTCGGCGTTTGCGCGGTGATCACTTCGCAGCCAGCCTCGGTTACCAGCACGTCGTCCTCGATGCGTACGCCTATGTTCCAGTAGGCTTCGGGCACGCCCTCGCCGGGGCGGATGTAGCAACCCGGCTCTACCGTAAGCGTCATGCCGGGTACGAGCGGCCGCCATTTGCCTTCGACTTTGTATTCGCCGGCATCGTGCACGTCCAGCCCCAGCCAATGGCCGGTGCGGTGCATGTAGAAGCGCTTGTAATCGCCTGTTTCGAGCACCTGGTCGAGGCAGCCGCGGCACAGGCCGAAATCGACCATGCCTTGCGCCAGTACGTGCACGGCCGCCTCATGCGGCGCGTCCCAGGCCGCGCCGGGTCTGGTTGCCGCGATCGCGGCAGCCTGCGCGGCGAGCACGAGTTCATACACGTCTTTTTGCGCGCCGCTGAATTTGCCGTTCACGGGAAAGGTGCGGGTGATGTCGGACGCATAACCGTCGAGTTCGCAGCCGGCATCGATCAAGAGCAGCGCGCCGTCCTCGAGCCGCGCCTGGTTGTCGTTGTAGTGCAGCACGCAGGCATTGGCGCCGCCGGCGACGATGGGCCAGTAGGCCGGGAACTGGGCGCCGTGGCGGCGGAACTCGTACAGCAGCTCGGCCT
>JAJZPQ010000139.1 GCA_021811085.1 Pseudomonadota bacterium | reverse complement strand
TCCCACTGCTTCGCTTTGCGCTCCTCAACCTGATCGGCGCTGCTTTGTGGGCAGTGCTCGTCTCCGCTGCCGGCTATGCCTTCGGTTTCGCCATCCAAGCCCTGATTGCCGACTTGAAGAGAATCGAAGAGCTCGTGTTGGTCGGCGTGCTGGCGCTCCCGCCAGCCTCCAGACCCGTTCGATCGGTGCCAGTTGCGGACTGTATGGTGGCAGGAACGGCAAGGTCGGAACCCTGTCGTATCGCCGCAGCAAAGGCGCGAGCAGCCGGGCATGCCGGTATTTCGCGTTGTCCAGGACGATTACGATGCGTTTGGCCCGCGAGCGACGCCGCAGCAGCCTCCTCAGGAGGGTGTCTCGAAACCGGCCGATGGCGGGCTTATTTTCTATTTCTTCGTTTTCGCCGCAGTACCGACATCACCACGGAACGTGTTTTCTACCAGCGGTTTCGCATCGGCCTGCGGTACGTGGCAGGTCGTGCACTGATAGCGCGCCGCCGGCACTTCTGGCAGCATTTTGCCGTCACGATCCTTGAAATGGCTGTCGGAAATTCTCGATGCCTTTGTCTCCTTATAGTTGTCGGGCCCGTGGCAGGCCAGGCACGGGTTGCTCTGCAGCGTTATCTCGTCGAAACCCTCGATCGCGTGCGGAATCAGCGGCGGTTGCGTGCTGAAAGTGCGCGCAATCGGCTTCTGGCTGCCGGGCGCCTTGCCCGCGTAAGGCCGCGCCGCGGGCGCCTGGTCGGCTGCCGCGGCGTCAGCGGCGCGCAGCGTCTGCACCCTGGATGTCGCGTCCCGCGCGCCTGCCAACGGCGAAATCATCAGAGCGAGTGCAGCGAGAATAATTGTGGCGGACTTGTTCATGAGTGACTCCTTAGCATGAGGACAGTTGGGCGGGCGCTTCAGCGGAGCGAGTTGCGGGCCGTTGGTTCTCGACCTGCGGCTCGCTGCGATTGCTGAAACGGGTAGTGAAGGCAAAGACGTCTTTGGAGCAGACGTCGATGCAACGGCCACAGTTGGTGCAGTTGGGCGAAAGTATCAGCGCGCCGTAGCCCTGCTCCGCACCCTTGAGCGCGGGCTTGATCACCAGCGGTTCCGGACAGACCGCATAGCAGTCCGCGCAGTCGTTGCACTGGGCGCGCCGCACCGCTGAGACGCGCAGCGGGCTGAATTTGCCGACCACGCTGTAGAACGCGCCGACCGGGCACAGATATCCGCACCAGGCGCGCTCGGCGACGAACAGATCGAGCAGGAACACCGCAGCGATGACGAGCCAGCCGGCGCCCATACCGAACATGATGCCCCGATGCAGCATGGAAACCGGATTCACCAGTTCCCAAGCAATCGTGCCGGTGATCCACGCGAGAACCAGCGTCATGGCCAGAATCCAGTAGCGTGATGCGCGGGAGAGTCGGGCGCCACCACGCACACCGAGCCGCGCGCGCAACCAATGCGCCGCGTCGGTCACCACGTTGACCGGGCATACCCATGCGCAGTAGGCGCGCCCGCCGAGCAGGAAATACGCGACCAAAATGATCGCCACGCCGATCAGCGCGTTTCGCTCGGGGCGATGTCCGGCGACCAGCGATTGCAGCAGCACATAGGGGTCCGCGAGCGGCAGCACGTCGAGGGTGAGGCTGTAGTTGAGATTGCCCTTGACGATCCAGTAGCCGAGCCACGGACCGGCGAGGAACAATGCGAGCACCGCGAACTGCGTGATCCGGCGCGCGAGCAGCCACCGGTGCGCGGCGAGCCAGCCTTTGGCGCGGATCGCTTCGGCGCCGACACCCTGTTTCATTTCGCGGTCTCCGGCATGCGGTCGGGCAGGTCGATGATACCCTCGACGAGCGGTTTGCCCGCCTTCTTCTTCTCTACCCAACCAAGGCGGTAGTTCGCGCTAAGCTCGCCTCTCGCCAAACGGCGCGGCAGCACGCGGATCGCCGCGGCATCGAGCACGCACGCCTGCTCGCATTTGCCGCAGCCGGTGCACCGATCGGAGTGCACCGTCGGGATGAACATGGCGTGCTTGCCGGTGCGGGCGTTGTGCTGCGGCTCGAGCGTGATGGCCTTGTCGATCAGCGGACACACCCGGTAGCAGACGTCACAGCGCAAACCGAGGTAATTGAGGCAGGTTTCGTGATCGACCAGCACGGCCAGGCCCATGCGCGCCTTGCCGATATCCTTCAATTCGTGATCGAGCGCGTCGGTAGGGCACGCTTTCACGCACGGAATGTCTTCGCACATTTCGCACGGCCCGCTGCGCGCGGTGAAATATGGCGTGCCGGTGGCGATGTCCTGCCCCGCCCGGGCGAGATCGAGGATATGGTACGGGCAATCGCGTACGCACATGCCGCAACGAATGCAGGCGCCAAGGAATTCCGGCTCGGCAGGCGCGCCCGGCGGGCGGATCGCGGTCGGCGGTAGCGCCCGCGCCTGCTCGGCGTACAGCCCGACGCCGAGTCCGAGCATGCCCGCGCCGCATGCGAGCTTCGCGGCGTCGAACAGGAACCGCCGGCGCGCCGCGGCTTTGAATTGACTGTCGCCTTCCATTGGCTTCGTCACGGGTCTAGGTGTGGGCGCGCCGTTGCCATTTCATGCCTCTCGCCTCACCCCTCAGGCTTTTACGATCTTCACCGCGCACTTCTTGAAGTCGGTCTCTTTCGAGATCGGGCAGGTGGCATCGAGCGTGAGCTTGTTCACCAGCCGGCTCTCGTCGAAGAACGGGACGAACACCAGGCCCTCGGGCATCTTGTTGCGGCCGCGCGTCTCGACCTTGGTCACCATCTCGCCGCGCCGACTCACTACTTTCACGGCGTCGCCGCGCTTCAGGCCCCGTTTTTCGGCGTCCTTGGGGTTCATCCATACCCAGGCATCCGGAAACGCTCTATAGAGCTCGGGCACCCGGCGCGTCATGGTGCCGGTGTGCCAGTGCTCGAGCACGCGCCCGGTGGCGAGCCACAAGTCGTACTCGGCATCGGGCGATTCGGCCGCCGGCTGGTAGGGCAGCGCGAATATCACCGCCTTGCCGTCAGGCTTGCCGTAGAAGCGGATGCCTTCGCCCTTCTTCACGTAGGGGTCGTAGCCCTCGCGGAAGCGCCACAGCGTTTCCTTGCCGTCAACCACCGGCCAGCGCAACCCGCGCGCCTTGTGGTACAGGTCGAAGTCCGCCAGATCGTGCGCCTTCCCGCGACCGAATTTGGCGTACTCCTCGAACAAGCCTTTCTGCAGGTAGAAACCGAAGTGCTTCGACTCGTCGTTCTCGAACCCCTTCTGCAGGTCCTTGAGCGGGTACTTGTTGACTTCGCCGTTCGCAAACAGCACGTCGAACAGCGTTTTGCCGCGGACCTCGGGCATCTTCGCGACCAGCTCTTCACCCCAGGCTTCCTCGACCTTGAAGCGCTTGGAGAACTCGACGATCTGCCACAAATCGGACCTCGCCTCGCCCGGCGCTTTCACCTGCTGGCGCCAGAACTGGGCGCGCCGCTCGGCGTTGCCGTAGGCGCCTTCCTTCTCCACCCACATCGCGGTGGGCAGGATCAGGTCGGCGGCCATCGCGGTGACGGTTGGATAGGCATCCGAGACCACGATGAAGTTCTCTGGATTGCGGAAGCCCGGATAACGCTCCTGGGTCAGGTTCGGGCCGGCCTGCATGTTGTTGGTGCACAAGGTCCAGTAGAAATTGAGCTTGCCGTCCTTCAGCATCCGGTCCTGCAACACGGCGTGGAAGCCCGGTTTATCCGGGATCGTCCCCGCGGGCAGTTTCCAGATCTGTTCGGCGATTTCGCGGTGCTTCGGGTTCATTACCACCATGTCGGCGGGGAGCCGGTGCGAGAAGGTGCCCACCTCGCGCGCGGTGCCGCACGCCGAAGGCTGGCCGGTCAATGAGAACGGTCCATTGCCGGGTTCGGCAATCTTGCCGGTGAGCAGGTGCACGTTGTAGACCATGTTGTTGACCCAGGTGCCGCGCGTGTGCTGGTTGAAGCCCATGGTCCAGTACGACACCACCTTGGTCTTGGGGTCGGCGTAGAGCTTGGCGAGCGCTTCGAGCTTGTCCTTCGGCACGCCGGTAAGCG
>JAJZPQ010000138.1 GCA_021811085.1 Pseudomonadota bacterium | reverse complement strand
AATCGAGATAGTGCAGTACCTGCATAGAGTATCTTCGCTTATAAGCGAATTCGTGTCAAGTGGCCGTGTGGATTAATAATAGCGGCTTCCATCATAGCGTCCAATCCAATGCGGTCAACAGGCATGACTGGTGCACGCGCTGAACGGCCTGCTCGGCACTCCGTCGATCATGAGCTTTAGATAGATATCGCGGTTCGCGAGATTCATCAGGTCTTCGACACCGAAGGATGGCTCAAACTCTTTAGCAAGGACGGAAGCGTCCTCGGGTCCCACCCGGAAGGCGATAACGGTTGCCGCATTGCCGAGCACGGCGTGCCGTATTTCTGGCTCAAGCTGATGCAAGTGTTGATGGGCAAGGGTGACCCCTACGCCGTACTTGCGCAGTTCGGCCATCATGTTCACGAACGCGAGCGTCGTAAAGTTCTGAAATTCGTCCACGTACAGAAAGAACGGCGACCGCGCTGCGGCCGGTGTGTCGGCGCGGGTGAGGGCCGCTAACCCGATTGTTGAAACAAGGAGGCCGCCGAGGATCAGGGAGCTATCGGCGCCGATACGTCCTTTCGCAAGATTGACCAAAAGGACACGGCCTTCATCCATTAACGAACGGAAATGGAGGTCTACGGTTGGCTCGGCCAAGATGCGATAGAGCGTTGGATCGGAAAGCAGCGCGCCTAGCTTGTTTTGTACCGGCGCGACCGCGTCGGCGCGCAGACGCCACGGGTAATTCTCGAATTCATACTTCCAAAAATTCCGGACGGTTTCGTTGCGAATGCCTTTGGCGATCGAGCGACGGAAGTGCTCACTGCCGTAAAGGCGCAGGATGTCGGGAAGCGTGGAGTCGTCCCGTTCAAGCAGTGCATACAGGCTGTTGCGCAGCACGTGTTCCATGCGGACGCCCCAGGCATCCGGCCAGAGCTTTTTGAACGTTTCGAGCAAGCCGGAAGCCGCAAGCGGGATTTTATCGTCCCGAACCCGGCGCAGCGGGTTGTATCCGTAGGGCTGGGATGGATCGGGCGCGTTGAGGTAAGCAATGCGATCACGAAGCGGGTCCGACACCTTCGTCCATATCTGCTCGACGAGATCGCCATGCGGGTCGATGAGCGCGAAGCCTCGTCCGGCGTGCAGGTCTTGCATCGCCAGTGTTTCAATCAGCGTGGACTTCCCGACGCCCGTTTGCCCAATAATATAAATATGGAGGAGACGGTCATCCTGCTTGATGCCGAAAGGTGTATTAGAATGACGTGCATTGGTGCGCGCGAAGTACGATATTTTGTTCTGGATGTTCGCCATATCATCGCAATTTTTGCGTGGCGAGTGATGTATTAAAAGGAGGGGGAAATTGCCTCTCAGTCAACGCTAATGACTGCAAATTATGTCTACAAGGGTCGTTCACCAATCATTCACCAATTTATTTATGCGAAATAATAAACGTGTAATCAGTGCGCTATGGAGATGGCGGTTCTCCAAGCGGTAAACCGGCCACAAGAAACACGCAAAAGCCGCCCTTCGAGGCGGCTTTTGTTTTTTGCGCGCGGTATTTATTGGCTGTTAGACTAAGGAAAGCCCTGATTGAGGCGACAGTGAAATCAGAGCGTTCTCTGAATTGGGGGATCGACAAGGGGGCGTAGCCTCCTTGTTCAAACCGCCACTACAAATCACATGCGGAGCAGGAAATGATCAAGATCGGCGTGGTGGGGGGCACCGGATATACCGGGGTTGAGCTGTTGCGCATCCTCGCGCAGCATCCGCAGGCCGAACTGCAGGCCATCACCTCGCGCAAGGAAGCAGGCATGGCGGTCAGCGAATTGTTTCCGAGCCTGCGCGGCCACGTCGATCTTGCGTTTTCCGACCCTGCGACGGCGGCGCTGGATCAATGCGACGTCGTGTTCTTCGCCACTCCCCATGGGGTCGCCATGAACGATGCCTGGCGGCTGGTCGACGCCGGGGTGCGCCTGATCGATATATCCGCCGATTTCCGCATCCAGAACGTTGCTGAATGGGAAAAGTGGTACAAGGTGAAGCACGCCTGCCCGGAGCTCATACCGCAGGCGGTATACGGTCTGCCCGAAGTGAACCGCGACGCCATACGCAAGGCCCGCATCGTCGCCAATCCGGGCTGCTATCCGACTGCGGTGCAGCTCGGATTCCTGCCTTTGCTCGATGCGCGCGCGGTCGACGCCGGCCACCTGATCGCCGACGTGAAGTCGGGCGTAAGCGGGGCCGGGCGCAAGGCCGAAACCCATATTCTGTTCGCCGAAGCCTCGGACAATTTCAAAGCCTACGGCGTGCCCGGCCATCGCCATGGCGTGGAGATCGTCCAGTGCCTGGCGCAGATCACCGGCAGCGAGATCGGCCTGACGTTCGTGCCGCACCTGACGCCGATGATACGCGGCATCCATGCCACCCTATACGCGCGCATCACGCGCGAACTGGACTTCCAGAAGCTGTACGAAGAGCGCTATGCGGGCGAGCCTTTCGTCGATGTGCTGCCGCCAGGCAGTCACCCCGACACGCGCTCGGTGCGCGCGGCCAATACCTGCCGCATCGCGCTGCACCGGCCTCAAGGAGGCGACACCCTAGTGGTGCTCTCGGTGATCGATAATCTGGTCAAGGGCGCATCGGGCCAGGCGGTGCAGAACATGAACCTCATGTTCGGTCTGGACGAGTCCATGGGCCTCACGCAGGTGCCGATTCTTCCGTAGCCGCTGCGATGCCGCCGAAACTGCTGAAACGATTCCGCCAGCGCTTCGGCATCTCGGCGCCGCGCATGACGGTGCAGACCCATGTCGCATGGTACTGGCGCATGCTGGGCGTGGTCGTGGTGCTATCCTTCTCCTTTGCGCTGGCGGCCTGGATCTACGATGCCGGCCGGCGCTTTGCCGGGTTCGACCGCAGCGAGGCCGAGCAGGAATTGTCGCAACTGCGCAAGAACGTGGAGCGGTTGACCAAGGAGGGAACGCTGCTGCGCGCCAGCGTCAATGCCAGCGAAAGCAAACTGCAGATCGAGCACGCCACCCAAGTGCAGCTGGGAAAACAGGTAAAGGCGTTGGAGGACGAAAACGCCAGGCTGAAGGAGGATTTGGCGTTTTTCGAGAATCTGATCCCGAGCGAGCAGCGCGACAACGGCTTATTGATCAATCGCTTTCGGGTCGATGCGGGGGCGCTGCCGGGAGAATTTCGCTATCGCCTGCTGCTATTGCAGGGCGGGCAGCGTGACAAGCCGTTTCAGGGCAGCCTGCAGTTCCTGGTCAGCCTGCAACAGGCCGGCAAAGATGCTATTATTACCGTCCCCGAAGGTGGGGCGGCGCAAGCTTATAAGATAAATTTCAAGTACTTCCAGCGGGTGGAGGGAACGTTCCGCGTGGCGCCGGAGGCGCATGTGAAAATGGTGCGCGTGCGCATATTCGAGGCTGGGTCCGCCCAGGTGCGGGCGACTCAGAGTTTCAATCTTTCGTAAGAGGGATAGCCCATGTTCCGCAAGAAGTCGAATAAGCCGCAAAACCGCATCGATAGCCTCATCGGCGCCGGCACCAAGATCGAAGGCAATGTTAATTTCGCCGGCGGTTTGCGCGTCGATGGTGAGATCAAAGGCAATGTCACAGCCTCGGGGGAGCAGCCGAGTACCCTGGTGGTAAGCGAGCACGCCCGCATAGACGGAGAAATCCAGGTCACTCACCTGGTCGTGAACGGGGCGATAAACGGCCCGGTACGTTCGGCCGAATTTTTAGAACTTCAGGCGCATTCCCGCGTCAAAGGCGATGTGCATTACAATACGCTGGAAATGCATCTGGGTGCCGTGGTCGAAGGCCGCCTAGTGCACGTATCCAGCGTGACCGAGAGCGGCAAGACGGTCGAGCTGAAGATTGCCTCGCGCAATTGAGGGCGGGCAGCGCGGTTAGATTATTTTTAGGAGTAAGGACATGAACGCAGTAGCAGAGATGCCCGCCCCGTTGCTCTTCACCGACAATGCGGCGAACAAGGTGAAGGAATTGATCGAGGAAGAGGGCAACAGCGAGCTCAAGCTGCGGGTATTCGTGAGCGGCGGCGGCTGTTCTGGTTTCCAGTATGGCTTTACCTTCGATGAAATCAAGAA
>JAJZPQ010000137.1 GCA_021811085.1 Pseudomonadota bacterium | reverse complement strand
TCGATCGCGCCGGTTTGGTCGGCGCCGACGGAGCGACGCACAATGGCGCATTCGATCTCGCCTATCTGCGCTGCATTCCCAATCTCACCGTGATGGCGCCCGCCGACGAGAACGAGTGCCGGCAAATGCTCTACACCGCATTCCAGCTCGATACGCCGGCCGCGGTGCGCTATCCGCGCGGCAGCGGTCCGGGCGTGGAAGTCCGCAAGGAAATGCAGGCGCTGCCGCTGGGCAAAGGCGAGCTGCGCCGCCAGGGCGCCAGGATCGCGATCCTGGCTTTCGGCAGCATGTTGCAGAGCGCGTTCGAGGCGGCCGAGGAGCTCGACGCGACGCTCGCGAATATGCGCTTCGTCAAGCCCCTGGACCGCGCACTGGTGGAACAGCTGGCGCGCACGCACGAGCTGCTGGCGACGGTCGAAGAGGGTTCGATCATGGGCGGTGCCGGCAGCGCCGTGGCCGAATGTCTGGCCGCAGCCGGCCTGGCGCCGCAACTGCTGCACCTGGGTTTGCCGGACCGCTTCGTCGATCACGGCGATACCGGCGTGCTGCTGGCCGAAGTCGGCTTGGACAAGGCAGGCCTGGTCGCAGCGATAAGCGCCCGCCGCGCCGCTTGAGCGCGGGCCGCCTCCGGGTATCGTGTTAAAATGCGGTTCGCGCAGCGCGCTGCTTAGCGCCGCAATCGTCCATGGAAGGGCCCCCTCATGAATACCCGCGATCCGGTGACCATCGCCGACGTGCAAAGCTCGAAAGACACGCGCCGGCTCGCCATCGACCAGGTCGGCATCAAGTCGATCCGCCATCCGGTCAAGGTGAGCGAGCGTTCGGGCGGCGTGCAGCACACCGTCGCCAATTTCAACATGTACGTGCGCCTGCCGCATCATTTCAAAGGCACGCACATGTCGCGTTTCGTCGAGATCCTGAATGCGCACGAGCGCGAGATCTCGGTCGACACGTTCAAGCGCATGCTGGGCGAGATGATGGAAAAGCTCGAGGCGCAGTCGGGCCACATCGAAATGAATTTCCCCTATTTCGTGAACAAGGCGGCCCCGGTGTCCAAGGTCGAGAGCCTGATGGACTACGATGTCACGTTCATCGGCGACGTCGACCAGGGCAAACAGCGCTTCACCATGAAGGTGCTGGTGCCGGTGACCAGCCTGTGCCCGTGCTCGAAGAAGATTTCCGCCTATGGCGCGCACAATCAGCGCTCGCACGTGACCGTGACCGCGCGCACCAACGACTTCGTCTGGATCGAGGACATCGTCGACGTGGTGGAGAAAGAGGCCTCGTGCGAACTCTACGGGCTGCTCAAGCGCCCGGACGAAAAACTCGTGACCGAGCGCGCCTACGACAATCCGAAGTTCGTCGAGGACATGGTGCGCGACGTCGCCGCCGTGCTGAACAAGGACGATCGCATCGAATGGTATGTGGTGGAGTCGGAAAACTTCGAGTCCATCCACAACCACTCGGCCTACGCGCTGATAGAGAACGACAAGAAGAAAGCCAAGGCCTGACCGCTGACGCGGCGTGAGCACGCCTCTCGCGTGCCGCCGCCCGCGCTGCTTCAGTAGCGCTTGGTCAGGCTCATGCTCTGGCCGTCGCGCTGCATTTCCATGCGATTGAGAAAGCTCATCCCGAGCAGCGCCACGCCCATGGTGTCGCTCCCGCTCACGACGGCATCGACGTTGTTGAGTTCGATGTCGCCAACCCTGACCGTGTCCAGCATGACGCGATGGACAGAGACCACGCCGTTGGGGGTCTGCATCTGGCCGCGCTGACCGCGCAGGTAATCGATGCCCAGACGCCTCGCTTCGGCGGCCGGCAAGGTGACGAAAGTGGCGCCGGTGTCGACGAGGAAGCGCACGCTGCCGCCGTTGATCGAACCGAGCGTGACGAAATGGCCGCGCGCGTCGGCGCTGAGCGTGACCGTCTGCCGATCTGCGCGCTTGGCTGCGGAATAGGCCTGGCCCATGCGCAGCGTCTTCTTCTTGCCGTCGATGTCGAAGCTGGCCGCATCCTTCTCGGTGCCGAGCAGCGTCACGCCTTCGGCGCTTTTTTGCCCGGGCGCCAGCGTACGCGGCGCTCCGCCGTCGATGACCACGATGGCTTTGGCACCGATCAGCCCGACCAGCGCGACGTCGGCGGCGATGGCGGACGGCGCGAACGGCGCACATGCTGCCAGAACCAATAAGCTGATATGCTTTCCGCAAACCATGCAGGACGCTCCCATGAAGCCGGTCGCCATATTCCGTCACAGCCCCAGCGAGGGGCCTGGCTATTTTGCCACATACCTGGAGGCGCATTCGCTGCCGTGGCAGCTGCTGAAAATCGACGCCGGCGCGGCGCCGCCAACCTCTGTGTCCGGCTATGCGGGGCTCGCGTTCATGGGCGGCCCGATGAGCGTCAACGACGACCTGCCCTGGATTGCGGGCGTGCTGCGGCTGATCCGCGCCGCGGCCGACGAAGGCGTCCCGGTGCTGGGCCATTGCCTGGGTGCGCAGCTGATGTCCAAGGCCCTGGGCGGCACGGTCGGCCTCAACCCGCAAAAGGAAATCGGCTGGGGCCGCGTGGATGTTGCCGACAGCGTGGAGGCGCGCGATTGGTTCGGTGCGACGCGCGGATTCCTATCGTTTCACTGGCACGGCGAAACCTACAGTCTGCCGCCCGGGGCGGTGTGCATTGCGTCCAGCCCCCACTGCAGCAACCAGGCATTCGTCCTGGGGCCGAACCTGGGCATGCAATGCCACGTGGAAATGACGCCGGACATGATCCGCAGCTGGTGCGAGTCGGGCAAGGACGAACTGGCGCGCAGCGCCTGCGCTACGGTGCAGACCGCGTCTGAAATCCAGGCCCACCTGCAGCCGCGCGTCGCAGCCCTGAACGCGGTGGCGGCGCGACTCTACGCGCGCTGGATAACCGGACTGAGGACCTAGTCGCGAAAATTCTGGAACTGCAGCGGGATTTCGGCGACGGATTTCTTCACCAGCTGAATCGCCGCCTGCAGGTCGTCCTTTTTGGCGCCGGAGACGCGCACCGCCGTCCCCTGGATGCTCGCCTGCACTTTGAGCTTGGCATCCTTGATCAGTTTGACGATTTTTTTTGCTTGCTCCGACTCGATGCCGTTCTTCACCTCGACGGTCTGCTTGACCTTGTCGCCGCCGATTTTCTCGACATCCTTGGGCTCGAGCGCGCGCACATCGACGCCGCGCTTGGCGCACTTGCCGGTAAACACGTCCATCAACTGCTTCAGCTTGAAATCGTCGTCGGCATAAACGGTCAGCGTGAGCTCGGCTTGCTCGATGCGTGCGTCCGAACCCTTGAAGTCGAAGCGGTTGGCGACCTCCTTGTTGCACTGCTCGATCGCGTTCTTGAGTTCGACCTTGTTGACTTCCGAAGTGATGTCGAAGGAGGGCATGGCTGGTCTCTCGTATCAGGCGCTGCTGCGTTGGTCGGGTGGCGTGATTATACTGCAGCGCGCGTCTGACGCCGCAGGCGCAAGCCGCTACAATTACCATTGATATGGAATCGGGCCCAAAACCCGTCAATGGAGAAGTGAATGGCGCATTGGATACGCTTTGAGCATCAAGGCCAGGCCGGTTTCGGCACGGTCGAAAGCGGCAGCATCAAGGTTCATGCGGGCGACATGTTCGGCGGGGCGCAGCCCACCGGCGCCAGCGTGGCTCTGGCCGCGGTGAAAGTGCTCACGCCTACGCAGCCGAGCAAGATGGTGGCCTTGTGGAACAATTTTCACGCGCTCGCGGCGAAGCTGGGCAACCCGGAGCCGCCGGAACCGCTGTATTTCCTGAAAGGCAACAACTCCTTTCTTGCGCACGGCGAGATCATACGCGTGCCGACATCCTATGCGGGTAAGGTAGTCTACGAAGGCGAATTGGGCATTGTCATCGGCAAGCGCTGCAAGGCGGTATCCGCAGCCGAGGCGCCAAGCTATGTATTCGGCTACACCTGTATCAACGATGTGACCGCGGCGGAAATTCTCAATCGGGACGCGACGTTTGCGCAATGGTCGCGCGCCAAGAGCTTCGATACCTTTGGCGTGTTCGGTCCGGTGATCGCCACCGGGCTCGACCCGTCCGGGCTCGTGGTCAGGACCCTGCTCAACGACCAGGAGAGGCAGAACTATCCGGTCGCCGACATGATCTTTTCCCCGCTGCAGCTGGTGAGCCTGATCTCGCAGGACATGACGCTCGA
>JAJZPQ010000136.1 GCA_021811085.1 Pseudomonadota bacterium | reverse complement strand
TCGACCCGTCCGGGCTCGTGGTCAGGACCCTGCTCAACGACCAGGAGAGGCAGAACTATCCGGTCGCCGACATGATCTTTTCCCCGCTGCAGCTGGTGAGCCTGATCTCGCAGGACATGACGCTCGAACCCGGCGACGTGATCGCCTGCGGCACTTCCTTAGGCGTGGGCTCGATGAAACCGGGCAGCAGCGTCAGCATCGTCATCGACGGCATCGGCACGCTCAGCAACCGCTACGCGTAAGTGGCACGCGCGCTCGGGATACGTTCTTATGCGTGGCGATCTTGCATAAGAACCCACGCTGTACTCGGTTTTAACCATAACCGCGTTTTCGGTACGGATGTCTCTTATCCGTACCGAAAACGCGGTTGGCGCGCGTAGCGCGCAAGTCCGCGCCCGGCGCGACGGGGATACTTACTTCTTCTGACGCTTGCGCAGGTTCGCCGCTCCTTGTGGATCGCGGACTTTCGCCGCGATGCGCATGCGCAGCGCGTTGAGGCGGATGAAGCCTTCCGCGTCCTTCTGGTCGTACGCGCCGCGGTCGTCCTCGAACGTGGCGATGGTCGGATCGAACAGCGAATCCGTCTTGGAGTCGCGGCCGACGACGACCACGTTGCCCTTGTACAGCTTGACCCGCACCCAACCGTTCACGTTCGCCTGCGAGGCGTCGATCATGGTCTGCAGCATGCGCCGCTCCGGGCTCCACCAGTAGCCGTTGTAGATCAGCGCGGCATAGCGCGGCATCAGGTCGTCCTTGAGGTGGGCGACTTCGCGGTCCAGGCATACCGACTCGATGGCGCGGTGCGCGCGCAGCATGATGGTGCCGCCAGGGGTTTCGTAGCAGCCGCGCGATTTCATGCCGACGTAGCGGTTCTCCACCAGGTCGAGCCGCCCGATGCCGTGCTTGCCGCCGAGCTTGTTCAGGGTTTCGAGGACTTTGGCCGGCGACAGCTTGTTGCCGTTGACGGCGACGATATCGCCCTGCTTGTATTCCAGTTCGACGTATTCCGCGCGGTCCGGCGCGTCCTCCGGCGACACGGTCCAGCGCCACATGTCTTTTTCCGGCTCTTTCGCCGGGTTCTCGAGGATCCGGCCTTCGTAGGAAATGTGCAGCAGGTTGGCGTCGGTACTGTAGGGCGAGCCGGCTTTCTTCTTGCCCACCACCGGAATGCCGTGCTTCTCGGCGTATTTGAGCAGCCTCTCGCGCGACACCAGATCCCATTCGCGCCAGGGCGCGATGACGCGGATATTGGGCTCGAGCGCGTAGTAGCCGAGTTCGAAGCGCACCTGGTCGTTGCCCTTGCCGGTGGCGCCGTGCGACACCGCGTCGGCTCCGGTCATGCGCGCGATTTCGATCTGGCGCTTGGCGATGAGCGGGCGCGCGATCGAGGTGCCGAGCAGGTATTCGCCTTCGTAAATGGCATTGGCGCGGAACATCGGAAAAACGAAATCGCGCACGAACTCTTCGCGCAGGTCGTCGATGAAAATCTTCTTCACGCCGAACTGCTTCGCCTTCTTGCGCGCGGGCTCGAGTTCTTCGCCCTGGCCGATATCGGCGGTGAAGGTGATCACTTCGCAGCCATACTGATCCTGCAGCCACTTGAGGATGACCGAGGTATCGAGCCCGCCGGAGTAGGCGAGCACTACTTTTTTTACAGCGCTTTTCTTGGTTCCCATTTGCTTGCTCGAAAAATGATGAATGCGGATGGTGCAGCCGTATACGGCGTTTCAGACACCGGCGTGTGCGACGAAAACCTGCGCGCTGCGCGCGCCAACCGTGTTTTCTGTACGGATGAAAAGCGCATCCGCACAGAAAACACGGTTATGAATAAAAGCAGATACGGTTTGGGGTGGCTCCTTATACAAGATCGTCGATTGCGCGCGGATGCGCCTTTCATTCGCGCGCAATCGACGATCCGCGCGGACGGGACACCGGCCGCGCAAGATTGATAGTCGCAGACCGATGTATTCGCGGGCGCCTGCCGACGCCTGTTTCACGCCGTTCACGCGACTTTCCCCAGCAGCAGGAATTCCATCAGCGCTTTCTGCGTGTGCAGGCGGTTCTCGGCCTCGTCCCAGACCACGCTCTGCGCCCCGTCGATCACGTCCGCGGATACTTCTTCGCCGCGATGGGCCGGCAGGCAGTGCATGAACACAGCATCGCGGCCGGCGAGCTGCATCATGTCGGCGTCGACCTGCCAGTCGCTGAAGTCGCGTTTGCGTTCTGCGTCTTCCGCCTCGAAACCCATGCTGGTCCAGACGTCCGTCGTCACCAGATCCGCGCCGCGCGCCGCTTCCATCGGGTCGGCAAAATGCTCGAAATGGTGCTTGCCGTAGCTGCCTGCGCGCTCGGCTTCCACCTCATAGCCCGGCGGGGTGGATACGTGCAGGTTGAAATCGAAAATCGCCGCCGCCTGCATCCAGGTGTTGCAGACGTTGTTGGAGTCGCCTATCCATGCCACGGTCCTGCCGCCGATCGGGCCGCGGTGCTCGGTGTAGGTGAAGATGTCGCCCAACACCTGGCACGGATGATATTCGTTGGAAAGCCCGTTGATCACCGGCACGCGCGAGACCCCGGCGAAGCGATCGAGGATCTCCTGTTCGTAGGTGCGAATCATGACGATGTCGACCATGCGCGACACGACCTGCGCCATGTCCTCCACCGGTTCGCCGCGCCCGAGCTGGGTATCGCGAGTGCTGAGGAAAATGGCGCAGCCGCCCAGCTGCTGCATGCCGGCCTCGAACGACAGGCGCGTGCGTGTGGACTGCTTCTCGAAAATCATCGCGAGCGTGCGGTCGACGAGCGGGTGGTAGGGCTTGTACTGTTTGAACTGGGCCTTGATCCAGCGTGTGCGTTCGAGCAGATGCTCGTATTCCGCGCGGGAAAAATCGCTGAATTGCAGATAATGCCGCGGCTTCATGCTGTGTCCCCGGCTTCAGTTTGCCGCAGCCGTCTGGCCGAGGAATTCCCGAATCAGGACGGACAGGCGATCGATGAGCTGCTGTGCCTCGTCGCGGTTGATGATGAGCGGCGGCAGCAGGCGTACGATCTTGTCCGCGGTGACGTTGATGAGCAGCCCGGCGTCGAGCGCGCGTTGGACCAGTTCGGCGCAGGGGCGGTCGAGTTCGATGCCGATCATCAGGCCCATGCCGCGCACGGCGATCACGCCCTTGACTTTGGCCAGCGCGGCGCTCAGGCCGGCGCGGATGAAATCGCCGATCTCGGTCGCGTTGTCGAGCAACTTTTCCTGCTCGATGGCTTCGAGCGTGGTGAGCGCGGCGGCGCAGGCGAGGGGATTGCCGCCGAACGTGGAGCCATGGTTCCCCGGCTTGAATGCCTCGGCCGCCGCGCCCCGGGCGAGGCAGGCGCCGATCGGCACGCCGCCGGCGAGCCCTTTGGCCAGCGTGACCACGTCCGGATAAAAGCCCGCGTGCTGATAGAAAAACCATTTGCCGGTGCGGCCGAGGCCGCACTGGATCTCGTCGAGCATGAGCAGCCACTGGTACTCGTCGCACAATGCGCGCAAGCCGCGCAGGTAATCGAGGTGCGCGATGTTGATGCCGCCTTCGCCCTGGATCGGCTCGACCAGGACCGCCACCACGTTGCGGTTGTTCTGCGCCACCTGGCGCACGGCCTCCAGATCGTCGTAAGGCACGCGCACGAAGCCGGACACCAGCGGCTCGAATCCGGCGTGCACCTTGCGGCTGCCCGTGGCCGAGAGCGTCGCCAGCGTGCGGCCATGAAACGCCTTCTCCATCACCACGATCGCAGGATTCTCTATGCTCTTGCCCTTGGCGTACAGGCGCGCGATTTTGATTGCGGCCTCGTTCGCCTCGCAGCCGGAATTGCAGAAAAACACCTTGTCCATGCCGCTGATCGCGGCCAGCTTGTCGGCAAGATTTTCCTGCTCGGTGATCTGGTAAATATTCGAGGTGTGTATCAGTCTGCCGGCCTGCGCGGCCAGCGTCTGTACCAGTTTCGGGTGGGCGTGGCCGAGCGTGTTCACGGCGATGCCGCCGAGTGCGTCCAGGTAGCGTTTGCCCTGCGCATCCCACAGCCACACGCCTTGACCGTGCGTGAATGCCACCGGCAGCCTGGCATAGGTGTTCATTACGTGAGACATTGACCTGCCTTAAAACAAAACGCACACGGCGGCATTTTGCCGCCGTGTGCACTGCACATTCAGTTTGGTTATGTTAGCACACTGCCACAGTCAGAGGCGCTGCGCCAGC
>JAJZPQ010000059.1 GCA_021811085.1 Pseudomonadota bacterium | reverse complement strand
ATGCCCGCCTGCTGCCGTATCGCCTCGACGATTTTCGGCCGGCAATGCCCGGCATTGACGCACCACAGCGTCGCCAGCCCGTCGAGCACTTTCTTGCCCTCGACCGTGGTGTAGTACATGCCTGCGGCCGATGCAATCATGCGCGGCGAGCGCTTGAATGCACGGTTGTTGGTGTACGGCATCCAGTAGTGTTCCAGATCGAGCTGAGGCTTGGCGTTCATCGACTATCCTCCAGATGCTGCGGCAATCGGGCGCGCGGGAAGAACGCGCTCGCTTATTAACCCAGGGTCGGCATATTGAGCCCGGCGGCGGGCGTGTCTTCGTGCGGCCAGCGCGTGGTCACCACCTTGGTGCGGGTATAGAATTTCACGCCTTCGACGCCGTGCACGTGCAGGTCGCCGAACAACGAGCTCTTCCAGCCACCGAACGAGTAGAACGCGACCGGCACCGGAATCGGCACGTTCACTCCCACCATGCCTACCTGGATTTCCTCCTCGAAGCGGCGCGCGGCGCCGCCGGAGTTGGTGAATATCGCCGTGCCGTTGCCGTAGGGGTTGGCATTGACCAGCGCGATCGCCTCTTCGATCGAAGCGGCGCGCAGCACCACCAGCACCGGACCGAAAATTTCGTCCTTGTAGATTTTCATTTCGGGCTTGACCCGGTCGAACAGCGTGGTCCCGAGGAAAAAGCCGTTCTCGTGGCCGGCGACTTTCTGGTTGCGCCCGTCGAGCACCAGCTGCGCGCCCTCGGCCACGCCGGTGTCGATATAGCCCGCGACCTTGTCGCGATGCGCGCTCGTCACCAGCGGTCCCATTTCCACGCCCTCGCCGTCGCCGGGGCCGACCTTGATTTTTCGCGCCTTGTCCGCGAGCATTTTCACCAGCGGATCGCCGATCGCACCTACCGCGACCACGGCCGAAATCGCCATGCAGCGCTCTCCGGCCGAGCCGTAGGCGGCGCCGATCAGCGCATCGGCGGTGAACTCGAGATCCGCGTCCGGCAGCACCACCGCATGATTCTTGGCCCCGCCCAGCGCCTGCACTCTTTTGCCGTTCCTGGCGCAGGTTTCGTAGATGTATTTCGCGATCGGCGTCGAGCCGACGAAGGAAACCGCATGGATGCCCGGATGATTGAGGATGGCATCGACCGCCTCCTTGTCGCCGTGCACCACGTTGAACACGCCGTCGGGCAGTCCCGCTTCCTTGAACAGCTCGGCCATTTTCATGCTCGCCGAGGGCACTTTTTCCGAAGGCTTGAGAATGAAGGTATTGCCGCAGGCGATCGCGACCGGGAACATCCACAAGGGCACCATCACCGGGAAATTGAACGGCGTGATGCCGGCGCATACGCCCACCGGCTGGCGCAGCGTATGGCAGTCCACGCCGGAGCCCGCGTTCTCGGTGTACTCGCCTTTGAGCAGATGCGGAATGCCGCAGGCGAATTCGATCACTTCGATGCCGCGCTGCACGCTGCCCATCGCATCGGGCAGGGTCTTGCCGTGCTCTTCCGAGGCGAGCCGCGCCAGCTCCTTCTGATTGGCCTGCATCAGCGCAAGGAACTTTTGCATCACGCGCGCGCGCCGCAGCGGCGGTGCGTTGCGCCATGCGGGTAGCGCGGCGCTAGCCGCCTTGACCGCGGCATCGATGTCCTGAGCATTGGCAAAAGGTACGCGCCGGGTCACTTGGCCAGTTGCGGGATTGGTCACCACGCCCGAGCGCGGGCCGGAAGGCTGGACCGCCGCGCCGTTGATCCACAGGGACATCATGGGCTGGCTCACTGCCTTTTCATTAGGGCTGTTCATGCTTGCTTCCTTTGGATTTTGCGCTCCTAAATCGGCCGTTGAAAGGCGGGGAATGGAGCTGCAGAAAATGTCGAATTTGGGTATGAAATCATACCATGGCAACAGCACCGAATAATTCGCATTGTGGTATAAAATCCCGCGATTCGATAAATCGTTGCCACCCATGAGCCAAGCCGAATCCAAGAATTCCATCCAGGTCATAGAGCGCATGACGCGCCTGCTCGACGCGCTCGCCGAGTCTCCGTCGCCAGCGAGCCTGAAGCAGCTGGGACAGGCCGCGGGGCTGCACCCCTCCACCGCCCACCGCATCCTCACCGCCATGGTCAACGAGCGCATGGTCGAGCGCGCCGAGCAGGGGAATTACCGCCTCGGCATGCGCCTGATCGAACTCGGCAACCTGGCCAAATCCAGGGTGAGCGTGCGTGAAATCGCGCTGCCCTACATGCGCGAACTGCATGCTGCCACCGGCGAAGCGGTCAACCTGTCGGTGCGGCGCGAGGACGAGATCGTCTATATCGAGCGCACCTCCAGCGGCCGCTCGATGATGCGCGTGGTCAATGTGATCGGCGGGCGCGCGCCGCTGCACATCACCGCGGTGGGCAAGCTGTTTCTGCTCGAAGACGGCGCCGCCGGCGTGCGCGAATACGCCGAGCGCACCGGGCTGCACGGCCACACGCGCAACAGCCTGAGCAGCCTCAGCGCGCTGGAAGAAGACCTGGAAAAGGCGCGCCGGCTCGGCTACGCCGTGGACCACGAGGAAGCCGAACTCGGCGTGCGCTGCATCGGCGCCGGCATACGCGACGACGACGGCATGCTCATCGCCGGCCTGTCGGTGTCGGCGCCCGCCGAACGCATGAAGCCGGGCTGGGCCGCGCTGGTGAAGGAAACCGCGGCAAATATTTCGCGCAGCCTGGGCTACCGCGCCTAGGCCGCGCGGGGTTTCGGTCACCGGTTCAGCGACATGACCTTAGCCGACTGCTTCGATCCGCCTCTGACTTCGGTGCGCATTCCGCGGCAGTGATGGGCGAGGAGGCGTTGAGCCTGCCTGGCGACCTAGCTAACGCGGCGCTTGCTGAACAATTCGGTACGGGCCGCGGAACTGACTGCGACCATCGCCGGATGCGTCAGCCGGCGCTCCACCGAAATCGCGTAAAAGCGCTCGGTTACCGCATCGGTGCGGCCCAGGACGCGCACGCCGTATTGCCGCGGCACCTCTGCGGCAACGGCCGAGGGCACCGCGAAGATGCCGCTTCCGGCCTTGCCGAAAGCCGTGATCAGCGCGCCGTCGTCGAACTCGCCGACTATTTTCGGCCGCACGCCCAGGCTCTCGAACCATTGCATCAGTCCGGCGCGGACCGCGGCGTCCTCGCCCGGCAACAGCAGCGGCGCGCCGTCGAGGCAGCGCGGAAACCGCCCCGGGTGCTTGCGCGCCAGCGCGGGTGTCGCAAAAAAAGTGAGCCCGCACTCGCCCAGCAAATGGTTGAAGCCGCGTATGCTCATGCTGGCGGGCATAGGGCCGTCGGCGATCACCAGGTCCAGCCGGTGGATCGCCAGGTCCGCCATGAGACCGGCGAGTTTGCCTTCGCGGCAGACGATGCGCAGCGGTTCGGCAAGGGACACGGCCGGCTCCAGCAACCGATAAGCCACCGACTTCGACACCGAGTCGGCCACGCCTACCCGGAACAGCAGCGGCAGGCTGCCGCCCCGGTGGCTCAGCGCTTCCTCGAGCTCCGCGCCGACCGCAAACATGTCGTCGGCATAGCCGAGCACCATGCGCCCGGCCTCGGTGAGTTCCAGGCGGCGGCCGGTGCGCGCGAACAGCGTGTGCCCGAGCGCGTCCTCGAACGCGCTCAGCTGCCCGCTGATGGTCTGCGGCGTGAGATGCAGGCGCTCGCAGGCGCGCGCGATGCTGCCGGCTTTGGCCACGGTCCAGAAATAACGCAAGTGCTTGTAATTGAGCCTTGCCATCGCCGCGCCTCCCTTCGTATTTTTCGATGAATAGATGCATTATATTCGACTTCTCACGATACTCGGCCGCGGCTAAAATGGCCGCATCTGCACCGCACAAGGTACGCCCATGGAATGGCTCGCTTCGCCCGAGGCATGGATCGCGCTCGCCACCCTGACCACGCTGGAAATCGTGCTCGGGGTGGACAACATCATTTTCATTTCCATCCTGGTCGGACGCCTGCCGCCGCAACAGCGCCAGCGCGCGCGCGTGATCGGGCTCGGCCTCGCCATGTTCACGCGCATCGCGCTGCTGCTGTCGCTCGCCTGGATGATGCGCCTGACCAACCCGCTGTTTTCGCTCGTCGGCCATGAGGTTTCCGGCCGCGATCTGATCCTGCTCGGCGGCGGGCTGTTTCTGCTGGCGAAAGCGGTCACCGAAATCCACAACGCCCTCGAAGGCGCGAATGAACAGGCATCCGGCGGGGCCGGGCAGGCCGGTTTTATCGGCACGCTGATACAGATCGCCATCATCGACATCGTCTTTTCACTTGATTCCGTGATCACTGCGGTCGGCATGGCCAGTCATGTCGCGGTCATGGTGCTCGCGATCGTCATCGCGGTCGGGGTCATGATGTTCGCAGCCAAGCCCATCGGCGACTTCGTCGACGGTCATCCGACGGTGAAGATGCTGGCGCTCGCCTTCCTCATCCTGGTCGGCGTCGCGCTGATCGGCGAAGGCTTCGCGATGCATATTCCGAAGGGCTATATCTATTTCGCCATGGCGTTCTCGGTCGCGGTCGAAATGCTCAACCTGAAGTTGCGCCGGCGCCAGCCGCTGCGCCTGCACAAGGAATTGGCCGCGCCGCAGTCGGTGGATTCAGAATAAACTGGAGCTTGTCGACGACCGTACCCTGCACAACGCAGCGCTGCGACACCCATGAAAGACATCGCCCAGTTCATCGCCGGCTTCGAACGCTTCCAGACCAAGTATTTCCGCGACGAGCGCGGCCTGTTCGCGCGCCTGCGCCAGCGGCAGGAGCCGCGCGCGCTGGTGATTTCCTGCAGCGATTCGCGCGTCGATCCGGCCATGCTCACCGGCGCCGATCCCGGCGATTTGTTCGTGGTGCGCAATGTGGGGAACCTGGTTCCGCCCTACCGCCACGAGGCCGAAGCGCCCGGCATCCGCGCGGCGATCGAGTTCGCGGTGAAGACGCTCGAGGTGGGGCACATCATCGTGCTCGGCCATTCGGGCTGCGGCGGCATCCAGGCCCTGATGGAGGGCGAAGGCATTACGCAGCACCGCTACGAATTCGTCGGCGCCTGGGTCAGCATCGCGCTGCGCGCACGCGAGCGGGTCCTGCGCGAGCTGCCGCATAAATCGCCCGCGCTGCAATGCCGCGCCTGCGAGCAGGCCGCGATCCTCGTATCCCTGGAAAACCTGCTGTCGTTTCCGTGGATCAGCGAGGCCGTGGACCAGGGCCGGCTCGCGCTGCATGGCTGGCACTTCGATATAGAAGCGGGAGAACTGCTCGCCTATTCGGCGGAAACGGCGACCTTCGACTCGCTGCTCGCCGGACCGATTCCGGGCCAGCCGGAAAGAAGCTGATCCGGCCGGCTCAGAGCCTGTTGCAACATGAGGGGATAGCTCCCCTCATACTCCCCTATATCGGGCCGTTGCAAAATTCATTTTGCAACGGGTTCTTAGACTTCCAGTGAAACCGCAGGCTGCGCCTGATCGAGCAGCGCAAAGCGCGCGCGCCCGCCGCAAAAGCGCTGCACCAACTCCATGATCTCGGCGCCGGCCTGCTCCACCTCGGCCGGGGGCACCGGCGGCAGGCCGTCGATATTGAACTCGACCGCGCGCGATTCGGGCAGCGTAAGCGTGTGCTGCGCCTGGCGCCAGGTCCAGCGCCGCGTCAGCACCGTGTCGCCCTCGGCGAAAATGATTTCCCCCGGCAGCGGATGTTCGGTCGCGCTCGAACCGAAGGCGAGGAACCGCTCCGCGCCCGTCGCCGCGCGCAAGGCGATATCGCCCGCGAGCAGGTCGATCGCATGCGCACCCGCAGGCAGCAGATGGCGCAGCGAAACCAGGTTGCCGATATCGACCAGGGCATTGATCGCGGGCAGCTGCTCGCCCTTCAACGCGCGCCGCGCCAGCGCCTCGATCGACGAACGAAACTCCGTCGGTTTCGCGCCGAAAGCGCGGTAGGCTTCGCGCCAGGCCTTGATGCGCGGCTCCTCGGCCACGGCAGCAGGATTCACGCGCGCGCGCACCGAGCTTTCCGCCTCGCGCATCAACCCGATCAGCGCCGGCGGCGAAGGTCCGTTCGCGAGTTCGTGCGCGATCACCACCCCGCGCACATAGCCGGGGTAGCGCTGGAACACCTCGTCCGCTATGCAGTAAGTGTATGCAGTCATGGATTTCTGCTAAGGCACCCGCCCGACGCTATCTGACTTTACGTGCCGCACGCTTCATCCTCGCTTCGAGTTGCTCATATTCCCCAAGGTGAGCGCGCATCAGGCTTTTCCAAAGCTTGCCGTGGTTGGGCACCGAGAAGTGCAGCAGTTCATGGACAATAACGTAGTCTCCCAGGTCGCACTCCATCCCCAGCAGTTCGTCGTTGAAACTCAGGGTTCCGGCGGTAGAGCAAGACGCCCACTTGTTGCGCATCGGACGGACATACAAACCATGGACCTTGACGTCGAACTTCACGGCCCATTCCAACACGCGCGCCTTGAACTCTTCCCTGTCGCGCCACGATCTCATGAGCGGTAGCTATTAAGCAGCAAAGTGAACAAGGCCTCGACCGTCGCGGTGACCTTGTCCAGGTCGTCTTCCTCGGCAAACACGGCGAACGTGACCTGCTTCCTCAACTCGCGCAGCTCAGCTTCGCTGCGCCGCCAGTTCGGAAACTTCGCGAACTCCCCGGCGACCTTGCGGCTGACCTGCTCGGGCTTGGGAATGCCATCGTCGGTGAGCTTGCACAGCACAAAGTAAGTCAGCCCATCCAGTCCTTTCGCGGACTGTTCCTGCTTCCGCTGTTCGTTCTTCTCGATTTCCCGGAACAAAGCGGCCAGCGCGTCTTCGGTGCTGGTCTGCCGCTGCTCGAAACTCTCCTGTACTGCCTTGGCCCGTTCCGCGAGCGCGACGAGGAACGGGTCGCCGCTCTCCTCCTCGGCAGCCTTCTCAATGGCCTTGACCAGGTTGATTACCTTGGTCGCTTTACCTTCCATGCGTTTCTTGATCGTCTCGATGGTCGCTTCGTTCAAAGCGATGTATTCCGCGGTCTCTTGAGTGACTACCGCCCCAATGTGCTTTTGCACCAGTTCGTTGGTTTTCTTCTGAAACGCCTTGTCCACGTAGACCTTGCGCGCATACGCGTTGCGTACCACGGCATAAATCGAGCAAAGCGTCGTGTAAGCGTCCATGAACGGCCGCAGGAACGCATCCGGCGAGATGATCTCGTAGAGCATCTCGATTTCCTTGTATTCGCGGAAAAACTCCTTGCGCCGTTCCTTGTCGCGGAAGTGTTCGATCAGGCTGTCCACGTCTTTGTCGTCGAAGTTCCGCGTCACCAGCGCCAGGTAGGCCGGTGCCTTGCTCTCCATCTTCGATTTGAATAGCTGTTTGAGCAGGCCTATGTCCTTGACGATGGCATTGATCTCGTCGCTGTCGAAGGCCAGCGCCTTTTCCAGCTTGTCGAAAATACCGACGAAATCGAGCACGAAACCGTGCGGCTTCACCATCTCCGCCGCCTCGTTCTCGTACGGGCGGTTCACCCGCGCGATCGCCTGGAGCAGCGTGTGATCGCGCATGGGCTTGTCCAGATACATCGCGTAGAGGATGGGCGCATCGAAGCCGGTCAGCAGTTTTTCCGTGACGATCAGGATCTTCGGCCACTCGCCGGCCTTGATGAAGTTCTTGCGGATCTGCTTTTCGCGCTTCGGCTCGAGATGCCACTTCTTCAGGTGCGCCGGGTCGTTGTTGTTGCCGGTAAACACGATCTCCGAATATTCCGCCGGCAGGATGGCATCGAGCGCCTCCTTGTAGAACGCGCACGCCTCGCGATCCACCGCCACCAGGAACGCCTTGTAGCCGAGCGGCTCCACGTTCGCGCGGAAATGGCCGGCCACGTGGCGCGCCACCTTCTGCACCCGCTCCTTGCCCTTGAGGAAGTTCTTCAGGTTCACCGCGCGTTCGAGAATCTTGTTCAGCTCCTCGATATCGGCGATGCCTTCGGTCTCCGCCAGGGCAAAGAATTCCTTCTCCATGATTTCGTGCGGCACCAGCATCTCGTTCGGCGCGAGGTTGTAGTACAGCGGCAGCGTTGTGCCGTCGCCTATGCTTTCGGCGATGGAATACTTGTGCAGGTAACCCTTGTCGTCCTCGCAGCCAAAGGTCTTGAACGTGCCTTTGCCGTAGGCGGTCTTGTCCACCGGCGTGCCGGTAAAGCCGAGAAAGCTCGCGTTCGGCAGGCCCGCCATGAGGAAGTTGCCGAGGTCGCCGCCCGTCGTGCGGTGCGCCTCGTCGATCAGCACGAAGATGTTCCGCCGCAGGTTCAGGTTTGCCGGCATGTCGCGGAACTTGTGGATCATGGTCACGACAATGCCGCGGTAATCCTGGCCCTTCTGGTTCAGCAGGCGTTTGAGTTCGGCCATGGAACTCGCGTGCGCCACATTGCCCAGTCCCACAGATGCCAAGTTCTTCAGCATCTGATCTTCCAGCTCGTTGCGGTCGATCATCAGCAGGATGGTCGGCTTCTCCGCCTCGGGTGCTTTGAACAGCAGCTCGGCGGCCTTGATCATGGTGTAGGTCTTGCCGCTGCCCTGCGTGTGCCACACCAGGCCGCGCGTGCGCCTGGGATCGAGCGCCCGCGCCACCACCTTGTCCACCGCGCCGGTCTGATGCTGGCGCAGAATGACCTTCTGCAGTTCCTCCTCCTTCTCGGCGAAGAGGATGAAATCCTTCAGCATGCGCAGCAGCTGCGGCACGGCGCAGAAGGTCTTCACCTTGGCTTCCAGATTGCCGACCTGTTCCTGCTTCCAGTTGAACAGGTTGCGCCGCAGCGTGTTCCAGGTCACGCCGTAGGCGAAGCCGATGGCCTCGGTGGCAGTGAACAGCATCTGCGGCACCATCACCTCCGGCGTCTCCGCGTGGTAACGCCGTATCTGGTCCACGCCGAGCGCGGTCGCCTCGTCCTTGCTCGCGTTCTTGCACTCGATCACTTCCACCGGCATGCCGTTGATTAGGAACACCACATCCTCGCGCGTGCCGTATTTGCCGTTGTGGGTGTAGAACTCCTCGGTGACTTCGTAGACGTTCCGCCACTCACCGCGCGGTCGCTCGAGATCGGCGTAATCGATCAGCGTCAGGTCCAGCTCGCGGTTCTCCTCAGCGCAGAAGAACTTATGCTGATTGCGCAGCGCCTGGAGGAAATCCCGATTGCCGTAAATGTCGGCGTGGAACCGCTGGAACTCGCCGATCAGCGCGCCTTCGGCCTCCTTGTATTTCGGATTGAAGGCGCGAATTTTGGCATGCAGCAGGTCGCCGAAGTACAGCGATGCGGTGCGCGCCCGCTCCTCAGGCGTCGCTCCGACCAGGTCGAAACCGCGCCGCCGCTCGGCCTCGGCGCGCGGCACGTAGGTCCAGCCTAGCTCCTGCGCGTAGCGCAGGATGCGGGCCTGGACGGTCTTGTGTTCGCCCGGGGTCGGCATGACTACTTCATCCCCGCAGGCGGCCTTAGCGCATCGAGTTTAGCGGCAACCGCACGACACGCCGCAATCAAGTCCGCGACGAGTTGCTCATTCACATTCAAATCGCCTTCGTATTCGCCCAGATTGCGAATCTCGTGGCATTTGGCCAGCACGCGCCAGACCTCCGGCCCCAGACCGAGCGTATGCGGCAATACCTGAAAGACGATATAGCGATTTGCCGCCCGGTATCCGTGCCAACGCAGCGCGGCCAGACACAGGGCATGCGCGGCGTTGTAGGCAAGATCGAAACGGCCCTCCAAGGAATTGGTCGCATTCGCGGCGTCGGACAAGCGCGTCACACCGGAGTGCTTCAACCTCGCGAACTCCCTTGCATCCGGCGGTTCGCTTTGGAGCGACTTGCCGGGACCGCACAGCTTTTCAAGCGGCGAGGCCATGTTCCTCCCCGATCACCCACAGCTTGGGCTGCTCCAGGACCCGCTTGACGAAGGCGTTGTCCGCTTGAATACGCTTTTCGAGATCTTTCCGGGAATACACGGTTGGATTCACGGTTCGCCCAAGCCGATTCGTCGCCTCTTCCAGGGCGGCGAACAGATCGGCATAGGACAGGCTGTCGCTTAACACCATCAGGTCGATGTCGCTCTTCGCGGTGTCCTGCCGTTTGGCCACCGACCCATAGACAAATGCGGCGTGAATCTGCACCGCCAGCGGCGCCAAGGCCACCCGCAGCACATCGACCATACCGGAAGTCTTCAGTACCAAACCACGGAGCTCCTGGTACACCGGCCCCGCCTCATTTGCCTGATAGTGCTTCTGCTTGCCCACGCGCGTGACGATCACCAAGCCCGCCGCCTCCAGGCGAGCCAACTCCCGCTGCACCGCGCCTGTGCCGGAACCCGCGAGGGCGATCACCTCGTTGGCATAAAAACTCCGTCCTGGATTCCCGTACAGCACTGCCAACACGCGCTGCCGCACCTTGGTGAACAATGCGTCGGCGATCCCCGAAACCGAGGGCGAGGGTGTTTTGGATGGCCGTTTCATTGTACCCATTTTGGGTATGATAAACCCCGATTTGGGTATGATCAAGCGGGCGGGTGCGGGCCTACGCGTACACCTGATTTCGCGCCACTACAACCCAATTCTCGCTGCAGACTTGCACGGTCTAGTGTTCTCCGGACAGGTTCATCAGTTACCTTTCCCCGGTTTCCTCGGCCTGGGCAGCTTTTTCACCGCCGCCTCAAAGTCCGCTTCTACTGGCGAAGGCTGGATAAGCTGAAGCGCTCTGAATTTCTCAAACTCCAGTTCCGCTTTTCTCAGTGCCTGCTCGTGAGAAACCGTTCCGGCGTGGGTGAGGATGTCCCGCTCGCCCATCCGCAGAAAATCGTCCAGCTTGACAATCCAGTCCCGCATGTACATCGGCTTGCGGTTCAGCGCCTGAAGTTCGGCGAACTCAAGATACGCAGTAACAATGCGGTTGAGGGCTTCGAGTTCCCCCGTCGTGAGGTAGTTCTTGGCAATGGCCGCCTCTCCCTTGGTCGGCTGGGCCCCCTGCCAGTTCGTCAGTCCCATGGCCGGCCTCGCTGCGTCGGCCCGTTCATCGACAATTTCCGCCGCCGTGTGCCCGTGCGCCGCCCAGTGAATCTTGTTCTGCACTGTGGCGAAGAACATCTGCGATGCCTCCTCTGCCGGATCGTAGTCGATACTGGTCGCGTAAATCTCCAGCACCTTGCGCCAGAAAACCTTCTCCGACGACCGGATGTCGCGAATGCGGGCCAGCAGTTCCTCGAAGTAATTCCCGCCCCCTGCCCGCTTGAGCCGCTCGTCATCCAGCGAAAAGCCTTTGACGATGTATTCCCGCAGCCGCTGCGTGGCCCAGATGCGGAACTGCGTGCCGCGGTGCGACTTCACGCGGTAGCCCACTGAAATGATTACGTCGAGGTTGTAGAACTTGGTCTGGTAATTTTTGCCATCGGCGGCAGTTGTTAAGAATTCCTTAACCACTGAACCCGGCTGCAACTCGCCTTCCGCGAAAACATTCCGAATGTGCATGCTCACGTTCGGAATGGAGGTTTGAAACAGCTCGGCCATCTGGCTTTGCGACAGCCATACCGTCTCGTTCTCCAGGCGGACCTCCAGCCGGGTCTGTCCGTCGCTGGTTTGGTAGAGGAGAAACTGGGATTGGGGTTCGTTGCTCATCGGAGGCGGGCGGCAGGTTCGGTGATTTTATTCATTCAAAGTGCGGCGAGGCTGGTTAGCCGTGGAACGGCAGGCGCCTTGGCTTTCATACCCATATTGGGCATATTGCTACCCATCTTGGGTATGTTGAAACGAGCCTTGCCAGTTTCATGTTCGCTTGGTATGGGCATGGCCACGTAGCAAAAATCTCTTGATTTATCTAGCAATCATGATAATAATGCAAGCAATCCGCACTAGCGGAGGTGGATTGCCCGCAGGGGCAAGCGTAAGAGGGCCTCGAAAGAGGCCTTTTTATTTTCTAGGGAAAAGCACCATTCCATAGCCTTCCACCCTGTCATCGTAAAGTTGACGATTGAGTTTCTTTTCTACCACGCCCATGAGCCGCTGCGCGAATGGTGCTGGTTCAACGACGGTGTGTCCGTAGTGATTCAACACCCAGTGCTTGACCGGGTGCCCGAGTAGATCGGCTAGCTGCAGGCCAGCGATGTTGGCGCCTTTCGGTTTGAGCTTAAGCTCCCGCGACGTGAGCGCGGACTGAAATGCCTGCGCCTTGGTCCTCCACACCCCACGCTCAAAGACCCTGGTGTACGACTCCTTGAGCAAGCGGTCTTCCTTGCCGCCGCGCGACTCGCCCAGGATATCGCCCACCCGGTTGATGTGGTTGAGATATCCGGCGAATCGCTGAAGCAGAAATCCGAGGCCCAGATGATACGGATGTGAGGCCGTCTCGCCGTAAGCCCGCCGCAGTTCGTGCTTGTCGATCACCACGGCCACCACCTTGAAGTCGCCGGCTTGAATTACCTGCAGCAATTCGGAATCGAAGCGTTCCAGCGCGGCCTCGTCCCTGAGATTCTTGAACGCCTTGCGCGCATTGATCATGTCGTCGCGATGCAGCACGACCGGCTCATCGGGGTGATGGGGTAGATGCCGGGTCTTGAGATCCTCCAGCGCCTCATGGAACCTCAGGTAGTCTGGATTGCGAAACCAGCAGCCCAGCAGGCACAGGTATCGGTGTGCAATCTCGTCGGTATCCCGGTAGACGTGATCTCCAGACTCATCCAGATACAACCGATAGCGATCCTCGAATTTCGAGGGACGCGCGGGGTCTGGGTGGATGCGCTCAGCCATTGACCGACTGTTCTAGCTATCCTCTCTGGTCTTCAGCCAGCTGGCGGGGATCAGAAAATCCTCATGGCCAAGGCGCCAGTTGCCCACTAAATGCACGTGCGGAATTCCATCCCAAGTGATGGCCCCGGCATGTTCGGTCACGATCACTTGAAACTGTCCGGCCACTGCGTCGAAAAAGTGCGAAAGGGCGCCGAAAATCCGGCGCACACCATCAATGTCCGATGAGACATCAGTCTTGCCTTGTCCAGCTAAAGCCTTTTCCATCGACGGCCAAGCCTCGGGGAAATAGACTTGGCTTGGCTGGTCGATGACAAGAAAGCGTGGCACATGGTTGTGGCTCAAGGTAATGAAGTGCTCATGCAGGGCCAGAAGACCCGCGATGTGGTATCCGAGCCAATTTTGTCCGCTGCCTACCTCCCAAAGAAAATCAGTCCGACCAGAAAGGGGGCTAAATTTGAGGGTTAGTTCGCGAATGTCGAGGTGGACGTTTTCCGTCGCGTGCTCAAGTTGCAGGAGACGCGCATAGTCCGCGACTTTCGCCGACACGGTGTCGATAGCGGCATTAAGCCGGTCGCGTTGTGTGCGCGGATCGAGGTTCCGTTTTAATTCGGCAATTTTCTGCACCAACGTTTTTACCTTTTCGCGAATTTCGTCGACGTTGCGGCTAGCGACGACATTTTCCAAAGCCTGTTCCACACGGCCCACGAAAAGATAAATTTGCCGGACGCGCTGCCGCTGGGCGGCCAGCGCGGCGGAATGATCTTCCAGATATTTCCGCTTCTGACGGGCTTTGGAGATGGTCCCTTCGCGGTCGCGCAGTTCTTGACGCAGCACCAGAAGCTCCTGATCTAGCTTGGCCGGAGCTTGATGAACTGAGGCGGTCAGCGATTTCAATTCGCGTGCCAATATTTGCAGCTCGACGAGACGAGGATTGCCCGCAGGGTGAACTGCCGCGCAGACCGGACACTCATGCGTGTTCTGCACTTTGTCCTCGAACCAGCCGACGCCTTGAAGTCGGTCCTCTTGACTAGTGAGCGTAGTGCCATACTCGCTGACGGACGACGACAATTGGTCAAGTTTACCCAGCCGACGGCGAATCGACCCAATTTCCTGGCCTAATCGATCCTCCTCATTGATGAGTCGCGTCAGTTCCACCACGGCAGCTTCGCTGGTCCCTTCTTTGATATCCGGAAGGTCCATTGTCCGGACTGTCCCTGGCACCTTTTGCAACTCCAGAATGTATTTGTCCAAGGGCCAACCCGTTTCGGGCGCAGGTGAATCGGGCAGCAGACCGAGCGATCGGGCTTGCAAGTAATAGCTTTCCACCTCCGCTTCCCAAGCGCGGGCTGCAGCAAGGCGCGCATCCAATTCCCGCTGAAGCCGGTCATGTTCGCGCTCTATGTCCTTCAACTCGCGCTGCGTCGCGAGTGTATTTGCATCAATTGCGCCGAGTGCGAGGGGGAAAATGATGCGCAATTTTTCACGGTGTTCAGTCGTGTCCGCCTTAAAGAAGAAGGTATAGGGATTGGCGACAATGTGCTGCGGCTGGAAGTTAAATGCCACCATATCTCGGCAGCTCGCACGCCCGCCAAAACCGGCATTCTCACCCGTGGAGAAATCGAGTGAGGGAAGATACGAGATTTGATTGAAACGGTTCTTGAGATCCTCCACACGGGCGTTCTTCTCGACTGTCGGCGGTACGTCCAACTTCAAGCCCTCTGCCCAATACAGATCACTTGTTGTTTGTTGGCCCTCAGGATTGCGACGGGCGACAATCATCTCGGTGTTGGCCAGTTGGAGATGAAGGCCAAACCAGCCAGTCACCTCGCGAATCAACCCGACGGGAATGGAGCATTTCTCGCTGCCGAGACAATAGTCAATGATCCATGTAAGGGCGGACTTGCCCACGCCGCTCTCGCCCGTCAGGATGTTGATCTTGCCGGGGACAAAAGGAATGATGCGGGCACTTTCGTTCAAGTCTTTCGGCCAGAGGATTACTTTCAGGATCGCAAGTTTCATTAGAATCGAATGTCCAAGTGAGTGGAGAGTTGCACCAACGTCATCTCTGCAAAGGCGTGGCCGACCCGCTTGGCGGCATTCAAGATGGTCTTCACTTCGTCCGTCGCATGCGTGACCGGTTGGGTTTTCTTGCCCGGAATCAACTGACGCTGGTGGTCTTGATCGAGCCGGAGCAAACCGGTGTAAAAGCCAATCGATAGCGCGTGGAACGTTCGCTCCGACATCGCCTGCATCCGCATCTGAAGTCCAACGGTGATTTCACGGTCATCGGCAAGTGCTTTATAGAGCGCGCCCGGTTGAGTTTTTGCCGCCAAGACTGTCGCGGTGCGCTGGTGGAACGTGAGCGGCAGGACCAGGAACGCCATTGGTAGCGCCACGCCTTCGGCGCGACCTTTGGCCTCATAGGCTTCATGCACTGCCTGCCAAATTACCTCAGCGGCTAGACCCGTATTTTGGATCACCCGCTGTTCAAATAGGACATCGATCATGACGTTTTCATTAGTTCGCGCATGAGTTCCTCGAACCGCGGATGCCAGCCGACTCGTACCATGTCGGCCAAGCGATGATAGGTGCCTGACGTGAGATAGACCTGCTCAGTATCGCTGCCGGCAAGTTTTTCGCGGTGTTCCTCCGTGGTATCCGTGAAGATTTCGAAACCAATATCCTCCTCGGGCGCCGCCTGCTTCATGCGGATAACGCGCGCGCGAATCTTGTCCCACCGAGATAGCAACGCGGTCTCGAATGCTGCCCAATCGTCATCGGTGACGTTTCCCTCCACAGACAGGCGGCTTTTCTCTATATTGCAGCGGATGAATTCGCGAATGGCGCTATTTACGATGTCGTCATCATCGGTGACCAAGTGGAGCTGCTTCACAAAAACACTTCCTTTTTCCCGGCCAACCTTGTCTTCGGTCACTGGAATAAGATGCTCCGCGCGCTCGCGGGCGATTTGCCGTTTTCGTCGATCGATAACCGCGTGAAGCTGGTTAACAAAATGATCGCGTTGAATCCAGGCCGGCTGTTTTAGCTGCCATGCAGTCAACGCTGTTTTATGCAACCATCCCAAGAGTTCATCGGCGATGGAATCGGCACCCGCCAAACACCATTCCGGCAACTGTAGCTGAGCGATGGTTTCCCTGCGCAGATCCCTTCCAGCCGTAGCTTGCGATGCATCAGCCAGTTCGCACCGCGAGATCAGTCTTCGTAGGCTCGCACGTGAATCGGGGCGCAACACCCGCTCTATGATCGAGGCAATGTGCTGCGGCGGTGTTTGGGCGGCCACTTCCAAAGCCGCAACGCAGGCCGTAATCTCTTTTTCGGACTCAGCGCGGCCGATTTGTCGGGCGACACATTCCGGCAATACTTTGTTAGTAACCATTAAGAAGCGGGTCGCATGGCCCACTTCTTTGGTATCCAATGCCTCGATCCAAATCGCCAAGGTATTCCACAAATCCTTAGAGCGGTCACCGAACGGCTCCGCGTTCTCTCGAATGGAGTGTTTATCCTGCTCCAATAAATGCGATGCGTCCGCACCACGCACTGCAACGTCATCAACGGTCTCCACGCCGACGACGGAGCCGGCCGGACTCTGCGCCAACCAATACAGGGCACGCTCAAACTGGTAGCTAAATCCAGCGTTGGCGCCCGGAGCTGAATGGTTTGTGAGGATCATATCGAAGGTCCGTTCCCATAATACATGCTACTAGATCTGCTCGATGCCGAGTTCTAAATCGTGCACCCGAATCTGCGCCGTCATGAGTTGGTGGAGCAGCGTGCGGAACAGGTCTGTGAGAGAGGCGCACCTGCGGTGGTGGACTTTCTCTTTCCGGTCCAGAGCAGCGAACATATCCGCAATTTCGCGCTGCTCACCCAACGCCGGGACTGGGACGGGATATGTCTTAAGGTATCCGCACGTAAGCGCGCCCTTGGTGCTTCCCCCCGCTTGGCTGATCGATCGCAGGTGGTCATATCGGGTTTGCATGAACCACAGAACGAACTCAGGAATGACTCTGGCTGTGGTGAACTGAGCGTAGGCGAGGTGTTGGTTGATGCATGTTTCAAAGGACACGAGCGCAGTGTTCCCCAGTGTTTTGCCCTGTCCGGTGATCGCGACGAGAAGACTGCCGGGCTTCACTCGCGGCAGATGACATTCCTTGACCGCGAGGTCGGTTACAAACTGATCAGCCTGCGTGATGAATCGTTCGTGAATCTTTGCACTGTTTAGCCACGGAATCGTTCCACCTTTCCAGTAGCCTTCGTTGTCACGCTTCGGCGTCGAGCCATTGCCAACCTTTGCCAGCGAGCCGAGCGGCACTAGCTCCCAACTCTCTGGAACGGGGCCGATTTCGGTTTGCTTTTGGGGCTCGCCGCGGAGGCCTTGCGTGAAAAGCCGGTGTAGGAGCGCCTTTTTCAGTTCCGTGGTCAGGGCGATCAGCCGTTCCTGCTGCTCGATGGCCCGCTGCCCCAGGCCCAGCACCCCTGCAATCTTCTGCTGCTCTTCCTTTTCCGGTCGAGGAACCTTCCTCTCCTTCAGAATCGTGAAGTGTCGGTTGTAGCCGCGATTCGGGATGTCGAGGCTTAACAAGGCGAAATAGAAGAACCTGGCGTCGAACAGGTCGGGACGTGGCTTCAAGACCTTGGTTCCGTCCGCTCCGAGGATGAACGGGAAGTCCACATATTTCAGGCACCGGGTGTGGTCCCCGAAGATAACCAGCGGAAGCCCATCGCGAATGACCCGTGCCTCCGCATTGGAGTAACCCGCGATGAATGCCTGGCCTTGGTCAACGACAGGAAAACGGCCGCTCGGCTCAATTTCCGATGAGAGAATTTGATTCTCTTTGCCGACCGCCGTCTTCTCTATTGCGGCAGGGACGTCAATGAACGACCAGCGCATAGCTTAGGCCGCCAAAGCTTTGAGGACTTTCTTCAGCGCCTTTTTGGTTACTTCCGATTCCTCTTCCAACTCCTCCAGCTCCTCGACAATTTCCGCGATGAGCCGGTATTCCTCGCCCGCACCGGTGTGAATATAGCGGCTGGGAGAGATGCTGAACTCGTTCTTCGCAATCTCGTCGCGCGTGACGATGCGGCTGTATTTCTCCACCTCATTCCACGCCTTGAAGGTGTCGGCGATGCGGGTGATGGCGTCCGCCGGCAGGTAATTTTTCGGGTCGCCCTTGGCGAATTCGGTCGCGGCATTGAGCAGGAACAGTTTTCCCTTGCGCTCCTTCGCTTTCGACTTGTTCAGTAACAGGATGATCCCCGGCGCGGTGGTGTTGTAGAACAGATTCTCCGGCAGATAGATCACGCCCTCGATCAGATCCTGCTCCACGAACCAGCGACGCACGTCCCTTTCCTTGTTGGTGTTCGCATTGCCGGAGCCGCGCGAGGCGGCGCCGGTGTCGAGCACGATGGCGGCGCGGCCGGTGTCGCCGAGGCTCGCGAGAATGTGCTGCACCCAGCCCCAGTCGGCCTTGTTGCCGGGGAAGCCCGCGCCCTTGGGAAAGCGATCCAATTCGTCGGCGTCGTAGTCCTTCTCGGTGAACTCGGTCTGGTTCCACATCGGATTCGCCACTGCACGATCGAAAGTTTGGAGCCGGTTGCCCTTGCGGAATTTCGGATGGCGGAAGGTGTCGCCGATCTCGATCTCGCCTTCCATGTCATGGATGATCATGTTCATGTTGGCCATGGCCCAGGTGGTGGGCGTGGATTCTTGGCCGTAGAGCTTGAGCGGGGCGAAGCTCTTGCGCGAGCGCAGCGCCATCTTCGCTTCGAGCGCCAGCTCGCACTTGATCAGCAGGCCGGCGGAGCCGCAGGTGGGGTCATAGACGGTCATGCCCGGCTCGGGGTCCATGATCAGCGCCATGACCTCGCCCACTTCGCCGGGGGTGTAGAACTCGCCCGCGCTCTGGCCGCCGCCCTCGGCGAACTTGCGGATCAGATATTCGTAGCTGCGGCCGATGATGTCCGCCTCGACGTCGCCGAGGCCTAGGCGCTTTTCGCTGATGCGCTCGATCAAGTTGGACAAGCGGCTGTCGTCGATGTCGCGCACGCCGTGGGTGGTGGCGTTGAAGTCGACGCGGTCGATGATGCCCTTGAGCAGCGCGTTTTCGTCCGCGATGGCACGGAGATGGGTGGTGAGCTGTTCGCCGATCTTGTCCGCGAGCGTGCGAACGACCGACCAGACCGCGTCGTCCGGGTTGGCCGGCTGCAACGGCAGGTAGAAGCGCACGAGTTTCTTGTCGCGCTTCACCAGCTTGAACGCCTTGGCGCGCGAGCCCACCTCTTTGGCGATGCGGTTCAGTTCGTCGTCGAACACGTCGCACAGGCGCTTGGTGAAAATGAGCGGAAGGATGTAGTCCTTGAACTTGGGTGCATCCTTCGCGCCACGTATGGAACAGGCTGCGTCCCAGATCCAGGATTCAAGGGATTTGTCATTACCGTTGGCCATTCAGGTTTCCTGCGTTTCCGCTTTGGTTTTCAACTCGGTCCCGGCGACAATCCGGGATAACATGATTGTTCTACACTACAATTTTGCAACATTGCCTTGCCCGCTCTTAAGGACGCACGCGGCGTTCCGAAGTATAGACATGCCGTTTTTTACAATTTACGACATGCATCGCCCGGTCCGTCAGTGAAGTACGCAGTGCGACCGCACCCTGCGAATTCGGGCGCATTCCCGATACGCCGGAGACGGCTACAATAAGCAGTATCTAGCCGCGACGCAACACCACACTTCAGCAAAGGAACCCCAAGTGAAAAAGAAAACCCCGGAACAGCTGCGCAGCCACCGCTGGTACGGCGCCAAGGACATGCGCTCTTTCGGCCACCGTTCGCGCACCGCGCAAATGGGTTTTGATCGCAGCGACTACGCCGGCAAGCCGGTGATCGCCATCATCAACACCTGGAGCGACATCAACCCCTGCCACACCCACTTCAAGCAGCGCGTCGAGGAAGTGAAGCGCGGCGTGTGGCAGGCGGGGGGCTTTCCGGTGGAGATGCCGGCGATGTCGCTGTCCGAGCCGTTCCAGAAACCGACCACCATGATGTACCGCAACTTCCTCGCCATGGAAACCGAGGAACTGCTGCGCTCCTACCCTGCCGACGGCGCGGTGCTGATGGGCGGCTGCGACAAAACCACGCCGGCGCTGTTGATGGGCGCGATCAGCATGAACCTGCCCGCGATCTTCATGCCGGCCGGCCCGATGCTGCGCGGCAACTGGGGCGGCGCGACACTCGGGTCGGGCTCGGACACCTGGAAATACTGGGCCGAGCTGCGCGCGGGCAACATCACCGAAAAAGACTGGCAGGAAATCGAGCAGGGCATCGCGCGCTCGCCGGGACACTGCATGACCATGGGCACGGCCTCGACCATGACCAGCGCCGCCGAGGCGATGGGCTTCACCCTGCCGGGCGCGGCCTCGATTCCGGCGCCCGATTCGCGCCATGCCGCCATGGCCACGCTCACCGGAAAACGCGCGGTCGACATGGTCTGGGAAGACCTGAAGCCGCGGGATATTCTCGATGCCGACGCGATCCACAACGCCGTGACCGCGGTGCTCGCGATCGGCGGCTCGACCAACGCCATCGTGCACCTGATCGCGCTGGCGCGCCGCGCCGGGGTCAAGCTCGACCTCGGCCTGTTCGATGCGCTGGCGCGCAAGACGCCGCTAATTGCCAATATCCGCCCCTCGGGCAAATACCTGATGGAGGATTTCTACTACGGCGGCGGCCTGCGCGCAGTGCTGAAAAACCTCGGCGGCCTGATCAAAGCCCATGCCAAAACCGTCAACGGCAAGAGCGTGGGCGAGAACATCGCCGATGCCAAGGTGTTCGACGAAGACATCATCCGTTCCGTCGATAATCCATTGGTCAAATCCGACAGCCTGGCAGTGCTGCACGGCAACCTCGCCCCGGACGGCGCGGTGATCAAGCCGCCGGCGGCCGACGCGCAGCTGCATCAGCACACCGGTAAGGCCGTGGTGTTCGCCGACTACAACGACATGGCGGCGCGCATCGACGATCCGGATCTGCCTGTCGGCAAGGATTCGGTGATCGTGCTGAAACACGCCGGGCCGCTGGGCGGCCCGGGCATGCCCGAATGGGGCCAGTTGCCGATACCGCAGAAGCTGCTGAAACAGGGCGTGCGCGACATGGTGCGCATTTCGGACGCCCGCATGAGCGGCACCTCCTACGGCGCCTGCGTGCTGCACATCGCGCCCGAGTCCTGGATCGGCGGGCCGCTGGCTCTGGTCGAGGACGGCGACCTGATCGAGCTCGACGTGCCCGGCCGCAAACTGAATCTGAAGGTCAGCGACGCCGAACTGGCTAGGCGCAAGGCCGCGTGGAAGCCGCCCAAGCCGCACTACGCGCGCGGCTACGGCGCGGCGTTCTCGCAGCACATCAGCCAGGCGAACGAGGGCTGCGATTTCGATTTTCTGGAGGCGGGGGCGCAGACGCCGGACCCGGAGATACACTGAGCCGGCTGCAACGGATCGCCGTTCTGCCCTGACCGGCGCCACGGGGGGGTATAGAATGCCGGTGATGCAAGTCGATTCCGGCTGCCGCTTTGCCCACTCCATTGAGCGATAACCCCAAGTCCCCGCATTATCCGCGCACTGCGCTGATCGTGGGCCTGGTCTGCGCCAATATCCTGGTGTTCGCGCTGTCCGGGACGTTTCTGTACGAAAGCCGCAAGCACTACGAACAACTGGCGCAGACGCAGACACGCAATGTGTCGCACGCGCTCGCGCAGGAAATTTCCGCCAGCATCGAGAAAATCGATCTGACGCTAAGCACGGTAACCGACGAGCTCGAACACCAGCTCGCCGGCAAGGGCGTGGACGAGCGGGCCATGAACGCATTCCTGGTCCGACAGGCCGGGCGCCTGCCGGAGATCACCGCCTTGCGCGTGGTGAATGCCGAAGGCCTGCTCATCACCGGCGAGCCGGGCGGCGGGCCCGCCCGCGCGCATTGGACCGAGCGCGAATTCTTTTCCTATCACCGCGACCACGCCGATGCGAGCCTGCGCTTCACGAAGCCGTTCATGGGGAATTTTAGCAAGAAATATGTAATCGCCTTTACCCGGCGCTACAACACCCCCAGCGGCCGCTTTGCCGGGGTCGCCATCGCCCCGGTCAGCGTCGATCATTTCACCCGCCTGCTTTCGCGCTTCGACCTGGGCCCCAACGGCAGTCTCATTTTGCGCTCTAGCGATCTGGGCCTGATTACCCGTTACCCGCCCATCCCCGGCAAGCCGGCGGGCCAGGTCGGCAACAGCGAAGTATCCGGAATCGGGCGCCAGCTGAGCCAAGCGCTCGAATCGGAGGTCAGCTACCACGCCGCGGCGGGATCCGACGGCCTTGAGCGCATCTATACCCTGCATCGCCTGGAAAACGTGCCGATGCTCGTCGGCGCCTCGTCGGCCAGCGCAGATTACCTCGCGCAGTGGACGCGGGAGGCGTACCGCACCGGCGCGTTCGGCCTGGGTTTTCTGCTGCTGTCGCTGGCCACGGGAGGGCTGCTGCTGCGCTTGCTCAAAGAGGCCGAAAATCGCCAGCAGATCTTGCTTGAGAACGAGGAGCGCTTGCACGCGAGCCAGGACAACTACCGCAGCATACTCGCCACCAGCCACGACGGATTCTGGCAGGTCGACCGCGACGGCAGGCTGACCGAAGTCAACGCCGCCTACTGCAGGCAGTCGGGCTACTCGCGCGAGGAATTGCTCGGCATGCGCATCGCCGATCTCGAGGCTATCGAAAACGAAGCGGCTCCCGCGGAGCACAACCGGCGCATCATGGAGATGGGCAGCGACCAGTTCGAGTCGTCGCACCGGCGCAAGGACGGATCGACCTGGGACGTCGAGGTCAGCGCCAGTTACAGTCCGCGCCAGGGCGGGCAGTTTTTCAGCTTCGTGCGCGACATCAGCGAACGCAAGCGCGCGGAAGCCGAGCTCAAGACCAGCGAGGAGAAATTTCGCAAAGCGTTCGAAGTCAGCCCCGACGCGATCAACATCAATCGTCTCGAGGACGGGATGTATGTCTCGATCAACCGCGGCTTCACCCAGATCATGGGCTACACCGAAGACGAGATCATCGGGCGCTCGTCGATCGGACTCAATGTCTGGGACAATCCCGACGACCGCGCGCGCCTGGTAGAAACGCTGAAGCGGGACGGCGCGGTCGCCAACATGGAAGCGCGCTTTCGCACCAAGGGCGGCAGCATCCGCGTGGGTTTGCGTTCCGCCGCCCTCATCGATATCAAAGGCGTCCCGCATATCATAGGCGTCACTCACGACATCACCGAGCGCAAGAAAGCGGAAGCCGCGCGCGCGCGATTGGAGGCGCAATTGCGCGAATCGCAGAAAATGGAGGCCCTGGGCACGCTCGCCGGGGGCGTCGCCCACGATTTCAACAATATTGTCGCGGCCATCCTGGGCAATGTGGAACTGGCGCGGCGGGATGCGCAACCCGGGCACCCGGTGCTGGAGAGCCTGGAGGAAATCCACAAGGCGAGCCTGCGGGCGAAGGCGCTGGTGCAGCAGATTCTTTCCTTCGGCCGGCGCCAGGTGATCGAGCGCAAGGTGATTTCACTCGCGCCCGTGGTGGAAGAATCGTTGCACCTGCTGCGCGCCACGCTGCCCGCGGGGGTGAGCCTGGCCGCGGGATGCGATGCGAACGCGCCCCAGGTCCTGGCCGACCCGACGCAGATCGAGCAGGTGCTGATCAATCTAAGCACCAACGCATGGCAATCGATCCAGGGGCAGGAGCGTCCGGGTGCGATAGAGGTCTGGCTCGAGGCACACGAATACGCGGCGGGAGGGGCGCGGGATGAAGGGTTCGCCCTGGTCTGCGGCGAAACGCCGCCGGGCCGCTACGCCCGCCTCACGGTGAAAGACAATGGCTCCGGCATGGCGGAGGATACGCTGACGCGCATTTTCGAGCCGTTTTTCACCACCAAGCCGATGGGCAAGGAGATC
>JAJZPQ010000058.1 GCA_021811085.1 Pseudomonadota bacterium | reverse complement strand
CCTTCATCCATGGCCGGACGTACGCTTCGCCGCCAATCACCCAAGGTGGGAGCCCGGTGCGTAAATCGCGCACGCCGGGATCTGTGCGGGGGGCATCGGGTAACCGATGTCCCTACCGCGATGATAAGAAGCGCATCCGTACAGAAAACCCGGTTATGGTTAGCAGCAAACACAGCGTGGAGGTTTTATCCAAGATCGCCGATTGCGCGCGGATGTGCTTTTCATCCGTGCGCAATCGGCGATCCGCGCGGACGGTTTCTTGTCCGCGCAACGTCGCAGCTGCGCAGCAACGGCGGCGCGATTTGAGTCACCGGGAACGGCAATGATCAAGGGAGTACGGAAATGATCGCGCGCACAGTCTATCGCGAAGACCACGAAATGTTCCGCGCCACAGTGCGCCGCTTCGTCGAGCGCGAATGCCTGCCGCGCCAGGCCGAGTGGGACGCAGCCGGCTGCGTCGACCGCGGCACCTGGCTTAAGGCGGGCAAGGAAGGATTGCTCTGCACCTCGCTGCCGGAGGAATACGGCGGCGGTGGCGGCGACTTCGGCCATTGCGCGGTGCTGATCGAGGAACTGGCCGCGGCCAACGTGAGCGGTCCCGGCTTCTATCTGCATTCGGACATCATCGCGCCGTACATCTATCGCCTCGGCACGGAGGAACAAAAGCGCCGCTGGCTGCCCCAGTGCGCGAGCGGCGAATGCATCCTCGCGATCGCGATGAGCGAGCCCGGCGCCGGCTCCGACCTCAAAGCCATACGCACGACTGCGGTCAGAGATGGCGACGCGTACGTGATCAACGGCAGCAAGACCTTCATCAGCAACGGACTCAATTGCGATCTGGTGGTGGTCGTGGCCAAGACCGATCCCGCTGCCGGCGCCAAAGGCGTGTCGCTGCTCCTGGTCGAGTCCGACCGGCCCGGGTTCAAGAAAGGGCGCAAGCTGGAGAAGATCGGCCAGAACGCGGCCGACACGGCCGAGCTGTTCTTCGACGAAGTGCGGGTGCCTGCGGCGAACCTGCTGGGCGAGGCCAACAAGGGCTTCGCCTACCTGATGCAGGAACTGGCGCAGGAGCGCTTCATCATCGCGATCGCCTCGGCCTCCAAAATGGAGGCGATGCTGGCCGAGACCATACGTTATACCAAGGAGCGCAAGGTATTCGGCCAGACCGTATTCGATTTCCAGAACACCAAATTCAAGCTGTCCGACCTCAAAGCCAGGGCGGCGGCGATGCGCATCATGGTCGATTACTATCTCGCCGAGCATCTGCGGCGCAAGCTGACGCTGGAAGAGGCCGCGATCGCAAAGCTGTTCACCACCGAAACATTGTGCGCCGGCCTGGACGACATGCTGCAGCTGCACGGCGGCTACGGCTACATGATGGAATACCCGATTGCGCGCGCCTTCGTCGACGCGCGCGTGTCGCGCATCTACGGCGGCACCTCGGAAGTCATGCGCGAGCTGATTTCGCGCGGGTTGTAAGCCGGCGTGGAGCCGGGGCGGCGCAACGCCGCGATCAGCGCCGCAGAGCGACACCGTTTCCCGCCTTGGGTTAATGCTGCACTATGAAAGTTCCCCCGCAGTGCAATGTGAGGGATTGCACGCCATCACATTAATCATTACACTACAAAGCGTGATCAAGAGTTTCCAGCACCGAGGTCTTGAGCGGTTTTTCCGCAAAGGGGATGCGCGGGGGATCCAGGCACAGCAAGCCGGGCGAATCGGTCGAATCCTCGATGCCTTGGATGAGGCGAGCAGCCCGGCGCAGTTGAATATTCCCGGCATGTATCTGCACCCCCTAAAAGGCGCCAGAAAAGGGCAATGGGCCATGACGGTATCCGGAAACTGGCGGATTACTTTCGCATTCGAAGGTGAGGACGTGATTATTGTGAATCTGGAGGATTATCACTGATGGCTACCAAATCCCTGCGCGATCCAAAGCGGCGGCCGACCCATCCGGGCGCGATCCTGCGCGAGGATGTGCTGCCGGCCCTGAATATGACGCAGAAGGAATTCGCCGATTGGATCGGCGTTTCCCGCTTGACCGTTTCCGAAATCCTGAACGAGAGGCGGACGATTACGCCGGATATGGCGATGCGTCTGGGCAAGGCTCTGGGCAACGGACCCGAGATCTGGTTGCGTATGCAGCAGGCGCTCGATCTGTGGGAACTGGCCCAACTTGGCGGATATGAGAAGATAAAGACCCTTCAGGCCGCTTAGATCCAACTTACCGGCCGTTGACCGCGGAAAAGAGGGATAAGAATGGATCCGGCCAAGCAGCGCGCCCTGACTGAAATCCTGCTCGATCTCGTGCCGGCCGACGGCGCGGCTATCGGCAACCAGCTCCTGCGGCAGCAGTTCATCGAGGCGGCCCGGGCGAAAGCGCACAAAATCACGGATGCGCAATTCGACGAGCTGCGCGAAACCCTGGTGGCCGAAGGCGTGCTGGCCAAGGGCAAAGGCCGCGGCGGCTCGGTGCGGCGTACGACGCCGTTGGAGCCGCCCGGCGTGAAGGACAGCGGCGCGTTTGCGCTTGAATACCAGAGCGCGCCGGCGGAGGCGCTCAAACCGAAGCCGAAGCAGACCGACCTGCGTCTGCACGCGGCGCCGGTTGCGCGCGGCCCGCGCGCGGCCGACGGCGAGCCGCAGATACTCAGCTACCGTCACCCGGACAAGCGCAAGAACAATCCGCAGGTGGGCCTAGTCAACGAGACCACCGACCCGCCCGCCGGCAAGACCGGCTGGCGCTACGACCCGCATATCGACCCAGCCTTGCAATTCGATGTCGGCCGCGCGCAGATCGAGAAGCTGATCGAGGACGCGCTCGCGAGCCGCGACGAGGCGACGATGCGCGCAGCGCTGGCGGAACTGAAGCGCGCGAGTTCGCCTTATCTCAACTGGAGCGGCAAGGCCGAGCGCACCAGCTTCGACATCGACACCGTGTCGCTGCACGTGCACGAGCGCATCGACCCGATGAGCATCCTTGCCGCGGTGAGGAAACGCATGCAGGCGGCGAAGGCGGGCAAAGGCGTGAGCGCGGCGGTGCAGCCGGGTCTGTTCGATGCGCCGTTCGAAAACCTCCCCTTGCGCGATGCGATCGACTTCTACAAGCACGAGCGCGGCTGGGCCAACCGGCTGGTCGCCGGCGACTCGCTGCTGGTGATGAACTCGCTGCTGCAGAAGGAAAGCATGGCCGGGCAGGTGCAGATGATCTACATCGACCCGCCCTACGGCATCAAATACGGCTCCAACTTCCAGCCCTTCGTTGGAAAACGCGACCTGTCAGACTCGGATAAGGACGAAGACCTGACGCAGGAACCCGAAATGATCAAGGCGTTCCGGGACACCTGGGAACTGGGGATACATTCCTATCTGACCTACCTGCGCGACCGGCTGCTACTGACGAAGGAGCTGCTGCACGAGTCCGGGAGTGTGTTTGTGCAAATCTCCGACGACAACGTGCACCACGTTCGTGAATTAATGGATGAGATATTTGGAAACGCTAATCATATTTGCCTTATTTCGTTCAGAAAAACAGGTGGAACTACTTCTGACACGTTAAGTACGACCGTCGATTTCATTGTCTGGTACGCAAAAGATGCAACGAAGGTTAAGTATCGCCCGCTCTACAACGAAAAAGAAGCAGGGAATCAAGGGGCACAGGAATACAGACTAGTTCAGCTTGCTAATGGAGCACGCAGAAGTATGACCGCCGCTGAACTAACGGGTGCAGACGCACTGCCAGCCGACGCGCGGGTTTTGGCAACTGCGTCGGTGGTGTCTGATGGCACGAGAGCAAATACCAGCGACCCTTTTCACTTCAACGGATTCACTTTTGACATCCCAAGAAACAAGAATTGGAAAACCTCAATTGAGGGCATGAAGCGGCTTTGCGAAGCGGGGCGAATCGATTTCCGGGTGGGTCACCGGATTTACCGGAGATACATGGATGATTTTCCGGTAAGCGACATCAATTCTGTCTGGATGGACGTTCGCGGTGCATTGGATCGACGCTATGTCGTGGAAACATCATTTAGAGTTGTTGAGCGCTGCATCCTCATGACCACCGACCCCGGCGACCTCGTCCTCGACCCGACCTGCGGCTCAGGCACCACCGCATTCGTCGCAGAGAAATGGGGCCGGCGCTGGATCAGCTGCGACACTTCGCGCGTCGCGGTCACGCTCGCCAAGCAGCGGCTGATGACGGCGAGCTACGACTATTACGAGCTGCGCTACCCGCACGAGGGACTGCGCGGCGGCTTCATCTACAAGACGGTGCCGCATGTCACGCTGAAATCCATCGCCAACAATCCCGAGATCGACGAGATTTACGGTCGCCTGCATGCGGCGATCGAAGCGGCGCTCGCGGCGCTGAACGCCGCGCTGAAGAAACACGCACCATCGGAGCCGTTCACCGTGACCGAGGGCGGGCGTAAGGGCGAGAAGCTGAACTTCGCCAAGGGCGGCGCGTTGCTCGAATGGGAAGTGCCGTTCGACCTTCCCGAGGACTGGCACAAGTCGGTGCGCGAGAGCTTCGACGCCTTCCACGCCGCGCGCCAGTCCATGCAGCGGCAGATGGACAACTCGATCGCTGCGCACGCCGAGTCCGAGACGCTCTACGATCAGCCCGAGAAGTCACGGACCAAGCTGCGCATCACCGGCCCGTTCACAGTGGAGGCGGTGCCCTTCGCCACGGTGCTTTCGCTGGACGAAACGCAGCAGCCGCAGGACGCCGATGTCGCCATTGCGCGCTCGGGCGAATCCTCGCGGCAGCATACTTGGCGCGACGAACTGGAGAAGACCGGCATCCGCGGCAAGGGCGGGCAGTTGCTCAGGTTCGCCAGCCTTGAAACTCTGCCCGGCACCGCCTGCGTGCATGCGACGGGAACGCTCGACACCGGCGAGCGCGTGGTGGTGAGCTTCGGCCCCGAGCACGCCGCACTCGAACAAAGGCAGGTCGAGCATGCGCTGCGCGAGGCGGGAGAACTGTTTCCGCTGCCGAAAATGATCGTGTTCTGCGCCTTCGCCTTCGACCCGGAGGCGGCGAAGGACATCGATGCGGTCAAGGGCATTACCGCGCTGAAGGCGCAGATGAATACCGACCTCCTGACCGAAGACCTGAAGAAGGCCCGGTCCTCAAACCAGAGTTTCTGGCTGATGGGCCAGCCGGACGTGGAATTGCGTCGGCAGAAGGACGGCCGCTATGTGGTCGAGGTCAACGGCTTCGACTACTTCGATACCGCCAAAGGGGAGCTGGTCTCAGGCGGCAAGGGCAAGATCGCGATGTGGTCCCTGGACACCGATTACGACGACCGCTCGCTGTTCCCGCGCCAGGTGTTCTTCCCGATGGCAGGCAAGGACGAGGGCTGGAAGAAACTCAAGCGCGATATTCGCGCCGAACTGGACGAAACCCAGCTCGACAGCTTCCACGGCACGGTGTCGCTGCCCTTCGAGGCGGGAGAGAACAAAAAGGCTGCAGTGAAGATCGTGGACGATCGCGGAATTGAGTCGCTGAAGATCATTCCGTTGGAGAACGCCAAATAATCGCTACAATTCGTGTGCTAGTTAAGGTGGACGAGACGCGGGATGCCGATGTCGGCGAAGTGACGGTGAGATCGAAAGCGAATCGCGGCAAGCTCGAACGACGGATACCCGGAGACTGAATCATGCTGGTCACCAGACTGAAATTGAAGAACTGGCGGAATTTTCGCGAAGCAGACGTTCCTATGCGGGAACGAACCTACTTGGTCGGGGCAAACGCCTCTGGCAAGTCGAACTTTCTCGATGTCTTCCGCTTTCTTCGGGATGTCAGCAAGCCGGCCGGCGGCGGGCTGCAAAAGGCTGTTGATGACCGCGGCGGAATTACGAAGCTGCGCTGCCTTCACGCGCGCAGGGATCCGGAAGTTCGCATTGAGGTGCATCTTTCCGACAGCGCCGATGACCCTACACCGGATTGGCGATATGTTCTGGGGTTCAAGGCGGAAGGCAAGGGCGCACAACGCCTCCTGGTATCGGAAGAGCAGGTGTGGCGTGCGGACAAGCGAATTCTCAGTCGGCCTCGACCGGAGGATGAAAGCGATCTGCGCCGGCTTACTCAAACTCACCTCGAACAGATACAGACAAATGGCGAATTCCGCGAGGTGGCGGATTTTTTTGGAGATGTCACCTACTTGCATCTGGTGCCGCAATTGCTCAAGTTCGGCGATCGCATCGGAGGCAATCGCCTGGAGAACGATCCTTTTGGGCAGGGTTTTCTCGAGCGTATCGCAAAGTGCACCGAAAAGACGCGCGACGCCCGCTTGAAAAAGATTGAAAAGGCATTGTCGTTGGCGGTGCCGAAATTCAAGCACCTGAAATTTGCGCAGGACGAAAGCACGGGCCGCCCGCATCTCGAAGCCCTGTACGAGCACCACCGCCCCAACGCGGGCTGGCAGAGGGAGGATCAGTTCTCGGACGGCACGCTGCGATTGATCGGCCTGTTATGGACACTGCTCGACGGCGACTCTTTGCTGTTGCTGGAAGAGCCGGAGCTGTCTTTGAACAACGCCATCGTCGAGCAAGTTCCGCGGATGATCCAGCAAGTGCAGCGTAGCGCGAAGCGACGGCGTCAGACCGTCATCTCCAGCCATAGCGAAGCCATGATGAGCAATCCCGGCATCGACGGTCGCGGCGTACTCATACTGGAACCGGGAACGGAAGGCACGCATATCCGAACGCTGGACGAGTTTGAGAGCTCCAGCCTGAAGGCCGGTTTGTCAGTTGCCGAGGTCGTATTACCCAAGACGAGACCGCAAACAGCGGAACAATTGGGTCTTTGGTAAATGCGCCCGGTCGTGCTTGCGACGGAGGACGCGCTTAGCGAGGCCGTGGGTCAGCGGATGGTCAGCGACGCGGGTTCCGGTCTGGCTGTCACCCAAACGCTGCGGCAGGGCGGCTTCGGCTACCTGAAATCAAGGATGCGAAACTTTTGCGAGCTGGCTCGCCGCACGCCCGTGTTGTTGCTCACGGATCTCGACACGGAGGAATGTCCGGCGACGTTGATTGATGTCTGGTCGCGTAGGGATGCAATTCCGAAGCGGCTTCTGTTCCGCGTAGCGGTACGTCAGGTGGAATCGTGGTTGCTTGCCGATCGGGATGGAATGGCACGCTTGCTCAAGGTGAATACCCGGCTACTTCCGCGCGATCCCGATGCGCTCCCGGACGCCAAGCGATCTCTATTGCAACTGGCGCAGCGGGCGCCGCGTGCAATCCGTGAGGATCTCGTTGCGGAAAGCGGTGCTGCGGCCGCGCAGGGCCTGGGATACAACGCCGTGCTATCCAACTTCGTTCGAACCAGTTGGAATCCATCCCGGGCGGAACATCGCTCAAACAGCCTGGCGCGCGCGCGCAAGCGGCTGACCGAGCTTGCGGCTGCGGGCTGAATCGGGCGGGACATTATGACTTCGCCAAAGTCCCTGATCATCAACTCGCCCTACGACCCGCCCTTGCGCCACTGGCAGCAGGCGCGCGACGGGACGCTCACGCTGGTGGAGAAGCGCAGGCCGGCGGGCTACGAAATCTTCGACATCCGCAACAACACCCGGCGCACCGAGCCGCTGGACAAGGTGAACGAGATTCGCGCTCGCGTGGACGCATGGCGCGCGGCGGATTACCCCGGCGTCACCAGCGTCACCCGCAGCCTGCTGGAGCACTGGCGCGATCGCACACCGGGCGTGCGCGACTTTCATTTCTACTATTGCCAAATCGAGGCGATCGAGACGCTGATCTGGTGGGTGGAAGCCAGCGACCAGTACCGACAGGGCATTTTCATTCCCGGCGACGGCGGGCAATGGCAGCGCCTGTGCAGCAAAATGGCCACCGGCACCGGCAAGACGCCGTTGATGGCGATGATCATCACCTGGCAGGTGCTGAACGCGCTCGCCTACCCCAAGCGCAACAAGGATTTCTCGCGCTCGGTGTTCGTGGTTGCGCCCGGCCTGACGGTGAAGGAGCGGCTGGGCGTGCTGTATCCGGGCGAGCCGGACAATTTCTACGACGCGTTCGGGCTGTGTCCCACCGATGCGCTGCGGCAGAAACTCAACCGCATGGACTTGCTGATCGAAAACTGGCACACGCTGATGCCGCTGAAGGAGCAGGACCGCTCCGTGGTCAGGAAGGGCAAGGAAAGCGACGAAGCCTTTACCCGCCGCGTGCTGGGCAAGCTCTCCGATTGCCGCGATCTGCTGATCATCAACGACGAGGCGCACCACGCCTACCGCAAGCCGGCGGACATCAAAATCAGCAGGAAGGAGGCCGAGGCGCTGGGCATCGACCTGGACGAGGCCACGCGCTGGATCGAGGGGCTGGACCGCATCCACAAAACGCGGCGCATTCAGCGCTGTTTCGATTTGTCGGCGACGCCGTTCGCGCCGACCGGCAAGGCCAACACCGAGGCCGGGCTGTTCGAGTGGATCGTGTCCGACTTCGGCCTGAACGACGCGATCGAAGGCGGCCTGGTGAAGACGCCGCGGGTGGTGATCCGCGACGACGCGTTGCCGAACGCGCAGACCATGCGCTCCAAGCTCTATCACATCTACCGTGAGGCCGAAGTCGCAGAGAACCTGAACCGCAGGGCCGAAGCGCACGAAGCCCTGCCCAAGCTGGTGCAGGATGCCTACACGCTGTTGGGCGCCGACTGGCGCGAAACCCTGCGCGACTGGAAGAAGGCCGGACACACGTCGCCGCCGGTGATGCTGACGGTTTGCAACCGCACCGAAACCTCGGCGCGGGTGGAACATTATTTCCGCAATGGCGACGCGCTCTGGCCGGAGCTGCACGCGCCGGCACGCACGCTGCGGGTCGATTCCAAGGTGCTGGAGAAGGCCGAACTGGGCGAAGCGGCCGGCGCGGACAAGGACTACGAGGCCGAGCTCCACGCGATCGTGGACGCTGCCGATATCCCGGCGACGACCAAGGCGCGCCTGCGCGCACTCAAGAAGGAAGAGCTGCTGCGCGAAATCGTCGACAACGTCGGCAAGCGCGGCACCGGCGCGCAGGATCTGCAGAACGTCATTTCGGTTGCCATGCTGTCCGAAGGCTGGGATGCGAAGAACGTCACCCACATCATGGGCCTGCGGGCATTCACCAGCCAGCTGCTGTGCGAGCAGGTCATCGGCCGCGGCCTGCGGCGGGTGGGATACGACACCGATGAGGACGGGCTGTTTCTGCCGGAGTACGTGAACATCTTCGGTGTGCCGCTGTCGATCTTCCAGGATGTCGGGGGAGGGGGCGAACCGCCGCCGCCGCCAAAGCCGAGCACGCAGATCGAATCGCTGATCGAGCGCGGCGAGCTTGAAATCAAATGGCCGAACGTGCTGCGTGTAGACACCGTGGTACGGCCGGAGCTGACAGTGGATTGGAAAAAGGTCGATATCCTGACGCTCGACCCGGCAGCGACCATCATCAGCGCCGATGTGGCGCCGGCCGTCGGCGGCGCCACCGACATGAGCAAGGTGCACTCCATCGATCTGGAAAAGCTGCCCGATGATTTCCGTTTGCAGCGGCTGACGTTCAAGGCGGCGCGCAAGGCGTTCGAGGAGTTGCGTGGCCGCTTCCGCGGCAATCCAGAATATCTGGTGTTTCAGTTGATCCGGATAATCGACCGGTTCCTGCAGTCAGACCGCTTGAGCATACCCTCGCTCTATCACCAGGAGCCGCTGCGCCGCCGCATCCTGGTCGCACTCAATATCGACACCGTGATCCAGCACCTGCTGCGCTTCGTGAAGGAGCAGAACCTCGAACGCATGGAACCGGTGTTCGACGAGGAACTGCCGATTGGCTCGACGCGGGCCATGCGCACCTGGTACACGACCAAGCCCTGTCATCCGACGCGCAAGTCGCAGATCAGCCATATGGTGGCCGACAGCTCGTGGGAGCAGTACGCGGCCGACCTGTTCGAGCGCAGCGAGCGCGTGCGCGCGTACGCGAAGAACGATCATCTGGGTTTCCAGATTTATTACCTGTGGAACGGCGCGCGCCGACGCTTCGTCCCGGATTTCCTCATACGCCTGTCGAACGGCAGCTCGCTGGTGCTTGAGATCAAGGGCGAGGATACCGAGCAGAACCGCGCCAAGCGTGCGGCGCTCGACGCGTGGGTGAAGGCGGTCAATGCCAAGGGCGGGTTCGGACGCTGGTGCTGGGACGTGGCGTTTCAGCCGGCGCAGATGCAGGACGTCATCCAGCGGCACGATACGGCGCCGGCGGACTGATCCGGGGCGGCGTTCGGTAAGCTGGACAAATGTATAACATTGGTACTGCATAGAATGAGGAAAAATGCCGCGTCCGCGCACTTCTGATTATCAAAAATGGCAATGAACGCGGAATTGACCGACCAGCTCGCGCAGCTGCTGCGCGCGCGCACTACCGCCGCCTTGGGCACGCTGCGTGCCGGCGCACCGTTTGTCTCCATGGTGCCGTATGCGCTCGCCGCCGGCGGATTTGTCGTGCACGTGAGCGCTCTCGCGGCGCACACCAGGGACATGTTGGCCGATGCGCGCGTGAGCTTGATGGTCGCGCAAGCAGAGGATGGCGCAACCTCGCCGCTGGGCCTGATGCGGGTTTCGGTGCAAGGAATCGCGCAGCAGATTCCGGCCGATGCACCCGAGCTCGCCGCGCTAAAGGCGGCCTATCTCGCGCGCTTTCCCGATGCGGAGCCGATGTTCGGCTTCGGCGACTTCTCGATTTTCCTGATCCAGCCCGAGTCGGCGCGCTTTGTCGCCGGGTTCGGCCAGGCGCATTCGCTGACCGGCGCATCGCTGCTTCAGTTGCTGTAACAGTCCTAAAAACCCATTTCGAAATGACGATTTCAAAACATGTCATTCCGAGTGCAGCGAGGAATCTGCTGTTGAAGCAATGAAGAAGCAGATTCCTCGGCCGTCGGCCTCGGAATGACAGTTAATTATGAAATGGTTCTAAGCGTCCACGGCCTCGCCCACCGCGCGGAAAAACGCGTCGGCGTGATCGGGATTGATCCAGCGCACCACGACCACCATCTGCCGCTCGGGATCGACCCAGGTGATCGAGCTGCCGGCGCCGATCGCGAAATAGCTCGATGCGGGCGCGCTGGGGAATACGCTGCGCTCGCGATTGAGCCAGATCAAATAGCCGTAGAACGGCGCGAGCGCGCAGGGCGTGCGCATCTTCGCTATCCATGCGGACGAAATCAGCTGCCGCCCTTCGTGCCGGCCTTCGTCGAGCAGCAGCTGGCCGATGCGCGCCTGATCCAGGCTGGAAATCGACATGCCGCCGCCCCAATGGCTGCCGCCGGGAACCGACTGCACCCGGCTGCCGTGCAAATCGATCCAGGCATGGTCGTAACCGACCCAGCGCCAATCGCTGCTCGCACCCAGGGGGCGCATGATCTCGGCATCGAACACCAGCGGCAGCGCGCGGCCGAACAAATGCAGCAGCGCCAGCGACAGCTGGTTGATGCGCACGTCGTTGTACTCCCAGTACGCGCCCGGCGCCTGCAGCGGCCGCGCATCGCCCTTCTTGCCCGCGACGGGGTTGCTTTGAAATTGGACGGTGCGATAGCGGTCGACCTGATCCGGGACGCCGAAACATTCGCCTTCCCACTCGCTGGTCTGCTGCAGCAGATGGGCCCAGGTGACGCGGCGGTTGTGCTCGCCGTCGAAACCGATCCCGGGCAGGCGTGCGCATACCGGCTCGTTCACGTCGGGCAATAAGCCGCGGTCATGCGCGATGCCCGCGAGCAGGGCCAGATAGGTCTTGGCCACGCTGAATGTGAGATCGGCCCGCCCGGGCTCGCCCCAGCTCGCGAGCAGATCGCCGTGGCGGCGGATCGCGCCGGAGACGGGCCCGCGCGGCGCGACCGGTCCGAGCAGCCGGTTCCACGGCGGTGGATCGGCAGCATGCACGCCCCAGGTGCCGCCGGTGTCGCGGCTCCAGGTGGTTTCGTGCGCGATGGCGAAATCGATCGCGCTTTGCAGTCTGCGCGCGCCGGGATTGCCTGTGCCTGATGTCATTTGAATCGGCTCCCTGTGATAAATTGCATGGCGGCAAGCCATGGTACTCCAGCTGCACCATGCCCGCGTTCCCGCCACGCACAGGCCGAGTTCGATATAAAAAAGTCGTCCTGATCACCGGCGCGAGCCGCGGCAATCCTGTGGCTGCTGTCGGACGAAGCTTCTATGACCCGGTTGGCTCGGGCGCTGGTGGTGGTTGTACTCGCGCCAGCGGCTGGCAGTGCTGATTCCGCCGCGGTGTGCGGCTTGACTGGATAAACGTACAGCTATCCTTTATAGTTGCCGCATGGCAGCTATTTCCACTCTCGACACCCTGAACCCGGCGCAGCGCGCCGCGGCCCGCTACGGCGAACGCGCGGCCGGCCAGGCATTTAGCGCAGGGCCGCTGCTGATCATCGCCGGCGCCGGCACCGGCAAGACCAACACGCTCGCGCATCGCGTGGCGCACCTGGTGCAGGAGGGCGTGAATCCGCAGCGCATTCTGCTGCTCACGTTCACGCGCCGCGCGGCGGCGGAAATGACGCGCCGGGCGCAGCGCATCCTGGGCGAAGCGCGCGAGGAAGTGAAGCTGCCCTGGTCGGGCACGTTTCATTCGATCGCGAATCGCCTGATCCGGCGCTATGCGGCGCGCGTGGGGCTGGACGCGAATTTCAGCGTGCTCGATCGCGGCGACGCGGCCGACTTGATGGACCTGGTGCGGCACGAGCGCGGCTTGTCCAAGGCGGAGAAGCGTTTCCCGCGCAAGGATACTTGCCTCGCGATTTATTCGCATCGGGTGAATACGCAGCGGCCGCTGGCCGAAACCCTTGCGGACGTATTCCCCTGGTGCGCCGAATGGGAAGACGAACTGACCGGCCTGTTTCGCGCCTACGTCGAGAAGAAGCTCGCCAATCAGGCGCTCGATTACGACGACCTGCTGCTCTACTGGCATGCGATGGCGGCGGACGCGGGGCTCGCGCGCGAGATCGATGCGCAGTTCGACCAGATCCTCGTGGACGAATACCAGGACACCAACGTGCTGCAGGCCGAGATCCTGCGCGCGCTGCGGCCTGCGGGCGCGGGCCTCACGGTGGTCGGGGACGATGCGCAGGCGATCTACTCGTTTCGCGCGGCCACGGTGGAAAATATTCTCGGCTTCCCCGCGCAGTATGCGCCGCCGGCGCAGGTGGTGACACTCGAACAGAATTACCGCTCCACCCAGGGCATACTCGACGCGGCCAACGCGCTGATCGCCGGCGGCGAGCGCCAGTACCGCAAGACGCTGACTGCCAGGCGCGGCGCGGGTGCACGCCCTCGCCCGCGCTATGTGACGCTGCTGGACGACCTGGCGCAGGCGCAATACGTGGTGGCGCGCGTGCTCGAGACGCGCGAGGGCGGCACCGCGCTCAGGCGCCAGGCGGTGCTGTTTCGCAGTTCGCATCATGCGGACGTACTCGAGCTCGAGCTCGTGCGGCGCAACATCCCCTATGTGAAGTATGGCGGACTGAAGTTCCTCGAAGCGGCGCATGTGAAAGATGCGCTGTCGCTGTTGCGCTGGGCGGACAACCCGAAGAACCGCATCGCCGCGTTTCGCGCGCTGCAGCTCATGCCGGGCATAGGCCCGGCCGCGGCGGCGAAATGTTTCGACGCGTTCGAGGCAAATGCGCATGCCTGGGCCAGCCTCGGTGCATTCGCGCCGCCGCCGCTCGCGCGCGAGTTCTGGCCCGCGTTTGCCGAGTTGATGCGGGGGCTCGCCGCACCCGAGGGACCGTGGCAGGGGCAGATGGGGCGCGTGCGCGAGTGGTATGAGCCGCATCTGGAGCGCCTGCACGATGCGGCGCAGGTGCGCGCGGGGGACCTGCTGCAGCTCGAGCGCATCGCGCAGCAATATGGCACGCGCGAGCGCTTCCTGTCCGAGCTGGCGCTGGATCCGGCGCAGGCCACGGGCGATCTCGCCGGCACGCCCATGCTGGACGAGGATTACCTGATTCTGTCCACCATCCATTCAGCCAAAGGGCAGGAGTGGGACGCGGTGTATCTGCTCAATGTCGCCGACGGCAACTTCCCTTCGGAATTCTCGACCGGCCGGCCGGAACTCATCGAGGAGGAGCGGCGGCTGTTGTACGTGGCGATGACGCGCGCGAAGACCGAGCTCGACCTGATCGCGCCGCTCAAGTATTACGTGACGCAGCAGTCGCGCACGGGCGACCGGCATGTGTATGGCGCGAAGAGCCGCTTTCTCACACGCGAGGTGATGGCCTGCCTGGATGCGACGACCTGGGGCGAGGCCGACAGGGAGCAGGTCCCCGTCGGCGGCAGCCTGGCGATCGACGTCGCCGGGAAGCTGCGCAGCCTCTGGTCGTAGCGATTTGCCCCTGGTCGTCGGCCGCGGCGACGAGCGCGAGGGTTTGACCGCGTTGGCGGCGTCGAGGATACTTTGCGCTCGTGCTTGAATTTCTCGCCGTTGAAGCGTGGCGGCATTTCCAACCATCATCCAAGGCGAGGAACCATGATCCACGAGTTGCGCATCTACCATTGCATGCCGGGCCGTCTGGCCGATCTCAACAATCGTTTCGCCAACATCACGCTCAAGATCTGGGAGAAGCACGGCATCCGCCAAGTGGGTTTCTGGACGGTATTGATCGGCCCGTCGAACCACGTGTTGTATTACATGCTCGAATGGGAAAGCCTGGCCGAGCGCGAGCGCAAGTGGAACGCTTTCGCGAGCGACCCGGAGTGGATCAATGCGCGCGCCAAGACCGAGGAGCAGGGGCCGCTGCTGCATCATCTCGAGAACTATATGCTCACCCCTACGGCGTACTCCAACATCAAGTAAGCAGGGGCACGGGCATGTGCCGAGAAACCAAGCGCGGGGCCGCCTCGCGTTGGCCCGAGGAAGGGAGAAGCCGGCGTTGATGCACAGCATCGCAATGGTTCTCGCCTCAATCGTAACCGCCCCGCTGTTGCTGCTCGGCGCGACCGTGGCGGTCACTTGGGAGCCCGACCGCCCGCTGTCCGAACTCAAGCTGCGCTGGGCGCCGCCGCCTTCCACCTTCGTCCAGGTGCAGGGCATGAGCGTGCATCTGCGCGACGAGGGTCCGCGCGGCGACCCGCTTCCGATCGTGCTGCTGCACGGCACCTCGTCCAGCCTGCACACTTGGGACGGCTGGACCGAGGCGCTCAGTCCGAAGCGGCGCGTGATCCGCTTCGATCTGCCCGGCATAGGTTTGACCGGCCCGGCGCCGGATGCGGACTATCGCATCGAGCGCTATGTGCAATTCGTGGTCGCGATGCTCGATTTCCTGGGCGTGCCGAGCTGCGTACTGGCCGGTAATTCCTTCGGCGGCCAGATTGCCTGGGAGACCGCTCTGGCGCAGCCGCGGCGCGTGCACAAGCTCATTCTTGTCGACGCGGCCGGCTACCCATTCCAGCCGCAGTCAATCCCGCTCGGGTTTCTCATCGCCAGGATACCGCTGCTGAACCGCATCATGGAGTACACGCTGCCGCGCCGCGTGATCGAATCCAGCCTGCGCAACGTCTATGGCGATCCGGACCGGGTTACGCCGCAGCTGGTGCAGCGCTATTTCGAGCTCACTTTGCGCCCCGGCAACCGGCGCGCGCTGGCGCAGAGGTTTGCGCAGGCGCCGGCCGGTATTCATCCGGAGCGCATCCCGGCGCTGCAAACGCCGACCTTGATCTTGTGGGGCGGGCGCGACCGGCTGTTGCCGCCGGCCGATGCGGACAGGTTTCATCGCGCTATCGCCGGCAGCCGCCTGATCGTATTCGAGCAGCTCGGGCATGTACCGCAGGAAGAGGACCCTGCAGCGACCTTGGCGGCGGTGAAGCAATTCCTTTCCTGAGATCGGGGCGCAGGCTATCGCTGCTGGATCACGGGATTTCCCATAGTCGATCATCGCACATGGCATACCAATTGCTTATTTAACAATCGTATGACAAATTTGGTAACAAGAATCCGCGGGTTGCGGGCAAGTATGCTTTTATCGCCTATCCTTAATAGCTTGCATCGCGCGACGGCAGATCGACGAACCTAGTCAATTCGTTGTGAGGCAGAGATGCCAGAGTTTCAACAAGCTCCTGTCAAGAATTCGACAAACCGGAAGCCATTCTGGTCCAATGGAGATCCGCGCCATGTGCGCTGTCGGCCGAAGATCGAATCCTGGCCGTGCAAGCCATCTGCCTGAACACTCCGGTGTCCGGGGGGCGGTGGCGTGCGCGCCCGAGATCCGGCGGGAAGGCATCTGATGGATCACGTATTGATCGTTGAGGACCACGAGGAGAACCGCAATCTCCTCGCACTGCTGCTCAAGGTGAACGGCTACCGCGTGACGGCGGCCGGCGACGGGCTGGAAGCGCTCGCCGCGGCGCGGCGCGACCTTCCCGACGCGATCGTCTCCGACGTTCTGATGCCGAAAATGGACGGTTTCGCGTTGTGCCGCGCCTGGATGCAGGATCCGGCTTTGCGGCGCATCCCGTTCATTTTCTACTCTGCCACCTACGTGCGCCCGGACGACGAGCAATTCGCGCTCGCGCTGGGCGCGGTGCGCTATCTGATCAAGCCGGTGGAGGCGGAAGTGTTTCTCGGCGAGTTGCGCGCGGTGCTGCAGCAGTGGACCGGGCGCGCTGCGCCCAGTCCGCCCGCGCCACTGGACGAGACTGCCGCGCACGCGTTGCATGAAGCGGTGCTCGCGCGCAAGCTCGAGGACAAGCTGGCGCAGCTGGAGCAGGCCGAGCGCAAGCTGCGCGAGTGCGAGGAGCGCTACCGGCGCATGTGCGACAACGTGCAGGATGTCTACGTCGAGACGAGCGTCGATGGAACCATCCTGGAGATGAGTCCCCAGGTCGCGACCCTGTCGAAGGCGCAATACAAGAGGGAAGATCTCATCGGCACCTCGGTGGACGCGCTGTATGCCGATGCCGGATACAGAAACCGCATCCTGCAGGCGATCAAGCAGCATGGCCGGGCCATCGACATGGATTCGGTGTTCAGGAACCGCGACGGATCCCATATCCCATGTTCGGTTTCGGCGATGATCGTGCGCTGCGCCGACGGAGAACTGCGCACTGTCGCCACGCTGCGCGACATCACCGAGCGCAAAGCGGCCGAGAGCGAGTTGCTTGAGACCGAGGCCCGCTGCCTCAGCCTGGTGCAACAATGGTTCGCCGGCATATTCGTCATGCAGGAGCGCAGGCTCATCTTCTGCAATCCCCGCTTTGCGCGGATTCTCGGCTACGCGGCGGAGGCGGATTTGATCGACAAGGATCTGTTGTCGCTGGTGCGCGAGGAGGATGCTGCGGCGACGGCCGAGAGCCTGCGCTTGTTCGAGCAGGAGACGGAGGCGGTGAGCCTCCGGGTCTCTGCCCTGCGCAAAGACGGCTCGGTCATCGAACTCGAATTGCAGGGCATGCGCGGGACCTACCTCGGCCGGCCGGCATTCATCGGCATGGTGCAGGACCTCTCCGGCAAGAAGCGCGCTGGGTAGCGCAGATGACCGTCGCCCCCGGCGCCGGAGAGCACTGGACAGGAATTGAGCAAGGTCAAGGTGCCCCCTGCTTGACGTACTAGTCTGGGTGCAGACGGCGCGGAGCGACTGCGCCGGCCGGTCATGTCATGCGCATCCACAGGCTCACTGCCGAGCAAGCCCTTGCCAGTCTGAGAACGGCCTCAGCCGGGCTGGACCCGGCTGAGGCTGCGCGGCGCCTGCGGGAATTCGGTCCCAACCGGGTCGAGGAGCTCGCGCGCGAGCACTTGCTGCTCGGCTTTGCGCGCGAGTTCACCCATTTCTTCGCCATCATCCTCTGGACCGGCGCGGCGCTCGCATTCATCGCCGAACGCTTCGATCCCGGCCAGGGCATGGCCAGCCTCGGGATTGCGATCGTCGGTGTCATCGTTATCAACGGCATCTTTTCCTTCTGGCAGGAATACAAAGCCGAGCGCGCGGTGGCGGCGCTGCGCCAGCTGCTGCCGCAGAAGGTGAAGGTGCAGCGCGGCGGCGAGACCGTGGAAATACTTGCAACCGATCTTGTTCCGGGCGACATCGTGCTACTGGAGGAGGGCTGCCTGGTTCCCGCCGACTGCCGCCTGGTCGAAGCGTTTGCGTTGCGCGTAAACACCGCGACGGTCACCGGCGAGTCCCTGCCCAAGGCGCGCAACACCGAACCCGCTGTGGAGGAATCGCCGCTATTCGCAAAAAACATCGCGCTCGCCGGCACGTCGGTGGTGTCGGGGCAGGCGCGCGCGGTGGTGTATGCCACCGGCATGCGCACCGAGTTCGGCCAAATCGCCCACCTCACGCAAACCGCGGGCGAACCGAGTTCGCCGCTGCAGCGCGAGATCGCGCGCCTGTCGCGCATCGTGGCGGCGCTCGCCACCGGCATGGGCGTCGCCATGTTCTTCGTTGGCGAGGCGCTGGGGCTGCCCACCTGGGAAAACCTGCTGTTCGCGATCGGTATCATCGTCGCCAACGTGCCCGAAGGCCTGCTGCCGACGGTGACGCTTTCGCTGGCGATGGCGACGCAGCGCATGGCCAGGCGCAACGCCCTGGTGCGCCACCTGCCCGCGGTCGAGGCGCTGGGCTCGACCACGACTATCTGCTGCGACAAGACCGGTACGCTGACGCAGAACCGCATGTCGGTGAAGCGCCTGTGGCTCGGCGGCGGTTTCGTCGAGCCGGCCGATCTGGCGGCGCAAGCGCGCCTGACCGAGGACAACCGCCAGCTGTTCGTCAACGCCGCGCTGTGCCACAACCTGAACGAGGTGGACGAGCACGGCCGGCGCAGGCTGCTGGGCGATCCGATGGAAGTGGCGCTGGCCAGCCTGGGCCGGCAAGTGATCGGTGACCTCGGCGCGTTCTCGCGCATCGACGAGATTCCCTTCGACACCGACCGCAAGCGCATGTCGGTGCTGTGCGATACGCCGCAGGGGCGCATGCTCTATTGCAAGGGCGCGCCGGAGACGGTGCTCGCCGCTTGCGCCTTGATCCAGTTCGACGCCGGCATCGCGCCGCTCGACGCCAGGGCGAAGACGCGCCTGCTGGCGGCACAGCGGCAGATGGCCGAGGCCGGGTTGCGCGTGCTCGCGTTCGCGCATCGTCGGATCGACGATGGCCAGATCAGCGACGGCGTGCCCGCCGAGGAAAGCAGCATGACCCTGACCGGGCTCATCGGGCTCGAAGATCCGCCGCGGCCCCAGGTGCCGCAGGCGATCGCGCGCTGCGCCAGCGCCGGCATACGCATCATCATGGTCACCGGCGACCACCCGCATACGGCGCTGGCCATCGCGCGCGAGATCGGCCTGGTCAAGACGGAGCAGCCGGTGGTGGTCAGTGGCGACGCGCTGCGCGCCATGTCGCCGGCGCAGCTGCAGCTCGCGCTCGATGCGAAGGAGATCATATTCGCCCGCGTCGCCGCCGAGCAGAAGATGCTGATCGTGCAGGCGCTGAAGAAGAAAGGCGAAATCGTCGCGGTCACCGGCGACGGCGTGAACGACGCGCCGGCGCTGAAAACCGCCGACATCGGCATTTCCATGGGCATCGCCGGCACCGACGTGGCCAAGGAAGCGGCCGACCTGATTCTGCTCGACGACAATTTCGCCAGCGTCGTCGCCGCGATCGAGGAAGGCCGCGCAGTGTTCGAGAACATCCGCAAGTTCCTCACCTACATCCTGAGTTCCAACATTCCGGAACTCGTGCCCTATCTCGCCTTCGTGCTGTTCCGCATCCCGCTGCCGCTGACCATCATCCAGATCCTGGCCGTCGACCTCGGCACCGACATGCTGCCCGCGCTGGCGCTGGGCGCCGAGAAACCGGATCCCGGCGTCATGAACCGTCCGCCTAGAGGGCGCGGCGAGCGGCTGCTGTCCTGGGGCTTGATCAGCCGCGCCTACCTGTTCCTGGGCGCGCTCGAAGCGGCAGCGGCGATGGCGCTGTTCTTCTTCGTGCTCGACGGCGGCGGCTGGCATTACGGCGAACTGCCCGGCAAGACCGACCCGCTGTATCTGCAGGCGACCAGCGCCTGCCTGGTGGCGATCGTGGCAGCGCAGGTGGCGAATGTGTTCCTCTGCCGCCACCCGCTGAAATCGTCGCTGTCGTTCGGTCTGCTCAGCAACCGGCTGATTCTGCTTGGCATCGCAGTGGAACTGGGACTGATCCTGTTGATCGTCTATACCCGCGCAGGCAACTGGCTGTTCGGCACCGCGCCGCTGGGGCCGGAGGTCTGGCTGCTTGCCGCCTCGTTCGCGGCCGTCATATGGATGCTCGAGGAGGGGCGCAAGGCGTGGCTGCGCCGGCGCCGGCGCGGGGACGGGAGCTGTCGGCCTGGCGTAGACTAGCTTCGGCACGGAGGTGTAGTCACGAACCTGGATACGGGAGCGCCGCCATGGGACCGGAGATACCGAACGACATCGATCGCGCGGCGATCGAGGAGCACGCTCAGCGCACCGCCGAACAAACGGCGCTGCGCAAAGTGCGCATTACGCTCGACCGCATCGAGGCGGACCAAACCCGCGAACGCAAGATGCTGCGCTACGCGCTGATACTGTGCGCGCTGCTCGCGCTGCTCGGGATTTGGTTTTTCTCCGGCCTCATCTTCGGCGACCGGAGCATGCCGAAGCAGCCGCCAATGAAGGTTCCGGACCGGGTTCAGCCCAGGCAATGATTCCATGCCGCGCGTTCAGAGCTTTCCCGCGATAGCGGACGCGAAGGCGCGCATCCTGATTCTCGGCAGCATGCCGGGAAACGCGTCGCTCGCGGCCGGGCAGTACTACGCGCATGCGCAGAACCTGTTCTGGCACATCCTCGCCGAAGTTACTGGCACCGCCGCAGCGGCACCTTACGCGGCACGGGCGCGGGCACTCAGATCCTGCGGCATCGCGCTGTGGGACGTGCTTGAGTCCTGCGCGCGCGACGGCAGCCTGGATTCGGCCATCGACGAAGCCAGCATCAATGCCAACGACTTCGCCTCGTTCTATCGTTTGCATCCGGGAATCGTGCAGGTGTTCTTCAACGGTGCCAAAGCGGAAGCCAGCTACCGCAGGTACGTGCTGCCCGGCCTCGCGCCAGGACTCGGGTCGAGGACTTATCGCCGCCTGCCATCCACCAGCCCGGCCAATGCATCCATGAGCCGGGCCTACAAGCAAAGGGTGTGGACGCAGGCCCTTAGACTTGCTCTGACAGCCCACGCCCGGCATAAATCGGCCTAGCGCAGCGGAATGTCGACGGCTCTTTGATTGCGATCAATATTTGCCTGCACGCAGGCAGCGGATAATGGATGAGCGTCTCGCGTGGGTAAGGGGGCCACGGCCGAGGCTGCTGCTGCGGGGGTACTGCGCATGGTCGGCTTCGCGCACGCGGGTTGGAGCAGCGCAGGTTGCTGGGTGCGCATCGCACTCCTGGGGCTGCTAGCGCTCGCTTCCGCTTGCAGCCGCGAGAGCGAGACTGATTATGCGCCTCAATTCGCGGATCAACCAACAGCGGAGTATGCCGAACTGGTGTTCGCGGTACACCCGCTGCACAATCCTGAGCGTCTGTTCGCGATCTACGGACCTATCATCGAACATCTGAACGCCAACATCCGCGGCACCCGTTTCAGGCTCGATGCGTCGCGCAACTACGACGAATTCGAGAAGAAACTCTATGCGCGGAAGTTCCAGTTCGCCCTGCCCAATCCCTACCAGACCGTCAAAGCACTGGATCGCGGCTATCGCGTATTCGGCAAGATGGGCGATGACGAAAATTTCCGCGGCATCATCCTGGTGCGCAGGGACAGCGGCATCAGGTCGGTGGCGGATCTGAAAGGCAAATCGGTCAGCTACCCTGCACCCACCGCGCTCGCTGCGACCATGATGCCGCAGTACTACCTGCACACGCATGGACTGGACGTCAACCGCGATATCAGGAATGTCTATGTCGGATCGCAGGAATCCTCGATCATGAACGTCTATCTGGGGAACGTCGCCGCCGCCACCTGGCCGGTACCGTGGGCAACATTCGCCAAGGAGCAGCCGGAAAAGGCGCGCGAACTGGAGCTCAAGTGGCAGACCGAGACGCTGCCCAGCAATTCGCTGATGGCGCGCGACGACGTGCCGCAGCCCTTGGTGGACCAAGTGGCCGAGCTGCTGTTCTCGCTGCAGGAGACGTCAGTGGGACGGCGTATGCTCGAGCGCATTCCTTTGTCGCGTTTCGAGTCCGCCAGCGGCGCAACCTACGCACCCGTGCGCGCGTATGTGCGTAAGTTCAGTGCCGAAGTCAGGCCCCTGGAGTAGGGCGAATCATGGAACCGCTGCGACAGTTGCCGAGCCGCCTGCGCCGCCTCTGGTCCGGCTCGATTCGCAGGCGGCTGATTCTGGGGATCGGCGCGCTGTTCGCCGTTGTCATGTCGGTATTTGTCGCCGACATGGTGCTGCACCAGAATGATTTTCTGCACCGGGAAAACGCAGGCAGGGCGGCAGCGCTGGCGCAGACGCTGGCCGCGAACAGTGTGTCCTGGGCGCTTGCCAGCGATTTCGCCGGCTTGCAGGAAGTAGTCCAATCGGTAAGGGGCTTTCCAGATCTGCGCTACGCGATGATACTCGCACGCGACGGCAGGGTGCTCGCGCACACCGACCCGACCCTGACCGGCCGCTACGCGCGCGATGAGGTAAGCGACGCGCTGCTGCGCGCGCCGCCGCAGACCCGGTTGCTGCTGAGCACTTCCGCGCTGATCGATGTGGCGGCGCCGATCCAGGCGAACGGGACGCATCTTGGCTGGGCGCGGGCAGCACTGAGCCAGGATACCGTCAATGCGAATCTGCGAACCATTGCGCACAATGGAATCATCTACGCTGCGATCGGGATTGCGCTGGGCACCCTGCTGGCCGTGGCCCTGACGCGCGGCCTCACGCACGCCCTGGCGCGCCTGGTCAAGGCGACGCGCAAGGTGAGCAGCGGCGAACGCGGTGTGCAGTCCGGACTCAGACGCGAAGACGAGCTCGGCGAACTAAGCCACGCTTTCGACAACATGACCTCGGACCTCGATCGCGCGAATAAGGAGTTGCGCGAGAGCGAGGAGAAATTCCGACAGGTGAGCGCCAGTGCGCAGGACGCGATCATCGTCATCGACCAGGACGGAGCGATTACCGACTGGAACGCCGCGGCGCAGAAGATCTTCGGCTACGCGGCTGCGGAGGTGATCGGCCGCGACCTGCATGCGCTGCTTGCTCTACCGGCGCAGCACGCAGTGGCCCGGCAGGGATTGCAGCAGTTCCGCCATAGCGGCACCGGCCCGGTGGTCAACAAGACGTTCGAAACGACTGCCGTACGGCGCGATGGAGCCGAGTTTCCGGTCGAGTTATCGATCTCAGCGGTCCGGCTGCGCGGCCAATGGCATGCAATTGGCATCGTGCGCGACATCACCCAGCGCAGGCTGGCGGACGAAACCCTGCGGCGAAGCGAAGCCAGCCTGAACGAGGCCCAACGCATCGCGCACGTCGGTAATTGGGAACTCGATCTTTCGAGCAACGCACTCACGTGGACGGACGAGATCTACCGGATATTTGAAATTGATCCACGGAAGTTTGGTGCTTCCTACGAGGCTTTTGTGAATGCGATCCATCCGGACGATCGGGAACGGGTCAGTAAGGCCTACGCTGACTCGGTGACGAACAAGACGCCCTATTCCATTGAGCACCGTCTGTTGATGGACGATGGTCGGGTCAAGTACGTCAATGAGCAGTGCGAGACCGCCTACGACCACTCCGGCCGGCCGCTACGCTCGGTCGGTACGGTGCAGGACATTACCGCGCGCAAGCAGGCGGAACGGCAGCTAACGCTGGTCAATTTTGCCATGAACCACGTGCGTGAAGCCGCGTTCGTGATCGACAAGCACGCGCACTTCCATTATGTCAACGATGATGCGTGCCGGACCCTGGAATACAGCCGCGAGGAACTGCTCGGCCTCAGCGTAGCGGACGTCGACCCGGATTTTCCGTTGCAGCGATGGTCCGATCACTGGCGCGAACTGCAGGGGCGGAAGTCTCTGATGTTCGAGGGCCGTCACCGTACGAAGAGCGGAAGAATATTCCCGGTGGAGATCGCCGCGAACTACTTCGAGCATGAGGGCCGCGGCTACAACTTGGCGCTCGTGCGCGATATCACCGAGCGCAAGTGGGTGGAACAAAAGCTGCTCGAGTCCGAGCAAAGGCTGCGCCTCCACGTCGAGCGGACCCCGTTGGCGGTCATAGAGTGGGACACCGATTTCCGGGTCCTGCACTGGAACCCTGCCGCGGAGAGGATTTTCGGCTACACGGCGGCCGAAGCGATGGGCAGGCACGCGAGCTTTATCGTCGCGGGCGAGGCGAAGGCTGCGGTGGACGAGGTCTGGCGCCGTCTGCTCTCCGGTCGAGGGGGCGAACGCAGCACCAATAGCAATGTGACCAAGGACGGTCGTGCGATCCTGTGCGAGTGGTACAACACGGCTCTGGTCACGTCCGGGGGCAAAGTAATCGGCGTCGCTTCGCTGGTGGAAGATGTCACCGTGCGCAAGCAGGCCGAGCTGGCGCGCACGCAGCTTGCGGCGATCGTGCAGTCCTCGCACGACGCGATCATCGGCAAGGACCTCGACGGCGTTATCACCAGCTGGAACCCGGGCGCGGAAAAAGTCTACGGCTATCGCGCCGAGGAAGTCGTCGGCAAACCGGTTTCGATACTCGCGCCGGAGGGCAGGACGGACGAGATCGCCGGCCTGCTCGAGCGCGTCAGGCGCGGCGAGGCGGTGATGAACTTCG
>JAJZPQ010000057.1 GCA_021811085.1 Pseudomonadota bacterium | reverse complement strand
GAACAGTTGCGCGTTGTGCTCGATGCCCTGCTGGGTACTCGATGATCGGGCTTGCGCCGGGAACGAGGGTTTGGCTTGCCGCCGGCGTGACCGACATGCGCAAAGGCATGGATGGTTTGGCCGCACTGGCGCAAACGGCGCTGGCCGAAGATCCGTTCCGTGGCCATGTGTTCGCGTTTCGCGGTCGACGAGGCGATCTGGTAAAGCTTCTGTGGTTCGACGGTGATGGGCTGTGCCTGTTTGCAAAGCGTCTCGAGCGCGGGCGCTTCGTGTGGCCGCAAGCGGACACGGGTACTGTTGCGCTGACGCCAGCGCAGTTGTCGATGTTATTGGAAGGCATCGATTGGCGTCGTCCGACGAGGACGTGGCGACCGGATATTGCAGCATAAAATCATCTGAATAGAGGAACTTTCTCTGACGTAAAAAGTCTGATTGTTCAACAACAATCAACGTACACGTTCACACCTTTACACGCATGACCACCGAGAATTCCGAAGCACTGCCCGATGATGTTGAAGCCCTCAAGGCGATGGTGCTTGAGCAACGTCTGCAGCTTGATTCCCGTCTTGCCGAGATCGAACACCTGAAGTTGTTGGTGGCGAAACTCAAGCGCGCGCAGTTTGGCCGCTCCTCCGAACGCATCGACAGGCAAATCGAGCAGTTCGAGCTGCGGCTGGAGGAATTGCAAAGTACCCAGGCGATATTGGACACCGCGACCAAGCCGCAGCGCGAAGAGAAAGTGCAGCCGGTGCGCCGGCCTTTGCCTGAGCACCTGCCACGCGAACGTGTGGTGCATGAGCCGAGCTGCGAGTGCCCACAATGCGGTGCTGCGATGCGCCGGATCGGCGAGGACGTCTCCGAGGTGCTCGACTATGTTCCGGCCCGCTTCCGTGTCATCCGGCATGTGCGCCCGAAATTGGCGTGCACGGTGTGTGAGCGCAGATGCCAAAGCCGAATCGCCTCGGTCTCGTCGGAGGTGCCGAGGCTCACGCGCAGTTCGCGCCTGGGCTGGCCCGCCTCGGTGAGGTACGACGGCCGAAGACTAAGAGGGATAATCGCGCGAAAGTAGTACGTGGAGCCGCGCCGCTCCAGACCGGGATATTTCTGCATGACCAAAGGCTCCTAAAATTAAAAAGTGGAACACCTTGGTGTAGCAGTTCGTTTTATCCTCGCCGCGCCCTGCCTTATTCTTGATACAATTTAGGCACTTAGCGTATAAATGGCGGAGAGGGAGGGATTCGAACCCTCGATACGCATTTTGTGCATATACGCCCTTAGCAGGGGCGCGCCTTCGACCACTCGGCCACCTCTCCGGATCGGGTTAAACTATATCATGGGCGCTGGTCCAGATCGAAGGCCTTATGCAGCGCGCGCACGGCGAGTTCCATGTATTTCTCGTCGATGACCACCGCAACCTTGATTTCGGAAGTGGAGATCATCTGGATGTTGATCGCCTCCTCCGCCAGCGTGCGGAACATCTTGCTCGCGATGCCGGCGTGGGTGCGCATGCCCACGCCCACCAGCGACACTTTGCACACCTTCGCGTCGCCGCGGATGTCGCTCGCCTTGATGTGGTCCTTGACCTGCTTGTTCAGCACGTCCATCGCCTTGGCGTAATCGGTGCGCGGCACGGTGAAGGAGAAATCGGTCATGTTGTCGACGCCGGCGTTCTGAATGATCATGTCGACGTCGATGTTGGCTTCGCCGATCGGCCCGAGGATCTGGTAGGCGATGCCGGGGCGGTCGGGCACGCCCATGACGGTGATCTTGGCTTCGTCGCGGCTGAATGCAATGCCGGAAATAATGGCTTTTTCCATTTTGGGATCTTCCTCAAACGTAATCAGCGTGCCCGGGCCTTCCTGCTCTTCGAACGAGGACAGCACGCGCAGCTTCACTTTGTACTTGCCGGCGAATTCGACCGAGCGGATCTGCAGCACTTTCGAGCCCAGGCTCGCCATCTCCAGCATTTCCTCGAACGTGATGGTGTCCAGGCGCCGCGCCTCGGGCACGATGCGCGGGTCGGTGGTGTAGACGCCGTCGACATCGGTGTAGATCTGGCATTCGTCGGCCTTCAGCGCGGCCGCGAGCGCCACCGCCGAGGTGTCGGAGCCGCCGCGTCCGAGCGTCGTGATGTTGCCGGCCGCGTCCACGCCTTGGAAGCCCGCGACCACGACCACGTAGCCGGCTTCGAGATCGGCGCGCATGCGGTTCTCGTCGATGCGCTCGATGCGCGCCTTGGTGAAGGCGCTGTCGGTGAGCACCTTGACCTGCGCGCCGGTGTAGCTCTTGGCCTTCACCCCGAGTTCCATCAGCGCCATCGACAACAGGCCGATGGTGACCTGCTCGCCGGTGGAGGCGACCACGTCGAGTTCGCGCGGATCGGGTTGCGGCGAGATTTCCTTCGCCAGCGCGATCAGGCGATTGGTTTCCCCGGACATCGCGGACGGGACCACGACCAGCTGGTGCCCCTGCGCCTTCCAGCGCGCGACGCGCTTGGCGACATTCTTGATGCGCTCGGTCGAGCCGACGGAGGTGCCGCCGAATTTCTGGACTATCAGAGCCATAATGCTGCGAAGCTGCCAGGCTTAAAAAGCCGTGATTTTACCGCATCGCAGCAGGTTTTTTCGACCTATTTGCCGTCCAGCTGAAGCTTGGCTGGGAGCACGAGCGCGGTGGGCTTGAGTTTCTCCGGCAGTACCCGCCCCATGCGCGCGCGGTGGCCTACATGATGGCGCAGCTTTTCGCCCTTGATTTCCAGCGTTTTTTCCTTGCCCGCGCGGCCTATGCCGGTGACGGTGACCGAACTGAGCGGCGTCACCACCGCTGCGATCAGCTTCTCGCCCTGCTCCAGACCCATGAGAATCACGCCGCGCCCCTTGGACATGGCGCGCATTTCGGAAATATCGAAAGCGAGCAGCCGGCCTTCGCCGGCAAGAGCGAGCACGTGGTTGCCCGGCGCTTCCTCATACGCGCAAGGTACGACGGGCGTCTCGCCCTGCTCTACGCTCATGAATTCGCGTCCGGCACGCCGGTTCGACACCATGTCGCCTATCGTGCAGAGGAAACCGTAGCCGCCGCTCGATGCGACCAGCACTTTGGTCTCGGCCTTGCCCGCGAGGCAATGCACGATCTTGGCCCCGCCCTGCACTTCGACGAGCGAGGACGCCGGCACGCCGTCGCCGCGCGCGGAGGGCAGACCCGCCGCTTCGACGCTATAGGCGCGGCCGCCCGAATCGAGGAAGATCACCGGGTCCACGGTGCGGCACGGTATCAGCGCGGCGAGCGCATCGCCTTCCTTGAAAGAGAGCGTGGCCGCGTCGACGCCGTGCCCCTGGCGCGCGCGCACCCAGCCGTTCTTCGAGAAAATCACCGTCACCGGCTCGTCCAGCACCGGCGTCTCGAGCACCGCTTTCTCCGATTCCTCGATCACCGTGCGGCGCTTGTCGCCGAAGGCTTTGACGTCGGCCTCGATTTCCTCGATCACCAGCGCTTCCAGCGCCTTGCGGCTGGCTAGCACTTTCTCCAGGCCTTTCTGCTCCTTGTTCAGGCCATCGAGTTCCTTCTCCAGCTTGATGTGTTCGAGCTTGGCCAACTGGCGCAGGCGCATCTCCAGAATATCCTCGGCCTGGCGGTCGGTGAGCTTGAACGCGCGCATCAGGTCCGGCTTCGGGTCGTCCGAATTGCGGATGCACTTGATCACCTTGTCCACGTTGAGCAGGACCAGCAGGCGCCCTTCGAGCACGTGGATGCGGTCGAGCACCTTGTCCAGGCGGAATTTCGTGCGCCGCGTGACCGTGGCGAAACGGAATTCCAGCCACTCGGCGAGGATGTCCTTCAGGTTTTTGCCTGTGGGCCGCCCGTCCAGGCCGACCATCACCAGGTTGATCGAGGCGTTGGTCTCCATGCTGGTTTTCGCCAGCAGCAGATTGATGAACTCGTTCTCGTCCATGCGCGAGGACTTGGGCTCGAACACCAGGCGCACCGGGTGCGTGCGGTCCGATTCGTCGCGCGCGCGGTCGAGCATGGACAGCATCAGCTGCTTTTCGCGCTGCTGCTCGGGCGTAAGCGATTTCTTGCCCGGCCGCGGTTGCGGATTGGTGATGGCCTCGACTTCCTCCAGCACTTTGCGCGAAGAGGCGCCCGGCGGCAGTTCGTGCACCACCACCTGCCATTGCCCGCGCGCGAGCCGCTCTATGGTCCAGCGCGCGCGCACGCGCACCGAGCCGCGGCCGTTGGCATAGGCCTCGCGCATTTCGGCGCGCGGCGTGATGATCTGGCCGCCGCCGGGGAAATCCGGGCCCTTGATGTATTTCATCACGCCTGCGAGCGTGAGTTCGGGCTCGCGGATCAGCGCGATCGCGGCATTCGCGACTTCGGTCAGGTTGTGGCTCGGAATTTCGGTGGCCATGCCCACGGCGATGCCCGAAGCCCCGTTCAGGAGCACCACCGGCAGGCGCGCCGGCAGCACTTGCGGCTCGACCATGCTGCCGTCGTAGTTGGGCGAGAAATCGACGGTGCCGCTGTCGAGCTCGGCCAGCAGCACTTCGGCGAACTTGGTCAGGCGCGCTTCGGTGTAGCGCATCGCCGCCGGCTCGTCGCCGTCGCGCGAGCCGAAGTTGCCCTCGCCGTCCACCAGCGGATAGCGCAGGCTGAAGTCCTGCGCGATGCGCACCATCGCGTCGTAGACCGAAGCGTCGCCGTGCGGGTGGAACTTGCCCAGCACGTCGCCGACGACGCGCGCCGATTTCTTGCGCGGCGTGCCGGCACGGCCGTTCATTTCCCACATGGCGTAGAGGATGCGCGCCTGCACCGGCTTCTGCCCGTCGGCCACGCGCGGCAGCGCGCGGTCCTTGACCGTGCTCACCGCGTATTGCAGGTATTGCAGCGCCGCGTATTTCGCCAGCGGCAGCGTGTCGCCGAACTCGCCCGACAGCGGCGCGAAGTCGGGCGGCTCCTTGCCGCCAGCGCCGCCACTGCTTGCGGCAGGCGGTACGGAACTGGCGGGATCCCCGCCGCTCGCCGGTGCGGCACCCGCGGCTGCCGGCTTCAACGCGTTCTCCGCAGCAGTCATCGCGAGGCCTTCAAACAGATCGTTCTGATTACCCATGCTTCTATTCCTAGCTGATGTCGGCGTCGACTAGATTCCCGTAGGTTTCCATCCACTCGCGCCGCTGCGAAGCGTTTTCCTTGCCCATCATCATGTTGAACACGGAACGGTCGGCGTCGAGCGCCACGTCCTCGACTTTGACCGGCAGCATGCGCCGCGTGTCCGGGTTGAGCGTCGTCTCCCACAGCTGCTCCGGGCTCATTTCGCCCAGACCCTTGAAGCGGCTCACCGCCCACTTGCCCTCTTCCATGCCCTCGTCCTGCAGCTTCTCCTCGATCGCCGCGAGCTCCTGCTTGTCCAGCGCATACAGCTTGCGCGCGGGCTTGCCTTTGCCCATCGAGGGCACGTCGATGCGGAACAGCGGCGGCTGCGCCACATACACGCTGCCGGTTTCGATCAGCCGCGAAAAATGGCGGAAGAACAGCGTCAGCAGCAGCACCTGGATATGCGCGCCGTCGACGTCGGCGTCGGCCATGATGATGATTTTGTGATAACGCAGGCGCGACATGTCGACCGCTTCGCCGCGCGCGTGATGGTCGATGCCGATCGCGAGCGCGATCGCTTCGATTTCCTTGTTCGAATACAGCGTGTCGGGCGAATCCTGCCAGGTGTTCTTGGGCTTGCCTTTCAAGGGCAGCACCGCCTGGAACTCCTTGTCGCGCGCCTGTTTCGCCGAGCCGCCGGCCGAATCGCCCTCGACGATGAACAGTTCATTGCGCTCCGGATCGTCCGAGGCGCAGTCGGTGAGCTTGCCCGGGAGGACCGCCACGCCCGAGCTCTTGCGCCGCTCGACTTTTTGCGCCGCGCGCGTGCGCGACATCGCCTGGCGCATGACCAGCTCGGCGATGCGCTTGCCCTCGTCCACATGCCGGTTGAGCCAGAGCTCGAACGGGTCGCGCACCATCTGCGCCGTGAGCTTCACGCCGTCGCGCGAGATCAGCTCGTTCTTGACCTGGCCCTTGAACTGCGGATCGAGCATTTTCACCGACAGCACGTAGGAGGCGCGCGACCACACGTCCTCGGGCACGATCTTGATGCCGCGCTGGCCCATCGCGTGCAGGTCGATGAAATTGCGGATCGCGTTGTACACGCCCTCGCGCAGGCCGGCGACGTGCGTGCCGCCGTGGCGCGTCGGGATCATGTTGACGTAGGACTCCGCCACCACCTCGCCTTCCGGGGTCCAGGCGATCGCCCACAGCGCGCCCTCGCCTTCGGCGAAATTGTCCGACTCCGACTGCGCGGCGACATAGCGCTCGCCGAAGAACGTCTCGGCGACGGGCTCCAGGCCGGCGACGGCGCTCGCGAAATAGCCCTTGATGCCCTCGGGGAAATGCCATTCGCTTTGCTCGATCTTGCCGTTCTTCTCGATGCCGAGCGTGAAGCGCACCCCGGGCAGCAGCATCGCCTTCGCCCGGAGCAGCGCCGCAATGTCGGCGCTGACGATCTTGGGCGAATCGAAATATTTCGGGTCGGGCCAGAAGCGGATGCGCGTGCCGGATTCGCGCGGCGGGGCCGTGCCGATTTTCTTCAGCGGCTCCTTCACCTTGCCGTTGTCGCCGAACACGAGGCGGTGGCGCGCGCCGTCGCGCCTGACTTCGACTTCGAGCCGGGTCGCGAGCGCGTTGGTGACGCAGATGCCCACGCCATGCAGGCCGCCGGCGATGCGATAGGCTGCGTCGGCGTCGGTCTTCCTGAACTTGCCGCCCGAGTGCAGCGTGGTGAAAATCACCTGCACGGCCGGCACCTTCTTCTTCGGATGGATATCGACCGGAATGCCGCGGCCGTCGTCGGCGACTTCGGCCGAGCCGTCCTCGTACAGCACCACGGAGATGTTCTTGGCGAAGCCGGCGAGCCCCTCGTCCGAGGAATTGTCGATCACCTCGACCAGCGCATGGTTCGGGTTGACCGGGTCGGTATACATGCCCGGCCGGTGCAGGATCGGCGACAGATCTTCCAGGATCTCGATGTCCTCGGCGCTGTAAGCCCTAGATTTTGTTGCCATAAAGCGTTCCGCTACTACCTATAGGTGGTTAACGGGTAATCATACCCCGGTCGGGCCGCGATTGTACAACAGCGGCCGGCGGACCGGCTGGGAGGGAGTGAATTCGAGGATTCGGCGTGGAAGGGCAGAAGCTGAACTTGCTGCTGTAACCTGCCCCTATCTGGCTGATTTTACCGAAATTTGCGAAGCGGCAGCTTTTCGGCGGAAGTTCGAGCTCGCGCCGGATCCCCGACCAGGTCAAATCCGGGCATCGCTAGCTGATGATTGTGCGTGGCCAACGGTAGGCCAAGGCTGACGGCGTGGACGGCTTTTTCATCGAAAGGCGCGACGATGAAGTCGAGCAAGAATTCTTCAAGCAGGGCGAGATTGGCTTTGCGCCAGCGCCCTTTCTGCGCGCCGTAGCTGAGTTCAAATGCCACGACGCTGGCGAGAAGGAGATCTTCATCCGGCGCGACGTTGCGGCCAGTCCCGCTCCTCGAACGCTGCTTGCGCCGCGCGCTCGAAGTCGCCCTTGAATTTGCCGATGCAGTTCTTGAGGTGTTGCCAGCGCGCCGCTCTCTTGGGGATCAGCAGGACCACATCACCCTGCTTGCGGATAAAGATCTCACTCTCCTGAAAGCGGAACTCCTTGGGCAGGCGCACAGCCTGGCTGTTGCCCGGCTTGAATACTTTGGCTGTTTTCATAATTCCGCTCCTATTCTATATCTACGCAGAAGTAGATACGCTCCGGATGACAAAATCCATTCCGGTCTTCAGTAAGACACCTGCCGCGGCCGGATCAGTCGCACCGACGCCAGCGTGGCCACAGCGGAGAGTGGAGCGAAGCCCGAATGGCGAATCGGATATGGCTCGATTACCGCCGCCCGGCCCAATACCCAGGCCGGCGGCTGTGATGAGCAACGGCGACGATGCGGATCACATCGACTTGCAGCCGGTAAATCAGAGAATAGGGGAAACTATGGAGAGGCAGCGTCCGCGTGCTGCCCTCGCTGGCCTGGCCCAACTCCGGGAACCGGTTCAGGAGGGCAAGTGCTTGATCGAATTCATCGACGAAATCATCCGCCGCGATGAACGCGCCTTCGCCGATGTACCAATTGACAGCGGCATCGGCATCGCCTTGCGCCTCACTGCTAAGACTGACCCGCACCGGTTTTGGCAGCTTTGATTCTCGCGCGGAGTCGGGTCATCACCTCATCGGCTGGAATCCACTGCGTGCGTCCCGCCTCCATATCCGCCACCCGTCGGGCGATTTCCTCATCCCATGCTTTGGCAATTACTTCGGGCGAATCTTCGGGTTCGCCTTCGAGGCTGAGGATAAGGCGATGGACCAACTCGCCGCGTTCCGGAGGCGATAGTTGCAAGGCTTGGCTTTCAATCTCTTTCAAAATTGCTGCCATGATGTACTCCGTAAGCAGACGCGCTACATGAATATGGTACCACCACAGGCAGGAACGAGGCTGATCCCGCGCCGCGCGAACTCCGATCCTCAGTAAGACACCTGCCGCGGCCGGATCAGTCGCACCGACGCCAGAGTAGCCAGCGCCGACAGCGCGATGCAGGCCCAGATCACCGCGCCATAGCCGCGGGTATGGTCGAACACCGCACCGGCCAGCGTGGGCCCGAGCAGATTGCCGAGCGCCGCGCCGGTGTACAGCGCGCCGACGATGCTGGAGACCGCGCGCCCGCCGAACAGGTCCATGCACAGCGCCGGCAGCAGCGACACGATGCCGCCATAGCTCAGCCCGAACCAGAGCGCGAACAGCGCAAAAGTGGCGTAACCGCCGGCCGCGTGCCACAGGAAATAGGATGCGCCCATCGAAGCCTGCATCAACACGAGCGTCACGCTGCGGCCCATGCGATCAGCCAGGGCACCGATGGAGAAGCGCCCCACCAGACTGCCGATGCCGATCAGCCCGACCAGGCCCACAGAGCGCGCCTCGTCTATGCCCAGATCGCGCGCCGCGGCCGAGACATGGGCGAACGGAATGAACATCGACGGCCCGCCCGCGACCACCACCAGATACAGCCACCAGAAACTGCCGCTGCGCAGCGCTTCGCGCAGGCTCGCGCCGGGCAGAGTGCCCGCCGCTGTACCGCCGGCGGAGGGCACGCGCCTGAGCAGCAGCGCCGCGCTGAGGCCGACGATCAATACGCCGAGCGCGAGCCCGCGCAGCGCGCCGCGCCATTCGAGCCAGGCAATCGCGCTCGCCGCGACCAGCGGCACGGCGAGCGTGCCCGCGCCGATGCCGGCGCTCGCGATGCCCGCGGCGAGGCCGCGCCGGCGCGTGAACCAGGGCTGCACGCAGGCGATCGATGGGGAGTACACCAGCGCGATGCCTACGCCGATGCCGACGCCGTAGCTGAGGTAGACCATCGCCATCGAGTGCGCGAGGCTGGTGGCGAACAGGCCGCCAGCGATGCACAGCATGCCGGCGCTGCACACCAGGCGCGGGCCGTAGCGATCGGCGAGGATACCGCCGCCTACACCCAGCACGAAGTAAATCAGCCCCGAGAGGCCAAATACCAGCGACACATCGGCGCGCTGCGCCGTGAACTCGGCCGCGAAGGATTCGAAGAATGCCGCGAAAGAATAGGCGATGCCGAAAATCACCGCAAGGCTGGCGAAAGCGGCCCAGACGACGACCCATGCGTAGCGCGGCTCATTCATGCGGCAGGCAGTCTAGCAGGGGCCGCCTTGCCGCGCTAAGCGGTCAATTGCAGTTCGCCCATCCCGGATTCGAGCGCGAGCAGCGCGCGCTTGCGCTCCAAGCCGCCGGCGTAGCCGGTGAGGCTGCCGTTCGCGCCGACGATGCGATGGCAGGGCACGATGACGCCGATCGGGTTGCGTCCCGTCGCAGCGCCCGCCGCGCGCGCGCTGCCCGGGCAACCCGCCCTTTGCGCGAGTTCGCCGTAGCTGATGGTTTCGCCGAATTTGACGCTGCTGATCGCTTTCCACACTGAGCGCTGAAACTCCGTGCCCTCGGGCGCGAGCGCGACTGCGAAATGCTTGCGCTCGCCGGCGAAATATTCGGCCAGCTCGCGCTGCGCCTGACGCAGCGTCGCGTAACCCGCATCCCGCCGCAACGGCGACTCGACTCGAGGATAATATTTCTGACCGCGGAAGTAGACTCCGCACAATCCGTTGTCGTTTGCGACGAGCAGCATCCGCCCCTGCGGGCTTTCGTAGAAATCGTAGTAACGCATCATGCTTACTCCTTAGTCAGTGACTGCCACAGGTGCATCACCGCGTACGCGCGCCAGGGCCGCCAGGCGTCGCCTGCGGCGAGCACGCGTTTCGCGTCGGTTTCGCCCAGCGCTTTCATCACGCCGAGGTCGGTGTGCGGGAACGCATCCGGCCAGGCGAGTGCGCGCATCGCGATGTATTGCGCGGTCCACTCGCCCACGCCCGGCAGCGCGCGCAGGCGCGCGAGCGTCGCCTCGATATCGGCATTGGGCATCAGCACCAGTTCCCCGTCGGCCACCGCGCGCGCGAGCGCGACGATGGTGCGCGCGCGCGCACCGGGCATGCCCAGGCGCGCGACGCGGCCATAAGGCAGGTCGGCGATGCGCTGCGGCGTAGGGAACAGGGTGGCCAGCGCAGCGAACGGCGTCGCAATCGGATCGCCGAATGCGGCGGCGAAGCGCCCGGCTACGGTGCGCGCCGCGGCCACCGAAACCTGCTGCCCGAGGATACCGCGCACCGCCACTTCGAATCCGTCGAATGCGCCGGGCACGCGCAGGCCGGGATGGCGCTTGGCGATTGCCCCAAGTGCATGGGCGACCTCGGTCGGATGGCAGGCGAGATCCATCAGCGCCTTGACGCGCGACAGCATCGGCGGCAGGGCTTTCGCGAGCGACGCCGACACGCTCACGCGCAGCGCCGGCTTCTTTTGCGACACCCCCACTTCGATCCAGCCGCGCTGTTCCTTGCCGCCCGCCTCGAGGCGCACCGTGCGGCGATAGCAGCCCTCGTCCACGCTTTCGACGCCGGCCACCGTGCGTGCGCCGAGGAAAGCGCTCACCGCGGGCCAGTCGTAAGGCGGGCGGAAACTCAGTTCGAATTTGAGCACGTCGGCCGCAGCGGACGTGGACGCATGTTGCCGCAGCTGATTCGGCTGCAGCCGGTAGCGCTGTTTGAACAGCGCGTTGAAGCGGCGCACGCTGCCGAAACCGCTCGCGAACGCCACTTCGGTCACCGGCAGCGCGGTGTCGGTCAGCAGGCGTTTCGCCAGCAGCAGGCGCTGGGTCTGCGCGAATTGCACCGGCGCCACGCCGAACTCGGCGCCGAACGCGCGGCGCAGGTGCCGGTCGGTGATGCCGAGTTGGGCGGCGACGCTGTCCAGCCCGGCTTCGTCCAGCGTGCAGTCTTCCATCAGGCTCGCTGCCGCCTGCGCCAGGCGCGAGGTCGCGTCCACGCTCGCATTGCCGGGTGCGAGTTCCGGCCTGCAGCGCAGGCAGGGCCGGTAGCCCTCCGCTTCGGCCGCGGCGGCGCTCGGATAGAAGCTGCAGTTCTCGCGCTTGGGCGGCTTGACCGTGCACACCGGGCGGCAATAAATGCGCGTCGACGACACCGCGACGAAAAAGCGGCCGTCGAAGCGCGCGTCGCGCGCCTTGAGCGCGCGGTAGCAGGTATGGGAATCGAGCGTCATGCGCGCATTATGCGCAAGCGCCGCGGCGCTGTCTGGCCATTTTCGGACATTGCGGCACCGGCCTCCCGTGCGCCCACTGCCGGCGCAATCAGCGCAAAGCGTAGCGCTTGAGCCAGTCCTCGGGCACTGCGACCGGGAAGTCGAGCAGCATCTGCGCGTAGCCCTTCGCCAGCGGATCGACGCGCAGCGAAGCCATGCCGCCGCCGCCGAGCGCTTCGAACAGCAGGAAGTTCAGCGCATGGATGCCGGGCACTTCATAGCGCTCGATTTTGCCTTGCACCAGATGCGCGAGGTATTGCTTCACCGCGTAGGGGGTGAGCTGTGCGCGCAGCAGCGGCAGATATTCCGGGCGGCGCGCGATGATGCCGATGTTCGCCGTGTCGCCCTTGTCGCCCGAGCGGCCCCAGGCGAGACGCACGAGCGGCAACAGCTGCGTTGCCCCCTGCGGCGCGAGCGTCGCGCCTGCCGCCGCTGCGCGCGTCTGCGCCTGCACGGTGTCGGCGCCCCCTAGCGGAACCGCGACCTCCTCGCGCGCGCCGGCCAGAGTGAAGCTCGCCTGAAGCTGCGATTTTTCCAACAGGAAGAAACAAGGCTTCACTGCGGGCGCAACCTTGGGCCGCCCGCCGCCCATGCCGGTGGTCCCGGGTGACCAGGAGGTGCCGGCGGGCGCGATTTCACGCGAGAAGATTTCCAGCGCCTCGCGCTTCGCGTGCGCGACCGCGAGGCGCATCACCGCCTCGCGCGTCGCGCCGGTACGCGCATGCGGACCGTATACGCTTTCGGCGCCGAGCACTTCGATGCGGCTCGCGGAATAATCAGGCAGCCCGAGCTCGCGGAAAATCGCGCGCGTGCGCGCGAGGATCGCCTCCGCCGTGCGCCGCGCCTTCTGCGCCGCGGCGATGCCGATGATGTTCAGGATCGCGGTGCAGCGATAGCCGTCGGGATAAGTTGCGCAGACCTTGTAGGTCGGCGTCGGCGCGCGGCCGCGCGCCCCGCTCACGCGCACACGCTCCGGTGCGATTTCCTCGATCTGCACGCCGGTGAAGTCGCAGGCCACATCGGGCAGCAGGTAGGCGCCCGGGTCGCCCATTTCATAGAGCATCTGCTCCGCCACGACGGCGCGGCTCACGAGGCCGCCCGTGCCCGGCGCCTTGGTCACGACGAAGCTGCCGTCGGCGTGGCACTCGAGGATCGGATAGCCGATGTCGTCCCAGCGCGGCACCGCCTCCCAGTCGGTGAACAGGCCGCCCGTGGCCTGGCAGCCGCATTCGGCGATGTGGCCGGCGAGGCTGCCTGCGGCGAGTCGGTCGTAATCGTCCTCGCGCCAGCCGAATTCGTGGATCAGCGGCCCGAGCGCCACCGCGCTGTCGACGCAGCGTCCGGTGATCACCACGTCGGCGCCGGCGTCGAGAGCGCGCGCGATCGGCAGCGCGCCCAGATAAGCGTTGGCGGACAATATCTTTGGCGGCAACTCGGCGCCCGAGTACATTTCCCGCACCCCGGCCGCACGCAGTTCCGCCATGCGCGGCAGCACGTCGTCGCCCTCGACGATCGCGATGCGCAATCTCACGCCGGCCTCTTCGGCGAGTTTCGCCAGCGCCGCGGCACAGCCGGCCGGATTCACGCCACCCGCGTTGCTCACCACCTTGATGCCTTTCGCGGCGATGTCTTTCAGCACGCTTTTCATCGCCACGTCGATGAAATCCGTGGCGTAGCCCGCGTCCGGCGACTTCGCGCGCGCGGCCGACAGGATAGACATCGTGAGCTCGGCGAGGTAGTCGAACACGAGGTAATCGACTTGCCCGCGGCGCACGAGCTGGGCGCAGGCGACCGAGCTGTCGCCCCAGAATCCCGAGGCCCCGCCTATGCGTACGATTTTATCGATCATGGCTTTGGCAGCCCTTCGATCTTTTCCACCCAGGCCGCGTCGCGCTTGTCGCGGAACGCGGCCACGCCCTCTGCGCCTTCGCTGCGCATTTGCCGCGCGAACGAGGCGGCCGCGCGGTCGAGGATGGGCCCGAGTTCCACCTCGGCGCATTGCCGCAGCAGCGCCTTGGTCGCCGCGTTCGCGCCCGGCGCGCAGCGGGCGATGCCTTGGAGAACGGCCAGCAGCCTGGCTTCCAGGGCAGTCACGTCCGCCGCAACGAAATCGACGAGGCCGATGCGCTGCGCTTCCGCGCCGTCGATGCGCTCGCCCGTGAGCGCGAGCCGGCGCGCGCGCGCCTGGCCGATGCGTGCGACCACGAAAGGCGCGATCTGCGCCGGCACCAGTCCCAGCGTGGTTTCGCTGAGCGCGAATTTCGCGTCGCTGCGCGCGAGCACGACGTCGGCGGCGCAGGCCAAGCCGAATCCGCCGCCCATGGCCGCGCCCTCGACCACCGCGACCAGTACCTGCGGCAGGCTCGCCAGCGCGATCATGAAATCACCGAAACGGCGATTGTTCTGCGCGATCGGATCGGTCTCCCCTGCGGCCGCCGCGCTTTGCTGGCTTTGCCGGAAATTGCCCATGCTGCCGCCGGCGCAGAAAAATCCCTGCGCGCCGCGCAGCACCACCGCGCGCAGGCTCGCGTCCGCGGCGGCCGCTGCGATCGCGGCTTGCAGCTCGGCCACCATTTCCGGACTCAGCGCATTGCGCGTGGGCGCATCGTCCAGCGTCAGGAACAGAAGACCGCCTTGGCGCTCGCTGCGCAGCTTGGACATGACTAGTCCTTTCGCGGCAGGATGCCCATGTACTTCGAAATGATGCCGAGCATGATCTCGTCGGCACCGCCGCCGATCGAGGTCAGGCGCGCATCGCGATAGGCGCGGCCGATCGGGTTCTCCCACATGTAGCCCATGCCGCCCCAGAACTGCAGGCAGGCATCCGGGACCTCGCGCGCGAGGCGCCCTGCCTTGAGCTTCGCCATCGATGCGAGTTCGGTCACGTCGTTGCCGGCGATATAGAGTTCGGTCGCGCGATACACCAGCGAACGCAGCGCCTCGACTTCGGTCTTGAGTTCGGCCAGGCGGAAATGCACGTACTGGTTGTCGAGGATCGGTTTGCCGAACGCGACGCGCTCGCGCGCGTATTTCGCCGTTTCGTCGATCAGCCGGCCTATGGACGAGCTGCGCGCCGCGGCCCACAGCCGCTCTTCCTGGAACTGCAGCATCTGGTAGGTGAAGCCCATGCCCTCTTCGCCGATGCGGTAGCGCTGCGGCACGCGCACGTCGTCGAAAAAGATTTGCGCCGTGTCGGAAGACCACATGCCGAGTTTCTTCAACTTCCTGGCGATGCTCACGCCCTTCGCCTTCATCGGCACGCAGATCAGCGACTTGTTCTTGTGCGCAGCGCCCTGGCCGGTATTCGCGAGCAGGCAGATCCAGTCGGCCTGGGTGCCGTTGGTGGTCCACATCTTGCCGCCGTTGATGACGTAGTCGTCGCCGTCCTTCTTCGCCGTGGTCTTGATCGAGGCGACATCGGACCCAGCCCCGACCTCGGACACGCCGAGGCAGGCGACGTAATCGCCGGCGATCGAGGGCGCGAGGAATTCGCGCCGCAGCTCGTCCGAGCCGAAGCGCGCCAGCGCCGGCGTCGCCATGTCGGTCTGCACGCCGATCGCCATCGGGATGCCGCCGCACTGGATGTGGCCGAGCGCCTCGGCCATCGCGACCGAATACGAGTAGTCGAGCGCCTGCCCGCCGTATGCCTCCGGCTTGCATATGCCGAGGAAGCCGAGCTGGCCCATTTTCTTGAACACTTCGTGCGCCGGGAAAATCTCGGCTTCCTCCCATTCGTCGACATGCGGATTGATTTCGGCTTCGATGAATTTCTTCAGCTGCCGCTGCAGCTCTTCGTGCTCGTGGGTGAATAACATGGTCCTGTTCCTTTGTATCTATCCGGTTCCATACGCGGTCACATGGATCGCGCCGCGACCGGTGTTCACCATAACCGTGTTTTCTGTACGGATGCTCTTTATCCGTACAGAAAACACGGTTGGCGCGCGCAGCGCGCAGGTCTTAGCAAAACTTGGTGAACCCCGAATCCTCATGCCGCAATCGACTCAGGGCCGCGCGACGCCGAACTGGATTTTCTGCAGCTTGCGCGCCTCGGCTTCGGCGCAGATTGCCAGTGCAGCGGCCAAGACCTTGCGCGTATCGCGCGGATCGATCACGCCGTCATCCAACAACAGACCGCTGGTGTAGAACGCGTCCATCTGGGACTCGAAATTGTCGACGATGTCGCGCTTCATTTTGTCCAGCGTTTCCGCATCCAGCGTGCGGCCTTTGCGTGCGGCCGTGCCCTCGGCCACGATCGCCATGGTGGTCGCGGCCTGCTCCGGCCCCATGACCGCGGTCTGCGCATTGGGCCAGCTGAAGACGAAGCGCGGATTGAACGCGCGCCCGCACATGCCGTAGTTGCCCGCGCCGAAGGAGGCGCCGCACATCACGGTGATCTGGGGCACGGTCGCATTCGACACCGCCTGGATCATTTTCGAGCCGTGCTTGATCATGCCGCCGGCTTCCGACTTGGTGCCGACGAGATAGCCGGTGGTGTTCTGCAAATAGACCAGCGGCGTCTGCGCCTGACAGCACAGCTGGATGAATTGCGTCGCCTTGGTCGCGCCGGCCGGATCGAGCGGGCCGTTGTTGCTGATGAAGCCGACCTTGTGCCCGGCGATCGCTGCCAGGCCGCAGACCGTGAATCGACCATACAAAGGCTTGAACTCGAGCAGTGCGGATGCGTCGGCGATGCGCCAGATCACTTCGCGCATGTCCACCGGCTTGCGCATGGAAAGCGGCATCAGGCCCGCGATCTCGTCCGCATCGAGCAGCGGCGGACACTCGGGCGCCACAGCGGCGACGCGTTCCCACTTGAGGCTCGCGAGCAGCTCGCGCGCGATGCGCAGCGCATCGGCGTCGTCCTCGGCCACGAACTCCGCGAGGCCCGAAACGCGCGCATGCATGTCGGCCCCGCCCAGGTCTTCGTCAGTCGCGATTTCGCCGGTCGCGGCTTTTAAGAGCGGCGGCCCGGCGAGGAAGGCCTTGGCGCGGCCGCGCACCATGATCACGTAATCGGACAGTCCGGGCAGATAGGCGCCGCCCGCGGTGGACGAGCCGTGCACCACCGCGATCACCGGCAGGCCCGCGGCCGACAGGCGCGCGAGGTTGTAGAACAGGCCGCCGCCGGCGATGAAGCGCTCGACCTTGTAGGTGAGCAGATTGGCGCCGCCGGACTCCACCAGTTGCACAAACGGCAGCTTGTTCTCCAGCGCAATTTCCTGGCAGCGCATGACCTTGCGCCCGCCGAGCGCGGAGAGCGCGCCCGCGCCTATGCCCGAATCGTTCGCCACCACCATGCAGCGCACGCCGGAAATCACACCGGTGCCGGCGAGCACCGCCGCCCCCGGTATGCTGCTCGCGCGATCGGCATCGTCGGTGCAGTAGCCGGCGAGGCTCGCGAGCTCCAGAAACGGCGCGCCCGGATCGAGCAGGCGCGCCAGGCGTTCGCGCGGCAGCAGCGCGCCGCGCTTGTCGAACGCGGGCTTGGAGGCCGCAGAGGCAGCAGCGGCGCGGTTCTCCAGCGCACGCAGTTGTTCGATCAGCGCCAGCATTGCGCTGCGCTGCTGCTGGAAGGTTTCGGAATTGGGATCGACGCGGGTCTTGGGGGCGCTCATCGTTTTCTGGGTCGCAAGGGGACCGCGCTATTATGCCCTGCTCCCGCTGCCGCTGCGCGCCAGCCGCGACGCCGTGACTGTTCTACTTCAGGCCGAAATAAGCGCGGCGCAGCGCGTCGTTCTCGTGCATCGCCGCGACCGAACCCTCGAAGCCGATGCGCCCGCCTTCGAGCGTGTACACGCGGTCGGCCAGCTCGAGGAATTTCACGTTCTGCTCGGCGATGAGGAAGGACAGGCCCTGGCCGCGAAAGCCCTCGAGCGCGCGGATCACTTCTTTCACGAACAGCGGCGACAGGCCCGCGGACGGTTCGTCCATGATCAGCAGGCGCGGATTGCCGGCGAGCGCCTTGGCGATGCCGAGCATTTTGCGCTGCCCGCCCGAGAGGCTGCTCGCGAGCGCTTTGCGGCGCTGCGCGATCGCCGGAAAAATGGCGTAGAGCTCGTCAATGCGCGCGCGCAGCGCGGCCGCCGTCATGAACTGGCCGCCGATGCGGATGTTCTCCTCGATCGTCAGCCCCGGAAAGCAGCCGATTTCCGACATGTAGGCGATCCCTGAGCGCACGCGGCGGTCGGTGCGCGTATGCGCGATGTCTGCGCCGGCGAAGCGCAGCTCGCCGCGCCAGGCTTCGAGCAAGCCCATGAGCACCTTGAGCAGCGTGGTCTTGCCCGCGCCGTTGGCGCCGAGCAGCACCACCGTCTCGCCCTCGCGCACGACGAGCTCGGTGCCCCACAGCACCTGCACGCGGCCATAGCCGCTTTCGAGTCCGCACGCGTGCAGCAGCTCAGGCGCCATGTTCGCTCCCGAGGAATACTTCGACCACCTGGCGGTCCTCGATCGCGGCCGCGAGCTCGCCCTCGAAAATCTCCTTGCCCGCATTGAGCACGATCACGCGGTCGGTCACGTGGTCGATAAAACCCATGAGGTGCTCGACCACGAGCAGCGCCATCCCTGCGCGCGCAAGTTCGCGCAGGCGCTCGGCCACGCGGTCGAGTTCGGCCGGATTGAGGCCCGCGGCCAGCTCGTCCACGCACAGCAGCTTCGGTTTGGTCGCGAGCGCGCGCGCGAGGTCCAGCATTTTCTGCTGCACGCTGTTCAGCTCCGCGGCCGGCCTGTCGGCGTCGCGATCGAGTTCGAGCGAGGCGAGCAGCGCCTGCATGTCGAAGGCCTCGCTGCCGCGCCGGCCGTAGGCGGCGGCGACTTCTACGTTCTCGCGCACCGTCAGCGTCAGAAACGGCTTGGGCACCTGGAACGTGCGGTTGATCCCGAGGTGCACCAGGCGGTGCGAGGCCATCCCGCCGATCGCGCGCCCCTGGTACAGCAGCGCGCCACCGTCGGGCTTGTGCAGCCCGGTGATCACGTTGATGCAGGTGGTCTTGCCCGAGCCGTTGGGGCCGACGAGGCCCAGGATCTCGCCCGGCTGCACGTGGAAACTCACGCCGTCGAGCGCGCTAAAGCCGCCGAAGCGCTTCTCCAGCCGCACGACGCGCAGCAGCGCCTGCGGCGCTGCCTTATCCTGCGGCTCAGGGGACATCGATCCCCCAGCGCTTGAACAGCGACACCAGCCCGTTCGGCAGGAACAGCACCAGGCCCATGATCAGCAGGCCATAGAGCAGTTGGAAATACTGCGGCGTCGAAATGCCGATCGCGTTGTAGATGCCATACAGGATGATCACGCCGAGGATCGGCCCGGTCACGGTCGCCACCCCGCCGAACAGCGCGAACACGATCGCGAAAATGCTGAACTCGGGACTGAACACGGTCTCCGGATAGAACACCGATACATACCAGGCGAACACGCCGCCGCTCAGGCCCGCGACCAGCGCCGACAGCAGCCAGGCGAGCGTGCGCGAGCGCACCACGTCGATGCCCGCCATGCTCGCGCTGATCGCGTCCTCGCGTATCGCCTGCAGCGACAGGCCGAAGCGCGAATTGCGCAGGTACACCGCCAGGCCCAGCGTCGCCGCGAGTATCAGCACCGCCACCGAATAGGCGAGCGTCGGGTTGAATACGCCGGACAGGCTGATGCCGTAAGGCCCTTTGGTGATGTTCTCCAGGTTCGGGTTGGAGACGACCTGGTATACCGCGAGCGAGGCGGCGAGGTTCGCGATCGCGAAGTAGGCACCCGACAGGCGCAGCAGCGGCGTGAGCAGCAGGCCGAGCAGGATCGCCGCAGCGGCGCCGACGCCGAGCGCCGCGAGCGGCGCCATATGCAGGTGCAGCACGCACAGCGAGAAGCCGTACGCGCCGGCGCCGAAAAAGCCGACATAGCCGAACGGCAGATAGCCGGTGAAGCCGTAGATCACGTTGACCCCTTGCGCCAGGGTCAGGAACACAACGAAATTGAACAGCAGCAGCTGGTTCGAATAGCCCAGCGGCAACAGCGCCGCGGCCGCGATCACCGGCACCACGGTGAGCAGCGTATGCCGCAGCCACCTAGGCACTGCGCACCTGCCGTCCGAGCAGCCCGCTGGGCCGCACCAGGAGTATGAAAATCAGCAACACATAGGGCAGCAGATTGGCCCAGGAGCTGAAATAGCTTTGCATGAACGCGAGCGATATGCCGTAGACGATGCCGCCGAGGATGGTGCCGAGCGGGTTGCCGAGCGAGCCCACCACGATGACCGCGAAAGACTGGATATTGATGTCCGGCCCCATGGCCGGGGTCACGCTGCCGAGCATGAACGGCGCGAACACGCCCGCGATCGCGGCGAGCGCGATGCCGATGCCGAACGCGATCGCCGAGACGCGATCGACATCGATGCCGGTCGCGAGCGCCTCTTCGCGATGCACCATCACCGCGCGCGTGAGATAGCCCAGGCGCGTGCGGTAGAGGTAGAGATAGATGAACAGCACTGCGACGCCGCTCGCGATCGCGCTCGCGATCCAGGCCGCCGGCAGGCTCTGGCCGAGCAGGCTCACCGGCCCGCTGCCGAACACGCGCCCCGGAATCGAGCGCTCGCTCGGCCCGAACACGATCGTGGCGAGCGCCTCGATCACCTGCGACAGGCCGAAGAACAGGATGATGGAAAGCATCTCCGGGTCCTTCGCGCGCTGCAGCCGCGGCACCAGCAGGTAATACAGCGGCAGGCCGAGCGCGGTGAACACCGCAAGCATGATAAATACCGACCAGACCGGGTTGAGGCCGGAGAGATTGAACAGCCAGAACGCGCCGAATGCGCCGAGCATGAGGAAGTCGCCATGCGCGAGATTGACGATGCGCATGACGCCGAACACGAGGTTCAGGCCCAGCCCCACCAGACAGAAGTACAAGCCGAACACGAGCCCGGCGAGCAACGAATATTCAAGCATCGTTCAGCGCGCGCCGGGGCGTCCCTGCCGGGGCGCCCCGAAGAGTGAAGAAGACGGCCCCTGCGTACGGGCCGGGCTCACTTCGCCGGGTAGACCGGCTTGCCGCTTGCCTTATCGTGCGGATAGACCACCACGAACTTCAGCTCGTCCTTGCCTTCAGGGACGATCTGGCCCAGAGGCGTGATTTCGCCGATCTGCGCGCCGGTTTCATCGAGTTCGAATGTGCCGTCGATAGTCTTCAGCTTGCCCGACAGACTGAAGATTGCCTTGCGCAGCGCCAGCTGCTCCATGCTCGCGGTCGCCTTGAGCGCGTTCTCGAGCACCAGCCCGGTGGTGTAGCCGGCGACCGAATTGAAACCGAATTCCACCTTGTCATCGGTGTATTTCTTGTGCCAGGCGTCGCGAAACTGCGGCAGCGACATGCCGAACTCGGGCTTGTATTCGATCACCGAAGACGGGACATAGGTGAAGATGTATTCGAGGCCTTTGGCCCCGACGGTCTTCTTCAGGCCTTCGGTTTCCAGGCCGGGATAGATGTTGAATTGCCACTTGAACTTGACGCCGCTGTCCTGCAGGTTGCGCAGGTAGGATATGTCGTTGTTGGGGAAGCCGAGCGTGATCACCGCGTCCGGATTGGCGGCGCGGATGTTGTTGATGATGACCGTGTAGCTGGTGGTGGTGGTCGGCACGCCCTGGTCATACACGATTTCGACCGGTGCCTTGGCCGCCTTGATGAAGCCGCGCACCGCGTTCGCCTGGGTGCCGGTGAAGTCGTTCGTCGCATAAAGCAAGGCGATGCGCTTGATGCCGAGCTTGGGGCCGTCCTGGGTGAGGAAATCGGCGATGTATTTCGGCCAGATGGAGGACACCGGATCGGACATCAGCACGATGTAGGGATTGTCCTTGGTGAAGAACGCCGCGCCGGTGCCGGTCTGGTCGATCAGCAGCATCTTGTGGTCGCGCGCGATCGGCACCGCCACCGAGGTCAGCGGCGAGCCGGAGTCCGAGACCAGGATGTCGACCTTGTCCTGGGTGATGAGCTGGTTGTACAGCGTGGCCGCGGTCGCGGTGTTGCTCTGGTCGTCGTAGGCGATCAGCTTGATCGGGATCTTCTTATTGTAGGGTTTGACGAACACGCCGCCCTCGGCGTTCTTCTGGTCGACCCACAGCTGCAGGCCGCGGTGCACCGGCATCGAGATGGCGGCAAAGTTGCCCGAGGCCGCGTACAGCGTGCCGATCTTGATCTGGGACGGCGCCGCTGCCGCCTGGGCAGCGCCGCTGCAAACGGCAAACAATGTGACAAACAGTGCAACGCTCAGCTTGCGCATCATGTACTCCTCCGGAATTGCTCAGATAGCCTGAAAATTATTTTTGCCGCGCCCGCGGCCGGCGGTGTTTCGACTGCGGGTTAACCCACAGTGGTGACCAGGTAGTCGTAAGGCTTGCCGACCCAGGTCCACAGGTCGTCCAGCCTGCGCGCATGCGTCTTGTCCGCGGAAAACCGGTCGAGCATTTCCGCCAGGGACATGGAACTGGTGTAAAGCACGATGAACGGGAAGATGCCGAAACACAGGACCAGAAGCAGAGCGCCGTAGAGCAAATAATGCCGCACAAATTTTTTGATCCAACTGCCCATGACCTGTCCCCCGGATGATTGTGCCGCAACGCGAGCGCCCAAATGCGCGCCGCCGGCATTGCTAGCTTAGGGTGTCGAGTGTAGGAGCCCCTCCGGCCAGACGGTATAGGCGTAAACCCCTACTCCTTCCATGGTCGAAATCGTTCCGCCGCGGTTCGATCGTCGATTTGGCGCGCAGCCCCGAGGCTGCGATAATGCGGGCGCTTTTCACTCCTGACTGACCCGACGATGCTCACATCCCAGCTGCCTGCCGAAAACACGAGCGCCCCGGAAGCGCGCAACATCAGCCCGTTCGATCTGTTCCTCGCGTTTTCGCAGCTAGCGCTGTCCGGTTTCGGCGGAGTGCTGCCCTGGGCGCACCGCACCCTGGTCGAGAACAAAGGCTGGCTCACGCAGCGCGAGTTCGTCGAAACGCTCGCGCTGGGCCAACTACTGCCGGGCCCGAATATCGGCAACATGGCGGTGATGATCGGTTACCGCTTCGCCGGATACGCCGGTGCGGCGGCCGCCATAGGCGGCCTCGTGAGCGGCCCGTTCGTGATCATGATCGCGCTGGGGCTGCTCTATCGCAGCTACGGCACTTTGCCGCTGGTGCAGCACGCGCTTTCGGGCATGTCCGCCGTGGCCGCGGGCCTGGTGCTCGCCACCGGCCTGAAAATGGCCAGCAGCCTGAAGCGGCGCTGGCGCCCCTGGCTGTTTCTTGCGCTCGCGCTGGCGGGCGTAGGCGTAATGCGCTGGCCTTTGCTCGCCGTCGTCGGCACGCTCGCGCCGTTTGCGATCGCCGCCACCTGGCGCGAGAAAGCCTGATGGACGAAGTCGATCTCGTCGCCCTAGGTCTGCATTTCGCGCTGCTGTCGCTGATGGCGATCGGCGGCATCAGCGCCATCCTGCCGGACATGCAACGCTACCTGGTGGAAGCCCACCACTGGCTGAGCGCAACCCAATTCGCCGACGCCTACGCGCTGGGCCAGGCGGCCCCCGGGCCGAACATGATGTTCGTGACGCTGCTGGGCCTGCAGCTTGCCGGCTGGTCCGGCGCGATCGTGGCCACGCTCGCGATGATCGCCCCGCCGGTCCTGCTGACCCTGGCCATTACGCGCCTGCACGCGAACAATCCCGAAGCGCCCCTGGGCCGCGCGATACGCGGCGGACTGGGGCCGATCGCGATCGGGCTCACGCTCTCCAGCGGCTGGATCCTCGCGCACTCGGCCGACCACGACTGGCGCGGCGTCGTGCTGACGCTCGCCACCGCCGTGCTGATGTTGCGCACCCGGCTCAATCCGGTGTGGCTGATCCTGGTCGGTGCCGCTGCGGGAATGAGCGGAATAATCTAGACGGCTGTTCGGCCATCGCCCCAAACTCAATTCGAGCTGTGGGAGGCCCGCCCACGGGCCGATCGGACCTGTTCGCGGCACCGATCGCGGCGAGGGCGCCGCTCCTACAACCATGCTTCATGCGCCGGTACCGTAAGTCGAAGGCCGTACTTCGGGCACCGTGGCCGCGCGCCGCGCGAGCCAGTAGCAATAAGGCGGCGGCACCAGCGCGAACTGCGCATCGCAGCCAAGCTTTTGCGCGGCGTCCATGCTCCAGTTCGGGTTGTAGAGCATTTCGCGCGCGAGCGCGATCAGATCGGCGCGCCCTTCCTGCAGAATGCTCTCGGCCTGATCGGCGTGCACGATCAGACCTACGGCCATGGTCTTGATGCCGGCTTCTTTGCGGATTTTCTCCGCATAAGGCACCTGATAGCCGTAGGCGGGCTTGGCCGCGCCCGCGGGCGGCTTGCCCAGGATGCCGCCCGAGCTGCAGTCGATCACGTCCACGCCCATCGGCTTCACCAGCTTGGCCAAAGCCACGCTTTGCTCTGGCCCCCAGCCGGCATCGTCCTCGGCCGACAGGCGCAGGAACAGCGGCTTGCCCGGCGGCCAGGTCGTGCGCACGCATTCGCACACCTCCAGCGCGAAGCGCATGCGCTTCGCCTCGGAGCCGCCGTATTCGTCCGTGCGCTGGTTCGCCAGCGGCGAAAGGAATTCGTGAATCAGGAATCCGTGCGCGCCGTGGATCTCGACGACGTCGAAGCCGGCCGCGTGCGCGCGCGCCGCGGCCTTGCCCCAGGCTTCGGCCACCGCGCGTATTTCTGCGCGCGTGAGCTCGCGCGGCGTGGGCGCGCCCTCCTCCGCCGGCAGCGCGCTGGGTGCAACGAGTTCCCATGCGTCCCAGTCATCCACGCCCGCAGCGGTCGCTTCGGCACGCTCGAGCGGCTTGCCGCCTTCCCAGGGTCGCTGAATGCGCGCCTTGCGCCCCGAGTGGCCGAGCTGTATGCCCGCCGCCGCGCCGCACTGATGCACGAAATCGACGACGCGCGCGAGCTGCGGCACGAACGCATCGTCCCAGAGGCCGAGGTCGCCCACGGTGCCGCAGCCGCGGCGTTCTATCTTGGTCGACTCCAGGATCACCAGCCCCGCGCCGCCCGCGGCGTAGCGGCCCGCGTTCATCAGGTGCCAGTCGTTGGCATAACCCTTCAGCGCGGAATACTGGTGCATGGGTGCGACGACCACGCGGTTCTTCAGCGTGAGTTCGCGCAGGCGCAGCGGCGTGAACAGCAAGGGCTGGGTCATAG
>JAJZPQ010000056.1 GCA_021811085.1 Pseudomonadota bacterium | reverse complement strand
TATACCAGGACAAGCGGCCAATGTTCGAATCCGGCCTCGGGCCGAGCTATCAACAGACCCTGGGCGGTCCCGACGGCTTCGTGCTGTTTCAGATCGGGGCGGTGGAAAACGTCAAGCTGCGGTTGCGCGAAGATACCTGGCTGCAGGGCACTTTGCAAGTCGGCCTGTACGACAACTATAACAAATACAAGAACCGCGGCTCGAGCGACATGCCGCGCGTGCGCACCTACTTGCGCGAGTACGTGACCACCTCGAAGGTCACCGTGCCGAATCTGCAGGCGACGCACGTCGGCAGACTGGGCGCGAATCAGTATTACAGCGTGTACGGCGGCTATCTTGAATCGATGTTCGCCGGCGTTGGCGGCGAGTGGCTGTACCGGCCGTTCGCGAGCCGCGTGGCTTTCGGCATCGATGCGAACTTGGTGCAGCAGCGCGATTTTTCGCAGGGGCTGGGGTTCGGTAATGCCGGCGATCAAACCGGCTATCGCGTCGCCACCGGCCATGCGACCGCATATTGGGATACCGGCTGGAACCACGTGCAGGCGAATCTGAGCGTCGGCCGTTATCTGGCAAAGGACATCGGCGCGACATTCGACTTGTCGCGCGTATTCGACAACGGCGTCAAGTTCGGTGCGTTTTTCTCGAAGACCAATGTGTCGGCCGAGAAATTCGGCGAAGGCAGTTTCGACAAGGGCGTGTACCTGAGCGTGCCCTTCGACGCCTTCCTCACGCGCTCGAGCAACTCCAGCGCCAACGCCATGTGGAAGCCGCTTACGCGAGATGGCGGCGCCAAGCTCAACCGCAGTGTCCAATTGTACGACCTGACCAAGACGCGCGACGAACGCGCCTTGCGCTTCAAGGCAGCGCCGCCGCGCAATGACGATTCGATTCCGGAGGATCGGCGCGAGACCTGGACTCCGCCCCCCAAGGGCCCTGAACCCTATACGCGCGTTGCCCCCCAGCCCGCGGCGGAGCAGTGGGCGGCGGATGCGCAGGGCTACGAGCAGCGCCTCACCGAGGCGCTGTACCGGCAGCATTTCCGCAACATCCGTGTCGCCTACGATGGTTCGCGGCGGCTGACGCTTGCACTTTCGAACGACAGTCTGCATCCGGCTAGCCGCGCGGTTGGGCGCGCTGCGCGCACGGCGCTGCACCTTGGCCCGCTGGATATGCGTGAAATCCGGATTGAGCTGGCGCGCGGCGCCAATCCGGCCGTGAACTACAACTTTGCCGATCTGAAGCGGCTGGAGCGCTATTTCGACGGCGAGATCAACGCAGATCAACTTGCGGATTCGGTGGCGGTCGACTACCTCGATCCGTCGGTGCGCGAGCCGGATCCGCTCGCGCGCCTGGACGATCTCGATACCAAGGCGGAGCAGCGGCGCCTGGCCGACGTGCTATTGCCCGAGCCCGGCACAGTCGCGCGGGTGAAAAACGACTTCGTCGGCGCGGCGCATACGGCGGTCAATACCGACTGGTCGCGCATGGCCCTCTTCGGCACCGGCGCGGTGCTGGCGAGTTCGCTGCTCGACAAGCGCGCCGATCAGTTTGCCAGAGACCATGCCGCGAACCGCTGGTTGAAAGGCGTGAACAAGATCGGCAGCAACGTGATTCCGTGGCTCGCGATCGGCGGGGCCGGCCTTGCGGCTTTGGATAGCAGCGATCCGCGGCGCTCGCGCACCGGTTATGCAGCGACAGAGGCGGGGGGAACTGCGCTCCTGGCTGTATATGGATTGAAAACCGTGTTCGGCCGCGCGCGTCCGTATGTGGAAGCCGGCAATCACAGCTTCAAACCCTTCTCCATGGCGGCCGGCTACGACGGGTTTCCGTCCGGGCATACCATTATCACCTGGGCAGTCGCAACGCCGTTTGCGGAGGAATACGAGGCGCCCTGGCTTTACGGCCTCGCCGCGGTCACGAACCTCGCCCGCGTCGGCAGCCGCAATCACTGGGTGTCGGACACGGTCGCCGGCAGCGTGCTCGGCTATACGATCGGCAAAGTCTTCTGGGAATCCTCGCGCGCGCCGCAGAAAGGCGCACCGCGCGTGCTGATCCGTCCCTCAGGTGTCGATCTGTCTTGGACGTTCGATTAACGTGGTTCGTCGTTCGTGATTCGTGGTTCGTGATTCGTGGTTCGTCGTTCGTGGTTCGTCGTTCGGGATTCGTTCGTTGTTCGTGGCTCGTGGTTTGTGGGCCCGGTCCGGAGCAGACGCTGGACAGCTCGCCTCTGCGCTTTAACCGAAGAGTCGGTCGAGCAGTTCGTCACGGGTCATTTCCTGATGATCGGCAACGTCGGCGAGGATTGCAGCCAGAGTGCCGACTCTCAATGGATCGTGAAGGGGGATGGTGACGTGATGCTCGGACGGGCTCGCGATTGTGAGCCGCAGATGACTGCCCGTCTGGCGCGTGGTGCTATAGCCGATTCGTGCCAGTGCTTTCGCAAGCTGCGCGCCGGACAAGTCACGCGGGAGTTTCATGCTGCAATGACTTCATCGCGCACGAAATGCAGCCGGATCAGCTTGGGGGTTGCGGATTCGTCGAAATGGCAGCGCACCGCATCGCGCACCTGCGCGTGCAGTTCATCGAGGGTATCGGCCTCGGTGAAAATGGACGTACCAGCCGCTTTGGCGACGTAGCCACCCTCTGGCGAGTCTTCGACTATAAAAATGATCTCGTTCATGGATTACCTTTCTGGCGCGGAAAGTATTACCTCAGATCATCGATTGGCCCGCGCGTTGGCTGAATGATACCTCGTTGTTCGTGGGTCGTTGTTCGTGGGTCGTGGGTCGTTGTTCGTCGGTGACGCGGGGATCACGAGTTCAGTTGCAGCCGTGCGGTGGCATAGGCGTTTATCGCAAGAAATGCAGTATGCAGTTCCTGCACCAGGGTGCGCGCCTGCGTCAGCGCGGCATTGAGTTCGGAAAGATCGTCGACGTATTCGTGTACGAGACGGTTGCGCAGCAATCGCATGGACAGCCAAGCGTCGGGATTTTGCACTAAACCCAGGCGCTGGGCGCGGTTCAGGTTGTCCAGGGCGGTACCGACGCTTTCTCCTACGGCCTGCAGGAAAGTCGGCAACAATTTGTCCATGAGCGTGTCTTGCATGCGCGAAAACTTGCCGACGAAGGATTCGAGCGTGTCGATGCCCCGCGGGCTCGCGAGCTTCTTCGCCAACCAGTCGGTGCTGCTCGGATCCGCACGCGAACGGGCGCGAAACAAGCGTCCCGTCACGCCCTGCAGATGAAGGTCTTCTTTTTCGACGAGTCGCAACAACTGCCATAGCTGCTGCCGAACCGCTGTCACAGCCGCACTCCGCTTTGGCGTGCGACGGTGTCGATCGGCCGCATCGGCGTACCCTGGCGGTGAACAACGATATCGATACGCTGCTCGCCCAGTCGCCGCTGCAATGCGGCATAGAACTGCAGTTCCTTGCGCAGGGTATCGGCGGGCAGTCCTTCGGTCTCGATATAAAGATCGAGGTCTCCTCCACGCGCGTTATCGTCGGTGCGAGAGCCAAAAAGCCAAACGCCCACCGTCGCGCCGAATGCTTCGCCGGCCGCTTGGCGGATGGCTTCGATCTGGCTTGGGGTCAGTCTCATGGTGCTTATTATGACGTTGTTCGTGGTTCGTGGTTCGTGGGTCGTGGTCCAGCATCGGCCTGAGTTGCCAGTCAGTCCGTCCAGTCTTCGACATGCAGCTTGGCAACCTGACCAAAAGCCCGGTCGTTTGTCACCAGTACCGCGCCTACGCTGAGCGCGTGCGTGGCAATCAGCAGATCAAGTGGCGCAAGCGTTTTGCCTTGTCGCTCTATATCGGCACGCACACTTCCGTAACGCTCCGCAATGGCGCTGTCCCATGGCAGCACATCGACGCGCCGTAACAACTCCAGCACGACGAGGTGGAGCCGTTTTGCGTCCGGCCGCTTTGCCAGGCCGAAAAGCAGTTCGCCTTTGGTGATAGCCGAGATGCAAAGGGATGCCATTGGCGCGGCCACTACGCGCTCAACAACGGCCGGATGCTCCTTGATCAAGTGGCTTACCGTGTTGGTGTCGAGCATGTACAACTTCAATCGCTCGACCCCTCGAAGGGGTCGCGATCTTGCACTCCCTGATCGCGCTCCTTCTCGTCAAGGAAATTGGCCGGGACATCCGCGCCCTTGAGCGCAGAAAAGAACTCATCCCAGGTCGCCGGCTTACGCGATAAGATCACGTCGCCTGTTTCCGTGTCTTGGCGGATGAAAACTTCCTTGGTATCGAACCGATAGGCGGCCGGTAGCCGTACTGCCTGGCTGCGACCGTTGGTGAACAGTTTAGCTACTTGGCTCATGGCATTTATCCTTGTGTTGCTGGATGCTTGAGTATACGGCCTGACAATGGAATATATCAAGGTATATGCCAAAAAATAGGGCAAACGTTCGTGGGGTATTATTTGCTGCTCTTCTTTAGCGCCTCCGGCATGAATGTGGTCTGCATTGCCTGGACGAAAGTCTGCGCCTGTGACACCGCAGCGCGAGCGGCATCGTACATGGCGTAGTAAGCCCGATTGCACGCCCCATCCTCGTCCCCGGTGTCCAAGAGTACCTTGGCAGATGCGACCGAAGGAAGTCCCTGTGGGACGGCTGCCTGGATAGCCTTCGCCAGCAGGTCTTGAGCGTTCACAGCCGGATCCCTTCACGGTCGATGTTGTGCAACAGGCGCGGATTGGAATAGGCCTCGGGGTGTTCCCATTCCTCTTCCCAGATCGGCAGCGGCTGAATTCGGATGCCGGTCTCCAGAAGTACGTCGTAAGCGAGATCGGCCATAGCCAGCTTTGTGGCGACGAACTTGCCTGGGCGACCATGGAGCAGCACGGCCACATCGGCGTCGCTGTCCGCCCGATGGGACTGTCGTGCTCGACTGCCGAAGAGAATGGCGCCGGCCAAGTCGTACCGGCTCGCTACCTTCTCGATGAAGGCGTGAGTCGCGTTGACGGTTTCCCTGTCGATGTCGGCGATTGATCGCATAAGCATATGTTCGTTGTTCGTTGTTCGTTGTTCGTGGGTCGTGGTTCGTTGCTCGTTGTTCGTTGTTCGTGGGAGGCCCGCCCTCGGGCCGATCGATGGTTGATCATGGCGCAGGTCGGGGCGAGGGAGAAAATCCCGGGCTGGGCGAGCGCCGCGCAGGTGCCTATTTATTGCCGTATGCTCCGTCGTGGTCTCGGTGCAGCGCTTGGAATCGAATCCAACTTCCTTCGCGGACAACTACGGCACGGTAGGACAGGGATAGCCGGATCGTATATGTGCCGGGAGCACTTTTTGGCTCCTCCCATTTCAAACCGCTGTCTCTGAATACCTCGTTCCAGGACATGGCCCTGAGCTTCTTGAATGTCTTGAACGTTTTCTTGATCTCGGGAGCATCCATCCCAAACAATTCTAACTGGAACGCAGGGTAGTTGAGGTCGAGCAGTACCTTGTCGTCGTTGCCACTCACGAAACTGTCTCAATACTGGCCGCTAACTCGTCCAGGTCGGTTTCCTTGGCGGGATGGTCGCGCATCCATTCGTCCGCGCGGGCCAGTTTTTTCTTCATCGCCGGTTCGTGCAACCAGCGCTCGTTGACGGGCACCACTATTGCATGTTTCAGCAGAATGTCGCCGCCGGGGAGTGTTTCCATAATGAAGCCTAGTCCCGCCATGGCCTTGCCAACGGAGATTTGACCACTCTTGCCGACGATTTTGATTTCCATTGTAATCTCCTTCATGCCGCATGATTGCATGTACGCATGATATATCAAGGGTTCTCTTTGTGTAAAGCCTGCCTGGGTAAGGAGTTCGTTGTTCGTTGTTCGTGGGTCGAGGTTCGTGGGGCGTGGTCCGACGGGTCTTATTGCGGGAAGGCGGTGTGCCCGGTTGTGTCCCGGTCAAGCCGCTTTCCGGTCGCCGCCCTGAAAGGGCATGAACCCCGCCTTTGTTCTGGTCAAACAGCAGTTTCACGCCTAGGCAACAAGTTGGCTGTGCTCACGATCGGCAGCGTAGGCAAGGCACGCCTGGATGTCCTCACGCGTCAGGTAAGGGAAGTCACGCAGTACGTCCTCGATACTCATGCCCGAAGCAAGGTAGTCGAGCACATCGTAGACCGTGATACGCATCCCGCGAATACAGGGTTTACCGCTGCGTTTGCCCGGCTCGATGCTGATGACGTCGCGATAATTCATGGAAGCGCTCCCCAAGCCAACTAAACAGTTGCTGATTATAGCCGTGGCCCAGGCTGAGGGTGAAGTCCATTCCTCTGGCATCAATCTTTGCTGGGCGAGGGCGCCCGTCCAACGGACGTGGCATGGTTCTGTAGGAGGCCCGCCCCCGGGCCGATCGGACTCCGCGCTGGCGCTGATCGGGGCGAGGGCGCCCCTCCAACAACCCCCCACCTGTTGGAGGCTCGCCCGCGGGCCGATCGCGCTTCGCACGGGCACTGGTCGGTTGAAATGCTATACAGAAATCTGTATTATCAGCCTATGAAGACCACTCTCGACATCGATGATTCCTTGCTCGCCAATGCCAAGGCACTCGCGGCGCGGCAACGGACTAGCCTGACGCGACTGATTGAGGAAGGATTGCAGCTCCGCCTTCGATCTTCCACTGCTATGCCCAAGGCACGGAAACCAAGTATTCCTGTGTTCAAGGGACGCGGTGGCTTGGTTGCCGGTCTGGACCCGAGCAGCAACAAGGCGATGCTGGAAGCTGCTGGCGATGACGCCTGACGTCAATGTATTGATTGCAGCGTCGCGCAGCGATCATCCGCACCACAAGACGGCCTTTGCGTGCTTGAATAAAGCTGCTGCAGTTTGTGCGGATGGCGCGAGTTTGAAGCTGATGCCGATGGTTGTCGCCAGTTTTTTGCGCTTGGTCACAAATTCGAAGATATTCAAACATCCCACACCCATGGAAGAGGCGTTGGGGTTTGTGGATGCACTCCTTGCCGTGCCGGGCGTTGAGATGCCTTCTCTCGGCGCTGAGTGGCCTATGCTGCGCCAACTCTGCATTGAGAAAAATCTGACTGCCAACGATGTTCCGGACGCGTGGCTTGCAGCTTCAGTAATGCAATTCGGCGAGCACCTTGTCACATTTGACGCCGATTTCAGGAAATTGCTAAGGCGGACGCAAGTGACTGTGTTGTCGTAATGGGGCCGATCGGACTCCGCGCTGGCACTAATCGGGGCGAGAGCGCCCCTCCAACAAGATCTGCATGGTTGAATTCCGGCGTTTGATGCTGTAGAATCATCGCATCACTGCATCAAATTACGGACGGGCAACATGCGGACGACATTGGATATCGACGAAGACGTGCTGTTGGCTGCGAAGGAACTCGCAAAGCGTAAGAATCTGTCGGCCGGACGGGTGGTGTCCCAGCTGCTGCGGCGGGTGCTAACCGGTCAGGCTGGGCATGCCAAGGCTGCAAAGGGTAGCGGATTACAATCCGTCGCCGGGTTTCGTCCCTTTTCGAAGGGCGGGGCTGTCGTAACGAACGACGTGGTCAATCGCCTGCGCGATATTGAAGGCGTGTAATGCGCGCACTGCTGGACGTCAATGTCCTGATCGCCTTGCTCGATGGCAGCCACCTGCATCACGACTCGGTTACCAATTGGCTGGCCAAGAACCTGCATAAGGGTTGGGCATCGTGTCCGGTGACCCAAAACGGATGCATCCGGATCCTGTCTGAGCCCGGTTATCCCAACTCGGTTCCCGCCGTACAAGTGGCAGAGCGGCTCGCCGAAGCGACGCAGCACTCGTCGCATGCGTTCTGGGCTGATTCGATCAGTTTGCTGCAACCGGGTCGTTTGACGTGGGACCAGATCCTTAGTTCGCGGCATGTAACCGATGCCTACCTCTTGGCGCTCGCCGTTGATCAAGGCGGGCGTTTCGTCACTTTGGATCGAGGTATTCCGGTCGGTGCCGTCGGTGGTGCTTCGGCCAAGCATCTGACGGTCCTCTCCTAGCTAATTTGTGCCGCGGTAGTTTCTGACGGCTGATGAGGTGCTGGGCCAGTATTCGGATCTTGTGGGGCTGGTTTAGCGCCGGCAGGGGCGAGGGCCCAGAAAATTTCCCCAGCCCGCTTGTTGCCTATTGCCTCAAATCAGACTAGACTAAGTTTAGTCCGATTATCGGGGAAAGAAGATATATGGAAACGTTCAACATACACGAGGCAAAAACGCATTTTTCCAAACTGGTCGACAGCGTGATGCAGGGCAACGAGATCGTGATCGCGAAAGCCGGCAAGGCGGCCGTCAAGCTGGTGCCTATCGCGCCTCTTAAGCCGAAACTGCGGCTTGGCGTGCTGAAAGGCAAGATCAGGATCGCGGATGATTTTGATGCGCCCCTGGCGGACGATGTGCTCGCGGGATTCGAGGGGCGCTGATGCGATTGCTGCTCGATACCCATGTTTTTCTATGGTGCGTCAAAGACGACCGGCGGCTGACGAAAGCCGCGCGCGCAATGCTCTCCGATGCTACCGAAATTTATGTCAGCAGCGCCTCGATCTGGGAGGCGGCGATTAAGGCGAAACTCGGCAAACTCGACGTAAATGTCGACGAGCTTGTTGCTTCGATCGCCGACAGCGGTTTTCTGGAATTGCTTGTCACCGCGAAGCACGCTGCTGCAGTGGGCAGATTGCCTGACGTGCATAACGATCCGTTCGACCGACTGCTGATTGCTCAAGCAATTAGCGAGCCGCTGCGGTTTCTGACGGCTGACGATGTGCTGGGTAAGTATTCAGATCTTGTAGAGCTTATTTAGCACTGGTCGCGGTGTTGGTGGCGCTCCACGAACAACGAACCACGCGCTTGGGCCAAAGCTATAATCCCCGGGGCATTCAAATACGCGGAGCGCGACTTGATTCTAATTACCGGCAGAGCCGGCTTTTCCTATGGCGGCGAACGTTCGACCCTGATGCTCGCGCTATTGGCGTGCGTAACTGCGGTAGCGCTGTTCCCGCTGGGCGCGGGCGCGCAGACGGCTTGCCGCGTGCTCGATCCCGAACTCATCGGGCAATATCAGGGCGGGTGCAAGGACGGGCTGGCCGATGGCTATGGCGAGGCGAAAGGCGCGGCCGAATACCGCGGAGGTTTTCACGCCGGCCGCAAACAGGGCAAGGGCATCAAGATTTGGCCGTCAGGGGATCGCTACGAAGGCGAATTCGTGACCGACCGCAAGGAAGGCCTAGGCACGTACACCTGGAGCCCGCGCGGACCGTCAGCGGGCGAGAGTTACAGCGGCGCCTATCGCAATGACCGGCGCAACGGCTACGGCGTGTACGCATGGCCCTCGGGCGACCGTTATGCCGGGCAGTGGGCGGACGATGCGATCACCGGCATGCCCACGCCGGCCATGATCGCGCGCGCGCGCGCGAAAACTGAAACGCTGGCGGCGGTGGCTAAACCCGGCGTCAAGGTTTGCCGGGCATTGCTGGTCGGTATCGCCGTGCGCGACTGGATACGCGGTGAGGTGACTGCTGTGGACGCAGACCGAATCGAAGTGCGCATCGACGATCCGGGCCAGCAGCCACATGTGATCGACGACCGGCCGCTGACCAAAGGCATGCGCTTTTGGTCCGCGGCGGAAGAATGGAAGCTGTGTATTTAAGCGTGTTCGGATGGCTATGCAGAAAAATGTCATTCCGAGTCCCCCAAGAGGACTTCCTTCGGGGGCGCAACGCGAGGAATCTGCTGTAGCAAGAAAAGCAGATTCCTCGGCCTCTAGGCCTCGGAATGACATCCGAATGTCAATAGTCCCCGATCGATTTATTTCGTCGTTACCGTAGTAGTCGTCTGATTATTGTCGTTCGAGGTCGAGGCTGCAACCGCTACGCCGACCACCGCGACGCCGGCTGCGACCATGCCTGCGGTGATCCCGCCGGCAGCCGCACCCGAAGCCGCACCTGCACCGGCCGCACCGCCCGCACCCGCCGCACCGATAGCGACCGAACTCAGGTTGCCGAAGGTCGAGGCGACGGAAGCCGGCAGCGCGGAGGCTGGGATCGCCGCGCCGAGCACCGCGGACGATGCGATGGTTCCCGTCGCGCCGGCGCCAAAGGTCGCGGTACCCGCGGCGTTGGTTGCGCTGATCGTGCCTTGCAACACCGAAACATAGGCCGGGTTGACCAGTGCGATCATGAAGTCCGTGCCGCGTATGCCGATGGTCGCCTGTGGCGCGACCAGCGCAAACGCCTGCTGGTTTCTCGCACCGATCAAGCCGCTGACCGAGCGCATTGCGCCTTTGAACAGCTGTATGGCGATGTTGTCGCTTTGCGGCTTGTCCTTGTCGAAGCTGTACTGGTTGACGCGGAACTCGGTGTTTTCGTTCAGGACCACCGCGTGTCCGTCGTCGAAGCGCATGACGGTTTGGGCGCCCGGTCCGGTGAGAATGGTCGTACCCGGAACGAAACGCTGGTTCCTGGCGACGCTTACCGGCGCGGCGGTGCCGACGGCGGCTTTAACGTCTCCCCTGACACTTTCGAAAACCCCATTGGCAAAGCTCAAGGTTGCCGAAACCAGAGCCCACAAACCGAAATACGCTGCAGCCAACAATGATCGACGCATGGCAATCTCCCCGTGGAAGTACACCGTCAAATGATGCGATCGGGCATGTGCGCCTTGCTAGGCCGATCGCGAGCTTGTATCGTCAGCGAAGTGGTTTATCGTTATGTTGAGCAAAATCATAATTTCGCAATTATTGCCCACCCCTAAAACCACCATAGCTCGAATTTTCGCAAAGCTCAATAATTTGTTGGCCGCATTGCCATCCTTTTTCGCCCGGCGTTGTCTGCCGCCGCTCATGCTGGCACTGCTCGGCTGTTTCGCGGTGCATGCGAATGCGGATGCGGATCCGCCGATCGACGTGGCGGTGCGCGTGCAGGCCGGCGAGGTGTTCGTCGACGTAAATTTTCATGTCGCAGCGACGCCGCAACAGACCTGGGCGGTGATGACGGACTACGATCATGCGACTGCGTTTATTTCGCACCTGGATAAGAGCGTGATTCTGTCGCGCACGGAGGATACGCTGCTGGTGTCGCAAAAGGGCACCATGGGCTGGGGCCCGTTTTCCCTGCCGCTGGAGACGGTGACGGAAGTACGTCTGACGCCGTTTGAAAAAATTCTCGGGCATCTGGTCAGCGGCAATATGAAGAAAGGCGAGTCCACGACCCGGCTCATCGCCGACGCAACCGGCACCCGCGTCGTATATCACCTGGAATCGATACCGGACGTGTGGCTGCCGCCGCTCATCGGCCGCGCCCTGGTCGAGCACGAGACGCGCGCGCGCTTTCGCCAACTCGTCGAGGAAATTCTCAGGCGGAAGGACTTGGCGGCAGCGAAGCGCTAAGGATTTGTTGGAGGTCCGTCCCCGGGGCCGATCGGGGATCGAAGTATTTGTTGGAGGCCCGCCCTCGGGCCGATCGGACTTCGCACGTGCACTGGTCGGGGCGAGGGCGCCCCTCCTACAAAAGCCGGGGCCCTTCCTACAGCAGCTCAATCGGGCATAATTCCGCTATCGCCATCCAACCCGGCTCACCGATGCCTGATGCCTATCTGAGTGGTCGCCTGCGCAGTTTCGGCCACGCGTTTCGCGGCCTGAAGACTTTGCTGCAGACCCAGCACAACGCCAGGATTCATGCCTTGGCGACCGTCCTGGTAGTTGCCGCAGGCGCGCTTGCGGGGCTTACTGTGACCGAATGGACGCTGATCGCGCTGGCGGCGGTGTGCGTATGGGCGACCGAGGCGCTGAACACTGCGATCGAGTTCGTGGTGGATCTGGCCTCGCCCGGGCAGCATCCCCTGGCAGCCAAGGCCAAGGACGTGGCCGCCGGCGCCGTCCTGATCGCCGCAATCGGTTCGGTGGTCGTGGCCGGCCTCGTTTTCGGTCCTTACATCCTGAAGTGGTTGCAGCGCTAAAAACGTATTTGATAATGCACTGTCATTCCGAGGCCAGCGGCCGAGGAATCTGTTTTTTGTTTTGACAGCAGATTCCTCGCTCCGCTCGGAATGACATCTTTTGATACCGTCAATTTAAAACGGGTTTTAAGCGATTTGACAGCTTTATTGGTGCAGCGCAAAATGCCCGGCTCTAGCTAGGTTTTCTCTGCGTTTTCCGGAGTCAGCCTGGCCGCTTTTGGTGCACTGCTTTCGGAGATTCGCGCGCCCGTGCAAGAACCTAATTCCGAGGATCATTCCGGCGCCTACGCGCAAGCGGGCGGGGCGCTGCTGCAGAATTTCCTAAGCTTTTTTCCGGCCGGCTCCGAGGCGGGGCAGGTATGGCAGGCGCTGATCCAAGCCCATAGCACCGCTCCGAAGCGTCTGGCGGCCCTGCAAACCGGCTATTTCCAGCAGCAGATGGCGCTGTGGGCGGGAATGGTAGCGCGTGAGTCTGGGCAGCCTCAAAGCCCCGTAGATGCGGCCGGCACGGCCGACGGCAGCCCGGACAAGCGCTTTTCCGGACACGAATGGCGCGACAGCCGCTACCACGACTACCTGAGCCAGGTTTACCTGCTCAATTCCCGGTTTCTGAGCGATCTGGTGGAATCGGCGGAGCTGGAGGCGCCGGCCAAGCAGCGACTGCGCTTTTATACGCGCCAGCTCATCGATGCGATGAGCCCGGCCAATTTTGCCGCAACCAATCCCGAGGCGCTGCAGCTCGCACTCGAGACCAAAGGCGAGAGCCTGCATACCGGCATCCGCCACCTGATCGAGGACGTCGAGCAGGGGCGGGTGTCGATGACCGACGAATCCGCGTTCGAGGTGGGGCGGAACCTCGCCATCACGCCCGGTGCGGTGGTGTTCGAAAACGAGCTGATCCAGTTGATCCAGTACGCGCCCGCGACCGCCAAGGTGCGCAAGCGGCCGCTGTTGATGGTGCCGCCCTGCATCAACAAGTTCTACATCCTCGACCTGCAGCCGGAGAATTCCTTCGTGCGCTATGCGGTGGAGCAGGGCAACACCGTGTTCATGCTTTCCTGGCGCAACATCACCGAAGACAGCCTGGACAAGCTTGGCTGGGACGACTACATCGCCGACGGCGTGTTGCAGGCGGTCGAAGTCGTGCGCGCGATCAGCAAGTCCGACCAGATCAACGCGCTCGGTTTTTGCGTGGGCGGGACGCTGCTCGCCGCGGCGCTCGCGGTGCTGCGTGCGCGCGGCGAGGAGCGCGTAGCGAGCGTGACTTTGCTCGCCACCATGCTCGACTTCACTTATCCCGGGGACATCGGGGTATTCATCGACGAAGCCAGCATGCAGGCACGCGAAGCGGCGATAGGCAAGGGCGGCATCCTCTCGGGCAAGGAGCTCGCGTTCGTGTTCTCAGCGCTGCGCGCAAACGACCTCGTGTGGTCTTACGTCGTCAACAATTACCTCAAGGGCAAGACGCCGGATGCGTTCGACATCCTCTACTGGAACGCCGACAGCACCAATCTCCCTGGGCCGATGTACTGCTGGTATGTGCGCAACATGTACCTGGAGAACAAGCTGCGCGAGCCGGGCATGCTCACCACCTGCGGTGTGCCGCTCGATCTGGGGGCGATCCACCTGCCGACTTATATCCTGGCGACGCGCGAGGATCATATCGTGCCCTGGAAGACCGCGTATCTTTCGACGCAGCATCTGAAGGGCGACACGCGCTTCGTACTCGGCGCGAGCGGTCATGTCGCCGGCGTGATCAATCCGCCGGCCAAGAAGCGGCGCAGTTATTGGATCAGTGATCGCTTGCCGGCAGATGCGGAAGCATGGCTGGCCGGCGCCGCGGAAACGCGCGGCAGCTGGTGGCCGAATTGGGATGCCTGGCTGCGGGGATTTTCCGGAGGCGAGCGCGCGGCGCCGAAGAAATTGGGCAATGCCAAGTTCAAACCGATCGAGGCTGCCCCTGGAAGGTATGTGAAGGTGAGAATTCGTTGATCGTTGTTCGTGGTTCGTTGCTCGTAACCACGAACAACGAACCACGAACAACGAACCACGTTTAAACGGAGGTTCATATGACAGACGTAGTGATCGTAGCCGCGGGCCGTACCGCGGTAGGCAAGTTCGGCGGCACGCTGGCAAGAATTCCCGCGGCTGATCTGGGTGCGCATGTGATCAAGGGGCTGCTGGCCAAGACCGGTTTGAAGCCGGAGCAGATTTCGGAAGTCATTCTCGGTCAAGTGCTGACCGCGGGCGTGGGTCAGAACGCGGCGCGCCAGGCGGCAATCCGGGCCGGCTTGCCGGATATGGTGCCGGCGATGAGCATCAACAAGGTGTGCGGCTCGGGGCTCAAGGCGACGCACCTCGCCGCGCAGGCGATCAAGGCGGGGGACGCCGAGATCGTGATCGCCGGCGGCCAGGAGAACATGAGCATTTCGCCGCACGTACTCGCCGGCTCGCGCGACGGCTTTCGCATGGGCGACGCCAAGCTCGTCGACACCATGATCGTCGACGGTCTTTGGGACGTGTACAACCAGTACCACATGGGCGTCACCGCGGAAAACGTCGCCGCCAAATACGGCGTGACGCGCGCCGACCAGGACGCGTTCGCGCTCGCTTCGCAGCAGAAGACCGAGGCCGCGCAAAAGTCGGGCAAGTTCAAAGACGAAATCCTGCCGCTGGAGATCCCGCAGAAAAAGGGTACGCCGCTGGTGTTCGACACCGACGAGTACCCCAAGCACGGCAGCACGCTGGAGGCGCTTGCGGGTTTGCGGCCTGCGTTCGACAAGAACGGCAGCGTGACCGCGGGCAATGCCTCGGGCATCAACGACGGGGCTGCGGCCGTGATCATGATGTCGGCGAAGAAGGCGCAGGAACTGGGATTAACGCCGCTGGCGACCATCCGCGCCTACTCCTCGGCCGGCGTCGATCCCAAGATCATGGGCATGGGGCCGGTCCCGGCCAGCCGGTTGTGCCTGAAGAAGGCGGGCTGGAGCGTCGCTGATCTCGATCTGATGGAGATCAATGAGGCTTTCGCGGCGCAGGCGATCGCGGTCAATCGCGAAATGCAATGGGACACGAGCAAGGTGAACGTGAACGGCGGTGCCATTGCCATCGGCCACCCGATCGGCGCCTCCGGCTGCCGCATCCTGGTGACGCTGCTGCACGAGATGGTCCGGCGCGACGCGAAGAAGGGTTTCGCCAGCCTGTGCATCGGTGGCGGCATGGGTGTCGCGCTGGCAGTGGAACGCTGAGGTTGGTTGCGCATTAGCAGGGCGCTTATTTTTGTCATTCCGAGCGAAGCGAGGAATCTGCTTTTCGAAGAGAGAAGAAGCAGATTCTTCGGCCTGCGGCCTCAGAATGACAATTGGTTGTATCGAGGCTCGTGAAAGGAAGTGAACATGGCTGAGCGGGTGGCATTCGTAACCGGTGGCATGGGCGGCATAGGCACCGCGATTTGCAAACGCCTGGCGGTGAACGGCAACAAGGTGGTTGCCAATTGCCTGCCCGATTACGACAGGAAAGACGAGTGGCTCGCCAGCATGCGCGCGCAGGGCTATAGCGTCCACGCGGCCGAGGGCAATGTCGAGGATTTCGATTCCTGCGCCGACATGTTCTATCGCATCGGGTCCATCATCGGGCCGGTCGACATCCTGGTCAACAACGCCGGCATCACGCGCGACGGTGTGTTCAAGCGCATGTCGGAAAGCGACTGGTACGACGTGATCAACACCAACCTCAACAGCGTGTTCAACGTCACGCGCCAAGTGGTGGAGGGCATGACCGATCGCGGCTGGGGACGGATCATCAACGTGTCCTCGGTCAATGCGCTGAAAGGCCAGTTCGGCCAGACCAATTATTCGGCGGCCAAGGCCGGCATGCACGGCTTTTCCAAGGCGCTGGCGCAGGAAGTGGTGCGCAAGGGCGTGACGGTGAACACCATCTCGCCGGGCTATGTGGCAACCGAAATGGTGATGGCGATACGCGAAGAGGTGCGCGAGCAGATCGTGGCCTCGATTCCCATGGGGCGTCTGGCGCAACCGGACGAAATCGCCGGTCTGGTCGCCTACCTCGCCTCCGACGACGCGGGCTACATCACCGGGGCCAATATTTCCATCAACGGCGGCTTGCATATGGCATGACAGTGGGTACTTATGACGCGCATCAATTTAATGCCATAATCGCTCCATAAAATCGCAAAAGGCGGTATCGGGCCGCAACGACAGAGGAGGGGCAATTGTGACTATCGTAGCCAAGAGAATTGCGCTGATTACCGGCGGCATGGGCGGGCTGGGCGAGTCGATCAGCACCAAGATGCACGACGCCGGGTTTCGCGTGGTGGTGACGCATTCGCCCGGAAACAAGAACGTCGCGGCCTGGAATGCGGACATGAAGGCGCGCGGCTACGATTTCTTCCCGGTCGCGGTGGACGTATCCGACTACGATTCCTGCCACGCCTGCGTCGAGAAAATTAATTCCAATATTGGCCCGGTGGATATTCTGGTCAACAACGCCGGCATCACGCGCGACATGACGTTCAAAAAAATGGGCAAGCCCGACTGGGACGCGGTGATGCGCACCAACCTCGACAGCGTGTTCAATATGACCAAGCCGGTGTGCGACGGCATGGTCGACCGCGGCTGGGGCCGCATCATCAACGTGTCTTCCGTGAACGGCTCCAAGGGCGCGTTCGGCCAGACCAACTATTCCGCGGCCAAGGCCGGCATGCACGGTTTCACCAAGGCGCTGGCGCTGGAAGTGGCGAAAAAGGGCGTTACCGTGAATACTATCTCGCCGGGCTACATCGGCACCAAAATGGTGACGGCGATTCCGAAAGAGATTTTGGACAGCAAGATCATCCCGCAGATTCCGGTGGGGCGCCTGGGCAAACCCGAGGAAGTAGCCGGCCTGATCATTTACCTTTGCTCGGAAGAGGCCGCGTTCGTGACCGGGGCCAACATCGCCATCAACGGCGGCCAGCACATGCAATAAACGTTCGGCCCGGGTTCGGAGGCTGTGTTGCGACGGATTCGAAGAGCTATAATGGCGCGGCGCAATACGGGTTAAGCCTGCTTGAAGGTGCTTGAAAGCCAAGAGGAACGCGGCGATGCAGCATAAAAAGGGAACTGCGCAAGATCAAACGGATACCTCGACACATTCGAGCGCGGATGCGACGCGCCTGATCAAGAAATATCCAAATAGGCGCCTCTATGACACGCAAACGTCGAGCTATATCACGCTGGCCGACGTAAAGGATCTGGTGCTCAAGCACGAGCAATTCCAGGTCGTGGATGCGAAGACCAGCGAGGACCTGACGCGCTCGATCCTGCTGCAGATCATCCTCGAGGAAGAAGCGGGCGGGATGCCCATGTTCACTTCCGATCTGCTGTCGCAACTGATCCGCTTTTACGGCAATGCGATGCAGGGCATGGTCGGGAATTACCTGGAAAAGAACATGCAGACTTTCGTCCAGGTGCAGAAGCAATTGCAGGAACAGTCGCGCGCAATGTACGGCGACAACAGCAAGATCAACAAGGACCTGTGGGCCCAGTTCATGAATTTCCAGGGCTCGGCCATGCAGGGCATGCTTTCGGCCTACATGGACCAAAGCAAGAATGTGTTCATGCAAATGCAGGAGCAGTTGCAGAGCCAGACCAAGAACATGTTCACCGGCTTTCCTTTTCCCGGCTTCCCCGGGCAGGTCCCGCCGCAGAAAAAAGACGAGGGCGAGAAATCGTGATTCGTGGTTCGTGGTACGTGGTTCGTGATTCGTGGTACGTGGTTCGTGGTACGTAGTTCGAGCAACGAGCAACGAGCAACGAACAACGAACAACGTGTCCTCCCCCAAAGTCGGCTTCGTTTCGCTGGGCTGCCCCAAAGCCTTGGTCGATTCGGAGCGCATCCTGTCGCAATTGCGCGCCGAGGGCTACGCCATCTCGCCCTCGTATGAGGCGGCCGACCTGGTGGTCGTGAACACCTGCGGCTTCATAGATTCGGCGGTGGAGGAATCGCTCGAGGCCATAGGCGAGGCGCTGGCTGAGAACGGACGCGTGATCGTCACCGGCTGCCTTGGCGCCAAGGGCGACATCGTGCGCAAGGCGCATCCCAAGGTGCTCGCCGTGACCGGGCCGCACGCCGCCGACGAGGTCATGCGGGCCGTGCACGCACATCTGCCGCGGCCGCACGATCCCTATACCGACCTGGTGCCGCCGCAGGGCGTGCGGCTCACCCCGGCGCATTACGCCTATCTCAAGATTTCCGAAGGCTGCAATCACCGCTGCACGTTTTGCATCATCCCGTCCCTGCGCGGCGACCTGGTGAGCCGGCCCATAGGCGAGGTGATGCAGGAGGCGGAGAACCTGGTCAAAGCCGGCGTAAAGGAAATCCTGGTGATCTCGCAGGACACCAGCGCCTATGGCGTCGACGTCAAATATCGCACCGGCTTCTGGCGAGGCCGCCCGCTGAAAACGCGCATGACCGAACTCGTGCGCGCACTGTGCGAGCTTGGCGGATCCGCGCGGGACTTGTGGGTGCGCCTGCATTACGTCTATCCCTATCCGCATGTGGACGAGGTGATCCCGCTGATGGCCGACGGCAAGCTGCTGCCCTATCTCGACGTGCCGTTCCAGCACGCGAGCCCGCGCATCCTGAAGCTGATGAAGCGGCCGGCCTCGGGCGAAGCCAATCTGGAGCGGATCCGCGCTTGGCGCGCGATCTGTCCGGAGATCACCATCCGCAGCACGTTCATCGCGGGCTTTCCGGGCGAAACCGAAGCCGAATTCCGTCAGCTGCTCGATTTTCTGGAGGAAGCCGAACTCGACCGCGTCGGTTGCTTCGCCTATTCGCCGGTAGAGGGTGCAAAAGCCAACGCCCTGCCCGATCCGGTGCCCGCGGAACTGCGCGAAGAGCGGCGCGCGCGCTTCATGGCGGTGCAGGAGAAGATCAGCCGCAAGCGTTTGAAGCACAAAATCGGAAAGACGCTAAAAGTCCTGGTCGATTCCGTGGACGATAAGGGCGCCATTGCGCGCTCGGCGGCGGACGCGCCGGAAATCGACGGCGCGGTCTTCGTTGCCGGCGGCCAAGCGCTCAAGCCGGGCGCCTGGGCCAAGGTCAAGATCGAGCGCGCCGACGCACATGATTTGTGGGGAAAATTGGTCTGATATGTCATTCCGAGTCCCCCTCCGGGGATAAACTTCGCGAGGAATCTGCTTTTCTTGTGCGTCGAAAAGCAGATTCCTCGTCGCTGTGCTCCTCGGAATGACGGTATTCACTAAGGGAGCATGCACATGGAATACCGAAAGTTAGGCGCGAGCGGCCTCAAGGTCTCGCCCATTTGCCTCGGCACGATGATGTTCGGCGAGCGCACTGACGCCGCCGAAGCGGGCCGCATCGTGGATTCGGCGCGCGCCGCCGGAATCAACTTCATTGACACCGCGGACCAATATGCGAAGGGCGAGTCCGAGCGCGTCACCGGCAAGCTGATCGCGAAAGACCGCGAGCATTGGGTGCTGGCGACCAAGGTCGGCAATCCCATGGGCAAGGGCCCCAACGACACCGGCCTGTCGCGCGCGTGGATGATGCGCGCGATCGACGCGAGCCTGCAGCGGCTGAATACCGACTGGGTCGATATCTACTACCTGCACCTCGACGATGCATCGACGCCGATCGAGGAGACGCTCGTCGCCATGGGCGAGATCATAGCCGCGGGCAAGGCACGCTATTTCGGCATCTCCAACTACCGCGCCTGGCGCATCGTGCAGATCGCCGAGTTGTGCGCCAAGCTGGGCGTGCCGGCGCCTATCGTGTGCCAGCCTTACTACAACGCGATGAACCGCATGCCGGAAACGGAAATCCTCCCTGCCTGCGCCAACTACGGCTTGGGCGTGGTGCCCTACAGCCCACTCGCGCGCGGCGTGCTCACCGGGAAATATGTCCCTGGCCAAACGCCAGCGGCTGATACGCGCGCCGGACAAAAGGACAAGCGTATGCTGGAAACGGAGTTCCGCGAGGAATCCATGGTCATGGCGCAAAAGCTCAAGGCGCATGCCGAGAAGCGCGGCATGAGCGCCGGGCAATTCGCGCTCAACTGGGTGCTCAATAACCGCCTCGTCACTTCGGTGCTGGCGGGGCCGCGTACCTTCGAGCAATGGACCGAATACCTGGGTGCGCTTTCGCACGGATTTACCGCCGCGGACGAGGCGCTGGTCGATTCAATGGTGAAGAGCGGTCATCCCTCGACGCCGGGCTACAGCGATCCGCGCTATCCGATTACTGGTCGACCTACTTACGCTTGATGTGAATTAGAATCTGGCTCTCCAACCGATCAAAATTCTTCCCATGGTCCTCGCATGTTGATTCCAGTCATTCTCTCCGGCGGTGCCGGCACCCGCCTGTGGCCGGTGTCGCGCGAAGCGCATCCGAAACCGTTCATCGTGCTGCCGGACGGGCAGAGCTTGATGCAGAAAACGCTGCTGCGCGCTGCAGCCTTGAAACCCGATTCGATTCTTACCATCACCAATCGGGACTATTTTTTCATCACTCGCGATGCCTATGCCGAAGTGGGATTGGCACCGGGTATCGCGCTTGATTATCTGCTCGAACCGGTCGGGCGCAATACTGCGCCAGCGATTGCCGCCGGAGCCATGCGCCTACGCGAGCAGTTCGACGACGCGGCGACCATGCTGGTGCTGCCCTCGGACCATTTAATTAGCGATATCGCGGGCTTTACCGCTGCGGTGCAGGCAGCGCATGAGCTTGCTGAACAAGGCTATCTCGTCACCTTCGGCATTGCTCCCAGCGCTCCCGAAACCGGGTTCGGCTATATCGAGGCGGACCAAGCGCGCAAGCTTGGCGGCTCGGGACTGGCGGTGCGCCGTTTCGTCGAGAAGCCCTCGCGCGCGAAGGCCGAGGAATACCTGGCCTCGGGGCGCTATTACTGGAACTCCGGCATGTTCTGTTTTCGCGTCGGAGAATTTCTGGGCGAACTGGCGCGCTGCGCACCCGAAGTGTCGGACGCCGTGATTGCTGCGTGGCAGGCGACGCCGCGCAACCAGGTGCCAGTCGCCGTCGATGCGGAGTCGTTCGGGCGCATAGCCGACATTTCGGTGGATTACGCGGTTATGGAAAAGGCGGAGCGCGTCGCTGTCGTACCCAGTCGCTTTGACTGGAGCGACATTGGTTCCTGGCAGGCGTTGGGCGAACTGGTCCCGGCCGATTCGGACGGTAATCGCGTCCAGGGCGAGGTCGTGCTCGTCGACAGCAAGGATTGTTTCGTTCAAAGTGAAGACCGATTGGTGGCGACTCTGGGCGTGCAGAATCTGTTGGTGGTGGACACCCCGGACGCGCTGCTGGTGGCCGACCGCGGCCGTGCGCAGGACGTGAAAACCATCGTCCAGCGCCTCAAGGCCGATAGCCACGAGAGCGCGCGGCTGCACCGCACCGTGCATCGTCCCTGGGGCACTTACACCGTGCTGGAAGAGGGGCCGCGATTCAAAATCAAGCGCATCGTGGTCAAGCCTGGCGCTTCGCTGTCGCTGCAATACCACCATCGCCGCAGCGAGCACTGGGTGGTGGTTTCGGGCAGCGCGAAAATCGTGAACGGCGAGCGCGAAATCACGCTCGGCGCGGACCAGTCATCCTACATACCGGCTGGTACCCAACACCGCCTCGCGAACCCCGGCACTGTCGATTGTGTGATGATCGAAGTGCAGAGCGGCGATTACCTTGGCGAAGACGATATCGTTCGACTCGAAGATACTTACGGAAGGAAGTGATTTGACCATGGCTAAAGTTGCACTTATCACAGGAATCACAGGACAAGACGGTGCCTACCTTGCCGAATTCTTGTTGGAAAAAGGCTATGTGGTCCACGGCATCAAGCGGCGTACGTCGCTGATCAACACCGATCGCATCGACCATCTGTATCAGGATCCGCACGAAGCCAACCGCCGCTTTATCCTCCACCACGGCGACCTCACCGATTCCTCCAACTTGGTTCGCATCATTCAGCAGACCCAGCCTGATGAAATTTTCAATCTTGCCGCGCAAAGCCATGTTGCGGTCTCGTTCGAGGAACCGGAATATACGGCCAATTCCGATGCACTAGGCACTCTGCGCCTGCTCGAGGCCATCCGTATTCTCGGACTTGAGAAGAAGACCCGCTTCTACCAAGCTTCCACGTCCGAGCTCTACGGCCTGGTGCAGGAAACGCCTCAAACGGAAACCACGCCGTTCTATCCGCGCAGCCCCTACGGCGTGGCCAAGCTTTACGCCTACTGGATCACGGTCAACTATCGCGAGGCCTACGGCATTTACGCTTGCAATGGGATACTCTTTAACCACGAATCTCCGGTGCGAGGTGAAACCTTCGTCACGCGTAAGATCACGCGCGCGCTGGCGCGCATCAAACTCGGGCTGCAGGATTGCCTCTACCTCGGTAATTTCAACGCCATGCGCGACTGGGGACACGCGCGCGATTATGTCGAGGCCATGTGGCTGATGCTGCAGCAACGTCGGCCCGAGGATTTCGTGATTGCCACGGGTGAGCAGCACAGTGTGCGGGAGTTCGTGGCCGTTGCGGCAGCCGAACTGGGCATGCCGCTGACGTGGAAAGGGAAAGGGAAAAATGAAAAGGGCTACGATCATGCTGGGCGCTGCATCGTCGCCGTTGATCCGCGTTATTTCCGCCCGACCGAGGTGGACTCGCTCCTAGGCGACGCGACTAAGGCAAAACTCAAGCTCGGCTGGGTGCCGAAAGTGAAATTCGGAGAACTCGTTACCGAAATGGTGCGCGAGGATTTGCGTTCAGCCGAACGCGATGTGCTGGTGAAAAGTCACGGGCACAAGACGTTTGATCGTCACGAGTAATGGATAAGCAGGCGAAAATTTACGTTGCCGGCCATCGCGGTCTGGCCGGATCGGCGATTGTCAGACAGCTTCAACAAGGGGGTTATCGTAACCTCGTATTGCGCAGCCATGCCGAGCTGGAACTCACCGATCAGGCGACTGTGCGCGCTTTCTTCGAGCAGGAAAAGCCTGACTATGTGTTCTTAGCCGCGGCCAAGGTCGGCGGTATCGTCGCGAATAGCAGCTATCCGGCTGAGTTCATCCACAGCAATCTAGCGGTGCAGACGAATGTCCTGCACGAATCCTGGAGGGCGGGCGTAAAGCGGCTGCTTTTCCTGGGATCCTCCTGCATTTATCCGCGCGAATGTCCGCAGCCGATCAAAGAAGAATACCTGCTTACAGGTCCGCTGGAGAGCACCAACCGTCCCTATGCGGTCGCCAAGATCGCCGGCATCGAAATGTGCTGGTCCTACAATCGACAGTACGGAACCAGTTTCCTGTCTGCGATGCCGACCAATCTCTACGGGCCGGGCGACAGCTACGATCTCAATAATTCCCACGTACTGCCGGCGTTGATCCGCAAAACGCACGAGGCGATGAAGGCCGGCTCCAAGGAGGTTGTAATCTGGGGTACAGGCTCGCCGCTGCGCGAATTGCTTTACAGCGAAGACATGGCCGAGGCCTGCGTCCACCTGCTGGAACTGCCCGCGCCGAAATTCGCGAAATTGATCACGGACAAGGAGCCGCCGCTGGTCAATATCGGTTACGGCGAGGACCAGAGCATCGCGGAACTCGCGCGCACCGTGGCGCGGGTCGTCGGTTTTCGCGGCAGCCTGCGCTTCGATACGTCCAAGCCCGACGGCACGCCGCGCAAATTTCTCGATTCGAGCCGCATCAATGCGCTGGGCTGGAAGCCGCGCACGCGCATGGAGGCAGGCATCGCGCTGGCCTACCAGGACTTTCTGCACCGCTACACCTGAGGGCGAGTTTCAAAACGTTATGTCATTCCGAGGGCGCAGCCCGAGGAATCTGCTTTTCGATGGAAGCAAAAGCAGTTCCTTCGCGAAGTTTATCCCCGGAGGGGGACTCAGGATGACAATCGCAACCAGAGTTGCTTGCGTATCAGCCGCCGGGGGCGCTTTCCTGCAGCTCGGCGCGCTGCTGCCGCTCCGACAATCGTTGATGCGTCGCGATGTAGATGCCGCTCGCCATGATCACGCCGATGCCGATCAGCGACCAGTGGTCGGGAAAATCGCCGAACACCAGGTAGCCCATCAGGATGACCCAGATCAACTGGGTATAGCTGAACGGCGCCAGGGTCGACACCGCCGCCTGGTCGTAAGCGCGGATCAGGATCAGGTGGGAGAGGCCGCCGACGAACCCGATGGCCGGAAGCATCAGCGCGTGCACGACGGTTTTAGGCGTGGTCCACTCGAATGGCAGCACTGTCGCCAGCATCACGGTTCCGACCACGCCGGAGTAAAACAGCGACGTGTAGGGATTGTCCACGCCGGCGAGTCGGCGCGTGAGAATTTGGTAGCTGGCGAAACTGGCCGCAGTTGCGAGCGGCAGCACGGCGACCCAGGAAAATATGCCGCTGCCCGGGCGGATGATGATCAGCACGCCGACGAAACCGGCTGCCACCGCGATCCAGCGCGCCGGCTCGACTTTCTCTTTCAGCAGGAATACGCCCAGCAGCGTCGCCAGCATGGGGGCGACGAAAGAGATCGAGGACGCCTCCGCCATGGGCATGAATTTGAGCGCGCTGAAGAAGAACATGCTCGATGCGGCGAGCAGTATGCCGCGCACGATTTGCAGCCCGAGGTGCCTGGTGCGTACCAGTCTGAGCCGCATGCGCGGGCCGAGAATCATGACGACGAACAGCAGGTGAAACGCGTAGCGCGCCCAGACGATGCCGGGCACCGGATAGAAGCGCGAAAGATATTTGGCCATGGAGTCCATCATGGTGAACATGGCCACGGCCGTCATGATCATCAGGATGCCGCGCAGAGGATGCGCTTGCGCGGGCGCAGCCCTGCTCATGGGTGCAGGGGTAGGGAAGTTTTCGTCACGGCGCAGGCATTATAGCCGCCTTTGTGGGAGGCCCGCCCTCGGGCCGATCGGTCTTCGATAATCGCACCGATCGGGGCGGGGGCGCCCCCCTACAAACTCTATAATTTAGCCTCTCTTGAAATCCGAGTGGGTAAACTGGCGTCATGTTGAGCGTTGAGAAGAGGAACTGGGATGACGGCAAAGGTTTTTGAGACGGCGCTGGGAATCGCTGCGCCATGGGCGGTGGTGTCGGT
>JAJZPQ010000009.1:30910-93478 GCA_021811085.1 Pseudomonadota bacterium | reverse complement strand
GCCGCGGGCAGCGCGGCGGCCGTGGCTCCGGCTTCGGGCGCCGCAGCGGATGCGTCCGGGGCCGGCAACGATGAGGCGCGTTTTCACCGGCTGCTCGCCTCGGGCAGCCTGTGGCTGATCGCCGCCGCCTTTTTCGGCGCCGGCGTCCTGCTCACGTTCACACCCTGCGTGCTGCCGATGATTCCTATCCTGTCGGGCATTATCGTGGGCGAAGGCCGCGATGCCACGCGCCCGCGCGCGTTCACCCTGTCCCTGGCCTATGTGCTGGGCATGTCCGTCACCTACACCGGGATCGGTGTAGGTGCAGCGCTGTCGGGCAATCTGCTGTCGGCCGCATTGCAGAGTCCCTGGGTCCTGTCGACGTTCGCCGCGGTGTTCGTGCTGCTGTCGCTATCGATGTTCGGCTTCTACGAATTGCAGCTGCCGGCGGCTTTGCACACGCGCATGACGCACGCGAGCAACCGCTTCAAGGGCGGGCACTTGGGCGCCGTAGTGCTCATGGGGGTGTTTTCGGCCGCCATCGTGAGCCCCTGCGTCGCCGCGCCGCTGGCCGGCGCGCTGCTCTACATCAGCCAGACGCGCGACGTGCTTCTGGGGGGCATAGCCCTGTTCGCGATGTCCATCGGCATGGGCGTGCCGCTGATCCTGGTCGGCGTGTTCGAGGGCCAGTTCCTGCCCAAGTCAGGACGCTGGATGGCCTCGGTCAAGCATTTCTTCGGTGTGCTGCTGCTCGCTGTCGCGATCTGGATCGTGTCGCCGGTGCTGCCGCTGGCGGTACAGATGCTCGCCTGGGCTGCGCTGCTGATCGGCTCGGCCATGGTGCTGCGCGCGATCGACCCGCTGCCGTCCGATGCGGGGCCCGTCACGCGCCTGTGGAAGGGCGTGGGTTTCCTCGCCCTGCTCGCCGGCACTGCGCTGGCGATAGGCGCGTTTGCCGGCAGCCACGACCTGTTGCGTCCGCTGTCCGGGCTCGGTGGCGGCGCAGGGAACACGGCGCAGGCATTGCCTTTCACGCGCGTGAAGAGCCTGGCGGAACTCGACGCGAGGCTGCAAAGCGCCGGCAGACCGGTGATGCTCGATTTCTATGCCGATTGGTGCGTGTCATGCAAGGAAATGGAGGCATTCACGTTCACCGACGCGCGCGTGAAAGAAAAGATGGGGCAAATGCTGCTGTTGCAGGCGGACGTCACCGCGAATTCGGCTGAAGACAAGGCGCTGCTCAAGCGCTTCAGCCTGTTCGGCCCGCCCGGCATCATTTTCTTCAACCGCCAGGGCGGTGAGGTCGAGGGACTGCGCGTAATCGGCTACCAAACGGCGGACGTCTTCCTTGGTACCCTCAATCGCGCCGTGAATCTCTGATCGTCGGATCTTGCTAGGCCGGCCGCAGCAGCCGGCCTAGCGTTTCACCTCGAGCATGATCTTGCCGATGTGCTTGCTCGACTCCATCAGTTCGTGCGCGAGCTTCGCGTCCTTGAGCGGGAAAGTGGCGTGGATCACCGGCTTCACCTTGCCCGATTCGAGCAGCGGCCAGACCTGCTGCTGCAGCGCCTGCGCGATCGCCGCTTTTTGCGCCACCGTGCGCGGCCGCAGCGTCGAACCGGTGAACGTCAGGCGTTTAATCATGAGCGGCAGCACGTCCAGCGCGACTTTGCTGCCCTGCAGGAACGCGATCTGTACCAGGCGCCCTTCCAGCGCCAGCGACTTGAGGTTTTTCTCTATATAAGGGCCGCCGACCATATCCAGGATCAGGTCGACGCCCTTGTTGCCGGTGAGTTGCGCCACTTCGGCGACGAAATCCTGCTCGCGGTAGTTGATGGCGGCATCGGCACCGATGTCGCGACAGAACGCTGCTTTTTCCGCGTTGCCCACCGTGGTGTAGACCGTCGCGCCGAACGCCTTGGCCAGCTGGATCGCAGTGAGGCCGATGCCGCTGGATCCCCCGTGCACGAGAAACGTTTCTCCCGCTTTCAGCCGGCCGCGATCGAACACATTGGTCCAGACCGTGTAGAAATTTTCCGGCAAGGCAGCCGCATCCTGCGAAGACAGGCCCTTGGGGACGGGCAGGCAATGCGCGGCCGGCACCGCGCAATATTCGGCATAGCCTCCGCCCGGCGTAAGCGCGCAGACCAGGTCGCCGACTTTCCACTGTTTCACGTCGGGCGCGACCGCGTGCACGCGCCCGGCTACCTCCAGGCCGAGCACGGGGGATGCGCCTGGCGGCGGCGGATAGCTGCCCGAGCGTTGCAGCACGTCCGGGCGGTTGACGCCGGCATAGTTCACTTCGATGACGACTTCGCCCGCTTGCGCCTGCGGCACCGGCCCCTCGGCGAGGTTCATCACTTCGGCCGCCCCGCCCTTTCCATGGTCTATATAAAGCATGAGTGCTGCTCCTGTTGTGCTGCTGCTAAGAATCGAGTTGTCTGAATGCGCGGCTAGCCGCCCGGGGCAAGAATATGCTGCACCAGGTTCGACCAGTAGCTCGCGCCCAGCGGCAATATCTGGTCGTTGAAATCGTAATGCGGGTTGTGCAGCATGCAGCCGCCCTCGCCCGGCCCGTTGCCGACGAAGACATAGCAGCCTGCCTTGGCCTGCAGCATGAACGCGAAATCTTCCGAGCCCATCACCGGAGGAACCTGCAGCACGTTTTCGGCGCCGACCATGGCTTGCATGACTGCGGCGCAGACCGCGGCCTCGCGCGCAGCGTTGATGAGCGGCGGATAGCGGCGCTCGTAGCGCACTTTCACATTGGCACCGTGCGCGGCGGCGACGCCGGCGCAAATCTCGCGCACGCGGCGCTCGATCAGATCCTGTACTTCGGGTTTGAATGCGCGCGCGGTGCCGCGCAGCACGGCGGTATCCGGAATCACGTTCCAGGTATCGCCGGCGTGAATCTGGGTGACCGTGACGACGGCCGACTCGATCGGGTCGACATTGCGGCTGGCGATGGTCTGCAGCGCCTGCACCAAGGTCGAGGCGGCCACGATCGGGTCTATGCCCGTATGCGGCAGGGCGGCGTGGGAGCCGCGACCGGCCAATTCGATTTCGAAAATGTCGAACGAGGCCATCATCGGCCCGGCGCGCACGCCGAACTGGCCTACCGGCATGCCGGGCCAGTTATGCATGCCATATACCGACTCGCAGGGAAACTTTTCGAACAGACCCTGCTCCACCATCTCGCGCCCGCCACCTTCATTTTCCTCGGCCGGCTGGAAAATGAAATGCACGATGCCGTCGAAATTCCTGGCCTCGGATAGATATTTCGCCGCGCCCAACAGCATGGTCGTATGGCCGTCGTGGCCGCAGGCATGCATTTTTCCTTCATGCCGCGAGCGGTGGCCGAAGCCGTTCTTTTCGTGGATGTGCAGGGCGTCCATGTCTGCGCGCAGGCCGATGGCGCGCTTGCCCGAACCCGCCGCGAGCGTGCCGACTACACCGGTGCGTCCCAGGCCTTGGTGCACGCGCAGGCCGAAAGACTCGAGCTTCTGCGCCACCAGGGCCGAAGTGCGTTGCTCCTCGAACGCGGTTTCCGGGTGTGCGTGCAGGTCGTGGCGCCATTCGGCCATCTCTGCGTGCATTTCCAACAGCCTCTTTGGAATTGACATGCGGCACCTCTCTTTGGGATAGGAAGTACTTACTTATTGAGTGAATCGGCGCGCCTGCGGCATGGCGCGGAGCGGCGTCACGCTACGCTCGGCAACGCGCGTCAACGCAATTATAATGGCGCGTCCGCAGAACAAGAGAAAAACTGTGAGAAAACACGTTAAGGGCATCGATCACGTCGTCATCGCGGTACGGGATCTGGATTCGACGCAGGATACGTTCAGGCGCATGGGCTTCACGCTTACGCCCCGCGGACATCATACGCTGGGCTCGGAGAATCACTGCGTCATGTTCGACCAGAATTATTTCGAACTGCTCATGGTGCCACAGCGCTTGCCCGGGCGCGAGTACTACTACGACTTCGCGCGTATCGGCGACGGCCTGGCCGCGGTTGCGCTCAAAACCGACAACGCACGCGGCGCCTTCGGCGAACTCACCGCCGCGGCGCTCGCACCCAGCGAACCGGTCGACTTCTCGCGGCCGGTGCCCTTGCCCGAAGGCATGAAGACAGCGTCGTTTCGCATCACCCAGCTGGGCTTGGAGCAGACCCCGGGCGGACAGGTGTTTCTGTGCCAGCATTTCACCCGCGATGTGGTGTGGCGTCCGGAGTACCAGACCCATGCCAATTCCGCGACCGGCCTGGCCGCGATCGCGATCCTCAGTGCCGACGTAGCTTCGACGGCAGCAGCCTACGAGCGCCTGTTCGACGTCAAGGCCAAGACCATCAGCGAGGGGCTGTTGATCAATACCGGCGACACGCCGATCGCCGTCGTAAGCGAGGCCGCGCTGGCGAAAAAATTACCCGGTGTATGGATCAGCGCACGCCATCAGCCCTGCATGGCCGCGCTTTTCATCCACGTCGGCGACCGCGGCTTGGCGGAGCGCACTCTGCGCGCCGGGGGGCTGCATCCTACGCGCATGCCCGACGGCGCGGTCGCCGTCGGCGCGGCCGAGGCGCACGGCGTGGCGATTATTTTCGGCTAGGATAATCGCCGTGGCTGCAGGCTGTCAGGCTTCCTTGAGCCACTGCGCCGCATCGAGCGCGTAATAGGTGAGTATGCCGTCGGCGCCGGCGCGCTTGAACGCCAGCAGCGCCTCCATGGCGCAGACCTTTTCGTTGATCCAGCCGTTCTTGCCCGCAGCCTTGAGCATGGCGTATTCGCCACTGACCTGATAGACGAACGTCGGCGCCTTGTATTCGTCCTTTACCCGCCGCAGGATGTCGAGATAGGGCATGCCCGGCTTCACCATCACCATGTCCGCGCCTTCCTGCAGATCCAGGCCCACTTCCCACAGCGCCTCGTCGCCGTTGGCGGGGTCCATCTGATAGGTCATTTTGTTTCCCTTGCCCAGATTCGCAGCCGAACCGACCGCGTCGCGAAACGGGCCGTAATAGCCCGAGGCATATTTGGCCGAATAAGCCATGATGCGCGTGTGGATGAATTGCCTCTTGTCCAGCGCGGCGCGTATGCGGCCGATGCGCCCGTCCATCATGTCCGAGGGCGCGACGATGTCCACCCCGGCGGCGGCCTGGGCGAGCGCCTGCTTTTCCAAGATCGCGAGCGTGGTGTCGTTGAGGATATAGCCGCTGGCGTCGATGACGCCGTCCTGGCCATGGCTGGTGTAGGGGTCGAGCGCTACGTCGCACATGACGCCCAATTCTGGAAATTCCTTCTTCAGCCGCGCGACCACGCGCGGGATCAGACCCTTGGGGTTAGTCGCTTCCTTGCCGTCCGGCGTCTTGAGCTTGGCGTCGATGACCGGAAACAGCGCCAGCACCGGGACTTTGAGCTTGAGACAGCGCTCGGCCACCGGCAGCAGCTTGTCCAAGGTCATGCGTTCTACGCCCGGCATGGAAGGCACCGCCTGGGTTTTCCTCGCGCCGTCCATCACGAACACCGGGTAGATCAAGTCGTTGGTAGTGAGCACATGCTCTCGCATCAGCCGCCGCGTGTAGTCGTCGCGCCGCATGCGGCGCATGCGCACTGCGGGAAAGTTGCCGTAGATATTCATGATCGTCTCTAGTCTTCTTTATCAAGGTGTTAGAAATTTTTGCCAGCCCAAACCCGCTTTAGGGAAACTTTTTGCTCAGTTCGAAATCTTATCAGGAGATGGCAACGGCCATCTCCCGCTTCTCCTCCCTGAGCGGGTGCCTTAACCCTGTTTAAGGCGTTCTAGCCCCCGGTTTTAATCCCCTTTGGCCGGGGGCTATTTTTTTGCTTTCGCGTTTGATGCCGAGCCAGGAGCTGATGACTTCTTCGGTTTCATCCATGCCTTGCTTTTTCAGGCTGGAGAAAAGTTGGGCGGTGTAATTCGGCGCATATTCGTGCAGCCTGGCCTGAACCGCGCGCAAGGTCTTCTGCCCCTCCTGGCGCGTCAACTTGTCCGCTTTGGACAGCAGCACGTGCACCGGCTTGCCCGTGGATGCAAACCAGTCGAGCATCTGCGCATCGAGCGGCGTGAGCGGATGGCGCGCGTCCATGATCAGCACCATGCCGAACAGCGAGGCGCGTGTCTGCAAATAGGTCGAGAGCAGCTGTTCCCAATGCGCGCGCAGTTCGCGCTGCACCTTGGCATAGCCGTAACCCGGCAGGTCCACCAGGAAAGCGCCGCCCGGCAGGCTGAAAAAATTGATCTGCTGCGTGCGTCCCGGCGTCTTGCTGACGAAAGCGAGGCGATTGTGGTCAACGAGGGTGTTGATGGCGCTCGACTTGCCCGCATTGGAACGCCCGGCGAAGGCTATCTCCGGGCCCAGCGGCGGGGGCAGATCGGTGAGGTGGTGCGCAGTGATGTAAAAGCTGGCGCCGCGGAACAACGACATGGCTGGGCAGGCCCAAGTTCTGGAAACTCGGATAGAATATCACCCTTTCAAATATTCCCTGCTTCGAGGAGCACAAGCATGAAATTTATCCTGGCGCTCGCCGCCATGCTAACGGCGCTGACGGCGGCGGCCGCCGAGCCGCCGTTCAAAGGCGATGGCGCCAAAGCGCAAGGCATTGTCAACCAGGTATGCGCGGCGTGCCACGCGGCCGACGGCAACAGCCAGATCCCAGCCAATCCCAAGCTCGCCGGCCAGATCCCCGAGTACCTGTACAAGCAGCTCACCGACTTCAAGGCCGCCGCAGGCAAGAAAGCAGAACGCGAAAATCCGGTGATGGCGGGCATGGTGGCGAACCTGTCGCCTGAGGACATGCACAACCTGGCCGCCTATTTCGCCGGCCAGAAGGCCAAACCGGGTGCGGCGAAGAGCAAGGATCTGGTTGCGCTGGGGCAGAGGATATACCGCGGCGGCATTTCCAGCGAAGGCATCGCCGCCTGCGCCTCCTGCCATGGGCCGAACGGGGCCGGCCTGCCGTCGCAGTACCCGCGCCTTTCCGGGCAGCATGCGGAGTACGTCGTCGCGCAGCTGAAAGCGTTCCGTTCCGGCGCGCGCGCAAACGATGTCAACGCAACCATGCGCGGCGTCGCGGGCAGGCTCTCCGACCGCGAAATCGATGCGGTCGCTGACTATATCGCCGGCCTGCGTTAGGGTCCGTTGACCCTCACCGCATGAGGGCGGAACTCAGGCACGCTGCACGTCCGGGGACGCTGCTTTCTTGCCCTTGACCGCCTCGAGCGCGCCGCCCAGGATGCCCTTTGGCATGAAAATGATGAACAGCACCAACATCAGACCGTAGATGGTGCTATCGAGCGCATGCAGGCTGTTGCCGAACATGAGGCGCAGGCTCTCGGCGAGCAGCAGGGTGAACGCCGCCCCCACAGTCGGACCGAGACGCACATACATGCCGCCCGCGATCACGCCGAATACCATCTGCAGGCTGATGCCGATGCCGGCGACGCTGTCCGGGTTGACGTAAGCCTGGTACTGCGCATAGAGCGCGCCGCCGACGCAGGTCATCAGCGCCGAAATCAGGGTCACGCCGAGCTTGAGCCGGGTGACATTGATGCCGATCGAGCCGGCGGCGTCCTCTTCCTGGCTGATCGCCTCCAGCGCGAGCCGCGCCATGCTGCGGTCCATTTTTTTCCACACCCACAGGCCGCCGAGCCAAACGGCGAGCACGATGTAGAACCAGACAAGCTTGCTCGAGAACTGCAGGGCAACGAGGGAATAGGCGGATTCGGTCAACGCCGTCTTTGGCGTGACGCCGAGCGAGCCGCCCGTATGGTCGCGCAGTGCGACGATCAACATCCTTGCAATCTCCGACAGCGCCAGCGTAACCAGGGCGAAATAGTGTCCGACGATCTTGAAGCGAAAACACGGATAGCCGATCACGAAGGCGACCACCGCGGTGAGCGCGAGCGCGATCGGTAATCCGATCCAGGGTGAAACCCCGTACGCATTCCAGAGCATGACGACGACGTAGGCGCCGATGCCGAGAAAGGCGCCATGGCCGAAGCTCACCAGTCCCAGCCGCCCCATGATCGACCAGCCGGTGTAGACGAAGCCCCACAGCAGAACCTGAATCAGCATATGCAGCGGATAGTTGCCCAGGCCCACGAGAGGCGCCGCGGCCAGCGCCGCGAGACAAATCCAGGGCAGCGCACGCATCATCCTATTTGCTCCCCCAGATGCCTTGCGGACGCCAGAACATCACCGCGATGAAGAACACGAATGCGATGACGTAGCCCCATTCCACCGCAAGGAAGAAACCGCCCACCGAAATGAACTGCGCAAAGATGAACGCGGCGACAAAGCCCCCGGCCATGTTGCCCAGCCCGCCGAGCACGCAGATGAGAAAGGTGATCGGCCCGAACGACAAGCCAATCGCCGGGTGGATGTCGTACTGCAGCACCAGCAGGCATGCGGCCAGCCCGGCCAGGCCGCCACCCAGGGCCGAGGTGATGATGAATATGCGGTGCGGATTCACGCCCATCAGCGGCATGATGCCGCGATCCTGGCTGATCGCGCGGATCGCGGTGCCGAGGTAGCTGCGCTTCAGAAACAGGTACAGCGCGAGCATGCCGGCGAGCGCGACGCCGAAGGAAATCAGACGCGGCATTGAAAACGAAATGTCGCCGACCACGATCGGGGGGAAGCTGACGCCGATATTCTTGAACTCGATGCCAAATGCGAGGGTGGCGGCCGCCTGCAGGAAAAACAGCACTCCGCCGGTGACCAGCAGCTGGTTGATCGGCTCGGCGGCAAGCACCGGGCGGATCACGAACTGGTGCAGCGCTGCGCCGGCAGCGGCCACCAACAGCACGCCGGCAGCCATCGCGAGCAGCAAGGGCCAGCCGAATACGGCGTAAAGATAGTAGATCGCGTACATGCCGACCATGATCAGCTCGGCATAGCAGATCCAGACGACGTCGATGACGCCGAACACCAGGTTGAGCCCGAGCGAGAGCAGCGCGAGCAGTCCGCCGAGCAGCAGTCCGTTGAGCACGGCTTCCAGCAGGAACACGTCGAATATCTGCATCATATCCCCAGGTAGGCTTTGCGGATTTCGTCCGAAGCGAGCAGCTCCGCCGACGGACCGTCCATCTTGATGCGCCCGGTTTCGAGCAGATAGGCGCGATCCACTACCTTGAGCACCTGGCGGATGTTCTGCTCCACGATCAATACCGTGTAGCCTTCCGCGCAAATGCGCTTGACCAAGGCAAAAATCGATTGCACCACGACTGGTGCGAGGCCGGCCGAGGGCTCGTCGAGCAACAGCAGTTTCGGTCCGGACATGAGTGCGCGGCCGATGGCGCACATCTGCTGTTCGCCCCCGGAAAGCGTGCCGGCAATCTGCGAACTGCGCTCCTGCAGGCGCGGAAACAGCGAATAGACGAACTTCAGGCGCTCGGTATAGCGCGGACGCGCGGCAGGCAGGAACGCGCCCATCTTCAGATTCTCTTCCACGGAAAGGCGCGCGAACAGCCGCCTGCCCTCCGGAACCTGGGCGATGCCGAGAGCGATCACTTCATGCGCCGGCACGGCATGGAGCGAACGCCCCTCCATCAGGATTTCGCCCGCACTGAGCTCTATGAGTTTGGATACGGTGCGCAACAGCGTGGTCTTGCCGGCGCCGTTGGGTCCGATGACGGCGACGGATTCGCCCGGCCTCACCTCGAGACTGACGTTGAACAGGGCCTGGAAACCGGCATAGCCCGCCGATACACCCTCCAGCCTGAGCATGGCGCCACCGCTGGATTTCGGCGCCGGGATGCTCACCTCGCCGCCTCCGCTGCGCTGTCTTGGTTCAGGCTTGGCCACCGCCGGCGGCCGGCGGCACTCGCGGGCGGTCGCATCCCCGTTTCACCGGGCCCCTGCTCCCTGCTCATGCCGCTCCCTCCTGCCGCATGGCGATGCTCTTTTGCACCTCTTCGGCATCCGTGCCGAGATAGACTTCGATCACGCGCGGGTCGTTCGCTACCGCGTGCGGATTCCCGGCGGCGATCACCTCGCCGTGGTCGAGCACGACGCAGCGATCGACCACACGCATCAGCACGCCCATGATGTGCTCGACCCAGATGATGGTGATGCCGCGCTGGTCGCGGATCATCGCCAGCATGTCCGCCGCCGCGCCCATCTCCGATTCATCCAGCCCGCCCAGGCTTTCATCGGCGAGCAGCAGTCTGGGCTGCGTCGCCAGCGCGCGTGCGAGTTCGAGTTTCTTCAGACCGGCCGCGCCAAGGCCGTCGACCCGTGCGTGTTCGCTGCTGGGCAGATTCACCAGTCCCAGCGCTTCCTGTGCCTGCGCGTACGCCTTCTCGCGCGAAGGCTGCTCGCTTTGTCCGTAGTACGCCGCCAGCGCGACATTTTCCAGCAGCGAGAGCTTTCTGAACGGGCGCGGAATCTGGTAGGTGCGGCCGATGCCCAGCCGCGCCACCTGGTTGGCTGGTGATCCGGCGATTTCGCGGCCCAGGAACGCTATCGATCCGCCGCTTGGTGCGAGCGCGCCCGCGATCAGATTGAAGGTGGTGCTCTTTCCCGACCCGTTCGGCCCGATCAGTCCCAGGATCTCGCCCTCGGCGGCGTCGAAGGAAACGCGATCCACCGCCTTGAAGCCGCCGAAGACCTTGGTGAGCTCCTTGACGCTCAGCATAGGGCTAGAACGGGCGGCGCGCTCTCTCGGGCAGCGCCGGCGGAGCTAGGCGCAAGGCCTAGCTCCGGCAGGGGATCCACCCGGGCCGCCGTTCCCGGCAGTCCGGGTGCGGCAAGGGAGGCCACGCGCCGCTGCTGTCCTGTCAAGGTGCGAATGTGTGGCCCTTGGGCAGCGGCATGATCGGGTCTGCGGTCTTGATCGCTGTCGGGTACACGATCTTGGTGTTGTTGTTGATGTACTGCATCACCACCATGCTCGAGCGCTCGTTCTGGCCGGACATCGGGGTTCCCGGCGGATAAAATTTCACGCCATAGCCCTGGATCGTGCCGCCCACGGGAATGTCGGTGTCGAGTGCGGCTTTCCGCAGCGCCTCGGTGCTGATGCCGCCGTATTTCCTGATCGCGCGCGGCAGCACGTCGGTGAGGAACACGTAGGTGTGGTTGAAGCCCATCGACACGTGCGGCGGAACCTCGTCCACCTTATGGTCTTTCACCTGCGCGATGTAGCGCTTAACCATTTCCTTGGTCACGTCGCCCAGTCCCGGTTTCAGAGTCTTGGGATCGAGCAGTTGCGCGGCAGCCGGGTCCACGTTGAAGATCAGGTCGGCGTCCTTGCCGAACGCGGCGTGCAGCTTGTCGTACTGCGCGTAGCCCGCGCCGTGGCCGATCAGCGCCGACCACTTCAGCCCCTGCTCACGCGCCTGGCGCCAGAACAGCGTGATGTCCGGGTTGTAGCCGGTGTGCAGGATCACGTCTGCGCGCGCGCGGCGCAGCTTGGTGATCAGGCTGGACAGGTCGGGTGTCGTGGCCGAGTAGCCTTCCTTCAGCACCACCTGCATGCCGAGCGCCTTGCAGTTGATCTCGTTGCTGCCGCCGATTCCCGCCCCGTAGGGTCCGTCCTCGTAAATGATCGCGACCCTGAGGTCCTTCGGATCCTTGCCCAGCTTCGCCTTGGAATTCTCGTTGAGGAACTTGCACGAGGTTTCGCCGTATTGGTCGGAATGGACCTGGACGCGGAAGAAATGCGTCAGGTTCTTGCCCTTGACTACGTCTGAGGCGACGCAGATGGTGGCCCACATCACCTTCTTCTTGGCGTCGGCCATTTGTGCCATCGGCACGCACTGACCGCTGGAGAACACGCCCAGGATCAGGTCCACTTTTTCCTGGTCGATCAGGCGCGTCATCTCGTTGATCGCGATGTCCGGCTTGGACTGCGCATCGGCGTAGATGGCGTTGATTTTGTAGCCCTCGATCCCGCCGCGCTCGTTGATCATGTCGATTGCGGCCTTGGTGCCCATCGCGCCCGGCAGCGAGCCGCCCGCCGCGAGCGGGCCGGTATAGTCGTAGATTACCCCGATCTTGATTTCTTTTTGCTGCGCCGGCGCAGCAGCGGCGAGGCCGGCCATGGTCAGTGCAAGCGCGGTGTGCGCGCAGAAACGCCAGATTTTCATTCAATTCTCCTCGGGTTAATTGACACGACTCTTGAGTGGTCTTGTTTGCGCCAGTGTGTCAAACCCACAATTGCATGTCAACTTTATCCGGGCATGGGCATCGGGGCGACGGCACTGCTTTTGAAACGGGGCTACGGCGACGCGCCCTCCAGCACCAGGTCGGCCCCTTTTTCGCCCACCGCGATCACCGCGGCGTTGATATTGCCGGAGCAAAACAACATGGCTGCGGCCGGGTTCAGTCGGGCGATCAGACAGGGCTGCCGTGACGCGCCGATGCTGGCGGAATTTCTTGAAAGCCGGAATAAACCCCTTCGTCCGCCTGTTTAGTCATGCATGGCAACCACTTTCCCAAAGGAGAACGGCATGACAAAGACAGTTGCGGCAGCGGTACTGGCAATGGCACTCGGCGCCTGCGCCAGCATGGGCGGCGCGCCGACGGTGGCAAAGTTCGAAGGCGGTATGCTGGTCAATTCGGCGGGCATGACGCTGTACACCTTCGACAAAGATGCGGCCGGCAGCGGCAAGAGTGCGTGCAATGGGCCATGCGCGGCCAACTGGCCGCCCTTGCATGCCGCCGCAACCGATCAGGCCTCGGGCGACTGGACCGTGCTCGCGCGCGACGACGGCTCGAGGCAGTGGGCCTACAAAGGCAAGCCGCTCTACCTCTGGGTCAAGGATCACATGCCCGGCGACAAGACCGGTGACAGCTTCAACAAGGTCTGGCACGTCGCGACGAAATAGCACCGCCGTTGCTATGATGTGCTGATGGACAGCGCGGAAATCGCGGCACACATTCCCCGTTTGCGGCGCTACGCGCGCGCGCTGGCGGGGGACAGCCACCGGGCCGACGATCTGGTGCAGGATACGCTCGAACGCGCGCTCGGCAAATTCCATCTGTGGCGCCGCGGCAGCGACTTGCGCGCCTGGATGTTCTCCATCATGCACAACGTGTTCGTCAATCAGCTGAAGCAGCGGCGCGAGCTCGCGCTGGACGAGGATGCCGAGGCGGCACTGGAGAGTGCGCCGCGCGCGGACCCGCTGGAATTGCGCGACCTGGACGCGGCGCTGCGGCGCCTGCCGGCGGAGCAGCGCGAAGTGCTGTTGCTGGTTGGCCTGGAGCAGCTGAGCTATGCCGAGGCGAGTCAGGCGCTGGGGGTGCCGGTCGGCACCGTCATGTCGCGCCTGTCGCGCGGGCGTGAGCGGCTGCATGCCTTGATGTCCGGCGCGGCACCGGCAACCAATCTTAAACTGGTCAAATGAGCAATATCACGCAATCCGATCTGCACGCCTATGCCGACGGGCAGTTGGACGAAGCGCGCCGCCTGCGGATCGAGGCTCATCTCGCGCACGATGCAGGCGCGGCCGAAAACGTGCGCACTTGGCGCGGACAGAACGAGGCGCTGCGCGCGCTGTACAACCCGGTGCTGAATGAACCGGTGCCGCAGCGGCTGCTCGCCGCGCGCGCGCCGCGGCGCCGCTGGCCGTATTACGCGGTCGCAGCGGGGGCCCTGGGGCTGAGCTTCGGCCTGGGCTGGTTGCTGCGCGCTCACCAAGGCGAGCGCGCAGCTGAAATGGCGGCACTGCCCTATCGGGCCGCCGTTGCCTACGCGGTGTATGCGCCGGAAGTGCGCCATCCGGTCGAAGTCGGCGCGGAACAGCAGGATCACCTGGTCAAATGGCTGTCCAAGCGCCTGGGACACGAACTCAAGGTGCCGGTGCTGACGCAGCAAGGTTATGAACTGGTGGGGGGGCGGCTGCTGCCGGGAGGCAAGGGTCCCGTAGCGCAGTTCATGTATCAGGACGCAAAGGGTCAACGCATTACACTGTATGTGGCCCGCCGGGAGGCCGAGCCGCGCGACACCGCATTTCGCTTCAGCCAGGAAGACAAGATTGCGGTGTTTTACTGGATCGACGGCAAACTCGGCTATGCACTGTCTGCGGAGATGGAGCGCGCGCGCCTGCTCAATGTCGCAACCGCGGTCTATCGCCAGCTTAATCCCTGAATCCACAGCGATCCAAACCAACGGGCCGCCGGTCCGCTGCGGCCGGCTCATGCGGCGGCAGCCGCGGGACCCACGCTCAGCCGCGACTCGGCTAAGATTGCAGGGCACTAGAGGAAATCCCAGACCATGCTGATCAAACGAGCAACCGACATCCAGCCTTCGGAAATCACTGATCGCGGCGTATATCTGCAGCGGCGTGCATTCATTCGGGCCGCGGGACTCGCCGTCTTGAGCGCTTCGGCTGCAGGAGCGCTCTATACGAATCGTTCTGCGCGCGCCGGGGAAAAGGTATTTGCCGGCGTGAGCAAGAGTCCGTTCAGCACCACCGAGGAGCCGACCAGCTACAAGGATGCCACGAACTACAACAATTACTACGAGTTCGGCACCGACAAGGACTCGCCCGCGCGCTACGCGGGCAAGCTGAAAATCAAACCCTGGACGCTGATGGTCGAGGGCGAGGTGAAAAAGCCCAGGATCTGGGCCATTGAAGATCTGCTGAAGACCATGGCCTTGCAAGAGCGCATCTACCGCATGCGCTGCGTCGAGGGCTGGTCGATGGTCATCCCCTGGGTCGGTTTTGCGCTGGGCGACCTGATTCGGCAGGCCGAGCCGACCGGCAAGGCGAAGTTCGTCGAGTTCGTGAGCGTTTATCAATCGGACAACATGCCGGGTCTGCGGCTGCCGGTGCTCTCTTACCCCTACATCGAGGGTCTGCGCCTGGACGAAGCGATGCATCCGCTCAGCATCCTGGCGGTAGGCATGTACGGCGAGGTCCTGCCCAAGCAGAACGGCGCTCCGATCCGCCTGGTCGTGCCGTGGAAATACGGATTCAAGGGCGGCAAGTCCATCGTGCGCATCCGCTTTGTCGAGCGCATGCCGCAGACTGCCTGGATGAAGGCGTCGCCCAGCGAATACGGCTTCTACTCCAACGTCAACCCCGCGGTCGATCACCCGCGCTGGAGCCAGGCGAAGGAAAGGCGCATAGGCGAATTCATGAAGCGCAAGACCCTGATGTTCAATGGCTATGCCGACCAGGTGGCAGGCCTGTACGCCGGCATGGACTTGAAGAAAAACTTCTAGGCTGCGGCGTTGGCGATCGATTGGGGGCCGCGCGCAAGCGCGGGCTGGATCAAGCCGGCGATATTCGTGCTTTGCCTGGTTCCGTTTGCGCGCCTGGTCGTCGGCGCGTTCATGCGGACACTGGGCGCCAATCCGATCGAAGCAATCACCCATTCCACCGGCACCTGGACGCTGTCTTTCCTTTTGATCACGCTCGGCGTCACGCCGCTGAGAAAGCTCGCCGGGTGGAATTGGCTGCTGCGGCTGCGCCGCATGCTCGGGCTATATGCCTTCTTTTACGCCGTGCTGCATTTCCTCACCTACATCTGGCTCGACCAGTTTTTCGATTTCGCCGCGATCGTCAAGGACGTGATCAAGCGGCCTTTCATCACGGTCGGCTTCACCAGTTTTCTGCTGCTGCTTCCGCTCGCCGCAACCTCGACCGCTGCCATGGTGAAACGGCTCGGGGCAAAGAATTGGCTCGCCCTGCACCGCCTGGTCTATGCCGTCGCCGTCGGCGGCGTGGTTCACTACTGGTGGCTGGTGAAAAAGGATATCACCCAGCCGGCGATCTATGCGGCAGTGCTGGTCGTGCTGCTGGGCCTGCGCCTGCTGTTCCGCGCGCGCGAGCGCGCGGTTGCAGCGATGTCCGGAAATCCGGCTCGCTCACGCGCAGTTTAAGTCCGATTCAGTCCGCCGCGTTGAGCTTGGGTTCGGCCGGCACGCCGCGCCGCCGCGCCATCCATTGCTGCAGGCGCTCGAAATAGATGTAGATCACCGGCGTAATGTACAGCGTCAGCACCTGCGATACCAGGAGGCCGCCGACCACCGCCAGGCCCAAGGGCTTGCGCGCATCGCCGCCGGCGCCTATCGACAAGGCGATCGGCAGGCTGCCCATCAGCGCCGCCATGGTGGTCATCATGATCGGCCGGAAACGCACGATGCAGGCTTCGTAGATCGCCTCCGCCGGCGCCTTACCCTCCTTGCGCTGCGCCTCGATCGCAAAGTCGATCATCATGATGGCGTTCTTCTTGACGATGCCGACCAGCATGATCATGCCGACGAACGCATACATGTTCAGTTCGATGCCGAACGCGAGCAGCGTCACCAGTGCGCCCAGGGCTGCCGTGGGCAGCCCCGAGAGGATGGTAAGCGGATGGATGAAACTCTCATACAGTATCCCCAGCACGAGGTAGATCACCAGTACAGCCAACAACAGCAGCAGGCCCATGCCTTTGAGCGAGGCCTGGAACGCCTGCGCCGTGCCCTGGAAGGAGGTGTTGAGCGTGGCTGGGACTCGCAATTCGCGCATCGCGCCGTTGATCTCGGTGATCGCCTGCGACAGCGATACGCCGGGGCGCAGATCGTAGGACAGGGTCACCGAGGGCAACTGGCCGAGGTGGCTGATCGCGAGCGGACCGACACCGTAGGTGAGCTTCGCCAGAGAATTGAGCGGCACCAGCGCTCCCGTCGACGAGCGCACATAGAGCAGCCCCAGCGCCGCGGGGTCGGTCTGGTAGCGCGGCTCGAGTTCCAGGATCACCCAATACTGGTTGGTCGCCGTGTAAATGGTGGACACTTGCTGGGCGCCGTAAGCGTTGGCGAGCGCCGCCTCGATCTGCTGCGCCGAGACGCCGAGCGCGGAGGCCCTTTCGCGGTCGATATTCACGGTCACCTGCGGGCGGGCGATTTGCAGATCGCTCGACACGTCCACCAGCGTCGGCAGTGTCTTCAGCCGGGCCTCGACCAGCGGCGCCCAATGATACAGTTCCTCGGTGCTCGCGCTCTGGACCAAATACTGATAGGGGCTCTTGGTGAGCTGCCCGCCGACGCGGATCGCCGGGACGTTCTGCAGGAAAACCTTGATGCCGAGAATGTTGGCGACCTTGGGTCGCAGCTCGCGCAGCACTTCGTCGGCCGACTTGCGCTCCGAGCGCGGCTTCAGCGCGATGGTGATCCGGCCCACGTTGAGCGACGGGTTGAAGCTGGTCGCGCCGATCGAGGCCATCAGCGCTTCCACGTTGGGATCCTGGCGGATGACCTCCGCCACCTGGCGCTGCAGCGCCGCCATGGCTTCGAACGAGATGTCCTGCCGCGCCTCGGTGAAACAGTACAGCTGTCCGCTGTCGTCGCTCGGCAAGAAGCCTTTGGGCATTTTCGCGAACAGGAATCCGGTGGCGATCACGATGCCGAGGAAGACCACCATGGTCAGGCGCGCGCGGCGCAGCACCCACTGCAGGCTGGCGGCATAGCCGCCCTTGAGCGCCTCGAACGCGCGTTCGCTCAGCATGAATACCCGGCCATGCTTCTGCCGCGTGTGCGGTTTGAGGATGCGGCTGCACATCATCGGCGTGAGCGTGAGCGAGACGAAACCCGAGATCAGCACCGCGACCATGATGACGACCGCAAATTCGTGCAGCACGCGCCCGAGTATGCCGCCCATGAACAGCACCGGGATGAATACCGCAATCAGCGATATCGTCATCGACAGGATGGTGAAGGAAACCTCTTTCGAGCCGTCCAGGGTCGCCTGCATCGCGCTCTTGCCCATTTCCATGTGGCGCGAGATGTTCTCCAGCATGACGATCGCGTCGTCTACGACGAAGCCGACCGAGAGCGTCAGCGCCATCAGCGAGATGTTGTCCAGGCTGTAGCCGAACAGGTACATCAGCGAAAACGTGCCGATGATCGACAAGGGCAGGGCGAAGCTGGGGATGATCGTCGCCGGGATGTTGCGCAGGAAGATGAAAATCACCGTCACCACCAGAACCAGCGCGAGCAGCAGCGTGAATTGCACGTCCTCGACCGAGTTGCGGATGGAGACCGAGCGGTCGTAGAGCACGCTGATGTCGATCCCGGCCGGCACTTCGGCGCGGAACGTCGGCAGCAGCCTTTTGATCGAGTCGACCACCTCGATCGTGTTCACGCCGGGCTGGCGCTGAATGGCAAGCACGATGCCGCGTTGGTTCTTGAACCAGGCGGCGACCTTGTCGGTCTGCACGCTGTCGATCACGTGGCCGAGTTCGCCCAGACGCACCGGCGAGCCGTTGCGGTAAGCGACGATGATCGGGCGGAACGCCGCCGCATCGTACAGTTGGCCGGTGGCCTGCACCGCGAACATGCGCTCCTTGCCGTAGAGCGTGCCGGTGGGCAGGTTGACGTTGGCCTGCGCCACCGCCTGCTGCACCTCGTTGATGCCTATGCCGCGCGCGGCGAGCGCGTTCGGGTCAAGCTGTATGCGTACCGCGTACTTCTGCTGGCCGAACACCATCACCTGGGCAACGCCGCTGATGGTGGAGATGCGCTGCGCGAGGAAGGTCTCGGCGTACTCGTCCACCGTGGACAGCGGCAAAGTGTCGGAAGTGAGCGCGAGGAAGTAAATCGGGAAATCCGCCGGATTGACCTTGCGGAACGACGGCGGCGTGCTCATGGCCGGGGGCAACAGGCGCGCTGCGCCGGCGATCGCCGAGCTCACGTCCTGGGCTGCGGCGTCGATGTCGCGGTCGAGTGAGAACTGAATCGTTACCTGCGAGGTGCCCTGCCCGCTCACCGAGGTCATCGAATCGATGCCGGCGATGGTCGAGAATTGCTTCTCCAGCACCGTAGCCACGGCCGAGGCCATGGTCTCGGGGCTCGCCCCCGGCAGTTCGGCGCTGACCTGGATCGTGGGGAAGTCGACGTTGGGCAGCGTGCTGACCGGAAGCCGGAAGTAACCCGCGAGACCGAAAATCAGGACGCCCGCCATCACCAGCACGGTCATTACCGGGCGCCGGACGAACAGCGCGGCTAGGTTCATGACTTGTCGGCTTGCGCTTTGGCGATCACGACCCTGATTCCAGGGGCGAGGCGCAGCTGTCCGGTGATGACGACCGTCTCGCCGTTACGCAGGCCCGTTGCGATGATGGCTTCGGCGCCGTCGTTGCGATCGAGTTCGACCTTGCGCAATTCCACCGTCATGTCCGGCTTGACCACGTACACATATTGGCCGTTGGGTCCGGTCTGCACCGCTTGCACCGGTATGACCAGCGCGTCTCTCTGCTCGTAGAGCTTGAGGCTGGTGCCGACGAACTGGCCCGGCCACAACCCGTTGTCCTTGTTCGGGAACACCGCCTTCAGCTTGATGGTCCCGGTCGTGGCGTCGACGGCATTGTCCACGAAACTCAGCGTGCCCTGCGCGGGAGCCTTGGCCGAGTCTGGCGGCAGCGCTTCGACCGACAGCGGCCCTTTCGCCATGTAGCCGCGGATCGCTGACAGTTTCTGCTCGGGCACGGCGAAATTGACGTAGATCGGTCGCACCTGGTTGATGACCACCAGCGGATTGCTGTCGTTGGCCTTCACCATGTTGCCCATCTGCAGCATCACCTTGCCGACAAAACCGTCGATGGGCGAGCGGATGGTGCAGTATTCGAGCTGCAGCCTGGCGTTGTCGAGCGCAGCCTTGCTCGCGAGCGCGACGGCTTCGGCGGTGTCGGCATTGGTGCGGATCTGCGCGTAGGCTTCCTTGGAAACGAAGTTCTTCTGCAGCAACTCCTGGTAGCGCCGTTCCTGCGAGCGCGCCTGCTCTTTTTGTGCGGTATCGCGCATGAGATTGGCTTGCGCCTGGCGCAGCGTCGCCTCGAAGGGACGCGGGTCGATCTTGAACAGCACCGCGCCCTTCTTTACCTCCTGCCCTTCCTTGAAGTTGACCTCGACGATCTGCCCGTCCACGCGCGCCTTGAGCGCCACGGTCGAATAGGCCTCGACATTGCCGATCGCCTGGATTTTCACCGGGACGGCCCGTAGCTCGGCCGTCGCGACCGAGACCGGCATCGCAGGAGCGCTCTTCGCAGGCATCGCGTCCTGTGCGCGAATCTCGGCCCCGCGGTAGGCGAGCAAGGTGCCCGCGAGGGCAGCGGTGCCGAGGATCGCGAAAAGTATCAGTTTCTTTGGCTTAATGACTGGTGTCTCGAAATTCATGAATTGGATTTTGGCTGCGGCGAGCCTTGGCCGCGAGGGCGAAACCGCTCGGGTTGGCATGCGGACCGCCCGCAGACCCCCGCCGCTGACGGCCATCGATGCTCTCGCTCGGATAGGGCGAACGCGCTGCTATATACGGTGCGCTGAGATGGTCCCGGACGGTATGCAGATTGGGCAATCTAACGCAAAAGGTGTTCCAACGCAAAAAGCGCTTCGGTGCGCTCGCGCTCCCGGATCAGATGCACGCTATCGCCGTCCACCATGACTTCGGCCGCACGCGGGCGGCTGTTGTAGTTGGAACTCATGCACATCGCGTAGGCGCCGGCTGACATCACCGCAAGCAGGTCGCCCTCGGCTACCGCAAGCTCGCGCTCCTTGCCGAGGAAGTCGGCGCTCTCGCACACCGGCCCGACTACATCGTAGACAGCGCTGGGCGCGTCGCTGTTCCCGACCGCGACGATCTCGTGCCAGGCTTCATACAGGGCCGGGCGGATCAAGTCGTTCATGGCGGCATCGACCACGGCGAAGTTGCGCGCTGCTCCCGGTTTCAGATATTCGATGCGCGTGAGCAGCACGCCGGCATTGCCCACCAGGTTGCGCCCCGGCTCGAACAGCAGCTTCAGCTTGCGCTCGCCCACGCGCGCAAATACCTCGCGCATATAGGCGGCGACATCGGGCGGCGCTTCGTCGCGATAGCGTATGCCCAGGCCGCCGCCCAGGTCCAGGTGGCGCGGCTGTATGCCCTCGGCGGCAAGCGCGTCGACCAGCCCGAGCATTTTGTCGAGCGCCTCGATCAGCGGCGCATAGTCGCTCAGACTGGAGCCGATGTGGCAGTCGATGCCCGCGACTTCGATCTGCGGCATGCGCGTCGCCGCGCGGTACAGCTTCAGCGCGGCGCTGAACTCGACGCCGAACTTGCTTTCCTTCAGGCCGGTGGAGATATAGGGGTGGGTACGGGCATCGACGTCGGGATTGACCCGGAACGAGACCGGCGCACGCCGCCCCATTGTTGCTGCGACGGCGGCGAGCCGCGCAAGCTCGGAGGCCGACTCTACGTTGAAGCACAGGATGCCGTTCTCCAGCGCGTAGCGCATCTCGGCGGCGCTCTTGCCCACGCCGGAGAAAACCACCTTGCGCGGATCCCCGCCCGCGGCCAGCACGCGCGCCAACTCGCCGCCGGAGACGATATCGAAGCCGGCCCCCATGCGCGCGTACAGGCCGAGGATGGCGAGATTTGAATTCGCCTTCATCGCATAGCACACCAGCGCGTCGCGTCCGCCGCAGGCGGACTGAAATTGCGCCAGTGCTGCGGTGAGCGCAGCGCGGGAATAGACGTAGCAGGGTGTGCCGAATTGGCGCGCGATGGTTTCCAGCGAGACCGACTCAGCGTGCAGCGAGCCGTTGCGAAACTCGAACATGAGGCCTATTTATGTTTGCTACTATCGGTTTGCTGCCCGCTGTTTTTCTCGGCAGGCAGAACGAGTGCGCCCTTGGAGCCGCAGGCCTGAAGCAGCAGACAAAGCAGGATGGTGGTGACAATGACACGCATCGACAAATTTTAGCATGAGAGCAGCAGGTACCAGATCGATGGACGAGGGCGAATTCATCCGGCGGGCCGAACAGACGCCGCAGGAAATCGATCGCCGCGTGGAGGCGAGCGGCATCGATGCCGACTGCGAGTTCAAGGGCACGGGCGTGCTCGAGATCGAGTTCGCCAACGGCAGCAGGATCATCGTCAACAGCCAGGCCGCGATGCGCGAAATCTGGGTGGCGGCGAAGTCCGGCGGCTACCACTTCCGCCACGACGGCGCGCGCTGGGTGAATACCCGCGACGGCGGCGAGTTGTTTGCGGCGCTGTCGGCCTGCGCCAGCAAGCAGTCGGGGGAGGCGGTCAATCCGGGAGCAGGTGGCGCCTAGAGAGCGATAATGACTTTTGTTGCCGGCGCTACGAGGCTGTCGCCCTAGAACTGCGGCGTTCTGGCTCCCTCCGCGGCGGGCGCAGCGTCGGCCGGCTCAGGGGGTTTTTGCGGCTGCGGAACATTCTCGCGATAGAAGTACTCGCTCAGCTTGCCGTCGGGCGCCGGTTGGCCGGTAGCGGGATCGACGGCGACGCTGACCACGCCGTCCGGAATCGGCTGGAAGGTCTCCGGCACGCCGTTGAGCGCCTTGCCCATGTAACTCATCCAGATGGGCAGTGCGGCCGCTGCGCCGGTCTCGCTGTTGCCGAGTTTGCGCGGCTGGTCGAAGCCGATCCAGGCGATCGCCACCAGCGTCGGCTGATAACCTGCAAACCAGGCATCGACCAGCTCGTTGGTGGTGCCGGTCTTGCCGGCCAGGTCCCTGCGTCCCAGCGACATCGCGCGCGCTCCGGTACCGTAGCGCACCACGTCGTGCAGCATGCTGTCCATGATGAAGGCGTTGCGCGCATCGATCACGCGCAGGCTGTCGTCGCCCGCGCGCGGCGGCTGCGCCTGGGCGAGGACGTTGCCGCGGTCGTCGACGATGCGCTGCACCACGTACGGCTCGATGCGGTAGCCGCCATTGGCGAATACCGCGTAGCCGCGCGCCATCTGCCACGGCGTGACCGAACCCGCCCCCAGCGCCATGGTGAGGTAGGGCGGATGCTTGTCCGCGTCGAAGCCGAAGCGGGTGATGTAATCCTGCGCATACTGCGGACCGATCGCCTGCAGCACGCGGATCGAGACCATGTTCTTCGATTTCGCCAGGCCCATGCGCAGGCGTATCGGACCATCGTATTTGCCGTCGTAGTTGTGCGGCTCCCAGGTTTGGCTGCCGGTCTGGGCGGCATCGACCACGATCGGCGCATCGTTGACTATGGTGGCCGGGGTAAAGCCTTTTTCCAATGCGGCCGAATAGATGAAAGGCTTGAAGCTGGAGCCGGGCTGGCGCCAGGCCTGCGTAACGTGGTTGAATTTATTGCGGTTGAAATCGAATCCGCCCACCAGTGCGCGCACCCTGCCGTCGTTCGGACTGATCGCGACCAGCGCAGCCTCCGCCTCGGGCAACTGCACGATCTGCCAGTTGTGTTTATCGTCCTTCTGGACGCGGATCAGGGCGCCGCGCCGGATCCTTTTGTTAGGCGCAGCCTTGTCGTCCAGCATTTTCTGCGCGAATTTGAGGCCATCGCCGCTTATCGCCACCACCTCCCCGCCGCGCAGGTAGGCATGTACCTGCTTGGGGCTGGCGTCCAGAACCACGGCCGCGAGCAGGTCGTCGCTGTCGGATTCTTCCGCCAGCGCCTCGTCGACGGCCTCGTCGGGCTGGCCCTCCGCCGGCAACTCCAAATACCCCTCGGGGCCGCGGTAGCCGTGGCGCTTGTCGTAGTCCAGCACGCCGCGGCGCAATGCGGCGTAGGCCGCTTCCTGGTCGGCCTTGGTGATGGTGGTGTAAATGCGATAACCCTTGGTGTACACCTCGTCGCCGAAGCGCTCGTGCAGCATCTGCCGCACCATTTCGGCCACGTAGTCGGCATGCAGGGCGTATTCGTTCGCCTCGCGCTTGACCACGATCGGCGCCTTCAGCGCTTCTTCGAATTGGGCATCGGTGATGTCCCCCAGATCGCGCATGCGCCGCAGCACATACAGCTGCCGCTGCTTGGCGCGCTTGGGGTTGACCACCGGATTGAAGCTGGAAGGTGCCTTGGGCAGGCCGGCGAGCATCGCCGCCTCGGCTACATTGACGTCCTTCAGCGCCTTGCCGAAGTAGATCTGCGCCGCCGCGGCGAAACCGTAGGCGCGTTGCCCCAGGTAGATCTGGTTGATGTAGAGCTGCAGGATCTCGTCCTTGGACAGGCTCGCCTCGATCTTCAGGGAAAGCAGCGCCTCATACAGCTTGCGCGTCAGCGTCTTTTCCTTGGACAGGAAAAAGTTCCTTGCCACCTGCATGGTGATGGTGGAAGCTCCCTGGCGCCTGCCGCCTGAGGTCAGGTTGGAGTATGCGGCCCGGATGACGCCTTGGTAGTCCACCCCGATATGCTGATAGAAGCGCTCGTCCTCGGCCGCCAAGATGGCCTGCTTCATGATTTCCGGGACTTCGCCGATCGCAACGACGGCGCGGCGCTCCTCGCCGAACTCGCCGATCAGGATGCCTTCAGAGCTGTACACCCGCAGCGGGACTTTGGGCCGGTAGTCGGTCAGCACGTCGAGCGAGGGCAGGTTCGGATAGGCGAGCAGGACCATGAGGCCGAGCAGCGCGCCGCCGATGAGGCCCAGTCCGGCCAGCAACAGCAGCGGAAAGGCGATGAAACGCAGCCAACTGAGAGATCTAAAGCTCATTGCGGACTGGGGAGGAGTTCCCCCGAGAGGACTTTCCCCCCTCCATTCAAGCGGGACCGTGGAAGGGGGATCGAGACCGTCGGGTGTATCTCCTCATGCTCTCCTGAGTCAGGGGCCGTTTCGGGCATTTCTGAAACAGCCTCCTATGGGTCAAATGGCCAGTTTCGCCGCGCCAGGCGCGGGCTTGTGTTTCGGGGTTCCACGGAGGGCCGGGCTGCCCGTCCGGTCCCGGCGCTGCCAAAATTGCGCCGGCGTAGTTTCCTGAAAGGCTGGCATTATAGAGTATCTAAGGGCCGGCGGGCGCGTCCCGGCCGGTGGGACGTGTCAAACCCGCCCCTATTATTTGCTTTACATCGTCTAGACTTGTTGCTAGCATTTAACGTAAATTATATGTATCGCGCCTAACCGGGGATAGTTCAAAGGGAAATTCAGCTTGGACCTTGATATCTTCAAGCCTAAAGCACCGCCCCTTTTCGGCATGGACATCAGTTCGTCTGCCGTGAAGATGGTCGAGATCGTCGACGCGGGCAAGGGCGCGTTGCGCGTGGAGCGCTACGTGATCGAACCCCTGCCCAAGGACGCGGTGGTGGACGGCAATATCACCAACCTCGAGGCCGTGGTAGAGGCGGTTTCGCGCGGGTGGAAGAAACTCGCCACGCGCACCAAGAACGTCGCCATGGCGCTGCCGACGGCAGCGGTGATCACCAAGAAGATCATTGCGCCGGCCGGATTGCGCGACGCCGAGTTGGGCGTCCAGGTGGAAACCGAGGCTAACCAGTACATTCCTTTCGCCTTGGAAGAGGTCTATCTCGACTATCAGGTAATCGGCCCGGCGCCGTCCAATGCCGAGGAGGCGGAAGTGCTGATCGCCGCCTCGCGCAAGGAAAAGGTGGAGGACCGGGTGGCCGTAGCCGAGGCCGCTGGCCTGAAGGCCCTGGTCATGGACGTGGAATCCTATGCGGTGCAGACCGCGTTCGAACTGACTAAGAAGCAGTTTCCCGACGATGGCAAAGACCAGAATATCGCTTTGGTCGATATCGGCGCCAACGTCATGAACGTCACCGTGCTGCGCAACGATCAGACCGTATACACGCGTGAGCAGGCGTTCGGCGGCAGCCAGCTCACCCAGGACATCATGCGCCAGTACGGCATGAGCCAGGAGGAGGCTGAGAACGCCAAGCGCAGCGGCGGCTTGCCCGATTCGTACGAGGCCGAAATCCTGCGTCCGTTCCTGGAAAACCTGGCGCTGGAGGTGCAGCGCGCGATGCAGTTTTTCTTTACCTCGACCCAATACACCAGCATCGAGCACATTCTGCTCACGGGCGGCTCTGCCGTGATTCCCGGTCTGGAAGACATGGTCGGATCCCGTTCGCAGGTTAACACTCGCGTAGCAAATCCGTTCGCGAGCATGCAGATATCGCCGCGCATCCAGCCGAAGAAACTGCTGGTCGACGCGCCCTCGTTGATGGTCGCTTGCGGCCTGGCCATGCGGAGGTTCGACCCGTGATCCGCATCAACCTGCTGCCCTGGCGCGAAGCGCGGCGCAAGGCGCACAATCTGCAGTTTTTCATCCTCATGGGGATGGTCGCCGGCCTGGCCGCTTCCATCGTCCTGCTGGTGCACGGCTATTACGCCACGCGCATTTCCACCCAGACCGAACGCAACCGCTTCCTCAAGGACGAGAACGCCAAGCTCGACAAGGAAATCGAGGAAATCAAGAAGCTCAAGGAAGAGATCCAGGCGCTGTTGTCGCGCAAGCAGGTGATCGAAACCCTGCAGGCCGATCGTGCTCAGACGGTATATCTGCTCGAACAGCTGGTGCGTCAAACTCCTGACGGCGTCTATCTGCGCTCGGTCAAGCAGACCGGCAACAAGGTCAATTTGACCGGCTACGCCCAATCCAATGCGCGCGTATCGACCCTGATGCGCAATTTCGAGGCGTCCCCGTATCTGGAGAATCCGGATCTGGTAGAGATCAAGGCGGCCACTGTCAATAATAAACGCCTGTCGGAATTCACCATGAATGTCAGCATCAAGCGCCTGCAGACCGAAACCGACGCCAAGGGACAAGCCGGCAAGGCTGCGCCGCCGGCGGCGAAGAAATAGGGACGCCGGATGAATAAGCTGCTCGAACAATTCAAGTATCTCAACCCGAAGGACCCGGGGACCTGGCCGGTCCTGCCGAAGCTGCTCGCGTTGATCGTCACCTTGGTGGCCCTGGTCGCGGTGGGCTACGTGGCGGACTGGCAGGGGCAGATGGACGAGCTCGTGGCCGGCGCCGAGCAGGAAGCGAAACTCAAGAGCGAGTACAAGGACAAGAAGCAGCTCGCGGTCAACCTCGATTTGTACCGCCAACAGCTGCGTGAGATCGACACTTCATTTGGCGCGCTGCTGAAGCAGCTGCCGAACAAGTCGCAAATGGACGCATTGCTGGTGGACATCAACCAGGCGGGCCTGGGGCGCGGCCTGCAGTTCGAGTTGTTCAAGCCGGCGCCGCAGGAGACGATGAAGGACTTCTACGCCGAGCTGCCGGTCACGGTGAAGGTCACGGGCAGCTATCACGACATGGGGCAGTTCGCGAGCGACATCGCGCAGTTGTCGCGCATCGTCACGCTCAACGATATTTCCATCAGTCCGGCAGGCAAGGACAGTAGTGTGCTGGTGATGGACACCACCGCGAAGACGTTCCGCTATCTCGACGAGGAAGAAGTGGCGAAACAGAAGAAGGCTGCGAAGAAACCGGGGCCGGCTAAGAAATGAGAAACCTCGCCGTCATAGTTGCCGCAGTGTTCGTGCTCGCCGCCTGCGGCGGCGACGAGCATCAGGACCTCAAAGAAGAACTCAAGAACATGACCAAGGACCTGCGCGGCAACATCCCACCGCTGCCCGTAGTGAAGCCCTACGAGCCGGTACCGTATACGGCGTATGACCTGCCCGACCCCTTCGGGCCGGCCAAAATCGAGCTCGCGACCGGGGCGACGAAGAACAAAGGTGGCGCCAATGCGCCCAATACCAGCCGGCCCAAGGAAGCGCTGGAAGCCTATCCGCTGGAATCGCTGAGAATGGTCGGCACGCTGTCGCAGAAGGGCGTCAACTATGCCCTGGTGCGCGCCGACTCGAGCGTGTACCGCGTAAAAGTGGGCAATTACATGGGGCAGAATTTCGGCCTCATCACCAGCATTACCGACAATCAGATTAACCTCAAAGAGTTGGTGCAGGATGCATCTGGCGATTGGACTGAGCGCAAGGTCGCGCTGCAGCTGGTCGAAGCGGAAGCGGCAAAAGGAAGGTGAGGATCTCTATGGCTAAAATTCTCGGTGTATTCGGCTTCTTGACCGCATCCTTCTGGGCTGCAATGGCGCTGGCGCAGCCCGCGCTGAACAGCGTCGAAGCCTTCAACGTGTCGCAGCAAAGCGGAAAGGTCATCATCAAGCTGACGCTCAAACAGGCGCTCAAAGCGCAGCCGGGCAGCTTCACCGTCGCCAACCCCGCGCGCATCGCATTCGACCTGCCCGGCACCGTGAACAACCTTGGGCGCAACAGCCAGCGCATCGGCGAAGGCGAGTTGGTGAGCATGAACATGGTGCAGGCGGGGGAGCGCACGCGCATGGTGCTGAACCTGCGCCAGCTGGTCAGCTACGACACCCAGATCGACGGCAACAACCTGATTGTGATTCTCGCCGGGGCGCCCGCGACCAGCGCCAGCGCCGGCCCCGGCGCGGCAGTTACGCATTTCGTCGAAGCCAAGGCGGTCGACACCCATTCCGTGCGCGATATCGATTTCCGCCGCGGCAAGTCCGGCGAAGGCCGGATTGTGGTCGATTTGTCCGACAGTTCCACCGGCATAGACATCCGCCAACAGGGTCAGAATCTGGTGATCGATTTCTTCAAGGCCTCCCTGCCGGACAAGCTGCGCCGGCGCCTGGACGTGACCGACTTCGGCACGCCGGTACAGTCGATCAATACGTTCAGCCAGGGCGACAACGTGCGCATGGTAATCACGCCCAAGGGGCAGTGGGAACACAGCGCTTATCAGACCGACAACCAATTCGTGGTCGAGGTGAAGCAGGTTGTGCCGGACCCGAACAAGCTCGCGCAGGGGACGAAGCCGGGATTTACCGGCGAGAAGCTCTCGCTTAACTTCCAGAACGTCGAAGTGCGCAGCGTGCTCAACGTGATCGCCGACTTTACCGACCTCAACATCATCACCAGCGACTCGGTCGGCGGCAGCCTGACGCTGCGCTTGAAAGACGTGCCTTGGGACCAGGCGCTGCAGATCATTCTCGACACGCGCGGCCTGGACATGCGCAAGAACGGCAACGTGGTGTGGATCGCCCCGCGCGACGAACTCGCGACGAAGGAAAAACTGGCGCTCGAGTCGCAGCAGCAGATCGGTGAGCTGGAGCCGGTGCGCACCGAGAGTTTCGTGCTCAATTACCAGAAGGCGCAGGATGTGCAGACCCTGCTGACTTCTGACAAGCAGAAAGTATTGTCCAAGCGCGGCAGCGCCGTGGTCGATGCGCGCACGAACACTGTATTCGTGCAGGACGTGCCGACGCGCCTGGAGGAAGTGCGCAAGCTGATCGCGCAGATCGACGTGCCGGTGCGCCAGGTGATGATCGAAGCGCGCATCGTCGAGGCCAACGATACGTTCAGCAAGAACCTGGGCGCGAAACTCGGCTACAACACGACCAAGCAGGGCGGGCAGCGCCTGATCGGACCGAGCGCGCGCTATAGCGTGGGCGGGCAGCTCACCTCGACCGGCCAATTGACGAGGAGCGAAAACGGCCAGCAGCTGGTCTCGGGTACGCCCGACATTACGCAGGTGCAGAACGTGAACCTGCCGGCCACCGGCCTGGGCGGCTTCAATCCGGGCACGATATCGACGATCCTGTTCAACCGGAACTTCACCCAGTTCATCACCATGGAGCTGACCGCGCTGGAGGCGGACGGCAAGGGCAAGATCATCTCCAGCCCGCGCGTGCTGACCGGCGACAAGGTCGAGGCCGTGATCGAACAGGGCACCGAACTGCCCTATCAATCGGCGACCTCGAGCGGGGCCACCAGCGTATCGTTCCGCAAGGCCAATCTGAGCCTCAAGGTGAAGCCGCAGATCACGCCTGACGGCAACATCATCATGACGCTGGACATCAACAAGGATTCGGTGGGGCAGGTGACGGCGGCGGGCTTCGCCATCGACACCAAGCACGTCAAGACCGAGGTGCTGGTCGAAAACGGCGGCACGGTCGTGATCGGCGGAATTTTCAGCCAGGACGAGCGCAACAGCACCACCAAGGTCCCGCTGTTCGGCGACATCCCGGTCTTGGGCCACTTGTTCAGAAACAACAGCAAGACCGACAACAAGACCGAACTGCTGGTGTTCATCACGCCGCGCATCGTCGATGATCGCCTGACCGTACGCTGATTGCTTCTTCGTTGTGCACGAAAGAGCCGGAATTCCGGCTCTTTTTTTATGCAGGCGCGGTGCGCCGCGCGAACTGAGCCGCGCCGGGCCCCGCGGCGCATGGCTGCTGCTAGAATGGCCGCGTGAAAATCACGGACAACATATTTCTCGTCGGTCTGATGGGTGCGGGAAAAACCACCGTCGGCAGGCAGCTCGCGTCCGAGCTCGCCAAGACGTTTCACGATACCGACCATGAGATCGAGCACCGCACCGGCGTCGGAATCGCCCTGATATTCGAAATCGAAGGCGAACCCGGCTTTCGCGCGCGCGAAAAACAGGTGGTCGACCAGCTGACGCAACTCGCCAACGTGGTGCTGGCCACCGGCGGCGGGGCGGTGCTCGACGCCGACAATCGCAGGCACCTGGCCGAGCGCGGCGTGGTGGTGTACCTGCACGGCCAGCCTAAGGATCTGTGGTATCGCACCCGGCACGACAAATCGCGGCCGCTGCTGCAGAACACCGATGCGCTGGAAAAACTGCAGAGCCTGTATCTGCAGCGCGATCCGCTGTACCGCGAGATCGCCGACATCGTGATCGACACCGGGCGCCAGAGCGCGCGCGCCTTGCTGCACGAATTGCTGCCGCAATTGCGCGAACGATGCAAACTCTCCGCGTAGAGCTGGGCGAGCGCGCCTACCCGATACACATCGGCGAGCGTCTGCTCGCCGATGCCAGCCTGGTCCTGCCCTACCTGGACCTGCCCCGGGTCGCGATCGTTACCAACACCACGGTGGCGCCCCTGTATCTGCAGCAACTGAGCGCGGCATTGCGCAGCCAGGGGGTGGAAGTGATCAGCATCGTGCTCGAGGACGGCGAGCGCTACAAGAACTGGGCTACCCTCAACCGCATTTACGACGCACTGCTCGAGCAGCGCTGCGACCGCAAGACCACGCTGATCGCGCTGGGCGGCGGCGTCGTCGGCGATCTGGCCGGATTTGCCGCCGCGACCTACATGCGCGGCATTCCGTTCGTCCAGATCCCGACCACGCTGCTCGCTCAGGTGGACTCCTCCATCGGCGGCAAAACCGGGATCAATCACCCCCTGGGCAAGAACATGATAGGCGCGTTCTACCAGCCGCGCCTGGTGCTGGCCGACACGGCGGTGCTCGCGACCCTGCCGCCGCGCGAGCTTTCGGCCGGTCTGGCCGAGGTGATCAAGCACGGTTTGATCCGCGACGAGGCCTTCGTCGTCTGGCTGGAACACAACGTGGAAAAATTGCTGGCCTGCGATGCGGAGACCCTGGCGCACGCAGTGCGCCGCTGCTGCGAGATCAAGGCCGCAGTGGTGGCCGAGGACGAGCGCGAAACCGGCGTGCGCGCGCTGCTCAACTTCGGCCATACCTTCGGCCACGCGATCGAGTCCGCGCTGGGCTACGGCGAATGGCTGCATGGCGAGGCGGTGGCCGCGGGCATGGTTATGGCGGCCGAACTGTCGCGGCGCATGGGCTTCATCGCCCAGACCGACGTAGACCGCGTCGTCGCGCTGCTCAAGCGCGCAAAACTGCCCGTCGCCCAGCCCGGCATCGCGCCTGCGCGGCTGCTGGAGCTCATGGCGGTGGACAAGAAGACCGAGGGCGGCCGGCTGCGCTTCGTCCTGCTCGACCGGATCGGCGCCGGTTCCATCCGCGACCAGGTGCCTGCGGATCTGCTGCAACAGGCCCTGGCTACCTGCGCCGTCTGAATCCAGTCCGCCGCACCGGCCCGCAGGGCCGGATTGGGACCTAAACGCTTGAAGTGACACGGGTCCGCAGGTAAAATCAACGGTTCCGCCGGAAAAATCGCGAGCTTGCGCGCGGCGTTCCGGAGCCATTTTTTGCAGCTAAAGGTACCAGCGTGACCCAACCGGCTCTACCACTCGATCGGCCCGCGGCGCAGGGGTTATACGATCCCGCCAACGAACACGACGCCTGCGGCGTGGGATTCGTCGCCAATATCAAGGGCGCCAGAAGCCACGGCATCATCGAGCAAGGGCTGCTGATCCTGAAGAACCTCGCTCACCGCGGCGCGGTCGGGGCCGATCCGCTCGCGAGCGACGGCGCCGGCATCCTGATCCAGATTCCGGACCGCTTCCTGCGCGAGGAAATGGCGGCGCAGGGCGTGCAGCTGCCGCCGGTGGGCCAATACGGCGTCGGCATGGTGTTCCTGCCGCAGGAAGCGGCGTCACGCTTCGCCTGCGAATACGAAATCGAGCGCGCGATCAAGGACGAGGGACAGGTGCTGCTCGGCTGGCGCGATGTGCCGCGCGACAACTCGGGGCTGGGCGAATCGGGGAAGAAAATAGAGCCGGTGGTGCGCCAGGTATTCATCGGCCGCGGCAGCAATGTAACCGTTACCGACGCGCTGGAGCGCAAGCTCTACATCATCCGCAAGTCTTCGGGGCATGCAATCCAGGCGCTGCGGCTCAAGCACGGCAAGGAGTTCTACGTGCCGTCGATGTCGGCGCGCACCCTCGTGTACAAGGGCCTGCTGCTCGCCGATCAGGTGGGCCGGTATTACAAGGACCTGCAGGATCCGCGCCTGGTGTCGGCGCTGGCGCTGGTGCACCAGCGCTTCTCCACCAATACGTTCCCGACCTGGGATCTCGCACACCCGTTCCGCCTGATCGCCCACAACGGCGAGATCAACACCCTGCGCGGCAACGTCAACTGGATCCGCGCGCGCCAGCAGGCGATTTCCAGCCCGATACTCGAAGCCGACCTGAACAAGGTCTGGCCGCTGATCTACGACGGCCAGTCCGATTCGGCCTCGTTCGACAACGCGCTCGAGCTGCTGGTGATGTCGGGCTATTCGCTCGCGCACGCGATGATGATGCTGATTCCCGAGGCCTGGGAAAAGCACAGCACCATGGACGACAACCGGCGCGCTTTCTATGAGTACCACGCGGCGATGATGGAGCCCTGGGACGGACCGGCGGCGGTCGCGTTCAGCGACGGGCGCCAGATCGGCGCCACGCTCGATCGCAACGGCCTGCGTCCGGCGCGCTACATCGTCACCGACGACGACCTCGTGATCATGGCGTCCGAAGCGGGCGTGCTGCCGATTTCAGAGGAAAAGATCGTCAAGAAATGGCGCCTGCAGCCGGGCAAGATGTTCCTCATCGACGTCGAACGCGGACGCATCATCGACGACAAGGAGCTGAAGGACACCCTCGCGGCGGCGAAACCGTACAGCGAGTGGATGGAGCGCATCCGCGTAAGACTTGGTGAAGTGGAGAGCGCGACCCCATGGCCGCCACGCTCGTCATCGCCGTTGCTCGACCGCCAACAGGCGTTCGGTTACACGCAGGAAGACGTGAAATTCCTGATGCTGCCGATGGCCGCGGTAGGCGAAGAGGCCATCGGCTCCATGGGCAACGACTCGCCGCTTGCGGTGCTGTCGGACAAGAACAAGAACCTGTACCACTATTTCAGGCAGCAGTTCGCCCAGGTGACCAACCCGCCGATCGATCCGATCCGCGAGGATCTGGTCATGAGCCTGGTGAGCTTCATCGGTCCGAAGCCGAATCTGCTCGGCATCGACGAGATCAATCCGCCGATCCGACTCGAGGTGAGCCAGCCGGTGCTGGATTTCTACGAGATGGACAAGATTCGCCACATCGACCGCAACACCGAAGGCAAGTTCAAGTCGTTCGAGCTCGACATCACCTATCCGGTGACCTGGGGGCGCGAGGCGATCGAGGCGCGCCTCGCGAGCCTGTGCGCACAGGCCGAGGACGCGGTCCGCTCGGGCTACAGCATCATCATTATTTCCGACCGGCGGATGGACCGCGACAACGTCGCTATTCCCGCGCTGCTCGCGCTTTCGGCCATACACCAGCACCTGGTGACCAAGGGCCTGCGCACCAGCGCCGGCCTGGTCGTTGAAACCGGCTCGGCGCGCGAAGTGCACCATTTTGCGCTGCTTGCAGGTTACGGCGCCGAGGCCATACATCCATATCTCGCGCTAGAGACCCTGCTCGACATGCTGAGCCTTCTGCCCGCTGGTACAGACGGCCGCAAGGCAATCGGGAATTTCGTCAAGGCCATCGGCAAAGGGCTGCTCAAGGTCATGTCCAAGATGGGCATCTCGACCTACATGTCCTACACCGGCGCACAGATATTCGAGGCCGTGGGCCTGTCGCGCGAGCTGGTCGCCAAGTATTTCACCGGCACCGCCTCCAACGTCGAGGGCATAGGCTTGTTCGAGGTGGCGGACGAAGCGCTACACCTGCACCATCAGGCTTTCGGTTCTGATCCAGTGCTCGCCAACGCGCTCGACGCGGGCGGCGAATATGCGTTCCGCATCCGCGGCGAAGAGCACATGTGGACGCCGGACGCGATCGCCAAGCTGCAGCATGCGACGCGGCAGTCGAGCTACGACACCTACAAGGAGTACGCGCGCATCATCAACGACCAGTCCAAGCGCCATATGACGTTCCGCGGCCTGTTCGAATTCAAATTCGGACAGCTGCCGCCGGTGCCGCTGGCTGAAGTCGAACCGGCCAAGGACATCGTCAAGCGCTTCGCCACGGGCGCGATGTCGCTGGGCTCGATTTCGACCGAAGCGCATACCACGCTCGCGCTGGCGATGAACCGCATCGGTGGCAAGTCCAACACCGGTGAAGGCGGCGAGGATCCGCGCCGCTATGCGCCGGTGAAATCCGGCGAGACGCTCGCCTCGCGCATCGGCAGCCAAAACGTGGCGCGCGACCTCGCGCTCAACGAAGGCGATTCGCTGCGCTCCAAAATCAAACAGGTTGCCTCGGGCCGCTTCGGCGTCACCGCGGAATATCTCGCGAGCGCCGACCAGATCCAGATCAAGATGGCGCAGGGCGCCAAGCCCGGCGAGGGCGGCCAGCTCCCCGGCCACAAGGTATCCGAGTACATCGCGCAGATCCGCTTCTCGGTGCCCGGCGTGGGCCTGATTTCGCCCCCGCCGCATCACGACATCTATTCGATCGAGGATCTGGCGCAGCTGATCCACGACTTGAAGAACGCCAATCCGAAGGCTTCGATCAGCGTCAAGCTCGTGTCCGAGGTCGGCGTGGGCACGGTGGCTGCGGGCGTGTCGAAGGCGAAGTCCGACCATGTCACCATCTCCGGCCACGACGGCGGCACCGGGGCTTCGCCCTGGTCGTCGATCAAGCACGCCGGCACCCCGTGGGAGCTGGGGCTCGCGGAAACGCAGCAGACGCTGGTGCTGAACCGCCTGCGCGGGCGCATCGCAGTGCAGGTCGACGGCCAGATCAAGACCGGGCGCGACGTGGTGATCGGCGCCATGCTCGGTGCCGACGAATTCGGCTTCGCCACCGCGCCGCTGGTGGTCGAAGGCTGCATCATGATGCGCAAGTGCCACCTCAACACCTGTCCGGTGGGTGTGGCGACGCAGGATCCGGTATTGCGCAAGAAATTCCAGGGCAGGCCCGAGCACGTGGTCAACTACTTCTTCTTCGTCGCCGAAGAGGCGCGCGAAATCATGGCCGCGCTCGGCGTGCGCAGCCTGAACGAGCTGATCGGACGCGCTGACCTGCTCGAAATGAAGAAGGGCATCGAGCACTGGAAGGCGAAGGGGCTGGACTTCTCGCGCGTATTCGCACAGCCGCAAGTCGGCGCAGACGCCCCGCGCCACCAATGCGAGGAGCAGGACCACGGTCTCGCGGGCGCGCTCGATCACCGCCTGATCGAACTTGCGACGCCTGCGCTGGAACGCGGGCAGAAGGTCACCATAGACATGCCGATACGCAACATCAACCGCACCGTCGGCACGATGTTGTCCTGGGAAGTCGCGCGGCGCTATGGCCACGCCGGCTTGCCCGATGACGCGATACGCATCAAATTCGCGGGCAGCGCCGGACAGAGTTTCGGTGCGTTCCTGGCGAAGGGCATTACGCTCGATTTGATCGGCGACACCAACGATTATTGCGGCAAGGGTCTGTCCGGCGGCCGCATCGTGGTGCAGCCTTCGGCCAAGTTCCGCGGCGAGCCGAGAGAGAACATCATCGTCGGCAACACCGTGCTCTATGGCGCGATTGCGGGCGAGGCCTATTTCCGCGGCGTCGCCGGCGAGCGCTTCGCGGTGCGCAACTCCGGCGCCGCCGCGGTGGTCGAGGGCACCGGCGACCACGGCTGCGAGTACATGACCGGCGGCACGGTGGTGGTGCTCGGCATGACCGGGCGCAATTTCGCGGCGGGCATGTCCGGCGGCATCGCCTACGTGCTCGACGAGGACGGGACTTTCGTGCAGCGCTGCAACACTTCCATGGTGCAGTTGGAGCCGCTGCTGGCCGAAGCCGAGCAGGAGGGCAAGCTTGCGCGCGGCATGTGGCACCTAGGGCAGGCCGACGAAGCCGTGCTCAAGCGTCTGGTGGAGAATCACGCCAGATACACCGGCAGCGAGCAGGCAAAAAAAGTGCTCGAAGGCTGGGCGAGCTACCGCGGCAAGTTCGTCAAGATATTCCCGCACGAGTACCGGCGCGCACTCGGCGATCTGGCCGCGAAGGGCGGCAAGATCGCGGCCTGAGCCTGAGCCGGGCGCAGGCGCAGGACTAGCGCGAGCTGTTTGCGGTCGCGGCGCGCGCGCGCCACACACCGCGCGAAAACGCATCTGAACATTGGACTAAGTTAAATGGGCAAGGTAACCGGTTTCATGGAATACCAGCGGCTGCAGGAGGCGAGCGAAGCGCCCGAGTCGCGCAAGAAGCATTACCACGAATTCGTGCTGCACCTGACCGACCAGGAGGCGGGAGTGCAGGGCGCGCGCTGCATGGACTGCGGCACCCCGTTCTGCACCAGCGGCTGCCCGGTCAACAACATCATTCCCGACTGGAACGATCTGGTCTACAAGCAGCGTTGGCGCGAGGCGCTGGAAACGCTGCATTCGACCAACAATTTTCCCGAATTCACCGGCCGCGTCTGCCCGGCGCCGTGCGAGGCGGCGTGCACGCTCAACATCAACAACGACCCGGTGGGCATCAAGTCGATCGAGCACGCGATCATCGACAAGGGCTGGGAGATGGGCTGGGTCGCGCCGCTGCCGCCCGCGCGCAAGACGGGCAAGAAAGTAGCCGTGGTCGGTTCCGGTCCGGCGGGCATGGCCTGCGCGCAGCAACTCGCGCGCGCCGGGCACGATGTGGTGCTGTACGAGAAGAACGACCGCGTCGGCGGCCTGCTGCGCTACGGCATTCCCGATTTCAAGATGGAAAAACAACTGATCGACCGGCGCGTGGCGCAGATGCGCGCCGAGGGCGTCGAGTTCAAGGTGAACCAGTGTGTCGGCGGCAGCGGCGCCGGTGCGGTGCCGGCGAAAAAGCTGCTGCAGGAATTCGATGCCGTAGTGGTGTCCGGCGGCGCCGAGCGTCCGCGCGACCTGCCGGTTCCCGGACGCGAGCTCGATGGCGTGCATTTCGCCATGGAATTCCTGCCGCAGCAGAACAAAGTCGTGGCCGGCGACAAGGTCGCCGGGCAGATCACCGCGACCGGCAAGCACGTGGTGGTGATCGGCGGCGGCGACACCGGCTCCGATTGCGTCGGCACGTCCAACCGCCAGGGCGCGGCCTCGGTGACGCAGTTCGAATTGCTGCCGCAGCCGCCCGAGCGCGAGAACAAGCCCCTGATCTGGCCTTACTGGCCGACCAAGCTGCGCACCTCCAGTTCGCACGAGGAAGGCTGCCTGCGCGACTGGTCCGTCGGGACCAAGCGCTTCGAGGGCGCGAACGGCAAGGTGAACAAACTGATCGCAGTGCGCCTCGAGTGGAAAGACGGCAAGATGGCCGAGATCCCGGGCTCAGAATTCGAACTCAAGGCGGACCTGGTGCTGCTCGCGATGGGTTTTCTCGGTCCGGTGCAACAGGGGCTGATCGAAGAACTCGCGCTGGAACAGGACGCGCGCGGCAACGTCAAGGCGACGACCGACAGCGCCGGCTGCTACCAGACGTCCAATCCGAAGGTGTTCGCCGCGGGCGACATGCGCCGCGGCCAGTCGCTGGTGGTGTGGGCGATACGCGAAGGCCGCCAGTGCGCGCGCGCGGTGGATGAATTCCTGATCGGGACTTCCGACCTGCCGCGCTAGCTGCCGGGTCGGGAAATGAAAAAGGGGCGTCCATGCGGACGTCCCCTTTTTTTCGGAACAATCAGACGAACCGGGCTCGCCTGCACTGCCGACTACCGACGCAATTCTCAGTCGGTGATGGTTGCAGTCCCCGTCGTGATCAGCCCTTTGGGCGTAGTCACCTTCACCGAAAACGTGCCGCTCGGGGAGTCCGCCGGCCCGCATACGCCGTTGGTGTAGGTCCTGTCGCTGGTCATGGTCACCGGAATATCCATGAACGTCGCCGAAGCCGCACTCGCCGGACAACTATATACATTACCCGCCGGGTCGCTGGTTCTGCAGCCGGTCGTGTCGGGAACGACGTAGGGGTTGACCGTGCTGCTGCTGATGATGCCGTTGGTCGTACTGAAAGCGATGCTTGTGCCCGCGGGCATGGCGTTGCCGTTCACGTCGACGACCGTCACCTTGAACGTGAACGGGGCATTTCCCGTTCCGGGCGCGCAGGTGGTCACCGGAATCGGCGTGCTGGCGGTATATACGCTCGTGCCGGCGGCGTTGGAGATCGTAATGTTCGGGCTGGAGGACGAAAACACGATGATTTGGCTGGCGCGCACATCGATCGACTTCTGCGCGGCGCAGATGGCCGCGCCCGAAGTGCACAGCACGCCGTTGTACAGTCCATCGGCCGCGTCATAAACACCGTTGCCGTTGAAGTCGAAATACGGCTCGCCGGTGTCGCGGGTACCGTTCTCGTTGTAGTCGACAAAGGCTTCCGGCATGTCGGTGGAAGCATTGTTCGCATCGACCATTTCGCCCGCGTTGTCCACCGTTCCGTTGCCATTCTTGTCGGTGAACGCCTCCTCGCCCGTGGCGCGCGCGAGCACGGTGACGCGGCCGTTGCTCGGGCGGAGCGCCTGGCTGCTGAGCACGCTGGTACACACGCCGCCTACGGTGTTGCAGCTTGCAACTATCGATCCGCCTTCGCTGGTGAACGATATCGCGGTTCCGTCGGGGACGGGGTTGTGGAAATGGTCGGCCAGCCGCGCCGTCAGCGTCGAGGTCACGCCGTCATAGCCCCAGCCCTCGATGTTGTGGCCGGATGCGCTGAGCGAGAACGAATCCTGGGCGGGAATTCCGGTCGAGACGACGAGCTGGTCCGACTGCGTGGACAGGGTGCCGGTACTGGCCGTTACGCGTACCGCAGTGCTGATCGTGCCGGCAATGACGTTGGTGACCACGTAGCCGGTGGTCGGGTCCGACGTGGCCGACGCCGACGACAAACTCAGCCCGCCGAGCGAGGTGTTGAGGCTGAAGTTGACCAGGGTATTGCCGACCGGATTGCCGGCGCTGTCCACTACCTTGAACGTTACGCGCGCCGTTTCGGATCGGTCTGCGCCACCGGTTCCTTTCAGCGTGATCACGGGCGGCGTAGTAGCCGGAGTCGTCACGGTCGACACGTATTGAATCGATCCCAGCGCCGGTGCGCTGACTTTCAGGCTCGCGGTCTGAGTCACGCCGTTCGCCAGCGTCGCGGTGATGCTATCTCCCGGCGACGGATTATTGCAGCCGTTATCCAGGTAGGAAGCCGCTGCAACGCCGTTCACCGTGGTCACCGAGGCCGTCAGCGTCGCTTTGCCGCTGGCCGCGCAAGCGGAGTTGAACTGTACGCTTATGGGAGTGGTATAGAGTGCGCCGTTGTTCAGCACGGTCACGCTGACGCTGGCGGTGCCGTAAGCGGACAGCGATGCCGGGAGCGTAATCGCGCTCAAGGTCAGGGTGGACGCGCCGACCGAGTAATTCAGCGATCCCGTCACGCCGACGCCGGAAACTTTGGTGTCCGCATTTACCGCGGCGGCGCCGCCCGTAGTGTTGGTCGTCGTGAGCGTCACAGTCGCAATGCCGTTGGCATTGGTGAGTGCAGTATTGGCGCCGCCGGAGAATGTGCCGAAGTTCGCGTCGGTCGTGAACGTGACAATGGCGTTGGCCACTGCCGCTCCATTGGCGTTCCTGACGGTCGCCGTTACCAGCGCCGGACTGCTGGTGGAGATGGAATTGCGCACGGCGCCGGTCGCCGGGTCGGTCAGCGTCAGCGCGACGGAGGCGGCGCCGGCTGCGGCTCCCGAGCTGGCTCCGCTGCTGTAGGTAGTGACAACGCCGCCGACATTGGTGAGCGTCACCGCCGCGGCAGTCATCGAGGTGATCGACCCGAGGGCATCGAGCGCGTTGTCGTAGGGGTCGGTGCCGCCTACGGCCGCCGTGAACGCGCCGTATAGCGTGCTGAAGATCGGGTTCATCGAGTTGGCGGGAAGCCGGCTGCGCACCGTGGTTTCTTTCGAAGCGACGGCGCCCGCACTCAGGTTTGCTGCACTGGTGCCGACGAAGCCGGTGTACATCGAGGCCGGGTCCGCGCCGCCATTCAGTTCGTACATGACCAAAGTAGTGATGGGAGTGATGTTGACGTTCTGCGTCCCGGTAACCGTCATGTCCATCGACGGCAGTATCGAGTACATATTGGAACCCGAAGCGGGGATGGCGGCCAGGATGAACGGCGGCGTTCCGCCGGTGACGGAAATAGCGAAGGTGCCGTTGGCGGCGGTGGTGCCGCTATTGGTCTTGCCATTGTGATCCTGGACCGTGACTTTCGCGCCCACAACCGGGGCCCCGGTCGCGACGGTTCCGGTTATGGTCTGACTCGCGCCGGTGGTGGTCGTCCCGCCCAGCGTCCCGGCTCCGACCGAACCTGCGGTCCCGCTTCCGGTCGTGCTGGTCGTCGGGAATACCTGAGGAATGGCCTGGCCGGAACCGCAGCCCGTGAGTGCGCCCAGCATTGCCGCCAGGACGAGGAATGCGGAAAACCTTGAAATTTTCCGATTCAATAACCTCTGGGTGACAAAGAATAAGTTCTGCACGCAAGCCTCCCGTTCACGCAATCCGCGTCGATGTTGTGCCGCTCGTATAACGGTACAACAATTTTATTATTAACACAACAAGTTAAACAAGATATTTAATGTGAATGGTTCATAGCCTAAAGCCTCTCCCACGGCCCAGTTTTGCCGCTTCCGGCTGCTTCGGCCTGCGTCCATCAGCCCGGCAGGCCGCGCTCCAGATACGCGGCGATGCGTTCGTTCTGAATCTCGGTGGTGCCGTCGGCGTAATGCGCCACGCGCGCCGCGGCGAGATGGCGCCCTAGCGGATGCGCCTCCATCAGCCCTTCGGCGCCGAACAGCTGCATGCACTGCGGCAGGTGCTGCTCGGCCATGCGCGTGGCGAATTTTTTCGCATGCGCGGCGGCGAGTACCGCGTCCTCCCCGGTTTCGAGCAGGCGCGCCGCGCGGTAGCCGAGCAGGCGCGCCGCCTCCAGATCGGTCGCGACATCGGCCAGCATCCAGCGCAGAGCTTGCCGTCTGATCAGAGGCTCGCCGAAAGTGCTGCGCGTGCAGGCGCGCGCGAGCGCGAGAGTCAGCGCCTCCTCCACCATGCCGCAGCACATCGCGGCGACATAGATGCGCGCGCCGGTGATGCTCGCAAGCGCGGTCTTGAACGCCGTGCCCGGCGCATAGAACAGATCTGCGTCGGCGGCGAAATAATCGGCCAGCCTGAAGCCGGCAGCGCCGAGCGCATGCGCGCCGGCCAGACCGTAGGCCGGGCCGCGCTCGAAACCCGCGCGCCGTGCATCGACGACGAAAGCCGCGATACCCTTCGCGCCGGCTGACGCATCGGTCTGCGCATAGACCACGACCACGTCGACTGCGGTGCCGTTGGTGAGCCAGGCTTTCTCGCCGTTGAGCCGCCAGCCGCCCTCGACGCGTTCGGCGCGCGTGCGTATCGCCGCAAAATCGCTGCCCGCCGCAGGCTCGGTCAGCGACACCGCGCCAATCAGCTCGCCGCGCAGCAGGCCGTCCAGATAGCGTGCACGCTGGCCGTCGTTGCCGTCGCGCGCCAGGCGCGCTGCCGCATTGTGGGTGTTCACCAGGGCGAACGCGAAAGCGAAGTCGTCGCGCGCGATCTCCTCCATGATGCGCAGCTTGGCGCGATAGCGCAGATCGAGTCCGCCCGCCGCTGCCGGAATCTGGATGCGCGTGAGGCCGAGCGCGGCCGCGGCGCGCAGGGTTGCGCGCGGATAGGCGCGTTCGCGCTCCCAGCGCGCTGCGTTCGGCGCGACCTCGCGGCGCGAGAATTCGCGCGCCGCATCGAGCAGCCGCGACTCGGCCTGTGACAGCGGAAGCTCTTCTGCGAGCAACATGGTTCCTGCTCCCCCCTCGTCGCCATTCCTGAATACGCATCCTAGCCGCCCTGCAGCGTCTTGTCTTGCCGCATGGCCGCGGGAGGCGGGTGCACATACCAGCGTGGTATTATTTCCGCCTCCGCCAGAGAGCAATCTATCCATGAACGTCGTCATCCTCGCCGCCGGCCAGGGCAAGCGCATGCACTCGGATTTGCCCAAGGTGCTGCATCCGCTGGCGGGCAGGCCGCTGCTCGCGCATGTGATCGCCACCGCACGCAGCCTCGACCCCGGCGTGATCTGCATCGTTTACGGCCATGGCGGCGAAGCCGTGCGCGAGGCCATGGCCCAGCCCGATCTGATCTGGGCGAAACAGGAGCCGCAACTGGGCACCGGCCATGCGCTGGCGCAGGCGCTGCCGCACTTGAACTCGAAGTCACCGACGCTGGTGCTGTACGGCGACGTGCCGCTCACGCGCGCGCAGACTTTGCGCGATCTGTGCCGGGCCGCGGGCAAGGGCCTGGCCCTGCTCACGGTCGAACTGGCCGACCCGCACGGCTATGGCCGCATCGTGCGCAGCCGCGGCAGCATTAAACGCATCGTCGAGGAGAAGGACGCGAGTCCGGCCGAGCGCGCGCTGCGCGAGATCAACACCGGCATCATGGTGCTGCCGACCGCGCGGCTCAAAGCCTGGCTCGCGGGCCTGAAAAACAAGAACGCGCAGAAGGAGTATTACCTCACCGACGTGGTCGCGGCCGCGGTGAAGGACAAGCTGCCGGTGCACTCGGCACATCCGGCAGCCGCCTGGGAAACCCTGGGCGTCAACAGCAAGGCGCAGCTGGCCGAACTCGAGCGCGTGTTCCAGGCGCAAACCGCGGCGGCGCTGATGCAACAGGGCGTCACGCTGGCGGATCCGGCACGCATCGACGTGCGCGGCAGCCTCGCCTGCGCGCGCGACGTGGCGATCGACGTCAATTGCGTGTTCGAGGGCGAAGTCGTGCTCGGCGCCGGCGTCAGCGTAGGCGCGAACTGCGTGCTGCGCGACGTCAAGGTCGCCGCGGGGACGCGCATCGAACCGTTCTGTCATCTGCAGCAAGCCGACATCGGCGCGCGCTGCCGCATCGGCCCGTATGCGCGGCTGCGGCCGGGCACGGAGCTCGCCGAGGAGGTGCACATCGGCAATTTCGTCGAGGTGAAGGCGAGCCAGATCGCGGCGCGCTCCAAGGCGAACCATCTCGCCTATGTCGGCGACACCACGGTCGGGCGCGACGTGAACATCGGCGCCGGCACCATCACCTGCAATTACGACGGCGTCAACAAGCACCGCACCATCATCGAGGACGGGGCTTTCATCGGCTCCGACACGCAGCTGGTCGCGCCGGTGCGCGTCGGCCGCGGCGCCACGCTGGGCGCGGGCACCACGCTCACGCGCGACGCACCCGCAGACGCGCTCACCGTATCGCGCGCGAAGCAAGTCACCATCAGCACCTGGAAACGGCCGGTGAAACAGAAAAAGGAAACAAAGTAAATGTGCGGCATAGTCGGTGCGGTGGCCAGGCGCGATATCGTCCCGGTATTGATCGAGGGGCTGCGCCGGCTCGAATACCGCGGCTACGATTCCTGCGGCGTCGCGGTGTACGACCCGAGCGGCGGCGGACGCTTGCAGCGCGCGCGCACCGTCTCGCGCGTAGCCGATCTGGATGCGCAGGTGCGCGAGTCAGGGCTCAGCGGCTCCACCGGCATCTGCCACACGCGCTGGGCCACCCATGGCGCGCCGCTCACGGTCAATGCGCATCCGATATTCAGCCGCGACGAAATCGCAGTGGTGCATAACGGCATCATCGAGAACTACGAGGAACTGCGCACGCGCCTCAAGTCGCAGGGTTACGTGTTCGAATCGCAGACCGACACCGAGGTCATCGCGCACCTGATTCACAGCCATTACGCGGGCGACCTGTTCGTCGCGGTGCAGCGCGCGGCGGCCGAGCTCAAGGGCGCTTATGCGATTGCCGTGTTCTGCAAGTCCGAGCCGCAGCGCGTGGTCGGCGCGCGTCAGGGCAATCCGCTGGTGCTCGGCGTCGGGGTGAGGCAGACCGCGGGCGAGACCTTCCTCGCCTCCGATGCGATGGCGCTGGCGGGAACGACGGACCAGATCATTTATCTCGAAGACGGCGATGTCGCCGATATCGGCCTGGGCCGCTATGCCATCGTCGATGCCGGCGGCAAGGCGGTCACGCGCGCACTGCGCAGCGTCAATGCGTATTCCGGTGCGGTCGAGCTCGGGCCGTACCGGCATTTCATGCAGAAGGAGATATTCGAGCAGCCGCAGGCGATCGCCGACACGCTGCAAGGGGTCGCCGGCATCGCACCGGATATTTTCGGCGAGGCCGCCAAGGATGTTTTCGCCGCGGTCGATGCGGTGCAGATTCTTGCCTGCGGCACCAGCTATTACTCCGGCCTCGCCGCAAAATTCTGGCTCGAGGATTTGGCCGGCCTGCCGACCCAGGTGGAAGTCGCGAGCGAATACCGCTACCGCGTGAGCGTGCCCAACCCGCGCGCGCTGGTGGTGGTCATTTCGCAGTCGGGCGAAACCGCCGATACCCTCGCCGCGCTGAAACACGCGCAGGCGCTCGGCCACAGGCACACGCTGGCGATCTGCAACGTCGCCACCAGCGCCATCGTGCGCCAGACCGCGCTGCAGTATCTGACCCGCGCCGGCGTGGAAATCGGCGTCGCTTCGACCAAGGCCTTCACCACCCAGCTCGCCGCGCTGTTCCTGCTCACGCTCGCACTGGCCAAATCGCGCGGGCGGCTCGCGCCCGAAGACGAGGCGCGCCACCTCAAGAACCTGCGCCACCTGCCGGCCGCGCTTTCGAGCGTGCTCGCGCTGGAGCCGCAGATCATCGCCTGGTCGGAGCAGTTCGCGCAGCGCGAACATGCGCTGTTCCTAGGGCGCGGCCTGCACTATCCGATCGCGCTCGAAGGCGCGCTCAAGCTAAAGGAAATTTCCTACATCCACGCCGAAGCCTATCCGGCGGGCGAACTGAAGCACGGACCGCTGGCGCTGGTGACCAAGGAGATGCCCGTGGTCACGGTGGCGCCGAACGACGCGCTGCTGGAAAAACTCAAATCCAATATGCAGGAAGTGCGCGCGCGCGGCGGCGAGCTATATGTGTTCGCCGACGCCGACAGCCATATCGCATCCTCGGAGGGCGTGCACGTGATCCGCCTGCCAGAGCATTACGGCGCGCTCTCGCCGATCCTGCACGTGGTGCCGCTGCAGCTCCTGGCCTATCACACCGCGCTTGCGCGCGGCACCGACGTCGACAAGCCGCGCAATCTGGCGAAATCGGTCACAGTGGAGTAGGCGCACGCGGAAAGCGCAGCTCGAAGCGGCAACCCTGTCCCGGTTTGGAGTGCAGCGCCATGCGGCCGTGATAGCGTTCCGCGATTTCGCGCACGATTGCAAGACCCAGACCCGCGCCGCCGCGCGTTGACGAATCGGAACGGTAAAAGCGCGCGAACGCCTGTTCCTGGTCGGCCGGCGCGATTCCCGGCCCGTCGTCGATCACCGAGATCAGCGCATCGTTGCCGTCCGCGCGCGTTTCGATCGTCACGCGGCCGCCGTCCCGGTTGTAGCGTAAGGCGTTGTCGACGAGGTTGCCGATCATTTCGGCGAGCAACATCTCGTTGCCCGCCAGGTAAAGATCCTGCCCGTTGCCTTCGTAGCCCAGATCCATGCGCCGCTGGTCGGCCAGCGGCAGAAAGCGCTCGATCACCTGACGCGCCACCGCGCTGATATTCACCGGCTGCCGGTCTATCGTCGGATCGGCGGCCTCCGCTTTGGCCAATACCAGCAGCTGCTCGATCAGGTGACTCGCCCGGGCGGCGCTGGCCTCGACATCGGCGAGACAGGTGTCGAGCGTCTCGGGAGTGCTCGCTTTCCTTGCCCGTTGCGCCTGCAGATTGAGGCCGGCCAAAGGGGTGCGCAACTGATGCGCGGCGTTGGCGATGAAATGGCTTTGCGATTCCACCACAGATGAAACGCGCGTCATCAGGCGATTCATGGCATCGATGAGGCCGCGCACCTCCTCCGGCGCGTGCAAGGGATCGAGCGGCGTGAGCTCGGTGCCGGAACGCTGCGCCACCTCCGCTTCGAGCAGGTTCAGCGGCGCCAACGCAGTGCGCACGCCGTGCCGCACCAGACCGACCGCAACGGCGATCATGACGGCCATGAACAAGATCGTGGCGCCGAGTATCCCTTGCGTAAGTTTGTCGCGCTTGCCCGTGGTTTCGCCGATCTCGACCAGCACCGGAACATCATAGGGATCGACCAGATGGCGCATGTAGGAGATACGCACGCGCCGGCCGCCGGCTTCCCCGTCGCGATACGCGGCCTGGCCGATGGCAGCAAAATCGCTCGGGATCGGGCCGAGGTCGCCCTTGGCGGCGAGCACCGTCATATCGCGCAGGTCGGTAACGCGAAAAAGCACCAGCTCGCCCTCGTCGGCGAGCAGCCATTTCAGGGCCGCGTCGGGCAGGGCCACCTGGATATGGCCCTGCTCCATGCTTACTTGCTCGGCCAGGGTCAACACATCGTCGGACAGCGCCCGATCGTAGGCAAGGTTGGCGTAACTCGAAGCCAGCCAATAGGCGGCAATGGTGCCGATCACGCCGATGCCGGCGAGAACCAGCGCCAGGCGCTGGGTGAGGCGGCTGCGCAACGAGGTGAACTGGCTGCCCATGTCAATCGTCCCCTTGCACCGGGATCAGGCGATAGCCGATGCCGCGCACGGTACCGATTTCGATGCCGGTATCGGCCAGCTTGCGCCGCAGGCGGTGGACATAGACCTCCACCATATTGTCGCCGGCGGCAGCGCTGTCGTCGCCCAGGAGGTTGGCCAGGGTGTTCTTGGCGATGACCCGGCCTGGTGTCTGCAGCAGCGCTTCAAGCAGATTGATCTCGTGCCGCGATAAGGTCAGCATTGCGCCGTCGACGGCGACCTCGCGCCGATCCCAGAACCATTCCAGCCGGCCGATTTTGAGCGTCGCCCCCTGTCCGCGGCGCAGCAAGGCGCGCACACGAGCCTCGAATTCCGAGAGTTCAAACGGCTTCGTCATGTAGTCGTCGGCGCCGCGGTCGAGACCGCGCACGCGATCCAGCGTGCGGTCGCGGGCGCTCAGAATCAGCACCGGCAGCGTCTGGCGCCGCTGGCGCAAGCGCTCCAGCACCTCGATGCCGTCCATGCCGGGCAAACCGAGATCGAGCACGACCAGATCGAAAGGCTCGGCCGCGAGCAAAGTGTCGGCATGGATCCCGTCTCCCGCGACCACGGCCTGGTGCCCGGAGTCGGCGAGTACCTGCGCCAACCCGCGCTGCAGGGTCAGATCGTCTTCGATGAGGAGAACGCGCACCGGCGGACCTTTAAGCTTGTATTCAGGTTCGATGTCTAGGATGGCGCATTCTTAACGAACGCCATCGCCCATGCAAGCCGCGCCAGCGAAATCGCCGATACCCGTGCTGCTGTTTCATGGATTGCTCTCCTCGCCGCAGGAGTTCGGACTCATTGCGCACACGCTGCGCAGTCGCGGGCTCGTGCACGGGGCCGTCACGGTTCCAGGCTACACCCTCGCGCCCGATCCTGTCTCCCCGGATTGGCGCCGCTGGCGCGACGCCGCGATCGAGGTTGTCGAAGCGCGCGTCGGCGGCGACGAACCGGTGGTACTCGGCGGGCTGTGCATGGGCGGAGTCCTCGCTGCGGCCGCAGCCCTCGAAGCGCGCAGGCGCATCGCCGGACTCGTGTTGATGTCGCCCACGTTCACCTATGACAGCTGGGGTCTGCCGCCGATCCGGCACCTGCGCCATTTGGGCTATTGGACCGGACTCGACCGTTATTTTTCGGTGGCGGAACGCGAGCCCTACGGCATCAAGAACCCGAAGATCCGCAAATGGGTCGCGCGCGAACTCGAGCAGCGCGCCGAGTCTGCCGTCGGCCCGGCGCGCGTGCCGTTGCGCGCGCTGCGCGAAGCCGAACGCATGATGGCCGCGGTGCGCGCACGCCTGAAGGATCTTGATTGCCCCCTGCTGGTGATGCATGCGCGCGAAGACGAAATCACGCGGCTCGAAAGCGTACAGCGCTTGTTCGATGCGCTGCCGGCACGCGACAAGGAACTCGCCGTGCTCGAGAACAGCTATCACATGGTGACCATCGACAACGACCGGCAGGAGGTTGCGTCCCTGCTCGCCCAATTCGTCAAGCGCCTTGCGCCGTCCGCGGCGGCGGAAACGACGCCGCCGGAGCCGGCCGTCGCGAACGCGTTTCCGGCGCCCGTATCCAAAGTCGCCCTAGACATGATTTTCAATTGAGGTTCCCATGAACACGATCGAAGAACTCAAGCAACTGATCCACGACAAGTTCGAAATCGACGTGGCGACGCTGAAGGCCGACGCGCCGCTCGCCGATTACGGCCTGGACTCGCTGTCCCTGGCCGAACTGCTGTTCACCGTCGAGGATCACTTCAGCATCGATTTTCCCGACAACCGTCAGGACGTGAACACGCTGAGCGGGCTGGCCGCACTCGTAGACGAACTGCGCGTGCCCAGCGCTGCATGAAGCGCCGTGTCGCGATCACCGGCATCGGCCTCGTCTCGCCCCATGGCGATGCGCCCGATGCGGTTTTTGCTGCCTTGCTCGGCGGCCGCTCGGCGATCACGCGCTGGGGCGAAGGCGAGGTAGCCCCCGCTGTCGTCGCGCGCGCAGCGTTCGACGCCGCGCGCTGGTTTTCGCGCCTGCAGCTCGCCGGCGTAGACCGCGTCAGCCAGCTTGCCGTCGCCGCGGCTGAATTGGCGCGCGCCGATGCGGGCATCAGCACGCTGGATCAGGCTAGCGGCGTGTATATGGGCACGGGCATGGGCGGCGCCGCGGCAATGGAAGAGGCCTACCGCAGTCAGTACGCTTCCGGCCGCGTTCCGCCGCTGACCATACCCGCGTTCATGCCCAACGCTGCGGCTGCGCACATCGCCATGCGCGCGAAGCTGCACGGCCCGGTGCTCACGTACTCGATCGCCTGCGCCTCTTCGGCGGTGGCGCTGGCCGAGGCGGCGAAGGCGATTGCCTGCGGCGAAATCGATTGCGCGCTCGCCGGCGGCAGCGAGGCGCTGCTCCAGCCCAACGTGCTGCGCGCGTGGCAGGCGATGCAGACCCTCGCAGCGCCAGCGTCGGACGACGCGGCGCGATCGTGCCGGCCGTTCAGCGCCGATCGCACCGGTTTGGTATTGGGCGAAGGCGCGGCGGTGCTGCTGCTCGAAAACTATGACGCGGCAGCAGCGCGCGGCGCGCGCATATACGCCGAATTCGCCGGCAGCGGCGTATCCTGCGATGCGACCCATCTGACCAAGCCGGATGCCGCGGGGCAAGTGCGCGCGCTGCGCGCCGCGCTGCGCGCGAGCGGCCTGTCCCCGGCGGATATCGGCTACTGCAATGCCCACGGCACCGCCACGCGCATCGGCGATCCGGTCGAATACGATGCGCTGGCTCAGGTCTGGGGCGAAGCCTTACCCGGCCTGGCGGTGAGTTCTACCAAAGCCTTGCATGGTCACCTGCTCGGCGCGGCCGGGGCGCTGGAGGCAGCGATTACCGTGCTGGCCCTGCACCGGCGCGCGCTGCCGCCCAACATGCACTGCGACCGGCCTGATCCCGCCTGCAACGTCGCGCTGGTGCGCGAACCGGGTTGCGCCGCGCCGCAGCTGCAGGCGGCGATCAGCAATTCCTTCGCGTTCGGCGGCACCAATGCCGTCCTGGTGTTTCGACGCGCGAGTTAACTGCATATGAATTCACTCAAGATCGCCGGCGTAGTTCTGCTGGCCGGTTCGATTGCGGCGGCGACCGCGGCTGCGGTCGGCTGGCGCCGCGCGCAAGCGGAGCCGCAGCCGGCCGCCGCGCCGCGCGAGCCCGGCATCCTGCGCTATGCGCCCGATGCGCCGCAGCTCGCCGCGCTCAAAATCCAGGCAGCGGAAGAGTTGCCGGTTCCGCTCGCGGAACCGCTGAACGGACGCGTCGCCTATGACGAAAGCTTCACCGCGCGCATCTCCTCGCCCATCGCCGGGCGCATCGTGGCGCTCAAACTGCAACCGGGCGATCCGGTAAAGGCGGGCGAAACCCTGCTCGCGCTCGACTCGCCGGAGTTGGCGCAGGCGGTCGCAGACCTGCGCAAAGCCAAGTCCGACGAAACGCTCAAGCACCTTGCGTTCGAGCGTGCGCGCAAGCTGCTCGCGGGCGAAGTGCTGCCGCGCAAGGACTACGAATCGGCCGCAGCCGATCTGGAACAGGCGCGTGCCGAAACGCAGCGCGCGCAGCTGCGCCTGCGCAATCTCGTGCCGAGCGGCGGCCTGCGCGAAGACTATGTGCTGCGCTCGCCCATCGGCGGCGTCGTCTCCGAACGCATAGCCAACCCGGGGATGGAAGTGCGGCCCGATCTGCCCGATCCGCTCTTCGTCGTCACCGACCCTACGCGCCTGTGGGTCATGATCGATTTGCCCGAGCGCAATTTGTCCAAAGTCCATCCCGGCCATCCGGTGTCGGTGGAAGTCGACGCCTGGCCCGGCGAGCGCTTCGCCGGCACCGTGGAAAAAGTCGGCGAAACCGTGGACCCGGCGACGCGGCGCATCCAGGTGCGCTGCAGCCTGCCCAATCCCGCGCGCAAACTCAAACCCGAGATGTACGCCCGCGTCACGCTGCTCTCGGACAGCAAGCAGCGCGCGCTGCGCGTGCCCAACGGCGCGCTGTTCACCGAGGGGCTGTACAGCTTCCTGTTCGTGGAGAAGAGCCCCGGCGTGTTCGAAAAGCGCCGCGTGTCCTTGCGCCTGCAGGACCGCGACTACAGCTACGTCGCCGACGGCCTCGATCCGGGCGAGCGCGTCGTCGCCAGCGGCGCGCTGCTGCTGAATTCCGAACTCGCCGCAGCCAGGTAGGAATACATGCCTGACGCGCACCGCCCGCGCGCGCCGCGCGCCGCATTCTGAGCCGCCCGCCTATGCTCGACCGCTTCGTCGCCTTTGCCCTGCACCAGCGCGTATTCGTCCTGATCGCGACCGCAGCGCTGGTCGCCTTCGGCTGGAGGGCGCTGACGAACCTGCCGATCGAGGCCTTCCCCGACGTGCAGGACACCCAGGTGCAGGTGGTGACGCAGTTTCCGGGCCAGGCGCCGGAGGAAGTGGAGCGTTCGGTCACGCTGCCGATCGAGCGCGAGATGGCGGGCGTACCGCACATGACGCAATTGCGTTCGGTATCGATCACCGGCCTGTCGGTGGTGACGCTCACGTTTTCCGATAATACCGACGATTACTTCGTGCGCCAGCAGGTGCTGGAGAAGCTGCAGAACGTGGTCCTGCCGCCGAACCTGCAGCCGCAGCTCGCGCCGCTGTCGACCGCGGTCGGGGAAATCTACCGCTATGTGATCGACGCCCCGGCGGACATGCCGGACTATGAAGTGCGCGCGCTGCAGGATTGGGTGATCCGGCCGGCGCTGCGCATCGTGCCGGGCGTGGCCGACGTGGTCAGCTTCGGCGGCTCGATCAAGGAATACCAGGTCCGGCTCAATCCCTACGCGCTGAAAAAATTCGGCGTCACCATCGACCAGGTCAGCACCGCGCTCTCCTCCAACAGCGCGAACTCGGGCGGCGGCCTGCTGCACCGCGGAGAGGAGAACCTGGTCATCCGCGGCCTCGGCCTGTTCAACAGCCTGGACGACATCGGCCAGGTGATCGTCGCCTCGCGCAACGGCCGCACCATACTGGTGTCCGATCTGGCCGAAAGCGTCAGCGTCGGACGCAGGCCGCTGTCGGGCATCGTCGGCTTCAACGCGCGCGATTCCGTCGTCGAGGGCATCGTGCTCATGACCAAGGGCCAGAACGCGGCCAAGGTCGTGGCCAAGCTGCAGGCCAAGGTGGACGAAGTGCAGGCGAAGCTGCCCAAGGGGGTGCGCATCGCGCCGTTCTACAAGCGCACCGACCTGATCCATCACACGGTGCGCACGGTGGCGGAGAATCTCGCCGTCGGCGCGCTGCTGGTGATCGGCATATTGATCATTTTCCTGCGCAACTGGCGCGCGGCGCTGATCGTCGCCTGCGTGATTCCGCTGTCGCTGCTCGCGGCCTTCATCATGATGGACGCGCGCGGCGTGTCCGCAAATCTCATTTCGCTCGGCGCCGTCGACTTCGGCATCATCATCGACAGCGCCGTGGTGCTGGTCGAGGCGCTCATGGTGCGGCTCGCCGTGGCCCAGGCCGAGAACAACCCGCTGCACGCCGGCTATGGCTGGCGTATGCAGGCCTTGCGCCACACGGTGGTCGACCTCGGCCACCCGATCCTGTTTTCGAAGGCGATCATCATCACGGCGTTCCTGCCGATATTCACGTTCCAGCGGGTCGAGGGAAAAATCTTTTCGCCGGTCGCATTCACGCTGTCGTTCGCGCTGCTCGGCGCGATCCTGCTCACGATGACGCTGGTGCCGGCCTTGCTCTCCTACACCATGCGGCGCGAAAACATGGCCGAGGCGCACAGCGAGTGGATACACCGGCTGCAGCAGCGCTATCGCGCGCTGCTCGCATGGTGCGGCACGCGCGCCAAGCTGGTGTTCGGTCTGTCCGCGGCGGTGCTCGCGATTTCGCTCGCGCTCGCGCCGCTGCTGGGCAGCGAGTTCCTGCCGAAGCTGGACGAAGGCAACATCTGGCTCACGATCACGCTGCCGCCGTCGGCATCGCTGGAGCGCACCAAGGAGATCGAGCGCCAGGTGCGCGCGATCCTGCGCAGCTATCCGGAGGTGAACAACGTCGTGACCCAGGTCGGGCGCCCCGACGACGGCACCGACCCCAAGGGGACCAACAATCTGGAGATCCTCGCCGACCTGAAGGCGCGCAGCGCCTGGCACTTCGCCAGCAAAGAGGCGCTCGTGGCCGACATGTCGCAGCGCATTCATGCGCTGCCCGGCGTGCCCACCAACTTTTCCCAGGTGATCGAGGACAACGTCGAGGAGTCGCTCTCCGGCACCAAGGGCGAGATCAACGTGAAGGTGTTCGGCCCGGATCTCGAAATCCTCGAGGCGAAGGCGCGGCAGATCGCGGCGATTCTGGCCGGCATCCGCGGCTCGGCCGATGTCGCCGCCGTGCCCATCGGCGGCCAGACCGAACTCGACATCAAAGTCGACCGCGCGCGCATCGCGCGCTACGGCGTCAGCGTTGCGGACGTGAACAACGTGATCCAGACGGCGCTCGCCGGCAACGCGGTCAACGCGTTCTACGAGGGCGACCGCCGCTTCGACGTGACGCTGCGCATCGCCGATACCTATCGCGATGCGGTCGACGACATCGCGCATCTGCAAGTGAGCCTGCCCGGCGGCGCCGGCACGGTCGCATTGGGCGATGTCGCCACGGTGCAGGTGAGGCAGGGCGCCTCCATGATCAGCCGCCAGGGCGGAGGTCGCATCGCCCTGATCAAATCCAATCTGCGCGGGCGCGACATGGGCAGTTTCATCGAAGAGGCGCAGCGTAAGGTGCGCGAGCAGGTGGTTTTGCCGCCGGGCTACGATCTCGCCTGGGGCGGGCAGTTCGAGAACCAGCAGCGCGCAAATAAGCGCCTCATGGTGATTGTGCCCTTGTCCGCGCTGCTGATTTTTTCCCTGCTGTTCTGGGCGTTCCGCTCGGTGAAGAAGGCCGGTCTGGTGCTCGCGATGGTGCCGTTCACGCTCATCGGCGGCATTGCCGGCCTCGGGCTCGCCGGGCTGCATCTGTCGGTCTCCGCTGCGGTCGGCTTTATCGCCGTGGCCGGCATCTCGGTGCAGAACGGCGTGATCATGCTGGAGCAGATCGTCGAATTCCTGCGCAACGGCGCGCCGCTTGCCCAAGCGGTGATGGACGGCGCCGCGCTGCGCCTGCGGCCCATCCTGATGACCGCGCTCATGGCCGGCCTGGGCCTGCTGCCCGCGGCGCTGTCGCACGGCATCGGTTCGGAGACGCAGCGGCCGTTTGCGGTCGTGATCGTCGGCGGCATCGTCTCGGCGACGCTGTTTACCCTGCTGCTGCTGCCGCTGTTATTCTCGCGCTTTGCGGGGGAGGGCGAACTTCCGGCCGGTTGATGCCGAGCGGCTCTCCTACCGTCTAAGGAGAGCGCCCGAATGTCTTCCGTCAAGCGCCGCGAATTCCTCAGGGCGCTCGCCGCCGCAGGCATGTACGCTGCGGGTGCGCGCGCCCAGGTCAATACCAAGCCGCGCTTTGCCGCGGACCCGTTCAGCCTCGGCGTCGCTTCGGGTTATCCGCTGCCCTCGGGGATGGTGCTGTGGACGCGCCTCGCGCCGGCGCCCGACGCGGCCGACGGCGGCATGGGACGCGACATCGTGCCGGTGCGCTGGGAAATCGCGACGGACGACGCGATGCGCGAAGTCGTCGCCTCGGGCAGCGCCGAGGCCGCGCCCGAATGGGGCCACTCGGTGCATGTCGAGCCGCAGGGCCTCGCACCCGGCCGCCCCTACTGGTACCGCTTCAGCGCAGGCGAGGCGCAGAGCACTATCGCGCGCACCTGCACCGCGCCCGCTCTCGATGCCGCGCCGGCGCGCTTGCGCTTCGCCTTCGCCTCCTGCCAGCAGTACGAGCAGGGCTACTACGGCGCCTACAAACACATCGTCGCCGACGCACCCGACTTCATCGCCTTCCTCGGCGACTATATCTACGAGTCCTCCTGGGGGCGCAATCACGTGCGCAAGCACACCGGCGGCGAGCCGTACACGCTCGAGGACTATCGCACGCGCCATGCGCTGTATAAGACGGACCCCGACCTGCAGGCGGCGCACCACGCCTGCCCGTGGATCGTGACCTGGGACGATCACGAGGTCGACAACGACTACGCCGACGACCAGCCCGAGGACGGCATGCCGCGCGAGCGCTTCCTCGCGCGCCGCGCCGCCGCCTACCGCGCCTATTACGAGCATATGCCGCTGCCCGCACGCATGCGCCCGGACGGCGCGCAGATGAAAATCTACACCCGCATAGCCTGGGGGCGGCTCGCGCGCGTGCATCTGCTCGACGACCGCCAGTACCGTGCGCACGAGGTCTGCTCCAAACGCCCCGCGGGCGGCGGCAGCACCGTGGTCGACGCGGCCGAGTGCGCGGCGCTCGCCGACCCGGCGCGCAGCCTGCTCGGCGCCGCGCAGGAAGCCTGGCTCGATGCTGGCCTCGCCGGAGCGACGAGCGGCTGGAACCTGATCGCGCAGCAGACGCTGATGGCGCAGCTCGACCGCCAGCCGGGCGCGGGCAAGCGCGTGTGGACCGACGGCTGGGACGGTTATCCCGCGGCGCGAAGGCGTCTGCTCGACTCGATCGCTGGGCGCCGGCCGGCGAATCCGGTGGTGATCGGCGGCGACGTGCACGCGCACTGGGTCGCCGATCTGAAGCCCGATTTCGACGACCCGCATTCGCCCGTGGTCGCGAGCGAGTTCTGCGGCACCTCGATCACCTCGCAGGGGCCGTCGCAGAAATTCGTCGAGGCGGCGCTCGCCGAAAACCCGCACCTCAAGTACGGCCGCGGCGACCGGCGCGGCTATGTGCGCGTCGAGATCAAGCCGAAGCAATTGAACGCCGACCTGCGCGCGATGGAATCGGTGCAGACGCGCGATGCGCCCTGCAGCACGCTCGCGCGCTTCGTCGTCGAAGACGGCAGGCCGGGGCCGCAGCGGGCCTGAAGGCGCCGGCGCCGAAGTTCGATGAAGTGCGCTGCGCGCGCCGATGCGCCGCGACGGCGGTTGCGGCGGCAGAGGCGTATTCTTGATGTTCTGACAGAGGAGAGGGACGCGGAGCATGTTCAAGAACATGATCGCGAACCGGGTTGCGGTTCGACTTCGAAAATGCTGGGCGAAGCCGGCGCGTGCCTGGCGCTGGATCTGCCGAAGTCGGCCTGCGCCGGCGGTTTCTGGACCCCGGCGACGGCCCTCGGAAACCGGCTGCTCGTACGCCTGCAGGCCCATGCCGGCATGAGGATCGAGCTGCTCGCAGCTTGAGCCCGAGCGGATAGGCATAACGATGCTAGCTCATGCGCACGAGCGCTTTTCGTCCGTGGTCACGCTCACGCCCAAGGCGGTGGCGGATTACGCCAATGCGGTCGGCGACACCAATCCGGTGCACCACGACCCCGCGTTCGCGGCAACGACGCGCTATGGCCGGCTCATCGCGAGCGGCCCGCATACCTCGGCGCTGCTGCTCGCGCTGACGGCATCGCATTTCTCGGCCAAGGGATCGGTGATCGGCCTCGAGTTCTGGGTGAAGTTTCGCCGGCCGATATTCGCCGACGAGACCATCCGGCTCGAGTGGCTGGTGGTGAAGGTCACGCCGAACGCGAAACTCGGCGGCGACATCGTCGATATGCGCGGGCGCATCGTCGGCGCAGACGGCAAGACCGCGCTCGGCGCCAAGGGGCGGGTGCTGGTGACGGCGCGCCTCTAGTCTGCTGCGCCGCGTTGCGAGGAATGAACTTCCGCACGCAGCGCGCGGCTCTAGCGATTGTTGATCGCGTCGACGAGCTTCTGTTTGACGTCTTCCGGCGCGTTGAGGAAACGGAAGCCGGAGCAGCGCGCGCGCCGGCCGTCCTCCAGCGTAACGAGTTCCGAATAGCGCACTTCCAGATCCAGCGTGACCGTATCGGCTCCCGGGATTTCGATGCGGCTGCCCAGCAGCACCGTGCCCGGCTCGATCATCACGTCCGGCGGATAGAGCAGCACGCTGATGCCGCCCAGGCTGATGTCCCTGATCTGCGCGTCGAACGGCGCGAAGCCGCCGGCGTCGGCGACGCAGCGCAGCACGAGTCCGGTGGACGCGTCGTAGCGCTCGTCCTGCCGGCGCTGCTGCACGGAGAGAATTTCAGGATAACCCAAGCGTATCGCCGCACGATTCTCGTGCACGATCGCGCTCGGTGCGATGCCGACGAACTCGATATGCCAGTCGTCGGGCTCGGCCACCAGGGTTACGCGCGCCAGCGCCAGCAGGGCCGCATCGAGCGCCTGGTCCGCCGCCGCGGCGACGACGATGAATTCCCCGACCGGATCGGCGAGCAGGAGCTGCGTGTTGACCACGCCCTGCCCGTCCGGCAGCTCCACCATGACGCGTTGGTGCCGGGCGGCGAGCGCCTCGAGCACCGGCGCGATTTTGCTGCGCGAGCGCAGCAGATGGCTTGAGTTATTGGTGTTCCCTGGGGTCATCGACGGGAGAATTGCGGCAGCGGTTTGCGGGTGGGGTGCAATGGGAGTCCGGCGGCTACTGCGCCATTGTAATCCCATCGCAAGAATCTGCCCTGGCGCCGTCAGGGTGCCGGAATTACGCGGGCCGGCTAGCTGCCCTTGTTCGCGCCCGTTGCCGCGCGGGTGGCCGCGCGGGTGGCCATTTTGTCCGCGGACATCTGCTGTTTTTGCAGCCGCAGTTTGTCGACGTAGTCTTTGGACTTGCCCATGAGCAGCAGGCGCTGTTCGTACGCCAGCGCGGTATCGTCGATTACCCTTTCGCCCAGCGTCGCGATCACGCGCGGGCCGCCGACGTTTTCGCCGCGGTTGTACCAGGACGGCGCGATATTCGACAATCGGCTTTGGCCGCTCGCCGGGTCTTTCCATGAATACACCTGCGCCAGGGCGGGTGCGCAGGCCAGGGCGATCGCGGCTGCCAAGCCGAAGCCAAGCGCGGTCGGATTAAACAAGGAATTGTTTCCGTCGGTGAAAGGTTAAAATGCGGCTCGCATTTTAGCCGCCGGCTGGCGGCACAGACGGGACGACGGCCAAATTTTGCAATTCTTTACACAATTTCCCGCGAACGCGGGGCCGGCATCGCAGACCATGAAGCCGACGCGCTGCGCCGCCGCGGGCAAACGATGAGCATTGCGCCCGGCGCGGCCCGCTCGGTGCTGAAACAGGTGTTCGGCTACGCCGCGTTTCGCGGGCCGCAGGAAGAGATCGTGCGCCATGTGAGCGCGGGCGGCGACTGCCTGGTGCTGATGCCCACCGGCGGGGGCAAGTCGCTGTGCTATCAGATCCCGGCCTTGCTGCGCCCGGGGACGGGCATCGTGGTCTCGCCGCTGATCGCGCTGATGCAGGACCAGGTGGCGGCGCTGCGCGAGGCCGGCGTCAGGGCGGCGTTCCTCAATTCCTCGTTGTCGTCGGCCGACGCGGCCGCGGTCGAGCGCGGCCTCGCCGCCGGCGACTACGACCTGCTCTACGTCGCGCCGGAGCGGCTGCTGATGCCGCGCTTCCTCGAACAGCTCGAGCGCCTGCAAGCCGCGGCGCAACTCGCGCTGTTCGCGATCGACGAGGCGCATTGCGTATCGCAGTGGGGCCACGACTTCCGTCCGGAATACATGCAGCTCGCGCTGCTGCACGAGCGCTTTCCCGGCGTGCCGCGCATCGCGCTCACGGCCACGGCCGATCGCGTCACGCGCGAGGAAATCGTGCAGCGCCTCGCACTCGAAAATGCGCGCACCTTCGTCTCCAGCTTCGACCGGCCGAACATCCGCTATCGCATCGTCGAGAAGGCGAATGCGCGCGCGCAGCTGCTCGCGTTCCTGCGCGCCGAGCATGCGGGCGACTCCGGCATCGTCTATTGCCTGTCGCGGCGCAAGGTGGAGGAGACCGCGGCCTGGCTGGCAGAGCAGGGCGTAAGCGCACTTGCCTACCACGCCGGCATGGACGCCGGCACGCGCAGCCTGCATCAGGCGCGCTTCCAGCGCGAAGAAGGCATCGTCATGGTCGCGACCATCGCCTTCGGCATGGGCATAGACAAGCCCGACGTGCGCTTCGTCGCGCATCTCGATCTGCCCAAGAGCATCGAGGGCTATTACCAGGAGACCGGCCGCGCCGGCCGCGACGGGCTGCCGGCCGACGCCTGGATGGCCTACGGCCTGGGCGATGTGGTCAACCAGCGGCGCATGATCGACGCCTCCACCGCCGAGGCGCAATTCAAGCGCATCGCGGCGGCGAAGCTCGATGCGCTTCTCGGCCTGTGCGAAGCCAGCAGCTGCCGCCGCGTGCGCCTGCTGGCCTATTTCGACGAAGCCTCCGCGCCTTGCGGCAATTGCGATGTCTGCATCGAGCCGCCGCAGGTGTGGGACGGCACGGTGGCGGCGCAGAAGGCGCTGTCCTGCGTCTATCGCACCGGGCAGCGCTTCGGTGCGGTGCACCTGATCGACGTGCTCCTGGGCAAGGAGACCGAGCGCGTGCTGCAGTGGAATCATCAGGCGTTGAGCACGTTCGGCGTCGGCCGCGAGCTGGACGAGAAGGTCTGGCGCACGGTATTCCGCCAATTGGTCGCGCAGGGGCTGCTCGCCGTCGATCATGCGGGCCATGGCTCGCTCCTGCTCACCGAGGCCAGCCGCGCGGTGCTCAGCGGCGGACAGACGGTGCATCTGCGCCAGGCGCAGGCCGGCAAGCGCGGCAGCGGGCGCGCGCGCGCGAGTGCGGCCGGACTGGGAGCTGAGCAAGAACGCTTGTGGCAGCGCCTGCGCGAATGGCGCGCCGGCGTCGCCAAGGAACACGGCGTGCCGGCTTATGTCGTGTTCCACGACGCCACGCTGGCCGAGCTCGCGCGCACGCGCCCGCAAAGCGAGGACGCACTCGGCCAGATCTCGGGCGTAGGCGCGCGCAAGCTCGAGCACTACGGCGCCGCGTTGTTGGCGCTGCTCCGCGATTGAAGCGGCGGGTTAGAACGCGAGCAGCACTGCCACGCCGGCCACGGTCAGCACCGCGCCCAGCGCCACGCGCGGCGGCACGCGTTCATGGCGCAGGATCAGCAGGCTCAGCGCGAGCGTGAACAGCGGATAGGTCGCGATGATGGGCGAGACCAGCGCCACCTTGCCTTTGGCCAGCGCGGTATACATCAGGAACAGGCTCGCGCCGTTGAACATGCCGGTGGCGACGAACCAGGGCGTGGCGCGGCGGTCAGTGGGCGCTCGCTGCCCGCGCATTCGAGTCACGGCGAGGATCACCACGGCCGACACGGTGTAGCCGATCAGTCCGGCGGCGTAAGGGCTGGCCCACAGCGCGAGCCCGGCTTTGGTCAGGACTTGCGCCAGCGCGCGCAGCGCCGCGGCCGCAACCGGCAGCGCGACCGCCCACAGCGGCCAGTCGCGCGCGCGTGCGCCGCCGCTCCAGGTCAGCGCCAGCATGCCGAGCACGATGGCCGCGGTCCCGAGCACATCGCCCGTGCTGAGGCCTTCGCCCAAAAACAGGATCGCGCCGGACAGCGCGAACATGGGCGTGGTGCAGGAAACGGCGCTGGTGATGGTCGGGCCCATGCGCTGGTTGCCACTGTAGGTCAAGAGCGTCACCGCCGCGGGAAAGAACAGGCCGACCAGCGCGAACATCCCGGCCGCGGCGAGGTTGAAGCCGCCGGTGTCGAGCAGGAACGGCGCCAGACACCAGAACACCAGCGTCGAGGAGGGGACGCCGATCGCCGCGCCGGCCGCGGGCGACGCATAGCGCAGGCCCAGGCGCGTCGTGATCATGGCCGCACCCAGGCCGGCCGCGGCGGCGAGCGCCCACAGTGCGGATGCGAACTCGAGCTTCAATGCGGATGCCGGTGATGCAAATCGGGCAAATGCGGATGGCTGTGCGCAAGCGGCGCGTGCACGTGAGCATGCGTGTGCGGCTCCGGCCCTTCGTTGCCGCGGTGCGCATGCTGATGATGCGCGTCGTGCGTGTGCAGATGCGCGTGCGCGAGCGCTTCATGCGCATGCGCGTGGCCGTGCTGCTCGGTGAGCGTGAGCCAGGTCGCAACGAGCATCAGCGCGAAAGCGGCGGCGAAAGCGGGCGTCAGCGGCTCGCCCATGAGCAGGATCGCGAGCGCCGCGCCGATGAACGGCGCAGTCGAGAAATGTGCCGCGGCGCGCGCGCTGCCGAGGTGGCGCAGCGCGAGGATGTACAGCGCCAGGCTCACGCCATAGGCGAGCCAGCCGAGCGCGAGCGCGCCCGCGAGCGGCAGCGCCTGCGGCAGCTGCGCGCCCAGCGCCAGGGCCGCGGCGATGTTGACGCAGCCCGCAACAAGCCCCTTGATCATGGCGATGCGGACCGGATCGGCGGCGGCGATGCGGCGCGTGAGATTGTTGTCCAGCGCCCACAGCGCGCAGGCGGCCGCGACCGCGAGCGTGCGCAGCGACAGCCCGACGCCGGCCTGCGGCGCATAGCCGAGCGAGAGGCCGGCCGCGAGCATGAGGCAGGCGGCGACCCAGATGCGCGCCCCTATTGCCTCGCGGAACACCAGCGCGGCGATCAGCGCGGTCAGCATGCCTTCGAGATTGAGCAGCAGCGACACGCCGGATGCGCTTTCGCCGGCGAGTCCCCACAGCAGCAGCAGCGGCGCGGCGATGCCGCCGCAGGCGACCGCGCCGGCGAGCCAGGGAGTGTCCGCCGCCTGCAGCGGCGTTTCGGCCGCGCGTTGTCCCGTGCGGCGGATCAGCTGCACCAGCGCGAGCCCGAGGCCGCTGCCCAGGTAGAGCAAGCCGGCGAGCATGTTGGGCGCGATGTTCGCGAGCAGCAGCTTGGCGAGCGGCGTGCTCGCGCCGAACAGCGCGGCTGCCGCGAGGGCGATCAGGGCATAGCGTTGCGTGGCGAGGTCTAGCATCGGTTCGGCCTGGATGCCCGTGCGTCTCGGACCCGGTGCAGCGGGAACCCAGCGGCGCCGGTCCGGTCCATTTCAGGGTCGATGAAGTATAGCATTGATTGTTTGGCGCTTTTTCTATCCGAATGAGGCAGGGTCGGCTTAGTCGGGGCGTGTCAACGCCTTGGCGATCCGCCCGTTACTCGCAGTTCCGGCACTGCGGTTACCACTGCTTTGCTTGCACCGCGTTATCGACGTCGGCTCCTCATGACGGGACGATGGGTAGAGGCGGTAGGGGGCGCGCCGGTAATTTCAATCCATCTAGGAGGAGTCAATATGAGCAAGCTTCTGTCGATGTTGGTCGCCGCTGTATTCGCTGTTTCCACTGTTTCCGTTTTCGCCGCGGAGGGCGCAAAAGCCCCCGAGAAGAAAGAAGAGATGAAGAAAGTGGAAAAGAAAACAGCCAAGAAAGCGCACAAGGCCAAGGCCAAGAAAGAAATGAAGAAGGAAGAGAAGAAGTAAGTCTTCTTCTTTACCGTGAAAGGGCAGGGTCATCCCTGCCCTTTTTTATTTGAACGACCGCCCGCGCAAAATTTGCTACAGTCGCTCGCCATGAGCGTAAACATCGCCCAGCTGCTCGTGCGCAGCGCGCATGCCTACCCGAACCTGCCCGCGCTCGCGCGCGGCGCGCGCGTGAGCTGCACTTATGCCGAACTCGCCGCACGCGTGTCGCGCCTCGCCGCCGGGCTCGCTGCGCGGCTGTCTCCGAACGAGCGCGTCGCGCTGGTGATGAAGAACTGCCCGCAGTACCTCGAGCTCATGTTCGCCTGCTGGCACGCGGGCCT
>JAJZPQ010000009.1:0-30810 GCA_021811085.1 Pseudomonadota bacterium | reverse complement strand
GTGCGCGGCGATCCGGTGATGCCGGGCTACTGGGACAATCCCGCCGCAAGCGCCGAGACCTTGCGCAACGGCTGGCTGCACACCGGCGACGTCGGCAGCCTGGACGCAGAGGGTTTTCTCACGCTCAAGGACCGCAGCAAGGACATGATCGTCTCGGGCGGCTCCAACATCTATCCGCGCGAAGTGGAGGAAGTGCTGCTGCTGCACCCCGGCGTGAGCGAAGTGTCGGTGGTCGGGCAGAAGGATCCCGAATGGGGCGAAGTCGTGATCGCCTTCGTCGTCCCGCGCGGCCCGGCGCCGGACCAAGCCGAGCTCGACGCGCTGTGCCTCGACCATATCGCGCGCTTCAAGCGCCCCAAGGCCTACCGCTACGTCGACGCGCTGCCGAAGAACAGCACCGGCAAGGTGCTGAAGACCGAGCTGCGCAAGCTGCTGTAGGAGGGGCGCCCTCGCCCCGACCAGCGGCCATTGCGGAGACCGATCGGCCCGGGGGCGGACCTCCTACTGTTAGACTGACGTTTCCAAGGCGGCGCCCGAGGGCGCTAAGTTGACGTTAACGTTAACGTCAACTAAACTGCAAGTTCGCAGAATTCCGGCAGTGGGGTTGTCATGACCGACCTATCCGTCTCCTCCAATTTGACCATCTACAAACCCAAGCACAAGGTGCGCTTCGTCACCGCGGCGTCGCTGTTCGACGGCCACGACGCCTCGATCAACATCATGCGCCGCATCCTCATGAGCACCGGCTGCGAGGTGATCCACCTCGGCCACAACCGCTCGGTCGAGGAGGTCGTGACCGCGGCGCTGCAGGAAGACGTGCAGGGCATCGCGATCAGTTCCTACCAGGGCGGCCACGTCGAATACTTCAAGTACATGCTCGACCTGCTGCGCGAACGCGGCGGCGACAACATCAAGCTGTTCGGCGGCGGCGGCGGCGTGATCGTGCCTGAAGAAATGGACGAGCTGCACGCCTACGGCGTGGCGCGCATCTACTCGCCCGAAGACGGCCAGAAAATGGGCCTGCAGGGCATGATCAACGACATGGTCATGCGCTGCGACCTCGACCTCGCGCCGCTGGCGCCGCGCGACTTGAAGGCGGTCAAGGCCGGCGACCGGCGCAAGCTGGCGCAGCTGATCACTGCATTAGAGAACAAAACCGCCGACGCCAAGCTGCGCGAAGCGGTGGTCAAGGAAGCCGCGGCGCTCGACCTCCCGACGCTGGGCATCACCGGCACCGGCGGCTCGGGCAAGTCCTCGCTCACCGACGAACTGATCCGGCGCTTCCGCCTGGACCAGGACGACAAGCTCAACCTCGCCGTGATCGCGGTCGATCCTTCGCGGAGGAAGTCGGGCGGCGCGCTCTTGGGCGACCGCATCCGCATGAACGCGATCAACGGCAGCCATATTTTCATGCGCTCGCTCGCCACGCGCGCCGCGGGCTCGGAGATTTCGGAAGCGCTGCCCGAAGTGCTGGCCGCGTGCAAGCTCGCCGGCTTCGACCTGATCGTGGTCGAGACCTCCGGCATCGGCCAGGGGGATGCCGCGATCGTGCCGCTCGTCGACGTGTCGCTATACGTGATGACGCCCGAGTTCGGCGCCGCGAGCCAGCTCGAGAAAATCGACATGCTCGATTTCGCCGACTTCGTCGCGATCAACAAATACGACCGCAAGGGCGCGGCCGACGCGCTGCGCGACGTGCGCAAGCAATACCAGCGCAACATCGACGCGTTCAAGTTCCCGCCCGAGACCATGCCGGTGTTCGGCACCATCGCCGCGCGCTTCAACGACGACGGCGTCACCGCGCTGTACCAACACCTGCTGCCGCGCCTCGCGGAGCACGGCCTCAAGACCAAGCCGGGCAAGCTGCCCAAGGTCGAAGTGCGCGCCTCCACCGGCAAGGCCGGCATCGTGCCGCCTGCGCGCGCGCGCTACCTCGCCGAGATCGCCGATTGCGTGCGCGGCTACCACAAGTTCGCGAGCGAGCAGGCGCGCCTCGCGCGCGAGCTGCAGCAACTGCGCGAGACCGCGCGCATGCTGCACGACAACGACCCGACGCGCGACGGCGCGAAGAACACGGTGCTCAAGCTCACCGAAGCGCGCGATGCCGCACTCGACGCGCGCGCGAAGAAGCTCCTGGACATGTGGCCGCAGATGCAGGCCGCCTACGCTGGCGACGAATACGTGGTCAAGATCCGCGACCGCGAGCTGCGCACCAAGCTGACTTCGCGCTCGCTCTCGGGCAGCACCATCCGCAAAGTCGCGCTGCCGCGCTACGAGGATCACGGCGAACTGCTCAAATGGCTGTTGCTCGAGAACGTGCCCGGGTCCTTCCCCTACACCGCCGGCGTGTTCGCGTTCAAGCGCGAAAACGAAGACCCGACGCGCATGTTCGCGGGCGAAGGCGACGCGTTCCGCACCAACAAGCGCTTCAAGCGCGTGTCCGAAGGCATGCCGGCGAAACGCCTCTCGACCGCGTTCGATTCGGTGACGCTGTACGGCTTCGAGCCGGACGAGCGCCCCGACATCTACGGCAAGGTCGGCAACTCGGGCGTGTCGATCGCGACGCTGGACGACATGAAAGTGCTCTACGACGGCTTCGACTTGTGCAGCCCCAACACCTCGGTGTCGATGACCATCAACGGGCCGGCGCCGACCATGATGGCGATGTTCCTCAACACCGCGATCGACCAGCAGGTCGAGAAGTTCCGCGCCGACAACGCTCGCGAGCCGACCGAGGACGAGCGCGACAAGATCAAGGCCTGGACGCTGTCGACCGTGCGCGGCACGGTGCAGGCCGACATCCTCAAGGAAGACCAGGGGCAGAACACCTGCATTTTCTCGACCGAGTTTTCATTGAAGGTGATGGGCGACATCCAGGAGTACTTCGTCCACCACAACATCAAGAACTTCTATTCGGTGTCGATCTCGGGCTACCACATCGCCGAGGCCGGCGCGAACCCGATCAGCCAGCTCGCGTTCACGCTCGCGAACGGCTTCACGTTTGTGGAAGCCTACCTCGCGCGCGGCATGCACATCGACGACTTCGCCGGCAATCTCTCGTTCTTCTTCAGCTACGGCATGGACCCGGAGTACACCGTGATCGGCCGCGTCGCGCGCCGCATCTGGGCGGTGGCGATGAAAAACCGCTACGGCGCGAACGAGCGCAGCCAGAAACTCAAATACCACTCGCAGACCAGCGGGCGCTCGCTGCACGCGCAGGAGATCGCGTTCAACGACATCCGCACCACGCTGCAGGCGCTGATCTCGACTTACGACAATACTAATAGCCTGCATACGAATGCTTACGACGAGGCCATCACCACGCCCACCGAGGAATCGGTGCGCCGCGCGATGGCGATCCAGCTCATCATCAACCGCGAGTGGGGTCTGGCGAAAAACGAGAACCCGAACCAGGGATCGTTCATCATCGACGAGCTCACCGACCTCGTGGAAGAGGCGGTGCTGAAGGAGTTCGAGGCGATCTCCGAGCGCGGCGGCGTGCTCGGCGCGATGGAGACCGGCTACCAGCGCGGCAAGATCCAGGAAGAGTCGATGTACTACGAGCACAAGAAGCACGACGGCTCCTACCCGATCATCGGCGTCAACGCGTTCCGCAACCCGCACGCGGGCGACACGCCGCAGAAAATCGAACTCATCCGCTCGACCGAAGAGGAAAAGCAGAGCCAGCTCAAACGCCTGCGCGACTTCAAGGCGCGGCACAAGGACGAGTCCGGCCCCATGCTCGCGCGCCTGCAGCAGGCGGTGATCGACAATCAGAACGTATTCGAAGTGCTGGTGGGCGCAGTACGCTGCTGCTCGCTCGGGCAGATCACGAATGCGCTGTTTGAGGTGGGGGGGCAGTATCGGCGGAGTATGTAATGCCTTTTCCTTTGCGACTGAATGCATGAGACATTTCAACTGGGTAGAGAATTCATAGGCCAATTTCCACGCATTCTCACGACCGCATCGATTGGTTATTGAACTTGTTGACTATGATGGCTGTCTTGTCTAGTATTAGACCCTGATAAAAGACCGCTCCCCCGCTGGTCACTGATCCAAGTCCGCGAAAGCGGCACCAGCGGTCCGGAGCACCCCCCTCTCGATGAATCCAAAGTACGCAATCCTGCTGGACGGCGGGTTCGTCACCAAGACACTTGGAAAGCGCATCCGTGCTTTTCCTAGTGCATCCGACATTGTTAATGAATGTGCGAGGATCAAGGCCCACACGAGCCTTTCCGGCCACGACTTGCTTCGAATCTACTACTACGATGCGCCACCATCGACCAGTACGATGACAAATCCGATTGACGGAAGTCGGGTCAATCTTGGGGCAACAAACGTGTTCACTAGAAGCGTGGCCCTACTTAATCAATTGGAAATGGAACAAGACTTTGCCGTTAGAAAAGGCGAAACAGTTGCGCGTGGCTGGAAAATAGGAAATGCTTCGCTCAACTCAATGCTCAGATCGCCGCGGGTGCCAACTGCGAGCGATCTGCAGCCGAACGTTCAGCAGAAAGGCGTAGACCTGCGTATTGGATTAGATATAGCCTTACTTTCGTTGCGCCAGCTGGCCAGCGCAATAGTTGTAGTGACGGGCGATAGCGATCTCATACCGGCCTTCAAATTCGCACGCCGAGAAGGAATGCGCGTCTACCTTGATCATCTAGGCGGTCCCGTTCGGCGCGAACTCAAAGTCCATGCAGACATCATTTTTTAGTTTCTTGTTCGGCTAGCCCAAGGTTCGAGTACAAGTCAGGGTGCCCGTCAATTGCAATGCACCGCGTTGCCGGCAAAGCAGTCGCGACCTCGCGAAACCCGAGTGGCTAGCGGCCAGGCACCAGTCGCTTCACCTTCCCAGCGCGGTAATCCCACTCGAGGCCTCGTATCAGAGGGAGCTTGTCCTTGGGCAGATGCTCCAAATACTGCAGGCGGGCAAGGTTGTCAGGCTTAAAAAACCGCCTCCCGTCCTCTATTAAACGCTCAGAATCGGCGAGCAATTTCGGAATGTCGTCGGCCCACGTCGCAAGCTTCGTCAAGTCGGCAGGCTTGAGTGAATTCATGTCCAGTTTGAGGTTGGTTGCCAACTGATCACGGAGATCAGTCAAAATCCGATGGGGGCTGGTCTGCCAAATGGGCAGGCCATCGAGTTGCCCACGGGGCTCATCTTTGAATTCTTCGGCATGCCTCCCACCCCAAGACATTGCGCCACGTGTCTGTTGACGTGCCTCCTTTTCCTTGGCGGTGAGTCGAACAGCCTCATAAACTTTGTCTTGGCGACGAAGAGCACGATCGGCGAGTTCGAAGGCCGCCTGCGAAGGCAAGAACTTGCGAAGCGCGTCTATGGATGTCTGCACCCACGCTGACCCATACTCCATGCCGATTAGCTGTTCGATCTGTTTGGAGATTGAGGGAGCGTCTTGGTGCAGGCGCTTCGCGCGCTCGCGACCGGTCTTTCTGCGTTCGCTACGCTCAACCTGGTTGATCATGTCGACGAAGACATCTCCGAATTGTGTCTTCCCACAATGATTGCCGATATTGCCTTCCGTGTTCTCCGAGGTGAGGACGACCAGACCAGTGAAGTGGCCTTGGTGGCAATCTTTTAGACCGCAACGGACTTCATCTGGAAGATGCCGGTAATAGCCGATCGGCTTGATGAGCTTTACGGTTGCTGGGTCGATGTCACGAACGAATTTCTCGCGCGCCTCGACCTGCCCAAAGTCGGTGAATTCGATCAAGTCCTCAAGCTTTGGTATCGGATCGGTCATTGCGCTGTTAATTATACTAGCCGGATTCGTCCAGTTGAAACGCGCGGGAAGCAATGGGGTCCGAGATGAATTGGCTCGGAGAGCAAACGTAAGAGCGCAGCGCAGCGGGGCCTCACGTTGCTACTTGTCACGCCAAGGGCATCGCACGCATAACCTAGGCCCTACCCGACCCGCGCCTCCACCATCCTTCTCCACGCTGCCGCAGCGCGCCGCCGCGAGAGGTTGCCCTAGTGGCCCGCCGCAGTGGATCAGATTGTTGTCGATGACCTCGCGCAGGAGTTGGTCGTCGTAGCCGAAGCGGTAGGGGCGCGCTGCATCGAGCACCTTGAACACCAGTCGAGCGCGGGCGCGATCAGCTCCGTAGACCCCGGCGTGGCCGCGAGCGCCTACTTGCCCTTATTCGGATTGATCAGGTACTTTGCCCCCGTCGCACGCTTACCATACACGGCGATCTCCTCCAGCTTGAGTGCTTGCGCAAGCGAAATCTCCTTGGTGTAGTGGCTGGCAAAAGTCGTCTTGAGTTCGGCGACCACGCGCTCCCTGAGTTTCTGCGCGCCGGCAGGACCGACACTTTGCATGAACGGCCACAGCAGCCAGCCGCCCACGCCCCAGGCCATGCCGAAGCCGCGGTTAATGATGGTGGGGCCGGTGTCCAGGCCGCCGTAGATGTAGACCTGCTTATGGATGGCAGAGCCGTAGCGGCTGTACTCCTTGGCCGATCTGTTGATCGCGGCTTCCATGCAGCTGAGGATCTGCCCGGCCAGCTTGCCGCCGCCGATGGCATCGAAGGCCGCGCGAGCGCGCTCTATTGCGAAGGCCTGCAGCATGGCCAGGCGCTCGACAGCCGGCGGGCGGTCAACCCGTTTTCATAGGTCCGCCACTGGGGCTGCTGCCCGGAAAGCCGCGTGGCTATCCCCCAAGGGGACTTGCTTCGCGGCAACGCTTCCGCGTTGCCACTCGGTGCGTTGGCTTGCGGGCCGATTGCGCTTTGAACGAAAGGGCTTGCCCTTGCCTAGAGGTAATGCTAGTATTACCCATTACCTCTGTTTCGAGACCCGCCCCATGGCCACCAGCACGAGCAAGTTGACGACCAAGTACCAGGCCACCATTCCGGCGCCGGTGCGCAAGATCTTGCACATCGAAGCGGGTGATGCCATCGCCTTCGATATTCAAGGCAAAGAGGTGCGCGTGCGCAAGGCGCGGCCGCTGGATCACGAATTCGCGCGCGCGCTCGAGGGAACGCTCGTCGAATGGTCTTCCGCCGCCGACGAGGACGCCTATCGTGACCTTTGAGGCGTTCGACGTCGTCGTCGTCCCGTTCCCGTTTACCGACCGCGCTGCGACCAAGCGGCGACCCGCGCTGGTCTTGTCCGATCGCGCGGCATTCAACGCCGGCGTCGGCCACGCTGTCCTCGCGATGATTACCAGCGCGTCCCATTCGGACTGGCCACTGGACGTGCCGCTCTCGGATTTGCGCGCGGCGGGATTGAGCGCGGCATCGGTTTTGCGCATGAAATTGTTTACGCTCGACGAGCGACTGATTCTGCGCAAAGCCGGATCGCTCGCGGCTGCGGACAGGAAGGCGGTCGCCGCCGCGCTCAGGAAACTGCTGAAACCGCTGGTCTGACCGTCCGCGCTGCGAGAGGTCGAAAGCGCCGGAGGCAATCGGCGCAGGCTCAATGCCGGGTCGACACGGACGCGTCAGAGCCCGAACCAGCGGGCCGTGCGGCTGGCGCCGAACTGCTCCTTGTGCGTCCGTCCGGCGAGCGACGTCGTGTGGGCGCGTTCCGGGCGCCACGCGCCTACGTACCCTTATTCGGATTGATCAGGTACTTCGCCCCCGTCGCGCGCTTGCCGTACACGGCGATCTCTTCCAGCTCGAGCGCTTGCGCCAGCGAAATCTCTTTGGTGTAGTGGCTGGCAAAAGTAGTCTTGAGTTCAGCGACCACGCGCTCCCTGAGCTTTTGCGCGCCGGCAGGACCGATCCTTTGCATGAACGGCCACAGCAGCCAGCCGCCCACGCCCCAGGCCATGCCGAAGCCGCGGTTGATGATGGTCGGGCCGGTGTCCAGGCCGCCGTAGATGTAGACCTGCTTATGGGTGGCAGAGCCGTAGCGGCTGTACTCCTTGGCCGTTCTGTTGATCGCGGCTTCCATGCAACTGAGGATCTGCCCGGCCAGCTTACCGCCGCCGATGGCATCGAAGGCCAGGGTCGCTCCGGTGGCGGCGATCGCCTCGGTGAGGTCTTGCATGAAGTTCGGGGCGCTGGAGTCGCAGACATGGCGCGCACCCTGGGCCTTGAGCAAATCCGCCTGCTCGCGCGAGCGCACGATGTTCACCAGGCCGACCCCGTCGGCGATGCATAGCTTGTTGAGCATCTGGCCCAGGTTGGACGCCGCCGCAGTGTGCACCAATGCCTTGTGGTCTTCGAGCCGCATGGTTTCCACCATGCCCTGCGAAGTGAGCGGGTTGACGAAGCAGGACGCGCCTTCGGCCGCGCTCGTGCCTGGCGGAAGCACGAGACATTGCTTGGCCTTGACGCTGCGGTACTGGGCGTACATGGCGCCGCCGAGGATGGCCACCGTCTTGCCGAGCAGCGCCTGCGCTTCGTCGGACGCGCCGGCGTCCACGACCACGCCCGCCCCCTCGTTGCCGACGGGCATGGACTGGTCGAGGCGCCCGGCCATCCCCTTCATCAGGCCATCGGGAATGCGCGCCGTAATCACCGGCAGCGCGGCCGAGCCGGAGCGCCTTGCCGTGCTCATGTCGGCTGCGCCAAAGAGCAGCCCCAGATCGGAAGGGTTGATCGGGGAGCCCTCGATGCGGACTACGACCTCGTCGGCTTGCGGGACCGGCATCGGGACGCTGACCAGCGAAAGCTCCAGCTCGCCGCTTTTCTTAACCAAGGAACGAAGCTGAAGCCCCGTTTTTTCCGTAGCAGAATTCATATTCGCTGTCTCCTTCAACAGGCCGCAGAGTATAGGGCGTTATCGTAGCGGAGACTTACAGGAATCCGAGACGAATTATTCCAGGGACCGGATGCTGGCAACGGCCTGGTTTGATTGTGGCCAGAAAAGCCCGTCGTCCTCTTGTTCCAATCCCGTGCTACACTGAACCCGTGTAACACGACTTCTGGAGACTGCATCATGGCGAACCTGACCATCACCGTACCCGAGGAAATCCTGAAAAGCGCCCGCCGGCGGGCGCTGGAGCAAGGCACGTCGGTCAACGCGGTGCTGCGCGACTATCTGAGCCAGTTCGCCGGCACGCAATCGGCGCAGGCGAACGCGGCGAAACGGGTGCTGGAATTATCGAGAACTGCCCGCTCTGGCCGCGGCAAGGCCAAGTGGAGCCGCGACGAGCTGCATCAACGATGAAGTTTTTCTTCGACACCAACGTCCTCGTTTACCTGTTCGACGCCGATTCGCCCGACAAGCGCAAGAAGGCGCGCGCTTTGTTCCAGAAGCACGCGGAAAGCGGCGACATCCTGCTGAGCACGCAAGTGCTGCAGGAGTTCTACGTGGCGGTCACGCGCAAGCTTGCACGACCGCTGGATGCAGCCGCCGCGGCTGAGGCGGTGACGAGCTTCGCGGAACTGCCGTTGGTGCAGATCGACAGCGAGCTCATCGTCTCCGCCATACACCGCAGCCGCAATAGTCAGCTTTCATTCTGGGATGCCCTGATAGTGCAGGCTGCAATCGAAGGCCACGCGAGCACGCTTTACTCCGAAGACATGCAGCACGGCCAGACGCTCGATAGTCTGCGGGTGGTCAACCCGTTTTCCTAGACCCGCCGCTGGGGCCGTAGCCCGGAAAAGCGTGCGCCTATCCCCCAAGAGGACTTCCTTCGGGGCGTTGGGTTCCCAACCCAATTCGCAATTGACGCGCAGCCTTGTCTGCGGCGTGACGCGATCAATGCAGGCATGTCCCTATGCAATCCGCGCCTCCACCATCCTTCGCCACGGCGCTGTTGCGCGCGCTTGCGGCGATAGTGTGCAAAGATGCGCCGCAGGCCGCCTGGCGGCGCGAATTCCCGGTTCGCCTCGCCGATACGCGTGAACTGACGACCCAACAGACAGGAGGAGACGACGATGAACCAGCTGAGCCTGCAAGATCCCTTATTCGCCACCTATGTGATCGCCGCCACGCTCATGATCCTGAAGGCCGTGAGCATGTCCTGGTTGACCGTGGTTCGCATGATGCAGGTGAAGGGCGGCTTTCGCGCGCCGGAGGATCTGCGGAAGACTCCCTTGAATCCGGCCCCCAATCCGACGCAACTGCAGCCCGACGAGCGCGTGGAGCGCATACGGCGCATTCAGCTGAACGACCTGGAGAACCTGCCGTATTTCCTCGTTGCCGGTTTCCTGTTCGTGCTGACGCAGCCGTCGCTGTTCCTGGCGCGCGCACTGCTCTACGGCTATGTCGTGTCGCGGCTGCTGCACTTTGCCGCTTACCTCAGCGCGCAGACGCATGACGTGCGCGCCACGCTATGGACCGTGGGCTCGCTCATCCTGATTTTCATGACCGGCTGGGCGCTGCTCACCGCACTCGGCTACCGCTGAGCGTAGGGCGCCTCTGGCAGGCATAACCCAGGCCACTACGATACCCGCGCCTCCACCATCCTTCGCCACGGTGCCGCGGCGCGCAGCCGCGCCAGGTTGCCGTAGTGGCCCGCAGCCCGGAAAGCGGCGTGGCTATCCCCCAAGGGGACTTGCTTCGTGGCAACGCAAACCGCGTTGCCACTCGGTGCGTTGGTTTTCAAGTCGATTTCGCTCTGAAACCAAGGTCCGTCCCCGGGGACTTACCGTAGGGCAAATACACTGGCGCGCTGGAAGCGTCCGGCTAGCGAAAATCGCTGGCAAATACTCCCGTTTGGGACTATTATTAGCAATAAGTCCATTTTGGGACCATCACTATGGAAACTACATCACCACAGGCGACAAGCCCTGTTAGCGCCAAGGAAGTTTCCCGGCCGGCTTTACGCACGGTATTTCGCATCCTGGCTGCGTGGGGACTCAGCAACAAGGAGCAGATAAAACTTCTCGGCAATCCTCCAAAGTCCACGTTTTATCGTTGGAAGCAGGGCGAAAGCGTGGTGCTGTCTCAGGACACTCTGGAACGACTGTCATACATTTTCGGGATCTACTCGGCGCTCCAGTTGTTGCTGCCCAGACCCGATGCTGCGGATGCCTGGGTCAAGAAGCCGAACGCGGCGCCGCTGTTCGGGGGTCGCAGTGCCCTTGAGCGCATGCTATCGGGACAGGTTGCCGATCTCTACGTCGTGCGCCAGTATCTGGACGCACAACGCGGCGGGTGGGCGTGATCCCGGAAATTTCCGAAGTGATTTGGAACCCGTGCTATCGGTTGATACCCAGTAATTTCCCGCCGATAAGCGTCTACGATCGTGTCGCCAATCCCGCCGATCTCGACGCCGTGTTCGCGGTCGAGAATCTGACCAATCCGCGGTTGCGACAAGAAGCAGGAGACATCTCGATCGTCCCGCCGGAGGACCGGGTTTCGGGCCCGGGGACGACACCGATCATGGCGGCGTTTACGCACTTGAATCCGGAAGGCAGCCGCTTCAGCGATGGAAGCTACGGCGTGTATTACGCCGGGCGCACACTCGATACCGCGATCGCCGAGACACGCTATCACCGGGCGCGATTTCTCGCGATGACCAGCGAGGATCCGATAGAGATAGACATGCGCGCGTATCTCGCCGATCTTGAGGGCGCGCTGCACGATATTCGGGGCCGCGCTGATCTGAGCGATGTTTATGATCGCGATAGCTACGTCGCCGGTCAGACGCTGGCTCGTGCGCTCAAGGCCATCAATTCCTGCGGCATCGCATACGACAGCGTGCGTCATGCCGGCGGAGAATGCGTTGCCGTATTTCGGCCACCTGCCTTGTCGAACTGTATTCAGGGCCCGCACTTCGGCTATGTTTGGAACGGGGAACAAATCACGACCGTGTACGAGAAGAAACTGTACGCAAATTATTGATAGCGGATGGAAGTGCCATGCGCATGCCAGGCATGAGCCAGGCTCCTAGGAAATCCGCGCCTCCACCATCCGCCGCCACGGTGCCGCAGCGCGCAGGCGCGAGAGGTTGCCGTAGTGGCCCGCCGCGGTGCGGTTGATGAACACGATGTCGTGGGGAAAGCGGATGTCTTTCGCCTCGCCGAAATGCATCAGATTGTTGTCGATGACCTGGCGCAGCAGCTGGTCGTCGTAGCCGAAGCGGTAGGGGCGCGCGGGATCGAGCACCTTGAACACGAGGTCGAGCGCGGGCGCGATCAGCCCCGCGGACACCGGAGCGCCCGAGGCCGTGGTGACGCCCATCGCGGCGAGCAGCGCCGGCACATCGCCGCGCCGGCCGGCTAGCGCAGCGCGCGCGAGTTCGCGGTAGCCATCTGCGATATTCGGCGGCACAGCCTTGACGCAGCCGAAGTCGTAGACGACGACGCGGCCGTCGGCGAGAAACGAAAAGTTCGACAGGTTCGGGTCCGCGTGAATCATGCGGTGCTCGAACAGGCCGCGCAGCATGAAGTCGAACAGCACCGCGCCCCAGCGATCGCGCAGCGCCTGCGGCCGCCGCTCGTCGCAGGCCTCGTCAGGTGTGTAGCCGGCAACAAAATCCATGGTCAGCACGCGCCGGCTCGAGGCTGCGTCGATGACGCCGGGAATCAGCACTTGCTCGCTGCCGGCCCAGAGCGCGGCCATGCGCCGCAGGTTCTCCGCTTCGTTCACGTAGTCCAGTTCCTCGCGCAGGCGGTCGCGCACCTCGCCCCAGACCGGCCCGAAGTCGGCGTCGGTGAATAGCGCGAACAGCGACTGCAGCAGGCGCCGCAGGTTGACCAGGTCGGCCTCGATGATTTCGGCTATGCCCGGGTACTGGATTTTCACCGCGACCGGCCGCCCGTCGGCCAGCACGCCGCGGTGCACCTGCCCGATCGAGGCGGCAGCAATCGCTTGCGGCTCGAGCTGCGCGATGGCCTTGCGCCAGCCGGGGAGTTCCGCGTCGAGTTGGTGCTCGACCACGCCGAACGGGATCGGCGGCGCCTGGCGCTGCAGCGCGGCGAGCACGCCGGTCACCTCGGGCGGCAGCAGCGAGTCCTGCAGGCTCAGCATCTGGCCGACTTTCATCGCCGCGCCCTTCAACTGGCCGAGCTCGCGCACGATGCGCTCGGCGTTGAGCACGAGATTCGCGAGCTGGTGCGCCTGGCGCGAGGGGCCGGAGAGCACAAGCGAAACCAACTGTTCCACCGCCACCGACGCGCCGACGCGCCCGACCAAGCTCCCGAGGCGCAGCAGCCGCGCGAGCGGCGAACTCGCCGGGACGCTGCTTGCGTAGCGGTCTGCGTTTTTCGGGTCGGAGTTGTGAACCACTAAGGTTGTTTGCCGGTTCGCCTGTTCCGCGCGTTCACCGCGGGGGGGGGTGAAGCGCGGCGCAGCCGGTAGGCGGTCAGACCCTCACGCAGCTTTTCTCTTGCCGCGCATTTCCTCGCGGATAATTTGCCGCAAGGTGTCGGCAAGGTCGGCCTGGTGCACCGATGATTTCAGCGCTTCGTTGATGAGTGTCTGATAGCCGCGGTCGCCTGCGATGCGCTTGAACCGCTCCACCAGAGCTGCATCCAGGTAGAGCGTCACGCGTTTTTTGGGCTGCACCACCCGCCCCGCGGTGCGCTGGCGCAACACCAGCCGTCCGGCGTCGATGTCAGCCTGGGTGATGGGCGCTTCGTCGTCAAAGCTTGCTGTAGTAGATTTTTTCTTCATGGCGTTCGGCCTTTCGCATGGAAATCACGCGGATTTCCTCTTCGGTTTCGGCGGTGGCGATGACCACCACTTCTGTACGCAACATCCCCAAGGTGATGAACCGCTGCTCAGCGTAATCGAAGCGCCGGTCCTCGAAGGTCACGCTGGCGGCGCTTTCAATTACCTGCGGCGCATGCTTGAAGTCGTAGCCGTGCTCCTTCAGATTGGCTACCCGCTTCTTTGGGTCGTGCGTGTAGCGCATGGGAACAATATATGCATGTTTATGCGTATAGTCAAGCAGCGCGCTGCGGCGCGCGAAGCCCGCGCAATGGGCGCCCGTCTACTGCACTTCCTGGAACAGCCTTCCCCAGCCTTCGACCGCGCGCGCGTCGACGCCGGCCATGCGCAGCTGCTTCCATACCACCGTAGCCACGGTGTCGTATAGCGGAATGCCCGTCTCCAATTCGAGCTGAGGCACGAGCTGCGCGGCGCGCAGGTTGGTGCAGAACGTCGTGATCGCGTCGGGTCGCGCTGCGGCGACTTCAGTCACCATGGCGCGCAGCTGCTGCGCGCCGACTTCGGCAAACTCGAAATTCGTCGCGAGGTCGAGGTGGCGCTCGGCGCACACGCTGATGCCCGCGCGCGCGTAATTGGCGGCGATGCGCTCCTGCACGCCGGCGAGGTAGGGCGTGACGAGGCCGAGCGACTTCGCTCCGGTCTTGGCCAGGATCTCGTTAAGCGCGAGCACCGAACTCGTCGCCGCAATCCCGGTCGCGTCGCCGATGCGGCGCGCAAGCCTTGCATCCGCCTCGAAGCCGAGCCAGCCCGAGGAGGTGCCGCTCCAACCGATCGAGTCGACCCTGGCGTCTGCGAGCAGCCGCGCCGCGTCGAGGATGGCCGCGTCGTCGAACTGGCCGAGCGAGGCCTGCCGCAGCGAAATTTCGGTGACCCTGAAGCGGGCGAAATGCGCCGATACGCCCGGCAGGCCGCCGAGCAGCGCGCTGGTGAGCGGCTCGAGCACCGTGTTCGACGACGGCGTCAGGATGCCAAGACGGATGCGTTTGGTCATGCGTGCGGTGTTGCGCGCGCGGCGCCGGCGCCGCCCGGCCGCGCCGCTTCGCGCCTGGCTATCGGCATTCGCGCTCGCGCCGGGCGGCACCGCATCGGGCACCTGTTCACTGAGGAAGTTGAACTCGAGCAGCGGATATTCAGGTGCAGGAATCGTTCGAATTGCATTGCGCGTCCTTTGGTCATTCGGTCGCCGCATAGTGCCGCCGAAATCCTAGCACAGGCGAGATAGGAGCAAGCAGGGGAAAAAGCATTCGAGCGCGCTGCGGCACAAAGCGCGCGAGGGCGCGCGGACCGGCATGCGCTTCGGCCAATTGTGTTTGATGTAGATTAGGCCTAAGCTCCTGTCAGTCGAAACCATAATCGACAGCACGCTCTAGCTTCCCTTTGGCTGAACCGGGCCGTCTTCCTGAGAACGCCTGTGCTCGCCGCGAGTTGAGCAGCTTGGTGTAAAGCGCCGCATTTCCCGCTTTTCCGGAGACCGGATGGAAGACGACTTGGCACGCGTGCATCCGATCAGCCTGCGCTTTGCCGATGCGGGTCTGGAGCAGGCTTTTCGCGAGGAACAGGCGCGCAAGCTGCTCAAGCCGTTCCGCACCGTCGTGATTGCGGTGTTCCTGGTGCTCATTGTCATCTGGGCGCTGTTGCCGGAACTGCTGCCGCAGGTTCCCGGCGCGAGCGCGCGATTCGCGACGCCGATGCTGATCATGCTGGCGATGTTCGCCTACGCCTATGCGCGCAGCTACATGCAATCCTTCCTGCGTATCCAGCAACTGAGCATGCTACTCGGCGCGTGGGGGCTGGCGGCGGCGCTGGTCAGCATCGATTCGCTGCTGCCGAGCGCCGCGCTCGAAGGAATGGGGCTGGCCATCATCGTGGTGCATACGCTCAATGTCTACGCCCTGTTGCGGCTGCGTTTTCTGCGCGCTTGCCTCGGCGGCTGGGGCACCGCCGCGATTTACCTGGGTTACCTCGGCTACACCGGGACGCTGGAGGGCGCCGATCTGCTGCGCCACGCGAGCGCGCTGCTGGTTGCGAACCTGTTCGGCATGATCGCCGCCTACCAGATCGATCAGTCGGCACGGCGCGAATTCATCGCCATGCGCCTGGTCGGGCAGGAGCGCGAGCGTTCCGAGCGGCTGCTGCTCAACATCCTGCCTGCCGCCATCGCCGAACGGCTCAAGACATCGTCCGAGTCCATCGCGGATCACAGCGCCGACGTGACCGTGCTGTTCGCCGACATCGTCGGCTTCACGCCGCTGTCGGCGAACAAATCGCCGCAGGATCTGGTGCGCCTGCTCGATCGCATCTTCTCCGAATTCGACGCGCTGGCCGAAAAGCACGGCCTCGAAAAAATCAAGACCATAGGCGATGCGTACATGGCCGCGGCCGGCCTGCCCGAGCGCCGCGCCGATCACGCGCCCGCCGCGGCGCGCATGGCGCACGACATGCTCGCCGCGGTCGAGCGCATTGCCGCCGAAACCGGCGAGGCGCTGGCGTTGCGCATCGGGCTCAATTCCGGCCCGGTCGTGGCCGGCGTGATCGGGCGCAAGAAATTCATCTACGACATGTGGGGCGACACGGTCAACACGGCGAGCCGCATGGAATCGCACGGCCTGCCCGGCACGGTTCATTGCAGCGAGGCGACCGCGGAGCTGCTGCAATCCGGTTTTGCGCTCACGCCGCGCGGTGCGATACCGATCCAGGGCAAGGGCGAGATGCGCACGTTTCTGCTGCTGCCTTCTACAGCTGACAACTACGCTTAGACAGGAGAGAACAAGTGAAATCGAACCGGTCTCTGCGCGTAGCGCTCGCCTCGGTCGGCTCGCGCGGCGACGTGCAGCCCATGCTCGCACTCGCGCAAACGCTGACCGCGCGCGGCCATCGTCCCGTCGTTGCCGCGCCGCCGAACTTCGAGAACTGGGTGAAAGGCCTGGGTTTCGATTTCGCGCCGCTCGGCGTCGACGTACAGGCATTTCTTGCCGCCAACGGCGTGATGATGACCGGAAACCCCGTGAAGATCATCAAGGAAATGAACCGTGCGTTCAAGGAGCAGCTGGTTCCCGGCGCGCAGCAACTCAAACACGCCTGCGGCAAGGCCGACGCCATCATCTGGGGCGGATTGGCGGTGATTGCGCCCACGGTCGCGGAACATTTGCGTCTGCCGGTGCTCGGCGTGGCCTACACTACCTGCCTGCTGCCGTCGAGCCAGCATCCGCCCACGAGCATTCCCTGGCACGGCCTGCCTGCCTGGATGAACGATCTGCTTTGGCGCGCGAACCGCCTGCTCGGCGACAAGCTGCTGTTGGAAACGGTGAACACGATGCGTGCAGGATTCGGCCTGCCGCCGGTAAACGGGGTCAGAGAGCACATTTTCGAGGACAACCCGCTCGTGGTCGCCGCGGACGAGATCCTGTTCCCTGCGGATCCGCTGTGGCAAGGGCGCTATCCCTACGCGAATTTCATTTTCTTCGACGATCCGGCGCCGCTCGATCCCGAACTCGACGCATGGCTCGCGGATGGCGAGCCGCCGGTTTTCGTCGGCTTCGGCAGCATGTCGGGCGCGGGCACGAACCGCGTAGAGGGCATGATCACCGAGGCGGTGTCTGCCACCGGACGCCGCTGCATCGTCGGCGCCGGCTGGGCCGGGATCGGCGCGGGCGCGCTGCCCCAGGGCTGGCGTGTGGTGCGCGATGCGCCGCATGCGCTCCTGTTCCCGCGCACCGCGGTGGTGGTGCATCACGGCGGTTCGGGCACGACCGCGCAGGCGCTGCGCGCGGGCGTGCCGCAAGTGCTGCTGCCGCTCATCCTCGACCAGTTCCATCACGCGCACCGGCTGCACGTCGCCGGCATTGCGCCGCGGCCGGTGCCGATGGAGAAGGTCACTGCAAGCCAGATGACCGGGGCGATCCAGGCGGCGCTCGCGCTGCCGGGCGCTCCGCGCGCAGCCGCCGCGCAGCGCTTGCGCGCGAGCGACGGCCGCGTCGCGATCGTCGAGCGCATCGAAGCGATGGCCGGCGCCTGAGGCCGCGATAAAGACGGGCAGCCATTGCGCGGCGCCATGCTGCGACACCGAGCTGAGTTTCAGATGAGGAAGTCATGAAATCGGGTCAAGGCAGCAGAACCGCAGATGGAGCGGCAGCGTTTCGCGCAAGCCACTACTTGTATGCGCAAGATCGCGTCTTTGAAGATCCGTTTGCGATGGCAATGACCAGCAAGGGCTGGCGAGCCGTGCTGTCCAACCGCGTCGCCAACGGTCTCGTATTCGGCTGGCTGCTCCGCGGCATGGCGCCGGTCGCTGCGCAAGTGCTGGCGCGCAGCCGCTTTGCGGAGGACGTGCTGGCCACAAGCGTCAAAAGTGGAATTCAGCAGTACGTGATTGTCGGCGCAGGATTGGATTCGTATGCGCTGCGCCAGCGCGGCGCGTCCGCAGCGCTGCGCATCTTCGAACTGGATCATCCGGCTACCCAGTCCTCAAAACGGCGGCGCCTGTCGTCGCTCGGCGTAGCGCTGCCGCGAAACCTGGAATTCGTCGCTGTCGATTTCGAAAGGCAAGAGCTGTTCGCTGCGTTGCAGGCCAGCAGCTACCGGGCGGACCGGCCGGCCGTCTTTTCATGGCTGGGCACGACCCATTACCTTACGCCGCAAGCCACGCTTGGCACTCTGCGCTCGATAGCGCAACACGCCGCTCCCGCAAGCGAAGTGGTGGTGGATTATTCTTTGCCGAAGGACCTGATCGCCAGGAACCAGCGGACAGCCTTGGCTTGGTTGTCCATGCTTGCCGCTCGGCTGGGCGAACCGATCATCGGACCGCTGATCCCGGATGAGCTGCATGCACAAGTCGAATCGCTCGGCTTTGAAATCGTCGAGGACATTTCCGCCGACGAACAGGCGCTGCGCTATTTTGCGAACCGGGCCGACGGCTTAGCGCCCCCTGCCGGTTGCCAGCTGTTGCATCTGCGATTGCGCCGGCCCGCTACGGCCGGGAGCGGATGAGTCATCGCCCGGAACGCCGCGTCCCTATTGGCTCTCCAGCCGCAGGTTCGCAGGTGTCGCGTGTGAGCTGATGGCCGTGCGCGCAGCCCGGCGCCCGCCGGCTCGCCGCCTGCAAGCATGCGTCGGTTCGGGTTAGAGTGCAGCCTCGATAGCTGAGGAGACGCCGATGAAAGCAGCCGTGGTGACCCAGAACGGAGTGGAGCTGCGCGACGTGCCCGCGCCGGTAGCGGAGCGCAACCAGGTCCTCGTGCGCGTGCGCGCCTGCGCGCTGAACCGCGCCGATCTCGCCGTCGCGGCCGGCCACAAGCACGGCGCGATCGGCGGGCCGGGGACGATCGTGGGCATGGAGTTCGCGGGCGAGGTGGCCGAAGTCGGCGCCGAGGCGAGCGGGCTCAAACCGGGCGATCGCGTGATGTGCTCGGGCGCCGCGGGCTTTGCCGAATACGCGGTCGCCGACTGGGGGCGCGCCTTGCCCATCCCGGCGAACATGAGCTTCGAGCAGGCGGCGACGCTGCCGGTGGCGCTGATGACCATGCACAACGCGCTCGTGACCGCGGGCCGGCTCGCCGCGGGCGAGAGCGTGCTGATCCAGGGGGCGAGCTCGGGCGTCGGGCTGATGGCGCTGCAGATCGCGAAGCACCTGGGCGCGGGCTGCGTGATCGGCACCTCGACCAATGCGATGCGCCGGGGCAAGCTCGCGCAATTCGGCGCCGACCTCGCGCTCGACACGGCCGACCCCGCCTGGCCCGACGCGGTGCTCGCGGCGACCGGCGGCCAAGGCGTGCACCTGATCATCGACCAGGTGTCGGCGAGCGTGGCGAACGCGAACATGCGCGCGGCGCGCGTGCTCGGTCGCATCGTCAACGTCGGCCGGCTCGGCGGCGCGAAGGGCGAATTCGATTACGACCTGCATGCGCTGAAGCGCATCGACTACATCGGCGTCACGTTCCGCACGCGATCGGCCGAGGAGGTGCGCGAGATCAATCGGCGCATGCGCGCCGATCTGTGGGGCGCAATCGAGGCGGGCAGGCTGCGCCTGCCGTTGGACCGCAGCTTCCCGCTCGCCGAAGCGGCCGCGGCGCTCGCCTACATGCGCGCCAACGCGCATTTCGGCAAGATCGTGCTGAGCGCCTGAGCGGGCGCGGGCGCGGTCAGGCGTCAGCTCTTGCGCGAGGTCTTGGCAAAGAACTCGGTCATCACCGGCTCGGTGTTGTTACTGCCGCATTTGGGGCATTCGTGTTTGGCCTGGTGTTCGCTCAGGTGTTCGACCCGCTCGAATTCATGGCCGCAGTCCTTGCAGCGGTACTCGTAAGTCGGCATGTCGGTCCCCCGGATCCGATAAGCGCCCGCAGCCTCAGAACAGCGGACGGTGCTCCTCGTCCCTGCGCGCGCTGAAGTTCATGTGGCGCGCGCCTTTCATCAGGCCGATGAAGTCGCGCGTTTTCATGTGCACCAGCGTTTCATGGTCGCCCGCCTCGAAGTAGGTGTCGGGCTGCTCCATGAGGCTGTCGTCCCAGATGGTTTCGATGCCGTAGGCGCCGCCCAGCGGCGGGACCGCCCCGGGTTCGCAGTCCTTGAACAGGTATTTCAGCTTCGTCTCGGTGGCGAGCCGCAGCGCGGGACCGCTGCGCGCGCGCAATTCGCGCATTTCCAGGCGCCGCGATGCCGGCAGCACCGCCATGACGGCATGGCGGTCGTCTTCGAGCACGACCGCCTTGGCCACGCGCTCGGCTGGCACGGCTGATGCTTTGGCGGTCTGCATGCTGCTGCCGCTGTGGGAATGCCGCACCAGATCGAATTGCACGTCGTTTGCTTTGAGATAGTCACTCAGTTTCATTGCGATTCCCATGATGATCTCCTGGTCGCGTTGGGTATGTTTCATTATAGACAAGCGCTGGCAGATGCAATCCCGCGCTGGCCCCGGAAATGCGGCCGATGCGGACAGCCCGCGACGCGTCGAACCGTTTCGGCGCTGCGCGGTCTACCGATTTTCTTCCGCAGGGCACCTATTGGCCTGCAATCGAGCGATAATCCGCACCTGGTTTTCTTATCCCTTCCATTCGAAATCACAATATGAGTACTTTGGACTCCGAAAATCGCGGGAAAAAGCTCCCGGCGCTTGTAATCCTGTTTCTGATCGTCGTCGCCGGGCTCGCCGCCGCCGCTTACTACCTGGCGCCGCGCTTCGAACGCGAGGCGCCGCAAATCACGCTGCCGCAGGCCGACGCGCTGGGCCTCGCGCCGATGGAGATCGTCGTCGCCGATCGCGGCGCCGGCCTGAAGTCGGTGAGCGCGACGCTCGCCATGGGCGGCACCGAGCTCACGCTCGCCTCCGAGCAGTATGCCCAGCCGCTCGCCGAGAAGAAGCTCACGCTCGCCTTGCCGGCCAAGCTCGCCGGCGTCAAGGAAGGGCCCGCCGTGCTGCGCGTGAGCGCGCGCGACGCCTCGCTGTGGAATTTTTTCAAGGGCAACGAGACGCTGGTGCAGAAAAACCTCACCATCGACGTCACCCCGCCCACGCTCGAGCTCATCGCCGACGACCGCTATGTCAACTTCGGCGGCGTCGGCGTGATCGTGTACAAGGCCTCCGCCGATACGGCGACGAGCGGCGTCAGGCTGGGCAAGCATTTCTTCCCGGGTTTCCCGGGGCAGATCAAGGGGCACCCGGATTATTTCCTCGCGTTTTTCGCGCATGCCTATGACGTGCCGCCGGAGGCGAAGGCGCAGATTGTTGCGACCGACAAGGCCGGCAACAGCAAGGAAATGCCGCTCGTCTACGAACTCAAGGACGTGAAGTACAAGAAGAGCACGATCGCGCTGTCCGACGCGTTTCTGCAGAAGATCGCGCCCTTGCTGAGCGATCCCGCGGCGCGCCAGGGGACGCCGCAGGAGATCTTTGTGCGCATCAACAAGGGGCTCAGAAAGGTGAACGAAGACAAGATCGCGGAGGTGACGAGCAAAGCCACGCCGAACCTGCTCTGGCACGGCGCGTTCAGCCAGCTCAGCAACTCCAAGGTCGAAGCCAACTTCGCCGACTCGCGCACCTACACCTACAACGGCGAGCCGATCGACACCGCGTTTCACCTCGGCTACGACCTGTCCGTGACCAAGCATTATCCGATCGAGGCCGCCAACAGCGGCACGGTCGCGTTCGCGGGCGACCTCGGCATTTACGGCAACGCCGTCATCCTCGATCACGGCCTCGGCCTGCACACGCTTTACGGCCACATGAGTTCCATCGACGTCAAGGTCGGCGATACGGTGCAGCAGCGGCAGATTCTCGGGAAGACCGGCGAGACCGGCCTCGCCGCGGGCGATCACCTGCACTACGGCGTCTATCTGGACGGCGTCGCCGTTTTGCCGGTGGAGTGGTGGGATCCGAAATGGATCGCGGACAACATCACGCCGAAGCTCGAAGGCCGCAGCGGCGAGGAGATCGCGGTCGCGCAGCAGCCGCAAGCGCGGCATAAGGCCGCAGGCAAAGCCGCGCACAAAGCGGTGCACAAGCGGCGCCGCTGAGCGCGCTAGCCGCGCTGGGCTAGACAGTAAAGACCGAGGACCGGCTTCCCGCCCTCGACGCGCATCGGCGTCTCCTCGACCCGGCTGAGGGCAAAACCGGCGGGCTGCAAGGCGCGCTCGATCGCGGCGAGCGAATGGGTGAAGCGCCCGTTGACCTGAAAACTCGCCTCCAGGCCTTCGCCTTTCTCGACGTCGAACAGCAGGCGGCCGCCGGCGCGCAGAACCCGCGCGATCCCTTGCGCCAGCGGCGCCAGATCGGCGAAGTAGCAGAACACATTGGCCGCGACGACGAGATCGCAGCTTGCCGGCGCGCGCGCGAGGTATTCGAGCATCTCTGCCTGGATCAACTCGTCGTAGACCTGTTTGCCCGCGGCGAGCGCGATGTCGCCTTGCGCGAACGCCGCTTGCGCGGATTGCCAGTGACTGGCGGTGTCAGTCATGCCATGTCCCCGCGTTCGTTATTCCTCGCTGGCGACGGTGGCGAGTCCGGCCGCCGCGGCAGGCATTGCGCGGTGCGTGCTCGACAGGCGCTTCATGATCGGCAGCAGCGCTACGGCCAACGCGACGCCGACGCAGGCAACCAGGCCGAGCTTGGTGAACAGGCCGGTGTAGATCGGCAGGCTTTGCAGCGGATCGGTGAGCTTGTCGGGGATCTGCGCGAAGTTGGCGACCACGCTGCCCAGGTACTGGGAAATGCCGCTCGCGAGGAAGAATGCGCCCATCATGAAGCCGCTCAAGCGCGCCGGGACGTAGCGCGCGATCATCGCCAGCCCCAGGCCGCTGACCAGCAGTTCGCCGAGCGAATAAAAGCCGTAGCCCCAGATCATGTACCAGGACGACACCTTGCCGGCGACGGCGGTAGCGCCGCTCATGCCGAAGATGAAAAAGCCGACCGCGACCACCACGAATCCGATCGCGAACTTGGCGGCAATCGGCAAGTCGCGCCCGCCGCGGGCCATCCGGTTGTAGAGCCATGCCAGCACAGGGCTGAGCAGCATGATCCAGATCGGATTCAGGGCCTGGTACTGGGCCGGCTGCCAGACAAACAGCGTGTAGCCCAGCAGGGTCTGGGCGGGGTCGACGTTGCGCAGCGCGAACAGGGTGAGCGAGGTCGACATCTGCTGATAGAAAATGAAGAACAGAATAATCTGCGCAGTCAGAATCAGCACCGCGATCAGGCCGGCGCGTTCGCTCGGGCTGCTGTGCGCGATCATCCAGGCGAAAATTCCCAGCACCAGCACACCGGCCAGGTAGACCAGCGCCACCGCGATTTCGCGATGCTGCAGGATCAGCGCCGTCACGAACACCACGCCGACGCCGGCCGCCAGCACCGCGCCGAGTTTGCCCCAGACGACCGGCGCATCGTCGGGCGCCGAACCGACGTGGGCGAGCGTGCGGCGCAGCAGCAGGTAGTTGAGCAGGCCCGCGACCATGCCGGCGCAACAGACGGCGAAGGCCGCATGCCAGCCGTAGCGCACCTTGATCCAGGGCGTGAGCAGCACCGACACGGTCGAGCCGACGTTGACCGACATGTAGTACATGGTGAACGCCGCATCGATGCGGGCGTCGTCGCCTTCGTAAATGCGCCGCACCAGATTGGCGGCGTTGGCCTTGAACAGGCCGTTGCCGACGACGATTACGCCCAGCGTCGCATACAACAGGGGCAGGCTGTCCGACGGCAAGGCGAGCATCAGATAGCCCAGCGCAAGGATCGCCGCGCCGACGCTCATGGTGCGCCGCGTACCCAGAACCTTGTCGCCGAGCCAGCCGCCGATCGCCGGCGCCGCATACACCAGCGCGGCAAAGGCGCCCCAGGTCAGGTTAGCCTTCTGGTCGTCGAAGCCGAGCCGCTGCACCATGAACAGCACCAGCAGAGCGGCCATGCCGTAATAGCCGAAGCGCTCCCATAATTCGATCAGGAATACCGTGCTGAACGCGCGGGTCTGGCTGGCGCGCCCGGGGACGGCGTCTGGCTGAAGGGCGTTCATGCGGCCTCAGTCTGGGTGGGGAAAGTGGCGCAACGATAGCACGACCGCGCCTGGCATCAAGACGTCCCGACCACGCCGCCGTCGCAGGCGATGGTCTGACCGACTACATATTCTCCGGCGCGCGAGCAGAGGAAAATCGCGAGGCCCGCAATGTCCTGCGGCGTGCCGACCCGGCCGCTCGGATTGCGTTCGGCGACCACGTTCCAGTCGACGCCTTCGGTCTTGCCGCCGAAGCCCACGCCGGTGCTGAGCATCCAGGTCGGGAACGGCCCCGGCGCGATCGCGTTGAACAGGATGTGCTCTTTGGTGAGCTGCGCCGCGAGGAAGCGCGTGAGGTGGTGCACCGCGGCCTTGGATGCCCCGTAGGAGGGTGTGTCAAAGGTCGCCGTCTTGAGGCCGTCGATCGAACCGATGTTGATCACGCGCGCCGGGCCGGCGGCGCTCGCGGCCTGGCGCAGCAGCGGCAGGACTTTCTGCGTCAGAAAGAACACGCCCTTTACGTTCGTGTCCATCACCTTGTCCCAGCCGACCTCGGGAAATTGTTCGAGCGGCGCGCCCCAGGACGCGCCCGCATTGTTCACCAGGATGTCGAGCCGCGATTCGCGCTCGGAGAGCTGCTTCGCCAGGCTTTCCACGCCGACGATCTGCGACAGATCCGCCGGCAGCGCGATGCACTCTGCGCCGTAGCTCTCACTCAGGCGCTTCGCCGTCGCCTCGCACACCTCGACTTTTCTCGAGGAGACGTACACCTTGGCGCCGTTGGCGAGGAAGCCCGCGGCGATCATCTCGCCGATGCCGCGCGATCCGCCCGTCACCAGCGCGATCTTGCCTTTGATCGAAAACAGATTGTCGAATTTCTCCGCCATGACCCCGCTCCCTCGATAGTTTGGAAATCGCCGTGAAAATATCCGTGTTCAATACCCGTTCATCGCCGCCACGCGATCGGCGTGAAAGCCCGCGTCGCCGAGCAGCTCCTGCAGCGTGCGCGCACGCTTCATGTACAGGCCGATGTCGAATTCGTCGGTCATGCCGATGCCGCCGTGCATCTGCACGCCTTCCTGCACCGCGCGGTCGGCCGTGGTGCAGGCATGCGCCTTCGCCTGCGCCACGAGCAGCGCCGCCTTCGCCGGATTTTCGTCCACGGCCTGCAGCGCGCCGAGCACCAGCGCGCGCGTGAGCTCGATGTCGATGTAGAGTTCCGCGGCGCGATGCTGCAGCGCCTGGAACTCGCCGATCGCGCGGTCGAACTGCCGACGCTCCTTGAGGTAGGCAAGCGTGAGCTCGAACACGGCATCGGCGAGCCCGAGCAGCTGCGCCGCGATAACCGCGCGCCCCAGATCGAGCACTTCGTCGAGCACCGCGCCGGCAGCGTCCGCTTTGCCGAGCACCGCGTCCGCCCCGATGCGCACGCCGTCGAAGCGCAGCCGCGCTGCGTTGTGCGCGTCGACCATCAGCGTGCGCTCGATCTGCACCCCGGCGGCGCGCGGATCGACGAGCAGCAGCGTCAGGCCAAGGTCGGAAGTGCGCGCCGCGACGATGAAGCGGTCGGCAACATGGCCGTCGAGCACAAAGGTCTTCGCGCCATCCAGGCGCCAGCCGCTGCCGTCGCGCGCCGCCTTGGCCGCAATCGCGGCCGGCCGGTGCTTGCTCGCCTCGTCGACGGCGTAGGCGATCACCACGTCGGCCGCGGCGATTTTGGGCAGAAGCTCGGTCTGCTGCGCCGGCGATCCGGCGCGCGCGAGCGTGCGCGCCGCGAGCACCGCCGTCGAGAGAAATGGCCACGGCGTGAGCGTGCGACCGAGCGCTTCGGCGATGATGCCGGCCTCCACTGCGCCGAGGCCCAGGCCGCCCTGCGCCTCGGGCACCAGAATCGCGCTATAGCCCTGATCGGCGAATTGGCGCCACAACTGGCGATCGAATCCGAGCGCGTCGCGGCTGTCGCGCAGTTTGCGTAAATGCGCCACCGGCGCGCGCTCGGACAGAAACGCCTTGACGCTGTCGCGCAGCATGCCTTGTTCTTCGTTCAATACGAGTGCCATCTTCATTGCCTCTTCAGACGCCGGGCAGGCCGAGGATGCGCTTGGCCACCACATTGAGCTGGATTTCGCTGGTGCCGCCTTCGATCGAATTGCCTTTGCTGCGCAGCCAGGTGCGCGCGAGCGTGCCCTCGTTCGAGCGCTCGCCTTCCCACTCCAGGCCGTCGGCGCCCGCGGCCGAGATCATGAGCTCCCAGCGCCGCTTGTTGAGTTCCGCGCCATAGAACTTCAACGCCGAGGACATGGCGGGATTGCCCTCGCCGCGGCGCGCGCGGTCGCCGCTGGCCTGCAGCAGCAGGCGAAACGCGGCCTCGTCGATTTCGAAGCGCGCGATCTGCGCGCGCAGCGAGGCTTCGGACAAGCGGCCGCTCGCGTCGCGGCCGACCGCGTCGGCGGCGAATTCGCCCAGCGGTTTTACATTCGAGCGCTCGCCGATGCCGCCGATCATTTCGCGCTCGTGCGTGAGCAGGTATTTGGCGATGGTCCAGCCCGCGTTGAGTTCGCCCACCACGTTGCGCCGCGGCACGCGCACGTCGTCGAAGAAGGTTTCGCAGAACGGCGACTTGCCCGAGATCAGCACGATCGGTCGCGTCGATACGCCCGGGGACTCCATGTCGAACAGTATGAAACTGATACCGGTGTGTTTTTTCGCGGTGCTGGTGCGCACCAGGCAGAAAATCCAGTCGGCCTCGTCCGCGTAGGAAGTCCAGATTTTCTGGCCGTTGATGATCAGGTGGTCGTCGTGCACCTCGGCCTTGGTCGCGAGCGAGGCGAGATCGGAGCCGGCGTTCGGCTCGGAATAGCCCTGGCACCAGCGGATTTCGCCGCGCGCGATCTTGGGCAGGTGCTCGAGCTTTTGTTCCTCGGTGCCGTGCGCGAGCAGTGCCGGCCCGAGCATCCAGATGCCGAAGCTCACCAGCGGCGGACGGCAGCCGAGTGCGCGCATTTCCGCATTGAGCACCGCCGCCTCTTCCTTGGACAGGCCGCCGCCGCCGTAGGCCTTGGGCCAGGCCGGCACGGTCCAGCCGCGCTCGCCCATGATCTGCAGCCAGCGGCGCTGCGCTTCGGACTGGAATTTGAAATGGCGGCCGCCCCAGCAGGCATCGCTTTCGCTGGCGACCGGCTGGCGCATCTGCGCCGGACAATTGGCCTCCAGCCAGGCGCGCGTCTCGCGCCGGAAGGTTTCGAGCTCGGACATGAATATGCTCCTTGCGAAGTAGCGAATTCTAGGCCGATTCGTTCAAGCGAGCGTCGCGCCGCCGTGGCGTGTGAGCTGCTGCACCGCTTCGGCCGCCATGCGCTCGACGATGAGCGCCGCCGGTTCGATCGCCTCGATCAGGCCGGCGGATTCGCCGAACCAGACGCCGGTGTTGTCGGGATCGCCCTCGGCGAAGGCCTGGCGGTAGCGCGGCCCCTCTACGGCGACGTTCTGTTCGAGCAGGTCCTCGCGGCCGTGCCAGCGATCGGTGAACGCGTTGCGCCGGATGCGCGCCGTGAATCCGCGCGGCCAGGGAATCTGCCGCGCGATGTCGGCCACGCGAGTGCGCAGCGTGCCGTCGCCGTTCGTTGCGACGATCGCCTTGTGATGCCCTTCCTTCACCAGGGCCTCTTGCGCCGCCCACAGGCGCGTGCCGACCAGGACGCCGTCGGCGCCGAGCATCAGCGCGGCGGCCAGACCGCGGCCGTCGGCGATGCCGCCCGCGGCGAGCAGCAGCGTGTCGGGCGCATGCCGGGCGAGGAAATTCGCGGCTTCCGGGACGAAGCTCAGCGTGCCGCGCAGCGCGCCGTGGCCGCCGGCCTCGGCGCCTTGGGCGATGACGATATCGGCCCCGACGTCCAGCGCGTCCTCCACGTGCTCCATGTTCTGGCATTGGCAGATCAGCTTCGCGCCGGCGCTACGGATCTCACCGGCGAACGGGCGCGGATCGCCGAAGGACAGCATGACGGCGGCAGGACGATGTTTCAGCGCGTCGGTCAGCAGCGAGGGCGACTTGCGCAGGGACCAGGTGATGAAGCCGATGCCCACGCGCGCCTTGCCGGCCGCGGCGAATTGTTCCTCGATCCAGGCGGGGTCGCCGTAGCCGCCGCCGATCAGGCCCAGGCCGCCGGCGCGGCTGACGGCTGCCGCGAGCGCGCCGCCGCCGGCGAACGCCATCGGCGCGGATACGATCGGATGCCTCAGGTTCAGGCCGCGGGTGAATCGGTTGGAAAGCGTCACCATGGGCAATTCCTCTTGCGCTGCTCGTTATCGGGAGTAGGGCATTTTAGGCCGATCCGTTTTCGAGAGTAATATTTTCCATTGCCGATATCATGCGCGGTCGGACGATAAGAAAAAGGGAGGAACCGATCATGCTGCACCCCTCGCACCACGCCCGCACCCAGCCGGACAAGGTCGCCTATCGGATGGCAGCGACGGGCAGGGCGATTACCTATCGCGAGCTCGACCAGGCCTCGAACCGCGGCGCGCAACTGTTGCGCTCGCTCGGCCTCAAGGCCGGCGACCACCTGGCGCTGCTGTGCGAGAATTCGCTGCGCTTTTTCGGGATCTGCTGGGCCGCGCAGCGCAGCGGCATCTACTACACCGCGATCAGCACCTATCTCGTTGCCGACGAGATCGCGTACATCGTCGGCGATTGCGGCGCGAAGCTGTTCGTCGCGTCCGACGCGCTCGAGCCGCTCGCGCAAAAGCTCCTGCCGCTGCTGCCCACGGGCGCCGCGCGCTACATGAGCGGCGCGGCCGCGCCGGGCTGGAGTTCGTGGGATGCCGCGCTCGCGGCGCAGCCGGCGACGCCGATCGCCGACGAGATCGTCGGCTACGACATGCTCTATTCCTCGGGCACCACCGGCCGGCCCAAGGGCGTCAAGCCGCCGTTCAAGAACGAGCCGATCGGGACCGTGTCGCCGCTGCTGCAGCTCTTGGTGCAGAAGATGTGCGGCGTGAACGAAGACAGCATCTACCTGTCGCCGGCGCCGCTGTATCACGCGGCGCCGCTGCGCTTCAACATGAATGTCGGCGCGACCGGCGGCACCTCGGTGATCATGGAAAAATTCGATCCCGAGGACTACCTGCGCCTCATCGAGCGCCACCGCTGCACGCAAACGCAGCTGGTGCCGACGATGTTCGTGCGCATGCTCAAGCTGCCCGAGGCGGTGCGCGCCAGGTACGACGTCTCGTCGCTGAAAGCGGCGACGCATGCGGCCGCGCCCTGCCCGGTCGAGGTGAAGCAGAAGATGATCGACTGGTGGGGGCCGATTTTCATCGAGTATTACGCCGGCACCGAAGGCAACGGCGTCACTATCGCCAACACCGAGGAGTGGCTCGCGCACCGCGGCACGGTCGGCCGCTCGCTCGTCGGCAAGATCCACATCGTCGGTGCGGACGAGGCGGAGTGTCCGATCGGCGAGGTCGGCCAGGTCTATTTCGAAGGCGGTCCGGAATTCGCCTATCACAAGGACCCGGTCAAGACGCAGGGCGCGTACAACGCGCAGGGCTGGTCCAGCCTCGGCGACGTCGGCTACCTCGACGCCGAGGGCTATCTCTATCTCACCGACCGCAAGGCCTATATGATCATTTCCGGCGGCGTGAACATCTACCCGCAGGAGGCGGAGAACGTCCTCGTCAATCATCCCGCGGTCGCCGATGTCGCCGTGTTCGGCGTGCCGAACGAGGAGATGGGCGAGGATGTGAAAGCGGTGGTGCAGCCCGCGCCGGGCCATGCGGCGAGTGCGGCCCTCGCGGACAAACTGATCGCCTATTGCCGGGCGCATCTGTCGCGAATCAAATGCCCGAAGAGCATCGACTTCAGGGCGGAACTGCCGCGCACGCCGACGGGCAAGCTGCTGAAGCGCCTGTTGCGCGACGAGTATTGGACGAAGAAGCGCTGAGGCGAGGGCGCCGATTGCTACCCCAAGCTCGATTCGGTAATTCTGTAATGGCCTTTTAGTTCACCCGGATCCAGGTCTGGGTGCGGCCGAAAAACAGGATCGAGCCGCGCATTTCGAGTTTCTTCCCGCCGTCGATGACCGTGACCTTGGCGTTGTAGGTCTTGCCGTTGTTCGGATCGAGTATCTGGCCGCCGCCATATACGTTGCCGCCTTCCTTCTTCAGGCCGGTGAGGATGGTCATGCCGATCACCGGTTTGCCTTTGCGCGGATCGTCGTTCGCGCAGTCGTCGCATTTGGAGTCCTGCTTCGCCGGATCGATGATTTTCTCGACCGTGCCGGAAATCACGCCGTCGGTTTCCGTGATGCGCACCACGGACTTGGGCTGGTGGGTCTTATCGTCGATGGTGCTCCAGCTGCCGACCGGCGACATCGGATCGGCAAACGCGCCAGTAGACAGGCCTGCGATAAACAGCGCGACGCAGAAACGGGTTTGCACTGATGGCATGGCGTTCTCCCTAAAGTTTTGGCTCAGCGGAAATGATACAGGTGCCGGGGCTATTGTCGTAAAATGTCTTTGCCACCGGGCGGAAAGCCTGGCGTTAGCGGAAGAAAATCAGCTGCGCAGGGGGCGGGCATGGCAAAAGCCGGATTCTGGAAGACGGACTGGTTCCTGGGCGTCGCCGTCGTCATCTGCGTCATTCTGTTCGATCGCACGAGCGATCTCATTCCGAGCCTTGAGCGCAAGGCCTATGACCTGGGCGTCGTTGCGACTTCGCGCACGCCGTCGGATAGAGTTGCG
>JAJZPQ010000135.1 GCA_021811085.1 Pseudomonadota bacterium | reverse complement strand
ATGCGGCGAACAAGGTGAAGGAATTGATCGAGGAAGAGGGCAACAGCGAGCTCAAGCTGCGGGTATTCGTGAGCGGCGGCGGCTGTTCTGGTTTCCAGTATGGCTTTACCTTCGATGAAATCAAGAATGAGGACGACACCGCGATGGAGAAGAACGGTGTCACGCTGCTGATCGATGCCATGAGCTACCAATACCTGGTCGGCGCGGAAATCGATTATCAGGAGGGGCTTGAGGGCGCGCAGTTCGTGATCAAGAATCCGAACGCGACCAGCACTTGCGGCTGCGGCTCGTCTTTTTCCGCCTAAGGGCGCACAATCAGGATGTCGAACGGGAGCTGCGGCTCCCGTTTTTTTTTACAGTTCGCGCACGGCCGGTCAGGCCATCGCTCCAGCCGGATATATAGCGCCCAGCACGCGCTCGCCACCTGCGCCGGTTACCGCCGGCAGGTTGCCCGGATGGCCGTCCAGGGTCTGTTTGGCCAGCCAGGCGAAGGCGATCGCCTCTACCCAATCAGGGTCCATCCCCAGCGCGAGCGTTGTCTCGATGCGGCGTTGCGGCAGGCTACGGCGCAGGCGCTCGAGCAGGTCCAAATTGTGTGCGCCGCCGCCGCAGACGTAGAGTTCATCGGCTTGCGCGCAATACCGGTCCACGGCAGCGGCGATCGTGCGCGCGCTGAGCTCGGCGAGCGTGGCCTGGACGTCCTGCGCTGCCGCGCCTCGCAGGGAAAATTTGTCCAGCCAAGCGGCATTGAACAGATCTCTGCCGCAGCTCTTGGGTGGACGCCGCGTGAAATACGGCTCAGCCAGCATTGCCGCCAACAACTCTGCGAGCACAGTCCCGCCCTGCCCCCATGCGCCTGAGCGATCATGCTCTTCGCCCAGCTGCCGCTGGATCCACAGATCGAGAAGAACGTTGCCCGGTCCGGTATCGAAGCCCGTGACCGTGCCGCGCGGCGGCAGGTCGGTCAGGTTGGCGATGCCACCGATATTGACGATGACGCGATGCTTCGCTGCCGAGCCAAATGCGGCGGCGTGAAACGCCGGTACCAACGGTGCACCTTGCCCGCCGGCGGCGATGTCGCGGCTGCGGAAATCCGCGACGACGCGCATGCCGGCGAGCTCGGCCAGCAGCGCGGGATTGCCGATTTGCCAGGTATAGCCGGCGTCGGGTCGATGGCGTATGGTTTGCCCGTGGCAACCGCAGGCGCGTATCGCCGCAGGTGCAATGCCGGTCTGCCTGAGCAGCATCAGCGCCGCGTCTGCGTACAGGCGCGCGAGTTCGTTGCCGGCTCTTGCGGCGCGATCCAGTTCGTTCGGCCCCGGGGCCTGCAGCGCGTGCAATTCCGCCTTGAGCGGCCATGGAAGAGGGAGATAGGCGGTATCGATCAGCGCAGGGGCTGACCCGGCGAATTCGACCAGCGCGGCGTCCACGCCGTCCAGGCTGGTGCCCGACATCAAACCTATGAACAGCTCGCGCGCAGCCACGCTACGAGTCCGCTGGGGGCCATTTCAGGATTCTCGAAATGGCCTCTGATTTAGGCAAGCGCGAGAGGGCGTGTCCCCTCATGTCGAAATGTGAATTACTCGATCAGCGCCAGATTGGTATTGCGCAGCAGATTCAGTTCGGTCGCCAGTGGCCCAGACACGCTATTGAACGCGGTCATTTCGCGCGCCGGAATCGGCCGTGCAGCGGGCAGTGCCACGGTGAGCGGGTTGCGCACCTCATTGTTGACGCGGAATTCGTAATGCAGATGCGGTCCTGTCGCCCAGCCGGTCTGGCCGACACGACCGATCACGTCGCCCTGATGCACGCGCTCGCCCTTGTGCAGGCCGGGTTCGAAACTGCTGAGGTGAGCGTAACGTGTGCTGAAGCCGCCTTGGTGCCGCAGCGTAACGACTTTGCCGTAGCCGTTCTCCCAGCCGACAAACTCGACTACGCCGTCCGCGGTGGCTTTGACGTGGGTACCGACCGGCGCCGCGTAATCGATGCCTTTGTGCGCGCGCCATTGATGCAGAATAGGGTGATAGCGCATGGCGAAGCCGGAGCTGATGCGGGAAAATTCCAGCGGCGAGCGCAGGAACTCCTTGCGCAGATTCTTTCCGTCCGGAGTGTAATAGCCGCCCTTGCCTTCGGCGTCCTGGAACCAGATCGCGCGGTAGCTTTTGCCCTGGTTGATGAATTCGGCGGCGAGCAGGCGCCCGGATTTGATCGGGCGTCCATGATCGTAGTACATCTCGTACACTACGGTAAATTTGTCGCCGCGGCGCAAATCCCGGTGGAAATCGATGTCGCCGCCAAAAACATCGGCGAGCTGGGTGGCGACGTTATCGGAGAGGCCGGCCGCGTCGGTGGCGGCGAAAAGCGAACTGCGTATTTCGCCGGACTTCATTTGCTGCTGCGGCGTAAGCTGGAGTTGTTGATCGATCGACTTGAATCCCGCGCCCTGCTTGTCGAATCCGATCAGCCGGCCCTTGTCGGTGATATAGCGCAGCGCGAGCAGGGCGCCGTCGTCCGTCGTGCGCGCCTGTACCGTCGTGCCCGGGCGCAGCAACTGCAGCGAGCGGCCAGGTTTGATGTGCTGCAGAAGGCTGCGCGCTTCCTCGTCGTTCACGCCCAGGCGGGCGAGCAGGTCGGAAACGGTGTCGCCGCGGCCGAAGCGTTCTTCGCGCCAAAATATCTCGTCGCTGTCCGCGGACTGTTCGGCAGGCGCAAGCGCAAGGCTTTCCACCACCGTTCTCGTGGGGACGAAAGAATAATCGGTATCGGGGGCGGTGCCGAAAGCGGCAACCATGCCGAGAAAAGGCAGGCTGCACAGGGTGACGATCCAGCGCAGGCGCAGTTTCGATTCTCGCAGGCTGCCGAAGTGCGCTAAAATTTGCGTCTCTAATTTATTCATCCGGTCGGGCTTTTTTTGTCCGCCGCAAGTGTAGCACAGGCTTTTTCCGCTGTGCCAGATACGGAACGCAATGAAAAGTAATGCAATTGAATCCGCGACGCAGGTCATTAAACGCGGCTGCGGCGAGCTGCTGGTGGAGGAGGAGTTGGCGGAAAAGCTGAAGTCCGGCAGGCCGCTGCGCGTCAAGACCGGCTTCGATCCGACTGCGCCGGACCTGCACCTCGGCCACACGGTGCTGATCAACAAGATGCGCCAGTTCCAGGAATTGGGGCATCACGTCATGTTCCTGATCGGCGACTTCACCGGTTTGATCGGCGATCCCACCGGTAAAAATGTAACGCGGCCGCCGCTTACGCGCGAGGAGATCGAGGCCAACGCGGTCACCTATAAGGCGCAGGTTTTCAAGATTCTCGACGCCGAGAAAACGGAGGTTTGTTTCAATTCGGAATGGGGCAATGCGCTTGGCGCCGCGGGCATGATCAAGCTTGCGGCCACCTCCACCGTCGCGCGCATGCTCGAGCGCGACGATTTCGGCAAACGCTACCGGGCGAATCAGCCGATTGCGATTCACGAATTCCTGTATCCGCTGATGCAAGGCTACGACTCGGTGGCGATGCGCGCCGACATCGAGCTTGGCGGCACCGACCAGAAATTCAATCTGCTCGTCGGGCGCGAATTGCAGAAGCACTACGGCCAGGCACCGCAGTGCATCCTCACCATGCCGCTGCTCGAGGGCTTGGACGGCGTCAACAAGATGTCGAAATCCCTCGGCAACTATGTCGGCATCAACGAGAAGGCCGAAGACATCTTCGGCAAGCTGATGTCGATCTCGGACGAACTTATGTGGCGCTACATCGAATTGCTGTCGTTCGAGTCGATCGAAACCATGGAGCGATGGAAGCGCGAAGTCGCCGGCGGGCGCAATCCGCGCGATATCAAGGTGGCGTTCGCGCAGGAGATAGTCGCGCGCTTCCATGACCGGGCGGCGGCAACGCGTGCGCTTGCCGATTTCGAAGCGCGCTTTCGCCAGGGCGCGCTGCCCGAGGATTTGCCGGAAGTGCAGGTTGCCGCTGCAGAGGGAGGGCTGCCGCTGGTGCAGGCACTGAAGCAAGCGCAGCTGACGGCGAGCACGTCCGAGGCGCTGCGCATGATCGAACAAGGCGGCGTCAAACTCGACGGCGAGCGCGTCAGCGATCGCGGCCTCAAGCTGGCAAAGGGCACGGTCGCGGTGGCGCAGGTGGGCAAGCGCAAATTTGCGCGCATCACCGTCGTTTGAGCAGAGGCATTCGTCGCGCTTTTTAAAAATATTCCGGCAAATCGCTTGACCGCGTTCGCCGGCACTGTATAATCCCGCCTCTTTGCTGGTTGGCCTTCGGGCCGCTGGTGTGCTCTTTAAAAATTTACAGCCGATAGGTGTGGGTGCTGGGTGTGGTGTGAAGGTACCTGGGCGGATGTTCTGTGCGTAAGTGCGGGATAGCTGACTGGGTGCTGACTCGCATAGATACACTTTGGTACTCACACATATGATTTAGTCAGTGACGTAGGAAATCCCTTTTGGGGGAGAACCTTAGTTGATGACTTTGAGAGTATTG
>JAJZPQ010000055.1 GCA_021811085.1 Pseudomonadota bacterium | reverse complement strand
CGCGGCTCTTCGGGCGATTACCTGATCGGCGACCGCGGCCGGGGAGTAGGGTAGCGCCCGGCGCCGCAATTGAGGTAAAATTCGCCTCCCTCGAGGAGCGTTGCGACGGGTTTCCCAACCTGCCAGGCTCGAGGTGCTCACAACTGCAACGGCGCTCGCGAACTTTTTTCTAAAACGAAAGGAGCGCGTGATGAACGCCGTAGCGCAAAGCAAGAGCTTCACCGACTGCAAAGTAGCCGACCTGTCGCTGGCCGACTGGGGGCGCAAGGAAATCCGCATCGCCGAGACCGAGATGCCGGGCCTGATGGCGATCCGCGAGGAATACGCCGCGAAACAGCCGCTCAAGGGCGCGCGCATCGCCGGCTCGCTGCACATGACCATCCAGACCGCAGTGCTGATCGAGACGCTCAAGGCGCTGGGCGCGGATGTGCGCTGGGCTTCCTGCAACATCTATTCCACTCAGGACCATGCCGCCGCCGCCATCGCCGCCGACGGCATACCGGTATTCGCCTACAAGGGCGAGTCCCTGGACGAGTACTGGGAATTCACCCACCGCATTTTCGAATGGTCGGACAACGGCACGCCGAACATGATCCTCGACGATGGCGGCGACGCCACCCTGCTGCTGCATCTGGGGGCGCGCGCCGAGAAGGATGCCTCGCTCGTGGCCAAACCGACGAATGAGGAAGAGACCGCGCTATATGCCTCGATCAAGAAGCGCCTTGCCGCGCAACCCGGCTGGTACGCGAAGCGCCTCGCCGCAATCAAAGGCGTGACCGAGGAAACCACCACCGGCGTACACCGCCTGTATCAGATGGCCAAGGAGGGCAAGCTTGCCTTTCCGGCAATCAACGTCAACGATTCCGTAACCAAGTCGAAATTCGACAACCTGTACGGCTGCCGCGAATCCCTGGTCGACGGCATCAAACGCGCCACCGACGTGATGATCGCAGGCAAGATCGCGCTGGTATGCGGCTACGGCGACGTGGGCAAAGGCTGCGCCCAGGCGATGCGTGCACTGTCGGCACAGGTGTGGGTCACCGAGATCGACCCGATCTGCGCGCTGCAGGCGGCCATGGAAGGCTACCGCGTGGTCACCATGGACTACGCCGCGGACAAGGCCGACATATTCGTCACCGCCACCGGCAACGTCAATGTGATCGCGCTGCCGCACATGCAGAAAATGAAAGACCAGGCGATCGTATGCAACATTGGGCACTTCGACTCCGAGATCGATGTCGCCAGCCTGCATCAGTACAAGTGGGAAGAAATCAAGCCGCAAGTGGACCACGTCATTTTCCCCGACGGCAAGCGCATCATCCTGCTGGCGAAAGGCCGCTTGGTGAACCTTGGCTGCGGCACGGGGCATCCCTCCTACGTGATGTCCTCCTCCTTCGCCAATCAGGTGCTGGCGCAGATCGAACTCTGGACCGAAGCTCAAAAAGGCTCGGGCAAATACCCGATCGGCGTGTACGTGCTGCCCAAGCACCTCGACGAAAAGGTCGCGCGGCTGCAGTTGAAGAAACTCAACGCGATGCTCACCGAGCTCAACGACGAGCAGGCAGCCTATATCGGCGTAAGCAAGAACGGTCCGTACAAATCGGACGCGTACCGCTACTGAGGACGAGCGGGAGGGACGCGCCGCGCACCCTCCCGCTTCCCCGCCATGGAATCACAGAAAAAACATCCCCGGACGTTCAGCTTCGAGTTCTTTCCGCCGAAGACGCCGGAGGGCATGGACAAGCTGCGCGCGACCTGGAGGCAGCTGATCCAGCTCAAGCCCAGATTCTTTTCCGTCACCTACGGCGCCGGCGGCTCCACGCGCGACCGCACGCTGGAAGCGGTGCTCGAAATCCAGAAGGACGGCGGCAACGCCGCGCCGCATCTGTCCTGCGTCGGCTCGACGCGCGCCGATCTCGCTGCCACGCTGGAGTTGTACCGCTCGCACGGCTTGCGTCATATCGTCGCGCTGCGCGGCGACCTGCCTTCGGGTTCGGCCGGCGCGGGCGAACTGCGTTACGCCAACGAGCTGGTGCAGTTCATCCGGGAGACCAGCGGCGATCATTTTCACATCGAAGTCGCCTGCTATCCGGAATTCCACCCGCAGGCGCGCTCGGCCCAGGACGACCTGCGCGCCTTCAAGCGCAAGGTGGAGGCGGGCGCGAATGCGGCGATCACCCAGTATTTTTTCAATGCCGACGCCTATTTCCGCTTCATCGACGATTGCGAAGTCCTGGGTATAACCCTGCCTATCGTGCCCGGCATCATGCCGATCGCGAATTTCTCGCAGCTCGCGCGCTTTTCGGATGCCTGCGGCGCGGAGATCCCGCGCTGGCTGCGCCTGCGCCTGCAAAGCTACGCCGACGACGTCGCCTCGATCCGCAGCTTCGGCCTGGACGTGGTCACCGAGCTCTGCGACCGCCTGCTGTCGCAGGGCGCACCCGGACTGCACTTCTACACCATGAACCAGGCCGGACTGGTTTCTACGATATGGCAGCGGCTCGGGCTGTAAGTCCGAAAATCTGATGCGGGACGCTGCGTGCATATCCCGCTAGTCGAGCCCGGCACCGTCGGCCCCTGCCATGTCGCGCCCGACGCGCTGCAGGGCATCAAGCGCCAGCAGACCAACCCGGCGCGCTGGGATGGCGCCAACTGGCCGGAGTTCTCCGCGGCGCTGCGCGCGCAGGGTATCGAAGCACAGGAAACGACGGCTGCGCGCGCGCCGTTCGCCACCGACGCCGGCGGCACCGCCTACGGCATGGCGCACGGCGTCGTGACGGCGCGCAGCGCCGAACAAATCGCGCTGCTGCTGCGCATGGCGCAACAGTATCGCGTTCCGGTCACGGTTTGCGGCGGCGGCCTGACCACCGAGGGCGAGTCGGTCGCTTTCGGCGGCGTGCTGCTCGACATGAGCGGCATGAGCCGCGTGCTCGCGATCGACGCCGCAGCGCTGACGGTGCGCACCGAGGCCGGGATTTTCTGGCACAGCCTGGCCGAGGAACTGCGCCGCCAGGGCCTGGATTATCTGTCGGCGCCGCTCAACCTCACCTCGTCTGTCGGCGGCACGCTGGGCGTGGGCGGCATCGACGTCAATTCGGCGCGCCTGGGCTGCAGCGCCGACCAGGCGCTCGCGCTGCAGGTCGTGACCCCTGCCGGCGACATGGTCGAATGCTCCGACACGCACAACGCCGAGCTGTTCCAGCGCGTGATCCTCGGCTATGGCCAGTTCGGCGTGATCACCGAGGCGACGCTGCGCATACGCCGCTATACGCCCTTGCGCATGCATTATTTTTACTATGCCTGCCTCGCCACCGCGATCGAGGACCTGCAGCTGCTCGACCGCAACGATGCGAGCGACTACTCCGGCATCCTCACCATCATGGACTGCGCGGTCAACGTGCTGGTCGCCTTCGACTCGGTCGAGCGCGAAGCGGCGTTCATGGCGAACTGGCACGGACAGCTGCGCGGCTACGGTGAACTCGGATTCGGCCTGCGCACGCTGGCGCACTACGCGCTGCGCCCGTGGAAGCTTGGCCAAGCCTGGTATCTGCTGCAGCGCAAGCGCGAGCTGTTTCCGGAACTGCAGCGCTCCGAATACATGCGTGACGGCGCGATGTTCGACCGCAGCGTCGTGTTCTCGCGCGCGGTGTGGAAGTTCTGGGGCAGCCGGCAGATGGTGATTCCGGATCTCGCGACCTCGGCCGAAAAATTCGTCGAGGCGGTCGAGCGCGGCAACGCCGTCTGCCGCAAGTATTTCCCGCACTACACGCTGTACCTGGTCGGCATCAAACTGCGCCCGGAGCACCGGGCGCATTATGAAATGTCCTGTGTCCCGCCCGATGCCCAAGGTTGGGCCTACGGCTGCGAATTCGAGCCGATGCTGGACGACGGGGTGTACAGCCGCGATTATCTGCAGGCGTTCAAGAACGAGATCTACGACCTCGGCGTGGAGCTGGGCGCGAGCTACTATCGTTTCGGCGGCATGATGAAAGGGTATATCCGGCGCGTGTTCGGCGACGAACTGGTCGATCGGCAGCTGGCGCTGAAACGGGCCGCCGACCCGGCGATGATCCTCAACCGGCACGTGATCTTCTAGGCATGCTCGGCTTTGCCCACAGTGCGCGCAGCGCGCACAAGGATTTCGCCGACTGCAGCGGCTGCAGCCTGTGCCTGCTGGTGTGCCCGGTCTGGCGCCGCACGCACGAGCTCGCGCTCACTCCGCTCGGACGCGCCAAAGCGCTGCAATACGGCGCTGCGGCTGCGGATATCGCTGCCTCGGTGCAAAGCTGCACCCTGTGCGCGGCCTGCAATCCGGTGTGCCCCGAGGATATCGATCTGGTCGCCATGACCCTGGATCTGCGCCGCCAGCTGAATCAGCCGGACGCCGCGCCGCGGCTGCGCGCGCGCCTGATTGAGCGGACCGAGCGGCCTCCCGCGCCGCCGCCCGCTGCGGCTGCCATCCTGCTGCCGGGCCGGGCGCTGCGCGATCGCCCGGCCACACTGGCGCGGGCGAGTGCGCTGCTCGGCGGCGTCGCGGTCGCCGCGGACGATGGCGCGGATATCGCACTGGCGCTGGAAGCGGGGGTGCCGGTTCCGCAACAGCGCATGGAACGCTTTCTGCAAGGCTTGCGCCGGGCGAAAAAATTGATCTTGGCCGACGGCCTGCTGCTGCGCCACGCGCATCAATGGCTGCCGCGATCGAACATTCTCAGCCTGGGAGTGGCCCTGAGCCAGGTAGCCGCCGTGCGCGGCGCGCTGCGCGCGAGCGATCTGTACCTGATCGAAGCGCGCGCCTATCACGCCGATTATCAGCGCCTGGTGAAGTATTATGACGGCCTGCGCTCGGCCGTCGGCTGCAGCTTCAATCTCGATTTGCAGCGCATCGCCGTACCCGCGGCCGCGCACAGCCTGGCGCAACGGCTCGAACTCGAGCCGGACGACGACAGCGTGCAGGCGCGCTGGCTGCTGCAGGGGCGAAATGCCGCGCGCATCGTAGTCGAGGACCCGCAAGACGGTGCCGCGATTGCGCAAGTGAGCAAGCTGCCGGTGGTGCACCTGGCGGAATTGGTGGATGATGGAACCACATGATCAAGGCAAATATCGATGCGCTCGGTTGACGTAATCATAGTTGGTGCCAGCCTGTCGGCCGCCGCCGCGGCCAAGCGCCTGGTGGACGCCGGCCTGGAAACCATTGTGCTGGAGAGGAAGGAACTCCCGCGGCACAAAATCTGCAGCGGCATCCTGTCGCCGCGCGGCCATCGCTTCCTGCTGGAGAACTTCGGCCCGCTGCCGCGCGAAGCGCTGCACGAGCCGACCTCCTGCCGCGGCGTGACCTTTCATTTCCCCAGCATGGTCTCGCTGCCGATGGATTTTTTCGGCGGCAGCACGCCGCACCTGCACCGCAAGTACTCGGATTACTGGGCGATCAAGAGGAGCGGCGCCGAAGTGCACGACCGGACTTCGTTTGCCGGGCTGGAAGATCACGGCGATCACGTGCTGGTCCACGCCCGGCGCCAGGGCGAGCCGGTCGAATACCGCGCGCGCCAGGTGATCGGCGCGGACGGTCCGAGCTCCCTGGTGATACGCTCGATCTACCCGGATTACCCGCAATCGATACCCTGGTTTTTCGTCGGACAAAAATTCCACGACATCATCGACTGTCCGCTGGATCCGGACTACTTCCATTTCTGGTTCCATCCCGGCCTGGGGCATTACACCTGGAGCCATGCGCGCGACGGACGGCAGATCGTCGGCGTCGGCTTCAAGCGCGGCGACAATTTCGCCAAGAAGCACGAGAACGTGGTCAATTACCTCAGGGACAAGCACGGCGTGCGCTTGCAGCCGCACACCGAGGACGAGGGCTGCGGCGAGAACTTCGGGCCGTCGCTGATCAACCGCTACGTGTTCGGCAAAGGCAATGTGCTGATCACCGGCCAGGCCGCGGGCTTCCTCAACATGATAGGCGAAGGCATGAGCTGCGCCCTGCACTCGGGCGCGATCAGCGGTGAAGCGGTGGTGGAGGCGCGCGCGCGCAACCGGCCGGTGCAGGAAATGTACCGGCGCATGATCGCCTCCGAAGTGCGCCGCACCTCGGACCAGTGGAACCCGCTGAAAATCGCGTTCGAGCGGCCGCACGAAGCCGACTTCCCGGCCGCCCTGATGCAACTGCCCTGGCGCGACCGCGCCAAGGTATTGCGCGACCTGTGGCGCTTCATCGTGCTGTACAAGGAATTCAAGTGGGGGCGGCAGATGTTCAGGGCCGCGATGCAGCGGCCGCTCATCGGCGGCTATTCGATGCAGCGCTGGCTGTAAGAGTCTGTTGCAATATGAGGGGATACTTCCCCTCATGCTCCCCCAGATCGGGCCGTTGCAAAATTCATTTTGCAACGGGTTCTAACGGAAGCCCGCTGCCGCCCTGGCATCGGTTTTTCCGCAAAAACCGGCGTTTTTTCTGGGCAATGCGCGCAGAATGCGCTAGACTGCGCGCCGCCGCGCCCTGCCGGGTGCCGCAGCCGCCGCTGTAATCGCTTAACCAGCTTATGAAATCCGCACGCGCGTCCCGCCAGCCTGCAGTCCCGCTGCCCGCCGCCCCGCTGCTGAAGCGGCTGGGGCCCGGCCTGGTCACGGGCGCCGCCGATGACGATCCCAGCGGCATAGCGACCTATTCCCAGGCCGGCGCGCAGTTCGGCTTCGGCATGCTTTGGTCGATATGGCTCACGCTGCCGCTCATGATCGGCATCCAGATCGTCAGCGCGCGCATCGGCCGGGTCACCGGCCACGGGCTCGCGGCCAACCTCCGCGAACACTATCCGCCTTGGCTGCTGCATAGCATCGTCGGACTGCTGCTCGTCGCGAACACCATCAATATCGCGGTCGATCTGGGCGCGATGGCCGCGGCCCTGGGCCTGCTCATCGGCGGAAAATCGCACCTCGCCATCGTCGCTTTCGCGATGGTATCGCTGGGGCTGCAGATTTTCATTCCGTTCCCGCGCTACGCACCGATCCTGAAGTGGCTGACTTTGACGCTGTTCGCCTATGTCGCCACTGCTTTTGTGGTGCACGTGCCCTGGGGCGAGGTGCTGCGGCACACCTTGCTGCCGCCGGTCGAATTCAACACCGACTACCTGCTCACGCTGGTGGCGGTATTCGGCACCACCATCAGCCCCTATCTGTTCTTCTGGCAGGCTTCGCAGGAAGTGGAAGAGCAGCGCGCCGGACCGGGCGAGGAGCCTTTGCGCGAGGCACCGGAGCAGGCGCGGGCGCACCTGAATCGGATCAAGATCGACACCTATGTAGGTATGATCTTTTCGAACACCGTCGCTTTCTTCATCATGCTGACCGCTGCGGCGACGCTCAACGTGCACGGCATCACCGATATCCAGAGTTCGGCGCAGGCGGCCGAGGCGCTGCGCCCGATTTCCGGCGATTTCGCGTTCGCGCTGTTCGCCTCGGGCATCATCGGTACCGGCATGCTGGCCGTGCCCGTGCTCGCCGGATCGGCGGCCTACGCGGTGGCCGAGTCGTTCCGCTGGCCGATCGGCCTGGGGCTGCGCCTGGCCGAAGCGCGCGGCTTTTACGCCATACTGACCGTGGCGACGCTGGTCGGGGTGGCGCTCAATTTCACCAGCATCCCCCCGGTCCGGGCGCTGATCTGGAGCGCCGTGATCAATGGCGTAATCTCGGTGCCGATCATGGCGGTGATGATGCTGATGGCGGTGCGGACCGAGATCATGGGGCGCTTCACCATCAAGCGCCAGCTCAAAATCCTGGGCTGGCTCGCCACCATCATCATGGCGCTCGCGGTCGCGGCCATGTTCTACGCGTTGTGGCATTCGCTGATCTGAGCGCGCGGCGCGCTGGCGCTCAGGCACTAGCCGGGGTTGGACTCTGCGCCGCGCGGCTTACGCGCAGGAAATAGGCCGTCACCAGGCTGCTCGCGAGCGCCAGGCTCGCGATCGCAGCGAGCCAGAAGCCGGGCGCGCCCATAGGCGGCGATAGTCCGAGGGCGGAGAGCCCCGGCCAGGCAAGATCGATGTGCGTGAGGCCAAGCAGGTAGCCGCCGCCCAGGCCCACGCCCCACAGCGCGACGGCATAAATCAGCATCGGCACCACCGCGCGCTTGTAGCCGCGCAGCACGTTGACCGCCACCGCCTGCACCGCGTCGAACTGGTGATACACGGCGACAAAGGCGATCAACCCCGCGGCGACGCGGCGCAGTTCGGCGTCCGCCGTATACAGGCCGGCGATGCCGCCGGCAAACCCGTAAAGGCACGCACCCGTGACCGCGGCGCAGGCGAGCGCCAGCGCGATGCCGGTGAGGCCGGCGGCGCGCGCACGCGCCGGCCGGTGCGCGCCGAGCGACTGGCCGACCACCACGCTCGCGGCGTTGCCGAGCGCTAGCGGCAACATGTAGCACAGGGCGGCAAGGTTGGCGGCAATCTGGTGCGCGGCCGAATACAGCGCGCCCAGGCGCGCGATGAACAGCGCCATGAACGTGAAACCGGTCACGTCGATGAGGAACGTCAGACCGATCGGCAGACCCAAAGACAGGATACGGCCCAGTGCTTTCGCGTTCGGCCAGGACCAGCGCGCGAACACCCGGTAGGGCCGGTAACCGGAGTCGAACCAGCACCAGGCCCAGGCGAGCGCGCACACGATCCAGGAGATGAGCGCCGTCGCGACGGCGCAGCCGGTGCTGCCGAGTTCGGGCGCGCCCAGGTTGCCGTACATGAACACCCAGTTGAACGGCACCTTCAGCGCCAGCCCGACCAGCGTCAGCGCCATCACCGTGCGCGGGCGCGAGATCGCGGTGGAGAAACTGTAGAACACGCGAAACAGCAGCGAAGCCGGCACCGACCAGGCGAGCACATGCAGATACGCGCGCACTTTGGCTTCGAGCGCGGGTGCCAGCTTCGCGATCGCGAGGAACGGCTCGGGATAGGCGAACAGCGCGAGCGATATCAGCGCGAGCGCTGCGGCGAGCCAGGCGCTCTGGCGCAGCTCTTCGCCGATGTCCGCGTGGTGCCCCGCGCCGTACATGAACGCAATGATGGGCGTGAGCGCGAGCAGCACCCCCATCAGCGTGACGAACACCGAAACGTAGATGCTGGCGCCAATGCCCACTGCGGCCAGATCCAGCGTGCCGTAGCGCCCGGCCATGATGGTGTCGATCACGCTGTTGGCCATCACAGCCAGCTGCGCGACGAGCACCGGCCAGCCCAGGCGCACGAGCTCGCGCACCAGAGCGCGCGACATGCTCATCTATTCGTGCTTCTCATGGCCCGAGTTTATTCAGCTGGGCCCCGTATTGGCAAATCCTGCCCCTGCTCTGCTTGGCGACAAGGGCACCAGGCTCTACAATTCGCCGCAGGAGCTCAACCACAGGTGGATTCTGAAGATGTCCGACGATTTCGTCGATTATGTGATGGAATTGTTCGGGCCGTTCGGCACCGCTACGGCGCGCCGCATGTTCGGCGGCCATGGCGTGTTCCTGGACGGCCTGATGTTCGCCATCGTGTCCGATGACACCCTCTACCTCAAGGCGGACGAAATGAACCGCATCGAGTTCGAGCAGGCGGGCTGCGAGATGTTCGGTTACGCGCGCAAAGGCAAGCGCGCGACGCTCGGTTTTTTCCGCGCGCCGGAGGATGCGATGGAATCCGCGGAACTAATGCTGCCCTGGGCGCGCAGCGCCTATGCCGCGGCCCTGCGTACCAACGCGACAAAGGAGGTCGCCGGACAGGCCCAGGCGGCGAGGAAAATCGCGCCATCCAAACCTGCGCCAAGAAAAGCGGCTGCGCGGCCGGCGAAGGCGGCAGGCAGAAAACCGGCGAAAAAAACACCCCGGCGCGCCTCTCGCAAGTAAACTCCGGCGCCAGGCATGCACACGCCGGCGCCGGCTCGGGCTAAGATAGGGCAGGTAGCCCGTGAAGGCGGAGATAATGACAAAAAAGCGCTTTGCCAGCCGCGAGGATCTGGGCCTGACGAAAGCGGAATTTGCGATACTCCGGCGGCTTAACACGCCGCAAAAAATCCAGGCCTATCTCGACGCCATTCCGCAGAACTTCGAAATCGGCGGCGAGACCTGCCTGTCGGTGCGCGAGGCTCTGGCCCAGCGCCGCGCGCTGTGCATCGAGGGCGCGATGATCGCCGCCGCGGCGCTGTGGGTGCACGGCGAGCCGCCGCTGCTGATGGATCTCAAGGCGAGCCGCGACTACGATCATATCGTGACGCTGTTCCGGCGCAACGGCTGCTGGGGCGCGATTTCGAAGACCAATCATCCGGTGCTGCGCTGGCGCGATCCGGTCTACCGCAGCCTGCGCGAGCTCGCGATGTCCTATTTCCACGAGTACTGCAACAAGCGCCACCAGAAGACGCTGCGCAGCTATTCGGTCGCCTACGACATGCGCCGGCTGGATCCGAAGATCTGGGTGACGCAGAAGAAGAGTTGCTGGGACGTGGGCTGGGCGCTGGACGCCGCCCGCCACTATCCGCTGATCAGCAAGAAACAGGCGAAGCTGTTGCGCTTGCGCGATCCGCTGGAGCGCGAAGCGCACAAGCTGCGCCACCACAAACCGCCGCGAAAGAAATAGGCTCTAGGAGCCGGATCGGCGTCGATCCGGCTTGAGCCTGCGCGAGTGCCGCCGTCTTAGGCCTTGCGCCGATTGGCTTCCAGCCAGCCGTCGACCAGCGCAACGGTGCGGTCGACCATCTCGGAGCGCATGCCTTTTTGCGCGGCGATGGTCTGCACCAGGCGATCCGTCCGCTCTATATTGGGCGCGCCGGCAGCCAGCGCCCGCGCGGCGGACGAGGGGCTGCCCAGCGACAGGGCTGCGTTGGCGTATTTTTCGAACGGCACCAGATCCTTCTCGTCCGCGCCCAGCGAGATGCACAGCTTCGCCACCCAGTTGTAGACCGCGCGCGATGCTTCGATGTCGGCATGCACGGCTTCCTTGATCGGAATCATGCCGTCCTTCTGCACGCAGCGATAGTTGCCGGCGAGCAGCATGCTCCATTTTGCCATCGGCACGAAGATGGAATCGTGCACCTTGAGCTTGACCGGCAATTCGATCTTGCCGGCGCCGGTATCGAAGCGGACCGCTTCGATATCCGCCTCGAGCCGGCGCAGAATGGCAGTGTGCGCGTCCGAGTCGAAGCGGGCCGATTTGAAATTGGTCGGCAGCCTGACCTGCAGCACATTGACCTTTTCTTCCGGCGGGCGGAACGCCTGCGGGTCGGGGCTGCACAGCGTCATCAGTTTGGGGTCGAAACTGTCCCACACGGCGGGATCGGTATAGCAGCCTCTGCACGCGGCGGTATCAAGGCCGGGAATGCGTGCAAGGTAAGGTAGGGGCGGTATGTTCATGATCGACATGCAGGGAACTTTGGCTTTGGCCACGGCGTCGAGCAGCTCGCGCACGCCGGGCGAACGGTATTGCGGTTCCTGCATCGCGAGCGCCACCAGGTCGAAATCGGCCGGATTGAATGCGGTGGTGCCGCCGGCAGACAACTGGCCGGGCAGTTTTTTCGAGTTGATCTCGATCAGCCCTTCGCGGCCCTTGATCGGCAGGCGCACGATGGCGCCTTCCTGGTTGATCAGGTCGGCCTCGGCGGGTAGGCAGACCAGCTTCACCGTATGTCCAGCGGCCGCCAGTTTGGTCCCGAGCAGCGAACCGTAGGAAGCACCCATGATCAGAATTTTGTAGGCGGTAGCCATGAAGAACTCCTCTTTCCTGTCGTGTAGAAAAATTGTAAGGGTCTGGTCGAACCCGGATCGCGGGTTCGCTCCCTGTGCCATGCAATCCGCGTCCGCGCCGCCGCTCGATCCACTGTTGCGGCGCAATCGGACTTGCCGCGCCGTTTTTGGCGCGCCGACCGCATCTGTACGCTCAAGCAGCTTAAATACCGGTTTTCCCATGTCGCGACATTGATCGAGCGCAATGATTGGCCCGAATTCGGCCACGCATTCCGGATTCCGGCATGGCGGCGACGGCAACGGCACGATTGAAGAAGAATACACCTTCTTCGTGGCCGGTCCACGCATTCCGGATTCCGGTATGACCGCGGTCGCGGAATTCGGTCACAATACGCGCTCATTCTATCTGCGGCTATAGCTTAAGGACGCGCCATGCCCCTACCAGCGATTCTCGACGGCAAGCTGAGCCTCCCCGTAATCGGCTCGCCCATGTTCATCGTCTCCACGCCGGAGCTCGTCATCGCTCAGTGCAAGGCCGGCATCGTCGGCTCATTTCCGGCGCTGAACGCGCGGCCGAAGGAGCAGCTCGCGCTGTGGCTGGAGCGCATCACCAGCGAGCTCGCCGCCTACCAGGCGGCAAACCCGCAGAAGAAGGTCGCGCCTTTTGCAGTGAACCAGATCGTGCACGCGTCGAACGACCGCTTGATGCACGATATGGAAACCTGCGTGCGCTTCAACGTGCCGATCATCATCACCAGCCTGCGCCCGCCAGGCGAAATCATCGCGGCTGCGCACAGCTATGGCGGCATCGTGCTGCACGACGTGATCAACGTGCGCCACGCGCGCAAAGCGGCGGAGGCGGGGGTAGACGGCCTGATACTGGTGTGCACCGGCGCAGGCGGGCATGCAGGCACGCTGTCGCCGTTCGCGCTGCTGCCGGAGGTGCGCAGATTCTTCGACAAGACGATCGTGCTCGCCGGCGCGATCTCCAACGGCGCGTCGGTGCTCGCGGCGCAGGCCATGGGCGCGGACCTCGCTTACCTGGGTACGCGCTTCATCGCGGTGAAGGAAGCGAACGCGAGCGAGGACTACAAGCAGATGATCCTCAAGTCTGCGGCGGAGGACATCGTCTATACCGCGCTCTTTTCCGGCATCCACGGCAACTACCTCAAGCACAGCGTGCTGCAGACCGGACTCGATCCGGATAACCTTCCGCCGCAGGACAAGAACAAGATGAACTTCGGCTCAGACGAGGGCGGTGCACGCAAGGCCTGGCGCGACATCTGGAGCGCGGGCCAGGGCGTGGGCCAGATCGACGACGTTCCCAGCACCGCCGATCTCGTCCAGCGTCTGCGCCGCGAGTACGACGCGGCGCGCGCGCGCCTGGCGCTCTAGCGCAACCGATACAGCAAGCGTTGTCCGTTCACCCTGCTCTGCGCTGCGCCGAGCTCAAGCGCGCGCGAGGCAGAACGCGACTGCGCACGCCGCATGCGGGTATACCGCAACCCGCCTCAGCGATGTCCCTTGATATGGATCAAACGGAATAGGACTTACCCCAATAGGTCCGAACCGGCTCGCTCTCGATAATGTCCAGGACAGATCGATGACTAGGAGAAATCGGGAAATGAACGAATACAGATCGGAACAAAACCAACAAGCGGCGATGCAGGCGAATGCGTCGGCAACCGCATCGGGCGCGAGCGCACCGCTGCGGTCGACGCGACGCGGCGTCATCGTCAGGGCAGTCCTCGCCGCCGCTACGCTCGCGCCGCTGCTGCTGGCGTTGGCGCCGCGCGAAGCACAGGCCCTGCCTGCGTTCGCACGTCAGACTGGCCAGAACTGCGTCGCCTGTCACGCCGGCGGGCAGTTTCCGGAGCTGACACCCTACGGGCGCATGTTCAAGATGACCGGGTACACCATAGGTCAGCGCGCGCTGCCGCTTTCGATGATGGGCGTAGTCAGCGCTTCCAGGGTCAGCAATACGAGCAAGAGCGACAATCCGCCGGCGGATTTCCAGAAGCAAGGGGCGCCGATATTTGCGACGGGAAGCCTGTTCATCGCAGGCAAGGTCACCGAGAACATCGGCCTGTTTTCGCAGATCACTTACGACAATTACGCCGGGCAGGGAGTGGCAGCCGACGGAGTGGGGGCCGGAGAATTCAAAGGCCATACCAACGCCGACAATATCGATTTGCGCTACGCCGACCGCTTTATCGACGCAAACCGCGACCTGATCGTGGGCGTTTCATTGAACAACAATCCGTCCGTCTCCGACCCGTGGAACACGGCCGCGGCCTGGATGCAATACGTTCCGGTGCCCAGCCCCACCAGCAGCGCATTTGTCGACGGCAATGCGCCCTACCCCGGTTTCGGCTCCGGCGGCAACGTCGCGGGCGTTACCGCCTACGCCTATCTGAACAAGACGTTCTATGCCGAACTTGGCGGATACCAGACGGCAAACCGCGGCTTTTCCATACTGAGCGCGGGAATCAACGACGCCGGCACGACCAAACTCAAGGGCACGAATCCCTACTGGCGGCTCGCGTACACGCGCGAATGGGGCCCGAACAACATCATGGTCGGCGCTTCCGGTATGACCGCAGACATTTACGACGATCCCACGGACACGTCCGATCCGAACACCATCGCCCGCACCAAGAACCTGGGCTTTGACGCGCAGTATCAGTATCTGCTCGACCCGCATACGGTCACCGCGCAACTCGCATACATGACGAATGATATTCACTATTCCAATGCCGTAGCCAATCAACCGTCAGCGTTCGCCTCAGATGCGGCGGGCACCATGGGGCTGGCGAATTCGAACTCCTCCGACACGACCCACACGCTGCGCGCCAAACTCACCTATACCTATCAGGCGAAATACGGCGGGAGCCTGGGATTCTTCAATCTCACCGGCACGACCAATACCCTGAACCAGACTTCGGGTTACGACCCGACCACCGGATTGATCACCAGCGATCCTACCGGCGCGCTTGGAGCCACGGCCCTGTCGACCCGCGTCGGCGGCAACCTGTCGGGCAACCCGGCCACCAGAGGCTTCACTTATGAAGCATTCTGGACGCCGGTGCAGTATGTCCGCGTCGGCATGCAATACACCAGCTACTCCAAGTTCAATGGTGCATCGAGCAACTACGACGGCCTGGGCCGCGACGCCAAAGACAACAACACGCTGTTCTTTTACGTCTGGGGTGCCTACTAGAGCCCGACCGTGCATGCGCAGCCTTGCACGGCGTTTACCCTGAGCCGTTCCCAATTTGATGGTCAGATTTTTTGGAGACAGAATAGATGAAGCGAATTTCCTTAACCCTGGTGCTGACGCTGGCCGTGATCGGCGCAGGCTGTTCCTCGATGGAGCGCTCGCGTTCGCTCGCGAGCCCAAGCACCCCGGCGAAAACCCTGGCAGCGCAGGTATGTTCGAATTGCCACAGCATCGACGGCAATTCGGTTTCGCCGAACTTTCCCAAGCTGGCCGAACAGCAGCCAGACTATATCGTGGCGCAATTGAAAGGTTTCAGAAATCATAGACGCGCCGACCCCGAAGGCTTCGAGTACATGTGGGGCATCAGCCGCAGCCTGACCGACGACCAGATCAAGGGTCTCGCGGCCTACTTTGCCGCGCAAAAATCGGTCTCCCCCGGGCCGGGCGATCCGAAGCTGGTAGCAGAGGGAAAGAATATCTTCGACAAGGGACTTCCGGCGAAGGGCGTTCCGCCTTGCAGCACCTGCCACGGAGACCACGGCCAGGGCAATGGCGAATTCCCGCGCGTCGCCTATCAGCACTCCGACTACGTGATCAAGCAGCTCACGGTGTTCCAGCGCACCAACGAGAGGCCGGACGGCGTCGCGATGAAGGCGATCACGCACTCGCTCAGCGATCAGAACATGGCGGCCGTCGCCGCTTACCTGCAGCAGATGCCTTCGAAATAGCGGCACGCGCGGATGCAACCCGGGCCTGCTGGCGCGCGCGCCAGGCTCGGGTTTAAGCTTGTCGGACCTTATGAAGCAAGCCGCTTGCGTTTGGGTTCCCCGCGCAATGATCCTCGCGCTGCTGTTGCGCCCGCCGCTGTCGCTGGCGCAACAGCAAAGCGAGGAATCTGCGCTGCAGGAGGCGCGCGCGGCGGTGGCGCAGGCGCTCGACCGGCCGAGCACCGGCCTTTCCTTCGAAGGACTCAAGCTGGTTCAGGACAAAATGGGGACGCTTGTTTGCGGCGTGGTGAACGGCAAGCGCTTCCTCGCGGGCCCTGACGGCAAGCCCCCGCCGCAGATTGAGGGCGCTCTAAGCGCTTCGATGTTCGATTATTTGTGGAACGCGCGCTGCCGCGGCATGTCTGCCTCAGCCGCCGAAGAAACGTTCAAGCGTGAGCTGAAATAGAAGGCTGCTGCAGCCCGGCAGTCAGTCCGCCAGGCCGGCGAACAAGGGCGTGGACAGATAGCGTTCGCCGAACGAGGGAATGATCACCACGATCAGCTTGCCCTTGTTCTCGGCGCGCTTGGCTACTTCGAGCGCCGCCCACATCGCGGCGCCGGAGGAAATCCCCACCAGCAGCCCTTCCTCGCGCGCCATGCGCCGCGCGAGATTCATTGCATCGTCGTTTTTCACGCGCACGATCTCGTCGTAGATCTCGGTGTTCAGAATTTTCGGAATGAAACCCGCGCCTATGCCCTGCAGCGGATGCGGGCCGGCCCGCCCGCCGGAGAGCACGGGCGAGGCATCGGGCTCGACCGCGACGCACTTGAACGAAGGCTTGCGCGCCTTGATCATTTCGCCCACGCCGGTGATGGTGCCGCCGGTGCCTATGCCCGAGATCAGGAAATCCGCCTTGCCGTCGGTGTCGCGCCAGATTTCCTCGGCGGTCGTGCGCCGGTGCACGTCGGCGTTCGCCGGATTCTCGAATTGCTGCGGGATGAAGTAGCGCGAGTCGGCGGCGGCCATCTCTTCGGCCTTCTTGATTGCGCCCGGCATGCGCTCCGCACCCGGGGTCAGCACCAGTTCCGCGCCATAGGCGCGCAGCAGCATGCGCCGCTCCTTGCTCATGGTGTCGGGCATGACGATGGTGCATTTGTAGCCTTTGGCCGCGCACACCATCGCGATGCCGATGCCGGTGTTGCCGCTGGTGGGTTCGAGCACGATGGTGTCGGACTTGATGCGCCCGGCTTTCTCCGCCGCCTCTATCATCGCGAGGCCGATGCGGTCCTTCACGCTGTGCGCCGGATTCTGGTACTCCAGCTTCGCCACCACCTCGGCGGCGCAGCCCTGCGTGACCCGGTTGATGCGCACCAGCGGGGTGTTGCCGATCAGGTCGGTGACGCTGTTGGCGATATGCATGTTTTCTCCTTCGTGCGAATTCAAGCGCGCCAATACTAGCAACAATCCGCGCGGTGCGGCTCGAAAAAAAACGGCGACCCGCAGGTCGCCGTCTTGTGCGCTGAGGCCGGAAACCCGGCGACCGGCCTCAGGCCACGCGCTTTTTCTGCTGCTGTTTTTGCTGCGCCGCCTTGGCGTGCAGCGCCGCGTAGGCGCCGTGCGCGGCGGCCTCGGCGTCGCCGACGTGGATCGGCAGGCCCATGTCGGAGAGCACCGAACCCAGCGCCGACAGGCACAGCATCACGTTCTCCGGCTTGCACGAATAGCCCATGAGGCCGATGCGCCAGATCTTGCCTGCGAGGGGTCCGAGGCCGGCGCCGATTTCGAGGTTGAACTCGGTGAGCAGGGTCTTGCGCACCTCGGCTTCGCGCGCCTTTACCGCCTCGGGTATGAGCACGGCGTTCATCTGCGGCAGCTGTGCCTCTTCCTTCACCAGGAACTTCAGGCCCATGGCTTCGAGGCCCGCTTTCAGTGCGAGGTGGTGGCGCGTGTGCCGCGCCCAGGCGTTCTCGATGCCCTCTTCCTTCATGATCAGCAGGGCTTCGTGCAGCGCGTACAGGCTGTTGGTCGGCGCGGTGTGATGATACGTGCGGCTGGTCGCACCCCAGTAGCCGAGCAGCAGATTCATGTCCATGAACCAGGAATGGATCTTGTCCTTGCGCGCCTTGACGTGCTCGACCACGGCGTCGCTGAACGACACCGGCGACAGGCCCGGCGTGCACGACAGGCATTTCTGGCTGGCGGAGTAGACCGCGTCGATGTTCCATTCGTCCACCAGCACCGGCGTGCCGCCCAGCGAGGTCACGGCATCGACGATCGCGAGCGCCTTGTGCTTGTGCGCAATCTCCACCAGCGTCTTCGCGTCCGACTGCACCCCGGTCGAGGTCTCGGCGTGCACGAATGCCACCAGGTGCGCGCCCGGGTTCTTCTTCAGTGCGTCTTCGAGCTTTTGCGGGTCGACCGGCTCACCCCAGGTATCCTCGACGATGATCGGCGTACCGCCGGCGCGCTCCACGTTTTCTATCATGCGTCCGCCGAACACGCCGTTCCTGCACACGATGACTTTGTCGCCGGGGGCGACCAGGTTGACGAAGCAGTACTCCATGCCGACCGAACCGGGGCCGGAAACGGGGAAGGTGAGCGCATTCTTGGTCTGATAAGCGTAGCGCAGCAGCGACTTCAGCTCTTCCATCATTTCGACGAACACCGGGTCGAGATAGCCGATCGCCGGCAGGCTCATCGCCGCCATCACGCGCGGGTTGATCTCCGACGGGCCGGGGCCCATCAGCGTGCGCTGCGGCGGATGGAACGAATGGATGCGTTTGACTGGTGCGAAATCACTCATGGCGTCACTCCCTGGAAGATGCGACCCGAACAGATCGTCGGGACGAGATTTGACCTTGACCGGCTTCTTGGCGTTGGCTTCGTTGAGCACTTCGACCGCGGCGACTTTGCCCTCGGTGGCATGCTCGATCTCCATCGCCCAGCGCGCCGGGACATAACCGGACTTGACCCAGTTATTGACGACCGCACGATCCAGGCGCAAGCGCCGGGCCACTTCGGCCTGGCTGCCGAAAATCGATACCAATCGTTCAGCGCAATTTATGCCAAAATTCTAGCATGACAAACTAAATTTGACAAAATACGATTGATTTCGATTTATTCTGAGGTGGAACGGATTTTCAGCCGAGGCGCGCCGATCGATGAAAAGTCTTCTGCATCAAAGGCTTTGTCCCCGTCCTCGGCCGCAACCCCGGTGGGCGTAAGCGCCGGAAAATCGAACAGCTTGCGGTCGAGCAAATGCGAAGGCACCACCCGCTGCAGGCTGTTGAACACGGTTTCGACCCGCCCCGGGAATTCCTTTTCCCAAGCCCGCAGCAGCTGCTTCACCTGCTTTCGCTGCAGCTGGTCCTGCGAGCCGCACAAGTCGCAGGGAATGATGGGGAAGGCGCGCACCTCGGCGTAGCGCGCGAGGTCCTTCTCCTTCACGTACGCGAGCGGTCGTATCACCACATGCTTGCCGTCATCCGAGCCGAGCTTGGGCGGCATGGCTTTCAGCTTGCCGCCGAAGAACAGGTTCAGGAAAAACGTTTCGAGGATGTCGTCGCGATGATGGCCCAGCGCGATCCGGGTCGCGCCGAGTTCGCCCGCCAGGCGGTAGAGCACGCCGCGGCGCAGGCGTGAGCATACGGAGCACATGGTCTTGCCTTCGGGGACCAGGCGCTTCACCACCGAATAGGTGTCCTGCTCCGCGATCAGGAACTCGATGCCCAAAGATTTGAGGTAAGCGGGCAGCACATCCGCCGGATAGCCCGGATGCTTCTGGTCGAGATTGACCGCGACGATGTCGAACTCGATCGGTGCGCGCGCGCGCAGTTTCAGCAGCACGTCGAGCAAACCGTAGCTGTCCTTGCCGCCGGAGAGGCAGACCATGACGCGATCGCCCGCTTCGATCATGTTGAAGTCCGCAATCGCCTGCCCGGCAAGGCGGCACAGGCGCTTTTCCAGCTTGTTCGCCTCGTAGCGCTGTTTTTCCAGCTGCTTGTGATCCGGCGCGTTCATAGGTTCATACTCCTGCCGCCATCGACCGCGATGATCTGCCCTGTAACATACGGCGCTTCTGCAATCAGGTAGTACACCGCGCGCGCGATGTCGTCGGGCTCGCCGATGCGTTTCAACAGGGTGTGCGAGATCACGCGCTGGCGCGTCACCTCGTCGAAGGACCCGTCTTCGGGCCAGGCAATCGGGCCGGGGGCGACCCCGTTCACCCGCACCTCCGGCCCGAGTTCGCGCGCAAGCGATTTGGTAAGGCCGGCGAGGCCCGCCTTGGCCAGGCTGTAGACCACGTAGTTCTTCAGCGGGCGCTCCGCGTGGATGTCGGTGATGTTGACGATGCAGCCGCCGCTTTTCCTCAAATGCGGCGCCGCCGCCTGGGACAGGAACAGCGGCGCTTTCAAATTGGTGCCGACGAGCTCGTCCCAGTTGCGCGCATTTATGGTCCCCACGGGGGTGGGGTAGAACGCCGAGGCGTTGTTGACCAGCGCGTCCAGCGCGCCGAAACGCTCGACGCAAGTTTTCACGATTTCCGCGAGGCCCGCGGTTTCCAGCAAATCGGCCCTCACCAGGATCACCGACTGCGCGCGCTGCAAATTGAGTTCGGACTGCAGCGCGTGCGCTTCGCGTTCCGAAGCATGGTAATGCAGCGCGAGCCGCGCTCCCGCCCGGTGCAGGCGCCGCACGATCGCCGCGCCGACGCGCTTGGCCGCGCCGGTAACGAGGATAGTCTTGTCCTGCAGCTGCGTGGGTACCATTTGAAGATTTTACCGGATTCGCGCACTATTCCCCATATGCTCGCCCATCTGTCCGATTTGCCCACCCCGCCGGCCGAAGCCCTAGTGCACAGCGACAAGCTCGCTGCGCTGATCCGCGACGCAATCGCCGCGAACGGCGGCTGGATTCCGTTTGTGCGCTACATGGAGCTCGCGCTGTATGCGCCGGGACTCGGCTATTACACCGCCGGCGCGAGAAAACTCGGGCGCGAGGGCGATTTCACCACCGCGCCTGAAATGACGCCGCTGTTCGGCCAAACGCTCGCGCGCCAAGTGGCCGAAGTGCTGGAATCGGGCATGGACCAGATCCTGGAAATCGGCGCCGGCTCGGGTGCGCTCGCCGCAGCCCTGCTCACCGAACTCGAACGCATGGGTCGGCTGCCGCGCAATTACTACATCCTCGAAGTCAGTCCCGACTTGCGCGAACGCGAGCGCGACCTGCTCGCCGAGCGCGTGCCGCAGCTGCTCGAACGGGTGATCTGGCTCAACCGGCTGCCCACTCTGTATCAGGGCCTGATCGTCGCCAACGAAGTGCTGGACGCGATGCCGGTGCATCTGGTTCGGGCCGGCGCCGCCGGTGCGGAGGAAGCCGGAGTCGCGCTGCGGGACGGCGCCTTCGTCTGGTCCTGGCGGCCGGCCGGAGCGCAGCTGCGCGCGGCGGCCGAGGCGCTGCGGCTGCCGCAGGGCTACCGCAGCGAAATCCAGCTGCAGGCCTGCGCTTTCGTGCGCACGCTGGCACAGGCCATGACGCGCGGCGTGATCCTGCTCATAGACTACGGTTTCCCTGCGCACGAGTACTACCATGCGCAGCGCAGCGAAGGTACGCTGATGTGCCACTACCGCCACCGCGCGCACGCCGACCCTTTCTTCCTGCCCGGGCTGCAGGACATCACCAGCCATATCGATTTCAGCGCCGTCGCCCGCGCAGGCAGCGAGGCCGGGCTGGCCGTGCTGGGCTATACCGGCCAGGCGCAGTTCCTGATCAACTGCGGCATCACCGACATCATGCTGCGCATCCCGCCGGAGAACGCGATGGCCTACGCGCCGCAGGCGGGTGCAGCGCAGCAGCTGCTCTCGCCCGCGGAAATGGGCGAACTGTTCAAGGTCATCGCCCTGGGCAAAGACTACGCTGCGCCGCTCACGGGCTTCGCCAGCGGCGACCGCCGCGGCGCGCTATAGGCTCTCGCCTTGGACATCGTTTCCGCCACCATCCTGCTGATCCTGGTGATGGATCCCTTCGGCAACCTGCCGCTGGTAATTTCCGTGTTGAAAAACGTGGAGCCAGGCGCGCGGAACAGGGTAATTCTGCGCGAGTGCGCCATTGCCTACGCGGTGCTGCTCGCGTTCATGTTCGGCGGGGGCAAATTCATGCATTTGCTGCGCCTGTCGGACAATGCACTCGGTATCGCCGGCGGAGTGATTCTGTTCCTGATCGCGCTGCGCATGGCGTTCCCGCATACCGAGGCCGTTCACAGCGAGTCCGGCGAAGAGGGCACGTTCATCGTGCCGCTCGCAATCCCCGCCATCGCCGGGCCGTCGGCGCTCGCCACGGTACTGCTGCTGGTGTCGCGCGAGCCGCAGCGCGTGTTCGAGTGGGTGACGGCGCTCAGCCTCGCGACGCTGGTCTCCGTGCTGGTGATGACCTCCGCGCTGCGCATCAGCCGCTGGATCGGCAAGCGCGGCATCACCGCGATGGAACGCTTGATGGGACTCGTACTGACCGCGATTGCGGTCGAAATGTTGCTCAACGGCGTTGAGCGCTTCATCACGCAACTGCCGCATTGACGCGGTCGCGGCGTCTAGGTCTGATCCAGACCCGAACGGCGCAGCCATTCGATAATGCGCTCCGCCACTTTCTGCCAGCGCGCCTCCAGCATCATCACATGCCCCATGGCGGGGAAAATTTCGGCCTGCGTGCCGTAGGCCTGCGCCGCCTGCTCGACCTGCGACGGCGGTACCAGGATGTCGTTCTCCGCGCCCAGCACCAGCAGCGGCGGGCAACGCTCGCGCGCGAGCCGCGGCAGATCGAAAAACGTCATGTCCCACATCGCGCGCTGCGATTCGGGCTGCATCAAACGGTAATAGGCCTGCAATTCGTCCAATGCGACCGGGCTCGCGAACAGCGCGTGCTGCAGCGTGGCGAGCGAGGCGCGTCCGCGGTGCAGCATGGAATTGAGGTCCGCGAACAGGCCCGGATTGGACAGCGCGAGCGCGATCGAAGCCGACAGCAGACCCTGCGGCGGCACCGACGCCATGAGCACCGCGCCCGGCGCGCTCGCGCGCTCGAGATATTTCTGCAGCACGAAGCCGCCCATGGAATGGCCGATCAGCACCGGCTCGCCGCCGACCGTGGCCACCGCCTGTTCCAGGTCGCGCACGTAATCGGCGATCGACAGCCAGTCCAGGCGCTCGCGCCCGGGACTGCCGCCGTGTCCGGAGAGACTGACGGCGCAAGCGCGAAAACCCTGTTCGGCGAAATAAGGCAGGAAATGCTTGGACCAGCACCAGGCGCCGGCGAATGCGCCATGCACGAACAGCAGCGGCCGGCCGCTGCCGCCTGCGCCCGGCGCGGCCTCGAGGATTTCAAGCTGATCCACCAGGCCGGAGTCCGCCGCCCCGCCCATCGCCCGCAGCTAGGCCGGAACCGCCATGCCGCGCTGCACCGCGGGGCGCGCGCCGATCGCGTCGTACCAGCGTTTGACGTTGGGAAAATCGCCGAGCTCGGTGCGGTGCCACTCGTGCCGCGCGACCCAGGGATAGGTCGCGATGTCGGCAATCGAATATTCGCCGGCGAGATACGCCGCTTCGCCCAGGCGCTTGTCGAGCACGCCGTAGAGCCGGTCTTTCTCCTTGCTGTAGCGCTCGATCGCATAGGGCAGCGATTCCTTCGCCGCGCGCAGGAAATGGTGCACCTGGCCGAACATCGGTCCGATGCCGCCCATCTGGAACATCAGCCATTGCAGCGCGATGTATTTGCCGCGGTCGGAAGCGGGCAGGAACTTGCCGGTCTTGCCCGCGAGATAGACCAGGATCGCACCCGATTCGAACAGCGTGATCGGCTTGCCGTCGGGACCGTCGGGGTCGGTGAGCGCGGGAATTTTTCCGTTCGGGTTGAGCGCGAGGAACTGCGGCGTGAACTGCTCGCCCTGGCCGATGTCGATCGCGTGCGTGTTATAGGCGAGGCCGCATTCCTCCAGCATCACCGAAACCTTGCGGCCGTTGGGCGTCTTCCAGGTGTAGAGATCGATCATTTATTTCCCCCTGTTGGTCCGTTCCGCTGGCGGGGAGTTTACAATGATTCGATGCTGAAGTGGATTCTGACCCTGATCATCGCGGTGGCGGTGCTGAGCGTGTTCACGCCGCGCTTCGGCAAGTACACGCTCGGGCGCCTGCCGGGCGACATCAGCTTCCGCTACAAGGGCCGCGACTACTATCTGCCTTTCACCACGACCATCCTGCTGTCGTTCGCGCTGACGCTGCTCGGCAGGCTGATCTAGACGCCGCGCGAAAGCGCGCCGTCCGACTGCCCGGGGGGCCAATCGAGCGGGCTTTTCACGCCGCGTCCGCCTTTGTTCATGACATGCGTGTAGATCATGGTGGTCGACACGTCCGCGTGGCCAAGCAGTTCCTGTACCGTGCGTATGTCGTAGCCGTTTTCGAGCAGATGTGTCGCGAACGAGTGCCGGAACGCATGGCAACTGACCGGCTTGCGCACGTTCGCGTTGCGCGATGCTTCCTTTACCGCCCGTTGCAGCACGTCTTCGTCCAGATGATGGCGGCGCACCGCGCCGCTGCGTGGGTCCGTCGAAAGCTTGCGCGAGGGAAATACATATTGCCAAACCCATTCTCTGGCCGCCCGCGGGTATTTGCGTTCCAGTGCGTGCGGCAACCAGACCTCGCCGTATCCTGCCTCCAGGTCGCGTTGGTGCAAAGTCCGAACCTTCACCAAATGCGCCTTAAGCGGCTCGACTATAGCCGCGGGTAACATGGTCACGCGGTCCTTCGCCCCTTTGCCATCGCGAACCAGGACCTGGCCATAGCCGAAATCCACGTCCTTCACGCGGAGCCGCAGGCATTCCATCAAACGCAACCCGCACCCGTACAACAAACTTGCCATGAGCCACTTCGTGCCTTCGAGCTGCGCCAGCACCGCGCGCGCCTCGGCCGGCGTGAGCACCACAGGAAGCCGCGCCGGACGCTTGGGCCGCTCGAAGCCCTCGACCCAGCCCAGCTCCACTTCGAGGACGTCCCGATACAAGAACAGAACCGCCGAAAGCGCCTGGTTCTGGGTCGATGCGGCCACATTGCGCTGCACCGCCAGATGCGTCAGAAACGCGGTCACGTCTGCTTTGTCCATTTGCGCCGGATGCCGCTTGCCGTGAAACAGGATAAAGCGCTTGATCCAATCGACGTAGCTTTGCTCCGTTCGAATGCTGTAGTGTTTGCGCCGCAGCACGCCCCGCACCAAGTCCATAAGCCTGGGTTTGGCAGCTGCTTGCTGCAGCGATTGTGCTCGGCCTTCGGTTTCCATGCGAATCGGGTATCCGTCCTGGCATTTAGTGTGCCAAGCACCTGTAACGAATTGATCGGCTTGAAGGATGACAGGAGGCAGCGCAGAATGGGGTATCGAGACCCCGTTTTTCGGCGGTCGACTCTAAGTTATGCGCCGCAAATGAGGATCGTGACCGCATGCCGCCCAAAATTCGAGAATTGATCTCCGATCTAGAGAGGTCCGGTTTCATCGATCGGGGTGGCAAAGGGAGCCATCGGAACTTCGTGCACCCG